>NZ_BAAGVM010000003.1:0-511708 GCF_054780875.1 Marinactinospora endophytica | reverse complement strand
AGCCAGGATCAAACTCTCCATCAAGGTCTAACCACCGGCAACACACGGTCACCGGCAAACCTGGAAGAGGTGAACCCTGACCACTCCAACAATCATGGAGTAATCAAAGGAACCCTACCCACCACCAACGTAGTGGACGGGGCCAAAACAAACTTGGCTTAAAGAAAATCGAACACGCGCTGTTGAGTTCTCAAAAAACAACCGCATCCTCGCCTACAAGCCCGAACCCTCGTCCGACGCTCTTCCGCAGAGGCGGCGCTTCCGCTTTGTTGTGTTCCCACTTTATCAGGTGTTCCGTCCGGCGTCGAATCGGCGCTTTCCGGGTTTCCCTGATGAAACCGGGAATCGGTTCGCGTTTTCCGGAGTGTGTCCGGGTCCCGCGTTCCGTTGTGTCTTCACTTTATCAGGGCGTTCCGACCCCGCCAAACCGGCGATTCCGAACCCGACAACCCCGAAAAGAACTCCCTTTCGACGTCGGAATTCAACGGGGCCGAGGTCGTCCGGATAACCGGCAACGACGACACCGTCGGCATCTGATGCGAAGGAAGGGGACACTCACCTGGGTGAGCGGACGTCCCGTGAAGACGGACCCGGACGGCCATCCAGAGCGGATGTCCGCTTCTCCAGATCCTCGGCCTCCCCACTCTACCCGACCCGGACGGATGCCGTGACCGGAGTGATCATGAGGAGGTCGATCGCCTCGTGGCCGGCCTCGAGGGCCGCACCAGGGCGACTCGGAGAACACTACCCCACCTTCTCCCGTGCTCATGCCAGGAGACACGGATCCCGCCGCCCCGGATGGCGCATGCCGGCCAGGCGCCGGAGCGGCATGGGCTTTCGTCTCCCACGCCTATAGCGTTGGACTCCCTGGAGAGAAGAGAGGAGCCGGGTGATGAGCGATCCGACGGACCGCCCCTCAGCGGCGCCGGGGGGAGAGCGCCTGCTCTCCGCCCCCATCGATGCCGTGGCGGACGCGGCCGGGATCGGCGCTGACGCCTCCCTGGTCTACGGGCCCCCCGTGGAGCGCGACTCCGTGACGGTGATCCCGGTCTGCCGGGTCAGTCTCGCCACGGTCGGGGGGAGGAACACATGCGCCTCCTCTGAGCCGTCGAGCGGCCAAGGCGCCGGAAGCGTTCACGCGATTCCCGTCGGCTACATCACGGTCAAGGACGGCGACGCCCATTACACGCCGATCCGCGATCCACTGAAGAACCTGCTTCTTCCGCTCGCCGCGATCGCCTGTCTGACCGCCATCCAGATCGTACGCACCGTCCTGAGACGCTGAGCTGCCGACCATTATCATTCCCGCTCGAAGCGGATTTCCCCCCGATGGAACAGGCGGCCCAGCGTGCACGAGATGGAACCGAAGGACTCCAACGCGACCCAGGTCCTGACGAGAACCGGCGAGTTCGCCTTCCCAGGCGAGTCATGGGAGGTCTCCGTCCGTGAACGCCTGCACGGGGCCGTGGCGCGGTTCGCCGGACCGTTGACCGACCTGGTGGACCGGGATGCCAACGAGGGAGACACGAGGATCCTGGCCACCGACTTCCTCGGTGAGGCGCTCGGTTATGACAAGTACAACGACCTGACCACCGAGTACCAGACCAAGGGCGAGTCCGTCGACTACGGCGTGCGCATCGGCGACCGGATCGTCGCGTTCCTGGAGATCAAGCGGTGCGGTCAGGAATTGGACGTCCGCAGCCTGCGCCAGGCGCGGACGCACGCGGAGGAGCAGGGCGCCGAGTGGCTGCTGTTCACCAACGGGCGCGAATGGCGTTCCTACCACCTGCCGGGCGCCGACGTGTCTCCGCGGTTGATCGTCCAGGTGGACCTGCTCTCCGAGGGCGACGTGGCGGACAAGGTCCACGGGCTGTTCTACCTGACCAAGGACGTGTTCGAGCGGGGGCTGGTCGACGTGGCCCGCAAGGGGCGTGAGGCCTTGGCACCGCCGTCGTTGGCGGGGATCCTGCAGAGCGAGGCCGTGGTCTCCGCGGTTCGTTCGGAGGTGCGCCGGGCCACCTCCTACAGCGCGACCTCCGACGAGATCCTGCGCTCCATTCGCGAGGGGATCATTCCGCCGAGTCTCAAGCCCTGAACGGATCGCGTTTCCGGCCGTTCGCGGGCTGCGGCGCGAAGCCGCGGAACACCTCGCGGGATTCGGGCCCGTTCCCTTTTCGGGGGCGGGCCTGGCCCATTCCGCCCGAGAGCCCGCCTTCGCCCAGGTCACACCGCCCACCAGGCCCATTTCAGGCGGTATCCCGCTTCATGGGAGAAGAGTTCTTTTCGCGGGTTTTCAAGGTTGATGTTCCTCCGCCGTCCTCGTTCTGGAGGGACCCCGGAAGAACAGACGGGGTTGCTCCGATCCTGAAAGCCCGTCGCGACCTTGTGTCAATGGGAGTGGCGTCCCTGTCGTCGGACACGCCGGCCGTTCCCCCACAGATCGACGTCCCACCGGCCGTTCCCGCCGGCCGAGATCCGCGGTTCTCCCGGCGGTCTCTGTTCGACCGATCCGGCCGCTCCACGGCCGATCACCGCGGCCCTCTTGCGTGCTGTCCCGCGGGATCCCGTGCCACGCCGTCGGCCGGCGAGCGGGGACGGGCCTCGGCTCGGGGGAGCTCCACCCCAGCGGGTGCGAGCGCGGGCCGCAGGGGCGCGGGTACCCCGCCGCAGAGGGCCACCGTCGGGCGCTGGGCGGGACGGAGCGGCTGGCCGACGCGCTGCCATCTGGAGACGACACCACGGCCCCGCCACGCCCATCGACGGTGACCTCGAAGGACCGTCTGGGGGACGTGGCGGCCGGTGGCCCTGGAAGCCCGGGAGAACTCGCCTTCTCCACCGACGCCTACGGGGCTGACGGTGCGGCATGGGGGACGACAGGTATCGTCAGGGGCTCCACCGAGGCACCGGGCGGCCCGGTCACCGTGACGCCGCTCCCAAAGGGGCCGCGACGAACATCGTCCGCGCCCGGCCCATCCCGCCTTTCATGGCCCACCACCGGGCCCGTCCGCCTCCTTCCTCGCTGAGGGGCAGGGCGCGCGGCGGCCGGCACGGACGAGACGGTGAGCCGGGGGTCCAGGGGTCATGGGCCGGTCCGACGTCTGGGCGGCCCAGGAGGGCTGAGATGACCGGGAGGGGCGTCGTCCCGTCCGACCACGGTCGGGCTGGGACAGGCCCGCCGCCTTCTCTACGGTGCCTTTTCGGCTTTCTCGGTCCGATGACCCGATGCCGAGTGCGTACGTCTGTGTCCCTGGGTATACCGTGCGCCTGGGCGGTATGGAACCGCGTGGCCGTTCCCGGCCGGTTCGCCCCTTTGCGTCTCCGGCCCCACGAACGGTCCTCGATCGACGTGTTCGGAAGGCGTGTTGTGGGGCGGCGAAATCGCGAGAAGGTGGCCGGGTTCAAAACGCGCGGGCCTGCTGACGGTCCTCACTCCCCCGCGCGTGTCCTCGGCGTGGTGACCCCATGACCTCCGAGAAAGACGTCGCGGGCAACGGACGGTGGCTGGTGTGGCTGCTGGGTTCGGTGGTCCTCACCCAGACCGCTCTGAACCTCGCCCGGCCCCTGCTGTCCTACCGGGCCATCTCCTTTGGCGCCGACGAACTGGCCATCGGCCTGATCACCGCGGCCTACGCGCTGGTCTCCGTCGTTTCGGCCGTCCCGTTGGGGCGTTTCACCGATCGCTATCCCCGTTCCCCCTTGGTGATCGTCGCGGGAACGCTCCTGCTGGCCGCCGCTCCGGTGCTCATGGCCCTGTCGACGTCGTTGTGGACGCTCGCGCTGGGCGGGACGGTGCTGGGACTGGGGCACCTGGTGTTCATGATCGCCGGCCAGGGACTGGTGGCCCGGTTGTCCCCCGAGGACGGGCTGGACCGCAACTTCGGCTGGTTCACCGCCGCGGTGTCGGTGGGACAGATGGCCGGCCCGGCGCTGGCCGGTGCCCTGCTGGGGGAGGCGTCGGGGGCCGCGTTGCGCGAGCCGACCCGTATGGCGTTGCTGGTGGCGGTGGTCGTCGCCTTGCTGGCGTTGCCGGGGTTGCTGGGCGTGGCCCGCGGCGGAGGCGGCCGGGTTCCCCCCACGCCGGAGCGCGGGCCACGGCTGCCGCTGACCGGGTTGCTGCGCAGCCCGGGGATCCCGACGGGGTTGTTCGTGAGCCTGGCGCTGTTGGCCGCCGTGGACATCCTGACCGCCTACCTGCCGCTGATCGCGGAGCAGAACGGCATCGCCCCGACGGTCGCCGGTGCCCTGTTGAGCCTGCGCGCGGCCGCGTCGATCGCCTCCCGGCTGCTCCTGCCCGTCCTGTTGAGGCGCTGGAGCCGTCGTGCCCTGATCGTGGTGAGCGCCGCGGGCGCGGCGGTCGCGTTGGCGGTGGTGCCGCTGCCGTTGTCGGGACCGGCCGTCATGGCGGTCGCGCTGGGGGTCGGCGGTTTCCTGTTGGGGCTGGGGCAACCGTTGACGATGACCACGGTGGTGCGGGCGGTCCCCGCGTCGGCGCGGAGCACCGCGTTGGCGTTGCGCTTGATGAGCAACCGGGTGGGTCAGGTGGCCATGCCGGCGGGGGCGAGCCTGGTGGCGACGGCGACGGGCGTGGGCGGGGCGTTGTGGTTCACCTGTGCGGTGCTCGCGCTGGCCGCGGGCGCGGCGGCGCGCACCCCGGGGGACTGAGCGCCGGGCCGATCACCGTGGCCGGTGACCGTCCGGGTCGGACATGACCTGGAAGTCCAGCCAGGGTGGGACGGCCTCGGGTGCTTCTCTTCCCGGTCGGGGAGGGGCAGGGTGGGAGCGTCACCCACCGCACCGGAGGTAGGACACATGGCGACGGAGGCTTCCCTTGCCCGCCTGCTCGCGATCCCGGTCGCGGCGCTCTTCCTGGGATCGGCCACCGCCGCTCCCGCCGCCGCGGCCGACGAGCAGCCCTGCGTCTTCGACGGTGAGTACCAGACGTTGCCCACCGGCCGCAGCATCGCGGTCGAGCGCTGTCCCGACTGGTCTCCTCGTCCCGATGGGCGCATCCCGGTGTACGAGTCGCCCCACGGCGGTACCGCGGTGGGGTGGCTGAACGAGACCGGGCCCCGCGCCAACTGGTACGTCTGCCAGGTCAGCGGAGCCCGCCAGGACCTGAGCGGATACTGGAACACCTGGTGGGCGTTGACCAGGTCCGACACCGGGGCGTGGGGATGGGTCAACGAGGTGTACTTCCGGGGTGGCGGCAATGGCGAGGCCGACGGCGGCCTGGCCGGCGACTGTCCCCGGTTGGAGTGACGGGTCCACGGCACGGCAGGGGACCGGAGCGGGCGCTCCTCATCCACCCGCTCCGATCCGGTCCTGGGCCGGCGAACCTTTCTATTAGGAAAGCTTCCTAATAGTTGAGCCGACCGTAGTACCTGCTCCGCTACCAGTCAACAGTCAGGTCGTTATCCATCTCCTCCCGCGGGTAGCCGCGCCCGGGAACCCGCCCTGTAAGGGAGGAGAAGGGTGACGGAGAACCCCGACAGCTATCCGCCGATCGCCGAGCACGGAATGATCGGCGACATGCGCACCGCGGCGCTGGTGAGCACCCGGGGAGGCATCGACTGGTTCTGCTGCCCCCGGTTCGACTCCCCCAGCGTGTTCGCCTCCCTCCTGGACCCCGAGCGGGGCGGCCACTGGACCATCACCCCCACCTGCGAGGTCTCCAACACCCAGCAGAACTACTTCCCCGAGTCCAACATCCTCGTGACCCGCTTCCTCACCGTGGACGGCGTGGTGGAAGTGCAGGACTTCATGCCGGTGCTGCGCGCCCACGACCCCGACCACCGCCAACTCCTGGTCCGCCGGGTCGTCGCCGTCCGCGGCTCCATGCGGATGCGTGTCACCGTGGATCCGCGGATGGACTACGGACGCACCGCCCACACCGTCCGCCGCGACGAACGTGGCATCTGGTTCCTCGGCGCGGACCTGGAACTGTGCCTGCGCACCAGCGTCGACCTGCGGCACGAGAACACCGGCGGCGCCGCCGGCGAGTTCCGGATCGCGCACGGCGAGACGGAACTGTTCGTCCTGGAGGTCCTCGAACCCGGTGACCACCGCGACCCGCCCCCCGATCGCCCGGCCGACGTCGAGGGACTGTTCGACGCGACCGCGGCCTTCTGGCGCGGCTGGCTGTCCGCGTGCACCTACACCGGACGCTGGCGGGAGATGGTGCAGCGCTCCGCGCTGACGTTGAAGATGCTCACCTACGAGCCGACCGGCGCGATCATCGCCGCGCCGACGACCTCGCTGCCCGAACGGATCGGCGGCGAACGCAATTGGGACTACCGCAGGGTATGGCTGCGCGACGCGGCCTTCTCGCTGTACGCGCTGCTCCAGTTGGGGTTCACCGAGGAGGCCGAGGCGTTCACGGGATGGCTGTGCGCCCGTTTCCGCGCGCCCTCCGACGAGGAGTTCGGTCCGTTGCGCGTGATGTACACGGTGGACGGGGACAGCGATCCCACCGAGGAGGAGCTGCGCCATCTGGCCGGCTACCGCGGATCGGCACCGGTACGGATCGGCAACGCCGCCTCCGAACAGCTCCAACTGGACGTGTACGGCGAGATCTTCGACGCGCTCTACCTCTTCGACAAGTACGACACGGGGCTGTCCCTGGACACCTGGCGGCACCTCACCGAAACGCTGGACTGGCTGTGCACCCACTGGGACCGACCCGACGCCGGCATCTGGGAGAAGCGTGGCGTGGAGGGCCGGCACACCTTCTCCCGGTTGATGACCTGGGTGGCGATCGAGCGGATGATCCGCATGGCGCGCCGGCGCGGCCTGCCGGGCGACATCGCCGAATGGACCCGGGCGCGCGACACCGTCCACCGGCAGATCCTGGAAGAAGGGTGGAACGAGGAGCTGAAGGCGTTCACCCAGCGTCTGGGAGAGCCGATCCTGGACGCCTCGATGCTGCTGATGCCCATGGTGAAGTTCACCTCCCCCACCGACCCGCGGTTCCTCTCCACGTTGGAGGCCATCGAGGAGCACCTGACGACCGACAGCCTGGTGTTCCGCTACGACGCCGACGCGGTGGACGACGGAATGGACGCCGAGGAGGGGACCTTCTCGCTGTGCTCGTTCTGGTACGCCGAGGCCCTGACCCGGGCCGGCCGCCTGGAGGACGCGCGGCTGGTCCTGGAGAAGATGTTCACCTACGCCAACCACCTGGGGCTGTACTCCGAACAGATCGGGCTGAGCGGTGACCAGCTCGGCAACTTCCCCCAGGCGTTCACCCATCTCGGACTGATCAGCGCCGCGCTGAACCTGGACCGCACCCTGGGTTGACGGGGATCGGGCGGGTAGCCCGACGCCATGGGACACATACGCATCGGCACCGCCTCGTGGACCGACCGTTCACTGGTCGAGTCGGGCTGGTACCCGCCGCAGGCCCGCACCCCCGAGCAACGGCTCCGCTTCTACGCCTCGCGTTTCCCCGTGGTCGAGGTGGACGCCACCTACTACCACCCGCCGGCCGAGCGGACCTCACTCGCCTGGGTGGAACGGACTCCGCCGGACTTCGTCTTCAACGTCAAGGCGTTCTCCCTGTTCACCCACCATCCGACCCGCCCCTCGGCGCTGCCGGTCCCGTTGCGGGCGGCGGCGGCCAAGAGCGCCAACCGCAACGGCAACCTCTACGTCGCCGACGCCGACCCCGGCCTGGTGACGGAGATGTGGGACCGCTTCCGCACCGCGCTGGCCCCGCTCCAGCGCTCCGGCAAGCTGGGAGCGGTGCTGTTGCAGTTTCCGCCCTGGTTCCCCGCCGGCGCCGAGCGCCGGCGCTACATCCTGGAGTGCCGGGAGCGGTGCGCGCCGATGCGCGTGTGCGTGGAGTTCCGGCACGCATCGTGGCTGCGCGAGGAGAACCGCGAGGAGACGCTCCGTTTCCTGGTGGACAACGACCTGCCCTATGTGTGCGTGGACATGCCGCAGGGCCACACGAGCTCGGTCCCACCATTGGCCGCGGTCACCTCCCCCGATCTGGCCGTGGTCCGGTTCCACGGCCGTTCCCGGCACTGGGACAGCGGGGACAAGCGCGCCCGGTTCGCCTACCGCTACGACGACGCCGAGCTGTCGGAGTGGGTGCCGCGGATACGGCACCTCGCCGACGAGGCCGCGGCGGTCCACGTCGTGATGAACAACTGCAACCGTGACTGGGCGCAGCGCAACGCCGAGCGGCTGGCGGAGTTGCTCGGCGAGGGAACGGAGACGATCGTCCCCCACGCGGGAGGAGCGCCTCGGGGAAGGGGAGACGTCGAAAGATGACCGCGGGTTCACCGTTTCCCCCTTCCCTCACCGTGCGCTCATGACGTATTACTCAGAGACCGCATCCCATCGGACGGAAGGGTCTCCCCCATGCGTCTCGTCATCCGCCGCGCCGTCACCGCGGTCGCCACCGCGGCGGCCGCCGTCCTGCTCACACTGCCGACCGCCACAGGCGCCCACGCCGCGCTCACCCCCGAGCAGGTGCGCGGCGTCACCGACACCTACCTCTTCGCGACGCCGCTGGCGGAGTTCGACGCGATCCGCGACCAGCGTCCGCACGCCGACCAGCTCGTCTGGGACTCCGACGGGTGCAGCTGGTCCCCGGACGAGCCCTTCGGGTACGAGTTCCTGTCCAGCTGCGAGCGCCACGACTTCGGCTACCGCAATTACAAACAGCAGTCCCGGTTCACCGAAGAGGCGCGGCTGCGTATCGACAACCAGTTCCGCACCGACATGTACTCGGTGTGCGGCGGCAACGTGCTGTGCCGTGGAGTCGCCGTCATCTACTACAACGCCGTGCGGGAGTTCGGCGGGTCGGGGGTCAGCACGGCCGAGGCCCTGGAGCGGGCGAACGCGATCGAGCGCGCCGAGTCCTACCTCGCGCGCCACGCGGTCGGGTAACCGCCCCGGTTCAGCGGCGTCCCGACAGGAAGCGCTCGGTGAAGAAACGGATGTCGCTGTTGATCATCGCGACGTCGAGATGGATCTCGACGTCGCGACCGATGAACAACCTGGCCCCGGGGACGGGCGGCATCGCGTCGATACCGAAGTCGAAGCGGTCGAGTCTGGCGGTCCCGGTGAGGCCGATCATCGTGGCGTCGCCGAAGGGGTAGGGCTGTTCGCCGAGGAAGGAGCCGGTCAGCGGCAGGGGCGCGGTGATCCCCTTGACCGTGAGCTCGCCGTGGAAGGTCCAGGTTCCGGGGGTGGGGGCGGGCTCGGCGTGGGTACCGCGCCAGTCGATCGTGGGGAAGCGGTCGACGTCGAGGAAGTCGGAGGAGCGCAGGTGCTCGTCCCTGCGGGCGATGCCGGTGTCGATGCTGGCCGCCTCGACCGAGACGCTGGCCGAGCTCTTCTCGGGGTCCTCGGCGACCCACACGACCCCCGAGACTCTGCCGAACCGGCCGCGTACGCGCACCAGCCCCTGCATTCCGGCGGTGAAGCCCACGGTGGAGTGGACGGGGTCGACGTACCACGTGTCGGCCTGGGGGAGAGCGGGTGTGTGCGGTGCCGTGTCACCCTCCTCGACGACGTGTAGGCGTACCGTTCGTCGTGTGTCGTCGCCCATGTACGCGCCCCTCCGCTTCTCCATCGTCACCGATGATCATGTGTCCCTCGGGTAACCGTAGCCACATATGTGAGTGATGGGGCACCGGATTCCCCTTCCGCTTCGGACCCATCGGCGTCCGGGGCGCCACGCCGGCCCCGCCTCCGGGGCGGGGCCCTTCACCCCTTCTGGCAGCCGGGGCACCAGTACAGCGTGCGTCCGGCCAGCTCCTCGGCTCGGACATGGGTACCGCACATGCGGCAGGGCAGGCCGGTGCGGTAGGAGACGTAGAAGGCGTCCTCGCGCGGGACCGGCCGCAGCTCGGGATCGGGGCGGTCCTCGGGTCGGGTGGTGATGATCCGTCCTTCTCGTACGCCGTCACCGAGCATGGCGGTGACGTCGTCCCACAGCGCCTGCCACTGGGCGCGCGACAGTTCGCGGCCTGGGCGGTGCGGTTCGATGCCGACGCGAAACAGCGACTCCGCCCGGTAGATGTTGCCGATCCCGGCGATCACGTCTTGGCGCATGAGCAACGCGGCGATCGGGGTGCGCGAACGGCGGACGACGTCCCAGGCCCGCTCGGGGTCGGCGTCGCGACGCAAGGGGTCGGGGCCGAGCCGGGCGCGCACCGCCTCTTTCTCGTCTTCTCCCAGGACTTCGCAGGCCGAGGGGCCGCGTAGGTCGGCCCAGCCGGATGCGGAGGCGAAGCGGACCCGGACCGCGCCCACGGGCGCCGGGGGGACGACGAAGCCGTCGGCGTCGTGGAGGAGTTCCCGTTCGTTCCCTGACGCGACGCGCGGGGCGCCGAGGCTGCGTTCCCCCGCGGCGTCGCCGAACGTCCAGGCTCCGTAGAGCCCCAGGTGCACGCGGAGCCACTCGGCCGAGTCGAATCCGAGGAACAGTTGTTTGCCGTGGGCCTCCGCGGCGGTGAGCACCCGCCCGTCGAGGCGGCGCGCGCCGTCGGCGAAGCGCCCTTGGGGGCTGGAGACCCGTAGCCGCGTGCCCACGAACGTCGTGGTGAAGTGCGCCGCCAGCCGGTGCAGGGTGTGGCCCTCGGGCACCGTGTTCCTCCTTGTGTGTCCGCCGGTCACGGGCGCCCTGGAGGGCTCCCCGGCCGTCTCGCACCCTACCTGCGCGAAGGACCGAAACGGACAGCGTTTTCTCCCATGCAATTGCATGGGCGGCCGGCCCGAAAAAGCCGACCGCCCAGGACATAGCAGCTACATCTCCAGCGTCTCCTCGATGTTCTTCAACAGGTGCCGGGCCAGCGCCAGGTTCGCCCGGCCACGGTCCAACGCCAGATAAAGGAACAGCCCCTGCCCCTTGCGGCTGGTCAGAGGCCGGATGAGGTGATACTGGCTGCTCAGGGTGATGAGGATGTCCTCGATGCCGTCCTTGAGGCCGAGCTGATCGATCGTGCGCATCTTCGCCCGCACCACCTCGGTGTTCCCCGCGGAGGCGACCGTCAGGTCCAGGTCGTTGGTGGTGCTCAGCGAACCGAGCGACATCCCACTGCCGTAGTCGACCACGGAGGCGCCGATGGCGCCGTCGATGGTCATCATCTCCTTGAGGGCCGCGTCCAGGTTGGGCATTGCCTCTCCTCCACTCGATCGGTGTGTTGCGGACTCGGGTGCGTTGTCGTGGTCGGGATCCTCCTGGCGCTTCACCAGCAGCCGTCCGACGCGGTGCAACAGTGGTCTCTTCACGCCGCTCCAGTCCTCAGGCTCCGCAACGGCGGCTCCACGGGCGCGGAACACAGCTCCCGCAGCGCGCCGAGCACACGCCGTAGCGTCGCCGGGTCGGGCGTCTCCCAATCGACCGGTTGGCCGCCCGCCCGGAGCCTGCGCGTGGGATCGCGGTAACGACGCGGCAGGGCCCTCGTACGCCGCTGCGGCGGTCCGGGCGGCGGGGAGAACGCCTCTGCCAGGCCCGCCGGCGGCCGTGCCGCGAAATGACGTAATGCTCTGAGCGCCAGGCCGACGTTGCCGCTCTCGCGGTCCATACGAAGCTGGATACAAAAACGTGTTCCCGTCGGCAGGCTCAGCACCGCGACCAGCAGATAACCGCCGGAAGTGGTGAGCACGACGTCTTCGAGATCGTTTCCGTCCTCTCGGGATACCAGGTCGAGATCGGCGACGAACGCGCGGACAAGGGCGGCCACCCCGTCCGTCCCATCGGAACCTCCCCGGATTCCATGACCGAATTCGGCCAGGACCCGGTCATTCGTGTAATCGACCAAAGACACACTGCGCGCACCGGGGAGCTGCAGGAACTCCCTCATCTGTTCGTTGATCGCGGGCACTGCGTTCCTTCACGTGTCGTTACGGCACGCCTGTCAAGACAGACCCGGCACGCCGTGAATGCCGCCACTCCGGGACGGAAGTGAGCGTATTCCCCTCAGCCACGAAACGCAGCGATTTCCATCGAAATTCACAATTACGGCGCTCTTCGCCCAAGAGATGATCTTGTTTCCTCTCCTGGGCACGCCGGCCTAGCAAATATCGCTACGGAAGTAAACGGGCGAAAGTCCCGCCGTTTCCCTGTTTCCCCCCTGACACCGGACGGAGAACCCGCCGGCGCCCGGAGCACGCGGGACACCCCTTGGACGACGTGGTGTCCGTACGTCCGGTGGAAGCGATCGCGCGGGATCCCGCCCCTTTCCCGCGACGCCGTGAAGGCGTCTCCTCCCCCGCCCAGACCCGCGGCGCGTCCTTGCGCGCGGCATCGCGAGGAGACCGCGGGGGAAGAACGCGAAACCGGCCGGCTCCGCCCCGTCTCCCAAAGGACGCGCGGGCGCGCAGACCGCCGTGGCGCGGTCGGCCCCGCTCCGTCTGGACACCGGGTGCCACCGTCCCCCACGCGGGCTGGGCGTGGCACCTCACCCGTCGGTCAACATGCGCAGCGCGAACCACAGTTCGGCGCGGTAGTCGGGATCGTCGAGGTCCCCGGGGAGCAGTTCACGGATGCGGGTGATCCGGTAGCGCAACGTGTGCCGGTGGACCCCCAGCGCGTCGGCCGCGGCGTCCCAACGGCCGGACGCGGCGAGGTAGGCCCGCAACGACCCGACCAGGTCGCCGGCCGAACGGTGCGCCAACAGCGGGGCCAGCAGGTCACCGGCGATGCGTTCCCCCGAGGGCGTGTCGAGGAGCCCGAGAAGGCCGCCGGGCAGGTCACCGTGGCGGACGACTCCACCACCCTCCCGACGGGCCGCCTCCAACGCCCGCTCCGCCTGGGTACGGGCCGTGGGAAGGCTGTCGTAGCCGCAGGGCTCGCTCTCCCCCACCGGTCCCTCCACCACCCCGGACAGGATCTCCCCCGGACGCTCCCCCGCCGCGCCGAGGACGGTGAGACGTCCGTCGAGTTCGGCGACCAGGCAACCGTCCAGCGCGGGGTCCCACAAGGGAGCGGTCTCGGCTCCGGCGTCGGCGAGGGCGACCGCCACCGGTTCGGCGGGAAGCGCGGCGCGCAACCGGTCCGCTCCCGGCCCCCGCGCGGCGATCGCGCCGTCGAGCAGGGCGGCCAGCACCCCTCCCTGGATCCCCTCGCCGCGGACCGGCTCGGTGCGGGCCAGTTCCAGCGACAGCAGCGAGATCGCGGCGTTGACGAGGGTGCGTTCGTCGGGACCGAGCCCGCGCTCCCCGCCGACCGCGAGGAAGCCGCGGATCCGACCGCCGACGCCGAGCGGTTGCAGGGCGACGCTCTCCCCCACGGCCGACACCGAGGCCCCGGCGCGGTAACGGGAGTCGCGCAGGCGGTGCACCTCCCGGCCGAGCTCGACGGCCCGGTGGGCCGCGCCGGCCGGGAAGGCGTGCCGCAGCGCCCCGTCGGGGGCGAGGAGGAGGACCCAGCCACCGAGTTCGGCACCGAGCCGGTCCACGACCGCGTCGGCGCCGCGCAGGGCCGCCTGGGTGAGCTGCCGCTGCGCCGCGAAGGCGCGGGTGAGCCCCTCGTACTGTTCCCGGGCGAGGAGGCGGGAGACCTCCTTGCCGATCGCGATGAAGGGGGTGGGGCGGGGCACCTCGATCAGGGGCAGCCCGAGTTCGGTGGCCGCTTCGACGAGGTCGGCGGGCACCTCCGGATGGGTGACCCCGCTACCGAACCCCAGCCCCGCGACCTCGCGGCCGACCAGGCGGCGAACGTAGTCGCGGGCGGCCCCGAGGTCGTCGTGCCAGCGCACGCCGGTCGTCAGGACGAGCTCACCGCCCTCCAGGTAGGGGGTGGGATCGGTGAGTTCGCTGACCGCCACCCAGCGCACCTGGCGATCGAGCTGCTCGCCGCCGGTGAGCAGGCTGAGACGCAGGCGCGGGGTCCGCAGAAGCGTTCCGAGTGTGGGCGGCACGGCTGGATTCCTCGTTGGTCGCCAAAGATCACGCGCCCGCGGTGGGCGGCCGGGGCGTACTTCGGATCGTCTCGGCCGAAATGGCCAAGTCAGACTCCCAATCTTATCCACCGCGGCGATAACCAGTGGACCGGCGCGGCCATAGGGTCGGCCCTGTTGACCAGGTATCACGTATCTGGACGAGACCGATAAGGGAGGACAGGCCTATGGCCACCACTGGCCCGGAGATCGCGCAGGAGCGCCGGATCGTCACCGAGATCCCTGGCCCGAAGTCGCGCGCGCTGCAGGAACGCCGCCTCAAGGCCGTGGCCCAGGGCGTGGGCAGCTCCCTCCCCGTCTACGTGGAGCGCGCGGGCGGCGGCATCGTCGAGGACGTCGACGGCAACGCGCTCATCGACTTCGGCGCGGGCATCGCGGTGACCAACGTGGGCAACGCCAACCCGCTCGTGGTCGCCCGCGCCCAGGAGCAGCTCGCGAAGTTCACCCACACCTGCTTCATGGTCAACCCCTACGAGGCCTACGTCGACGTCTGTGAGGCGCTGAACCGGATCACCCCCGGCGACCACGAGAAGCGCTCCATCCTGCTGAACTCCGGCGCCGAGGCCGTGGAGAACGCGGTCAAGATCGCGCGTAACGCGACGGGCCGCCAGGCCGTCGTCGTGTTCGACCACGCCTACCACGGCCGCACCAACCTCACCATGGCGCTGACCGCCAAGAACATGCCCTACAAGCAGGGGTTCGGTCCGTTCGCCGGCGAGGTCTACCGGATGCCGATGGCCTACCCGTTCCGCTGGCCGACCGGCGCCGAGGAGTGCGGTCCGCAGGCCGCCGCCCAGGCGATCGAGCAGATCACCAAGCAGATCGGCGCCGAGAACGTGGCCGCGGTGCTCATCGAGCCGATCCAGGGCGAGGGCGGCTTCATCGAGCCCGGCGCGGGCTTCCTGCCGGCCCTGGTGGAGTTCTGCCGTGAGAACGGCATCGTCTTCATCGCCGACGAGGTGCAGACCGGTTTCGCCCGCACCGGTGACATGTTCGCCTGCGACCACGAGGGCATCGTGCCGGACCTGATCACCACGGCCAAGGGCATCGCCGGCGGTCTCCCGCTGGCCGCGGTGACCGGGCGGGCGGAGCTGATGGACGCGGTGCACGGTGGCGGCCTGGGCGGCACCTACGGCGGCAACCCGGCCGCGTGCGCCGCCGCCCTCGCCGCGCTGGAGACCATCGAGTCGGAGAAGCTGGTGGAGCGGGCCCGCGCCATCGGCGAGACGATGCTGTCGCGCCTGCGCGCCCTGGCCGAGCGCTACGACATCATCGGCGATGTCCGCGGCCGTGGCGCGATGATCGCGATCGAGCTGGTGGCGGGGGCCGGCGACAAGACCCCCAACACCGCGGCGCTCGCCGAGATCGTCCGTTACTGCCACTCCCAGGGCCTCGTGCTGCTGACCGCCGGCACCTACGGCAACGTCATCCGGATGCTGCCGCCGCTGGTGATCGGCGACGACCTGCTCAACGAGGGGCTGGACATTCTGGCCGAGGCCTTCGCCCGGCTGTAGCCGCCGCCCCGTAGGTCTTCGCGACGGTCGTTCCGCGGGCCCGTGTCCCCTGGTGGGGACACGGGCCCGCGGCGTTTCTGCACGATGAGCTCGATGGGGAGTACGCTGCGTGATGGGTGCCCGAAACCCAGCACCGTAGCCGTGGCATCACACGGCGCCTCTCCATAATCCGAGCAGACATTATGGACATGCACCGCAGAAGGTAAAGAACTCGGGGGACATGTTCGCTTTGTCGCTACGTAGAGTTATTATCTCCATGCTGACCGTCACAGAAATCGGCCCGAGCCATTCCGGATTCCATACACATCTGGTTGAATAAAGAGCCGATAACTATTGGCCCGCCAGACTGTCCTAAACCACGGGGGGAGCAAGGACGTTGAGCGGTCTGAGCATCATGTGCGATCGCGGCACAACGAATGCGGACACAAGCGACAAAACATACATCTTTGACCCGGACGCTCTCACGACCGCGCAGCTCATGGGAGACGCCTGCGCCATCTGCCATGTGAGGTGGCCCCGGCCCCGCTGCCCGCTGGGAGAACTCCCCGACGGCAGTGGCGTCTACGGATGCGACGAGTGCGCCGGAATCGCGGTCGCCCACGCCACGCGCGCCCGCGCGTTCGCGATGCACTAGCGCCGTCACCGCGCGAGCGAGCGCTCCGGGTCCAGGGGGAGATGAGGACCCGGAGCGCTCTTCACGGCGCGCCCGCTTCCATGGGGGGAGGAGGGGAATTGAGCGCGCCATCCCGGTGTGCTCACAACGCTCCCACCACCGCGCGGCCACGACCGCCCAGCGGGAACCACACACCACGATACTGCGTGTAGCGGTCCGGGGACCTTAAGTAGGCGAACTCTTCCCGATTCCGACGTTCACGGCTCAGCCGTTCGTCGGGAACCCCAGATTCACCCCGCCCTGTCCGGAGCCCGGCCAGCGCGTGGTGACGGCCTTGGTCCGGGTGTAGAAGTGCACTCCCTCGGTACCGTGCGCGTGCGAATCGCCGAACAACGACTCCTTCCACCCGCCGAAGGAGTAGTAGGCCATCGGCACCGGGATCGGCACGTTGACGCCGACCATCCCCACCTCGACCTCGTTGTGGAAGCGCCGCGCCGCGCCACCGTCCCTGGTGAAGACCGCCGCCCCGTTGCCATAGGGACTGGCGTTGACCAGCTCCAGCGCGGCGTCGTAGTCGGGAACACGCAGCACCGACAGCACCGGGCCGAAGATCTCGTCGCGGTAGCAGCTCATCTCGGGCGTGACATGGTCCAGCAGCGACGGTCCCAGCCAGAACCCCTCGGGGCTCCCCCCGACCACCGGGTGCACGCGGCCGTCGAGAGCCAGTGTCGCCCCCTCGCGCACGCCGGACTCCAGGTAGGAGGCGACCTTGTCACGGTGCGCTCCGGTCACCAGCGGCCCCATCTGACTGCGCTCGTCGTGCCCGGGGCCGACCCTCAGCCGGGCCGCGCGTTCCCGGACGCGCTCCACCAGCGCGTCGGCGACCGGCTCGACCGCGACGATCGCGGAGATCGCCATGCACCGCTCCCCCGCCGAGCCGAACGCCGCCGACACCGCCGCGTCGGCCGCGAGGTCGAGATCCGCGTCGGGAAGGACCACCATGTGGTTCTTCGCCCCGCCGAGCGCCTGGACACGCTTTCCGTGTCGGGCCGCGGTCTCATAGACGTGGCGGGCGATCGGTGTGGACCCGACGAAGCTCACCGCCTTGACGTCCGGATGCTCCATGAGGGCCGTCACCGCCTCCCCGTCGCCGTGCACGACGTTGAACACCCCGTCGGGAAGGCCGGCACGGGCCCACAGACCCGCGAGGAAGTTCGCCGCGGAGGGGTCCTTCTCGCTCGGTTTGAGCACGAAGGTGTTGCCGCACGCGATCGCGACCGGGAAGGTCCACATCGGCACCATCGCCGGGAAGTTGAACGGCGACACCGCGGCGACCACGCCCAGGGGCTGCAGGACGGAGAAGGCGTCCACCCGGGTGGAGACGTTCTCCGAGTACCCCCCCTTGAGCAGGTGCGGGATGCCGCACGCGAACTCCACCACCTCCAGCCCGCGAGCGATCTCGCCGGCCGCGTCGGAGACCACCTTGCCGTGCTCGGAGCTGATGAGGCGGGCGAGCTCGTCGGCGCCGGCGTGCAACAGCTCCCGGAACCGGAACAGCACCGAGGTGCGCCGGGACAGCGAGGCGTCGCGCCAGGCCGGGAAGGCCTCGACGGCGGCGGCGACCGCCGCGTCGACCTCGGCCCCGCCGGCGAGGTCGACGGTGCCCGTGACGGCGCCGGTCGCCGGATCATAGATGTCACCGCGACGACGGGCGGGTCCGGTGTGGGACCGGCCGCCGATCCAGTGCGTGACGTGCTTGCTCAAGGGATCCTTCTCCGTTTCTCGGTGGGGTGCCCGGCCCGCGGCGTTCGGGCCGGGCGGTGGGGGTCAGCGGGCGGCGGCGTCGACCGCGGTGATGGCCTCGACCAGGATGTCCCGCCCCTCGCGGGCCTCCTCCTCACTGAGCGTCATCGGGGGAGCCATGCGCAGGGTGTGGCCGTGCAGGCCCCCCTTGCCGATGAGCAGGCCACGCCGGCGGGTCTCCTCCAGGACCGCGGCGGCCAGGCGCGGGCTGGGTTCGCCGCTGTCGGGCTCGACCATGTCCACCGCGAACATCAGGCCGCGACCGCGCACCGCGCCGACCGTGGCGAGCGAGGCGGCGAGCGGCCGCAGCCCGTCCAGCAGTACCGGCCCCAGGCGCGCGGCGTTGGCCTGCAGGTCGTGGTCGAGCAGGTAGTCCAGGGTCGCGTTGGCCGCGGCGGTGGAGACGGGGTTGCCGCCGAAGGTCGCGACCCCATTGGCGGGCAGTCCGTCCATGAGGTCGCCGCGGGCGACCACCCCGCCGATCGCGAACCCGTTCCCCAGCCCCTTGGCGAACGTCATCGCGTCGGGAACGACGCCGTGGGCGCCGATCCCCCAGAAGTGCGATCCGGTACGCCCCCAACCGGTCTGCACCTCGTCGGAGACGAACAGGATCCCGTGCTCGTCCAGGACCTCCTTGTAGGCGGCGAACAGCCCTTCGGGGGCCATGGCGAACCCGCCCACCCCCTGCACCGGCTCGGCGATCAGACAGGCGACGTCGGGGGCGGTCGCGGTGGCGAGGACGTCCCGCAGGTCGGCCACGCACACCTCGACGTACTCCTCGTCGCCCATCCCGCGGAAGGCCGGATGGTCGCGGTCGGTGCCGTGCAGGTAGTGGACGTTGAGCGGGGACAGCGAGGAGTTCTTCCAGCCGCGGTTGCCGGTGACCGCGATCGTCCCGTAGGAGCGACCGTGGTAGCTGTTGCGCATGGCCAGGACCTGGTCGGAACCGCGCGCGCAGGTCGCCAACAGCAGTGCCGTCTCGTTGGCCTCGGTACCGGAGTTGGTGAAGAAGACCTTGGCGTCGGGGATGCCCGACAGCCGGGCGATCTTCTCGGCCAGCTCGACCTGGCCGCGCAGGAGGTAGAGCGTGGAGGTGTGCGCGACACCTCGGGCGAGCTGGCGCTCCACCGCCTCACGCACCTCGGCGACGTCGTAGCCGAGCATGTTGGTGACGATGCCGGCGAAGAAGTCGAGGTAGGTGACACCGTCGGCGTCGGTGACCCGGTTCCCCTTGCCGGTGACGATCTCGATGGGGTTGTCGTAGTAGAGGGCCAGCCATGAGGGCATGACCGCGCGGTGACGTGCGAGCAGATCCGACATGACCCAAGTCTCACCGCTGTCGCCGGCCTTCGCCAGGTGCGGGGTGTCGGTTTCGGCTCCGGCGAGTTGACAGACTGTCAATCCGGCTTGGAATCCGCGTCGTCGTCGCCCGATTCCGCCGCCGTGGGCGCCCAGCGCCCACCCCGGCCTTTGCAACCTGTAAGGAGGAGGCCCCTTCCGCCTGACATGCCGCCACTACACTGACGACGTGTTGCCCACCCTGGCCGACGTGCTCCGCCTGCCACCGCTCCAGCGCGCGCGCCCCAGGGTCGTCGTGGGTGCCGAGCACCTCGACCGCACCGTGCGCTGGGTCCACATCGCCGAGGTCACCGACCTGGCCCACCTGCTCCGTGGCGGGGAGCTCGTCTTGACCACCGGGATCGCGATGCCCGACGACCCCGCCGCGCTACGCCGCTACGTCACCGACCTCGCGGCCGTCGGGGTGAGCGGCATCGCCGTCGAACTCGGTCGCAAGTACCACTCGGTCCTTCCCGGGGCCCTGCTGGAGGCCGCCCGGGACGTCGGTGTCCCGGTCGTCTCCCTGGACCGCGAGGCCCGGTTCGTCGAGATCACCGAGGCGGTGCACAGCCGGGTCGTCAACGAGCAACTGGAGGAGCTGCGCGAATCCGAACGGCTGCACGCGGTGTTCACCGAGCTGTCGGTCGAGGGGGCCCGGCCCGAACAGGTCCTCGCCGAGGTGGCGCAGTCCTCGGGTTGCCCGGTGGTGCTGGAGAACCTCAACCACCAGATGCTGGCCTGCGACCTCAACGGAGAGGACCCCGGAATCCTGCTGACCGCGTGGGAGAACCGGTCCCGCGGCGTCGTCTCCTCCGCCCGCACCGTGCACGACCCCGCCACGGGCTGGCTGGTCACGATGGTCGGCGCGCGCGGACAGGACTGGGGCCGGCTCATCCTCATCTGTGGGGCCTCCCCCGGTCCGCTCCAGACGGTGCTGGTCGAACGCGCCGCCGCCACGCTCGCGCTGGGACGGTTGCTGGAGCGCCACCAGGAGGGGCTGGAGCGTCAGACGCACCAGACGATCATCGCCGGCATCATCGACCGCGCCTACTCCGACCCCGAAGAGGCACTGGTGCGCGCCCGGGCCGTGGGCGTGCCGCTGTCCGGGACCGGACTGGTCGGACTGGTGCTGCGGTTGCGCGAGGCCGGGACCGGTCTGGCCGCCCAGGCCCGTCTGGCCGACACCGCCGAGGGTGCCGCGCGCGCCTGCCGCGAGCTCCGGCTCCCCGCGCTGGTGGGCTCACTGGACGACCTGCGCGTGGGCGTCCTGTTGTCGCTGCCCACGGACGAGACCGCGGACCCCTGCCTGGAACGGCTGGCCAGGCGCATCCGCGAGCGGACCGGCGAGGGGGTGGTGATCGCGGCCGGTTCGCCCAGTGAGGACATCCGCGACGTACGCCGGTCGTTCCTGGAGGCGCGTCAGGTGGGTGACGTGGCCGTGCGGCAGAACGACGAGCGCCCCTACTACCGGCTTCCCGACCTGCACCTGCGGGGGTTGCTGCACCTCCTGCGGGACGACGAGCGGCTGCAGACCTACGTCGAGCGCGAGCTCGGGCCGCTCCTGGCCTACGACGCCCGTCACAACGCCGACCTCACCGCGATGCTGCGCCACTACCTGGCGGCGGGACGCAACAAGGCGCTGGCCGCCTCCCGCGCCCATCTGTCGCGCCCCGCCTTCTACGAGCGGCTCCGCCGGATCTCCCGGGTTCTCGACGTCGACCTGGACTCGGTGGAGACCTGCCTGTCACTCCACGTCGCGTTGTTGTCCCTGGACTCGGTCCGCGGCGGGTTGAGATCGTGACGTCGGGGACAGGCGCACCCGTGGAGTAGGTTGGCATCCGTTGCCGCTCCGAACAGCGAGGACCGACCGGGGCTGGTGACGGGCACCGGCGCAGGCGGCAGTGGAGGACAAGTGACGGACCAGGCGGGCACGCCGGCTGCGGCGCGCAGGAACGGCGCCGGCGCGATCGGGCTCGACGACACCGCCAAGCGCATCATCGAACAGCTCCAGCAGGACGGCCGGCGCTCCTACGCCGCCATCGGCAAGGCGGTGGGGCTCTCCGAGGCCGCGGTACGCCAGCGGGTGCAACGGCTGCTGGAGGCGGGGGTGATCCAGGTCGTGGGGGTCACCGACCCGATGATGCTGGGGTTCAACCGTCAGGCCATGATCGGCGTCCGCTGCAACGGTGACCTCGACAGGGTGGCCGACGAGGTCTGCGACCTGGACGGGGTCGACTACGTGGTCATCACCGCGGGCTCCTTCGACCTGCTGGTGGAGGTCGTGGCCGAGGACGACGAACGGCTGCTGGAGATCCTCAACCGTGTCCGGGCGATCCCCACCGTGACCGCCACGGAGAGTTTCCTCTATCTGAAGCTGCGCAAACAGACCTATGCCTGGGGCACGCGCTGACCGGACCGCGTCAGCCTCCGGCAAAGCGCCGGTAAACCCCTTCGGCGGTCCAGACGTCCTCTTTCACGCGATGGCGGTCGCGCTTCGCCCCCGAGTGGCGTGACCGCCGTCGCCCGCCCTTCACCGCAGCAGGGCCGACGCCGCCCCCGGCGCGTGGACCAGAATCAGGAAACGCGCGGTCCGGGTCGCCATCGTCACGGTCGCAAACGCCCACACCGGCATCCGCGCCATACCGGCGAACACCGAGACCACCATGAACGGCGGGATGCTGGAGAAGGAGCTGACCGCCACCAGCGCCGCGGTCCATACCGGCCGTCCCTCCGCCTTCTCCTGCCAGCGCTGCAGGCGCCGGCTCCACGTGCCGATCTTCTTCTCGCCCCTGCGTCGCAGCCAGGCGAGGTCGAGCGCGCCGCGGCCCAGGTAGTAGTAGGCGATCTTGCCGAGCGTCTGGCCGGCACCGGCCGCCACCGCCATGGCCGAGAGCGCGCCGTCGCCGAGCAACGCGGCGGCGCCCACCAGGTAGACCTCGACGTTGAGGACCGGGATCAGCGCCGAGAGCAGTCCGAAGAGGAAGGCCAGCGCGCTCTCGGTCACCCGGCCGCGCCGAGGCTCCCCGCCACCGCCGGGCGAGCCGGATCGAACAGGCCGATCGGCAGCGAGGTGCGGCCCGTCTCGGCGAGGTCGGCCAGGGCCACGCCGATGATCGAGGCGAACTTGTAGCCGTGCCCGGAGAAGCCCGCCGCCACCGTCAGGCCGGGTAGGTGGGGCCGGGAGCCGATGACGAAGTGTTCGTCGGGGGTCATCGTGTACATGCACGCCGACATCCGGACGGGATCGCCGCCCAGCCCCCGGATCCGCTCCGCCAGCAGCCGCATGCGGGCGGCGTCGGCGGCGTCGGGACGTCGGGGCCCTTCGTCGGGGTCGGCGGGTTCGCCGCGCTGCGCGCCCGGCCCGGCCGCGGCGTCGGCGTGGACGGCGATCTTGACGGTCGCGCCGTCGAGGCTGGGGAAGCCGTACCAGGTCGTACCGTCGGGCTCGTCCCGGATGAACACCGGGAAGCGGTCAGGGGTGAACGCCGCGGGGTCGTCCACCGGGAACCAGGCCAGCACGCGCCGCTCGACGTGCAACGGGGCGGCGAGGTCGGGCAGGAGCCGGGACGTCCACGCCCCCGCGGTGACGACCACGTGCCGGGCCCGGATCTCGGTGTCGCCGACGACGACCCGGGACCGGTCGGGGTCGGGGACGATGCGGGTGACGGCGCAGCCCGTGCGCACCCGCGCGCCCGCGGCCCGCGCGGCGTCGACCGCGGCCCGGATGGCCGCCTCGGGGCGTACGACCCCCGCCGCCTCCTCGAACACCCCGACCTGGTCGGCCTCCAGTAGATGGCGGGGGAAGCGGCGGGACAGCTCGGCCGCGTCCAGGCGTTCGTGGCGCAGACCGCGCGCCCGGGCCGAGGCCAGTGTCCCGGCCACGGAGGGGTCGTGCGCGCGTCCCAGCACCAGCCCGCCGCACCGGGTCACCAGTTCGGCTCCGGTCTCGGCCGACAGTTCCGCCCACGCCTCCCAGGCGCCCAGGGCGAGCGGTACGTAGTCGGCCCCCTCCAGGTAGGCGGTGCGGATGATCCGGGACTCGCCGTGGCTGGATCCGTGGGCGTGACCGGGTTCGAAACGCTCGACACCGAGAACGTCGACGCCCCGGCGGGCGAGTCTCCACAGGGTCTGGGCGCCCATGGCGCCCAGACCGACGACGACGACATCGGCGGTCTGCGACATGGCCTGCTGCTCCTGGGCGGGGACGGGGAAGGTCAGTTCTCGGCCGCGGCGAGCTGTCCGCAGGCGCCGTCGATCTCCTGTCCCCGGGTGTCGCGGACGGTGACGGGGACGCCGTGGGCCTGGAGCCGGCGGACGAACTCGCGCTCGTCCTCGGGTCGCGAGGCGGTCCACTTGGAGCCGGGGGTGGGGTTGAGCGGGATCAGGTTGACGTGGACCAGGTTCCCCGCCAGGAGGCGACCGAGCAGGTCGGCGCGCCAGGCCTGGTCGTTGATGTCGCGGATCAGGGCGTACTCGATGGAGACGCGGCGGCCGGTCGTCGCGGCGTAGCGCCACGCCGCGTCGAGGACCTCGGCGACCTTCCACCGGTTGTTGACCGGGACGAGCTCGTCGCGCAGCTCGTCGTCGGGGGCGTGCAGGGAGACCGCGAGCCGGACCTGGAGACGCTCGGCGATCAGTTTCTCGATCGCCGGGACCAGCCCCACCGTCGAGACGGTGACGCCCCGTTGGGAGATGCCCAGCCCCCCGGGTACCGGGTCGGTGATGCGCCGGACCGCGTCGAGCACCCGCTTGTAGTTGGCCAGGGGCTCGCCCATGCCCATGAACACGATGTTGCTGATGCGTCCCGGACCGCCCGACACCTCGCCACGGGCCAGGTCGCGGGCGACGGAGACGATCTGGTCGACGATCTCTCCGGTCGACAGGTTACGGGTGAGACCGTTCTGGCCGGTGGCGCAGAACGGACAGTTCATGCCGCAGCCGGCCTGGGAGGACACGCACAGCGTGACGCGGTCGGGGTAGCGCATGAGCACCGACTCGAACAACACGCCGTCGAAGGCCCGCCAGAGGGTCTTGCGGGTCATGCCGTTGTCACAGGTGACGTGGCGCACCGGGGTGAGCAGCTGCGGCAACAGCGCCTCGCCCAGGCGCTCGCGCGACGAGGCGGGCAGATCCGTCATCCGCGCGGTGTCGGACTCGAGGTGCCCGAAGTAGTGCTTGGCGAGCTGTTTGGCGCGGAAGGGCTTCTCCCCGAGCTCGGCGACCACGGCGCTGCGCTCGTCGGGGGTGAGATCGGCGAGGTGCCGGGGCGGCTTGGCCCGGCGCGGTGCGACGAAGGTGAGCTCGGCAGGCATGAGTGGATCCAGATCGCGGAGAGACGAAGGGCGGCGGCGAAGCGGCGGTTCGCGGTAGTTTAGGGCCGGATACGGCGTGATCGCGGTTACGCTGCGGTGCCGCCGGAACGGGCACGATGTCCATACTATGCGCCGCTCGGGTGGCGTCGTGCGACGGCGGTGAACGACGAGGAGGTTCGGTGTCCGAAGTCCGCGTCCTCCTCGACCAGGTCAGCCCCTACCGCAGCCGCAGAGTCGTCGTCGAGGAGGACGCGCGCACCAGCGCCGCCTACCTCCTCGACCCGCGCGGTGAGGTCCGCGTCCCCGTGTGGCTGGCCAACCACGAACCGGCCCCCGACGAGAACGAGCCCGTGGGGCTGTTCCCCGGCCAGGCGCCGCTGATGCCGGCGCGGCACACCAAACATCCGCAGGGGCGTCCCCGCCTGGCTCCGGAGAGCCTGCGCGTCGTGTGGTTCGAGGAGGGGGACGGGGTCGCGTTGTTCGACGGCGACGGGCTGCTGGCGATCATCCCCGGCTGGGCCGAGGCCGACCGGGGGCTGCCCGGGTTCGCCCGTGAGGCGGTCGGGCACAGCGCCTACGCCTGGGCGCTGGACGACGTCGCCGCCCAGCTGTGGCCGCGCGTGGTACACGCCGAGGCCTACTGGGAGTGGCGCTCCTCTCCCAATGCCTGGCGCACCGTGCAGCGCAACGTGTTCACCCATCTGACCAGGACGGTGGGGCCGGCCGGGCACTACTGGGACGTCTCCGACGGCCATCCGCCGCTGATACGGGTGTCGGAGCGGCCGACGACCCCCGATCGGCCCTACACCGTGCTCAGCACGGTGGGCATGTGCGGCCAACGGATGCCCACCCTCGACCGCTACATGGCCGACACCTCGCAGCACGCCCGCATCGAGCTGGCCTTGGCCACCACCCTGCCGGCGCACGTGGCGGCCCGGATCTTCCGGTGGTTGGGGACCTTCCCCTGGCGCGCGGTCACCTGGTTCGGTCCGGGGCACACCGTGAAGTGGCTGGTGGATCCGGAGGAGCCACCGCTGCGCGGCGACTTCACCGCGGTGCTGCTCGTGTCCGATCCCTCGGTGCTGGCCGGTCCGAGCTGGGCGCCGCCCCCCGACACCTCGGGACTGCGCTTCCACGGTGATCCGGTCCGGTGGCTGTGGGTGGTGCCGATCACCCGCCCCGAGCATCTGTTCGCCAAGGAGCACGACGCCGCCACCCTCATCGCCAAGCTCGCGGCCGAGGGGCGGAGCTGGGTCCTGGGCTGAGCCTTTCCCCCACGACGGCTTTCCCTCTCCGGATCTACCCCCAAATATTCCTTTGACGGTTGACGCGGGCCCGTCCATGCTGCTCCCATGAGCCCGTCCCCTCCCCCACTCGGAGCGCGCGGCCTGCGCACGCTCGCCCACCCCCTGCGACTACGGCTGCTGTCACTGCTGACCGGAACGGCGATGAGCGCGGCCGAGGCGGCCCGCGAGCTCGGCGAGACCCAGGCCAACGTCAGCTACCACCTGCGCCGCCTACGCGACGCGGGCCTGGTAGAGGTCTGCGAGGAGGTCGAGGTCCGCGGCGGCCGGGCGCGCCGGTACCGCCACGCCCCCGAGTCGGGCGAGCGGATCGACATCCGCGACCCCGGCGAACACCGGCTTCTCGCCTCGGCGATGGCCGAGGAGATGCGGCGGCGCGCCGCCCGGCAGCGCCCGGGAACCCGCAGCACCCTGACCGACGCCGACCTGTGGATCGACCCCACGAGCTGGCAGAACCTGCGCGAGCGGGTCGGCTCGCTCATGAGCGAGCTGCACGAGGCCGCCCGCCCCCCGCACACCCCCGGCACCGTCCACGTCAGCACCAGCCTGCTGATGTTCGAGATGGACGACACCCCGCCCCCGCCTCCCGCCCGGGACCGAGAGTGAACGCCCTGTCCGAGGACACCGGCGTCCTCGCGCCCCTGCGTGTCGGCGCCTTCCGCGCCCTCACCCTGGGCCGCCTCCTGATGTACCTGGCCAACAGCGTCACGACCATCGCGCTCGGGTTCGCCGTCTTGGAGGTCACCGGCTCCATCGTGCACCTCGGCCTGGTCGTCGGCGCTCGTTCGCTCGCCAACGTCGCCCTGCTGCTGTTCGGCGGTGTGCTCGCCGACCGCCTGCCCCGGGCGCTCATCATGCAGGGAGCGTGCGGGCTCGCCGCGCTGTCCCAGGCCGGTCTGGCCGCCGCGGTCCTGCTCGACGCCGCTTCGCTGCCCCTCCTGGTGCTGCTCAGCCTGGTCAACGGAGCCGCGGCCGCCGCGGGACTGCCCGCGGCGGCCGCGCTCACCCCCCAGACGGTCCCCGCGGCACTCCTTCGACCGGCCAACGCCCTGGTCCGCGTCGGCGTCCAACTGGGGATGACGGTCGGGATGTCACTGGGGGGCGCCGCCGCCGGCCTGGCCGGCCCCGGATGGGCCCTCGCCGGCAACGCGGCGCTGTTCTGCGCGGCCGGCCTCTGCTTCGCGTTGCTGCGCCTGCCGGCGACGCCCGGCCCCACCGCCCCCGCCCATCAGCGCGGCGGCGTCCTGCGCGACCTCCTCGAAGGCTGGCGGGAGTTCACCTCGCGTTCGTGGGTGTGGAGCGTGGTGGCGCAGTTCACGGTGGTCAACGCGGTGATATCGGGCGGTGTCGTCGTCCTGGGCACCGGCGTCGCCTCCTCGTCCTTCGGCAGCGGCGCGTGGGGGCTGATCCTCGGTCTCCAGGGGGCGGGCGCTCTCATCGGCGGCGTGCTCGCGGCGCGCTGGCAGCCCCGCCACGCGCTGCGCTTCGGCGTCGCGTTGATCCTGCTGGAGGCGCTTCCCCTGGTGGCGCTCGCCGAGGCGCCCCACGTCCCCCTGCTGCTGCCGCTGATGTTCTTCGTCGGCATGGCCACCGAGCAGTTCGGGGTGGCCTGGGAGGTCTCCCTCCAACAGAACATCCCCTCCGACCGGCTCGCCCGGGTCTACTCCTATGACGCGCTCGGCTCGTTCCTGGCGATGCCCGTCGGGGAGATGGTGGCCGGGCCCATCGCGCACCGCCTCGGCACCGACACCACCCTGCTGGGCATGGCCGCGCTGCTCATCGTCGCCACCCTCGCGACCCTCGCCGTCCCCGGCGTACGCTCACTCGCCCGTGACTGAACCGGGCCGGAAAAGACCGGAGGGGCTGGACGCCCGCGTCCAGCCCCTCCGCTTCCGTTCGCTCACCCCGCCGGCACCAACAGGGTCAGCACCACCCAGGCCACCGGACCGGCCACCAACAGGGAGTCCACCCGGTCCAGCAACCCGCCGTGCCCCGGCATGAAACGCCCCATGTCCTTGATCCCGAGATCGCGCTTGACCAGGGACTCGATCAGGTCGCCGACCGTCGCCGCGAGCACCACGGCCACTCCGAGCGCGATCCCGGCCCACACCGGCCCGTCCAGCATCAGCCAGACCGTGAGGGCGCCGGCGATCATGCACCCCACCACCGAGCCCGCGAAGCCCTCCCAGGTCTTGTTCGGGCTGATCGTGGGCGCCATCTTGTGCCGCCCCGCGGTGATGCCAGCGAAGTAGCCGCCGATGTCGCTGCTGATCGTGACGATGATGAAGACGATCAACCGCGCCCGTCCGTCATCAGGGGTCGCCAGCAGCAACAGCCACGTTCCCAGCAGGACCGGCAGGTAGACGGCGGCGAACACCGTCGCCGTCGCGTCACGGACGTACCCGTCGGCCCCGCCGCGCAGCCGCCACGACAGCGCGACGATGACCGTGATCGCGAGGGTGCCCACCAGCCACGCCGGACCGCCGAAGTAGGCCGCCGCCTGCATCGCCACGCCGCCCACGGCCACCGGCAGGAGGGCCAGGCGGATGTCACGCGAGGCGAACGCCCTGTTCAGCTCCCGCAACCCGACCAGAACCGCGATCGAGGCGATCAGTACGAAACCGGCCGGGAACGGGAAGATGGACAACAGGACGAGCGCTCCGAGCGCCACCCCTGAGCCCACCGCGAGCGGCAGGTTACGTCCCGCCTTGATCGGCTGGCCGTCACGCTTGCGCAGGGCGAACCTTCGCTTGTCGTCTCTCGGCATAGGCGTTGGGGCTCCGTCCGCTTCCGCGGAGCCACGTGGCGATGACCCCACCGAATTCTTCAGGGCGGGTTCCGCCGGCACCGCGGTCGGGACGCCCTTCCCACCGCCCTCGTCCAATGCGGACTCGAATCTGAACAAGGATCAGACCTCGAGGAGTTCGGATTCCTTGTGCTTGAGGAGCTCGTCGATCGCGCCGACGTACTTGTGGGTGAGCTCGTCCAGCTCCTCCTGGGCGCGACGCCCCTCGTCCTCGCCGATGTCGCCGTTCTTGACGGCCTTGTCCAGCGCGTCCTTGGCGTGCCGGCGGACGTTACGGATCGAGACCTTGCCCTCCTCGGCCTTGGTCCGCACGACCTTCACGTACTCCTTGCGGCGCTCCTCCGACAGCTCGGGGAAGACCACACGGATGATGTTGCCGTCGTTGGCCGGGTTGACCCCCAGGTCGCTCTCGCGAATCGCCTTCTCGATGGCCTGCATCGACCCCTTGTCGAACGGGGAGATGACGACCATGCGGGGCTCGGGAACCGCGAACGATGCGAGCTGGTTGATGGGAGTCGGGGCACCGTAGTACTCGGCGGTGATCCGGTTGAAGGTCGCCGGAGTGGGGCGACCGGTCCGGATGGAGGCGAAGTCCTCCTTGGCCACCGCGACGGCCTTTTCCATCTTCTCCTCGGCTTCGAGGAGGGTCTCTTCGATCATTTCGGCTCCCGTGTGTCGCGATGCGTCGGTTGAGGTCTGAGGTCAGCTGTCCGCGGGACACACGATCGTGCCGATCTTCTCGCCCCGGACCGCGCGGACGATGTTGCCCTGGCCCATGAGGTCGAAGACCACGATCGGCAGACCGTTGTCCATGCACAGGCTCACCGCAGTGGCATCCATGACCTTCAGCCCGCGGGTGAGCACTTCGTTGTAGTCGAGGCGGTCGAACCTGACCGCGCCGGGGGTGCGGCGCGGGTCGGCGTCGTAGACGCCGTCGACCTGCGTCCCCTTGAGCACCGCCTGCGCGCCGATCTCCAGGGCGCGCTGCGCGGCGGTGGTGTCGGTGGAGAAGAAGGGCGCGCCGAGACCGGCGCCGAAGATGACGACACGGCCCTTCTCCAGGTGCCGGATGGCGCGCCGCGGGATGTAGGCCTCGGCCACCTGGCTCATGTGGATGGCGGTCTGGACACGGGTGTCCACGCCGAGGCGCTCCAGGAAGTCCTGGAGGGCGAGGCAGTTGATGACGGTGCCGAGCATGCCCATGTAGTCGGCGCGGCCGCGCTCCATACCGCGCTCGGACATCTCCGCGCCACGGAACATGTTGCCCCCGCCGACGACGACGGCGACCTCGATGCCCTCGGACACCGCGGCGGCGATCGCGTCGGCGACGTACTGGACGACCCCGGGATCGATGCCGAGCTGCTCGCCGCCGGCGAACGCCTCTCCTGACAGCTTCAGTACGACGCGCTTCCAGCCCGTGTCGTGCATGGCTGGTCCGTTGGCGCTGTGCGCCTCGTTCTCGGACACGGCGGTCGGCCTCCTTCTGGTTCCCCCGAGTGGTAGTGCAAGGCGGCTCCCCGGGTCTCGGGAGAAAACGCGCCTTATCCAGCGGAGGTGCCGGGGATAGACCTCCCCGGCACCTCCATCATGTCAAACCCTTAGGCCTGGCCGACCTTGAAGCGGACGAAGCGGCGGACGGTGACACCGGCCTCCTCGACGACCTTCTGGACGGTCTTCTTGTTCTCCTTGACGAACGGCTGACCGAGCAGCGTGACGTCCTTGAAGAAACCGTTGACACGGCCCTCGACGATCTTGGGCAGGGCCTGCTCGGGCTTGCCCTCCTCGCGGGCGGTGGCCTCGGCGATGCGGCGCTCGTTCTCGACCACGTCGGCGGGGACCTCGTCCCTGCTCACGTACTTCGGGGCGAGCGCGGCGATCTGCTGGGCCAGGTCCTTGGCGACCTCGGGGTTGGCCTTGTCCAGTTCGACCAGGACGCCCAGGGTCGGGGGCAGGTCCGGGTCGGACTTGTGCATGTAGCTGGCGACGAAGGCGCCTTCGAGCTTGGCGAAGCGGCGAAGCTCCAGCTTCTCGCCGATGACGGCGCTGTTCTCCTCGATGACCTTCTGCACGGTCTTGCCGTCGGCGTACTCGGCGCTCAGCAGCGAGGCGACGTCGGCCGGGTTCGTCCGGTCGATGAACTCGGCGATGTCGGCGGCGAGCTTCTGGAACTTGTCGTTCTTGGCGACGAAGTCGGTCTCACAGTTGAGCTCGACGAGGACGGCGGAGGTCTCGCTGTCGCTGCGCAGCGCGATCAGGCCGTTGGCGGCGGTGCGCTCGGCGCGCTTGCCGACGTCCTTGGCGCCCTTGACGCGCAGGATCTCGACGGCCTTCTCGAAGTCGCCGTTGGACTCCTCAAGGGCCTTCTTGCAGGCCATCATGCCGGCGCCGGTGAGCTCGCGCAGCTTCTTGACGTCGGCGGCGGTGTAGTTCGCCATTGCTGTTCTCTATCCCTGGAAGTGGGTCGACGGGTGCGGAGGACGCGGCCCCCGCCCGTCAGGGGCGGGGGCCGTCAGGCGTCAGGAGGCCGGGGTCTCGCCCTCGGCGGCCTCGGCCGGAGCCTCGGCGGCGGGGGCCTCGTCCTTCGCCTCGGCCGGGGCCTCGGTCTCGCTCTTGCCCTCGAGGAGCTCCCGCTCCCACTCGGCCAGCGGCTCCTCGGCCGACTTCTCCGCTCCGGCGCCGGAGCGGGCCAGCAGGCCTTCGGCGACCGCGTCGGCGACGACGCGGGTCAGCAGGCTGACACTGCGGATGGCGTCGTCGTTGCCCGGGATCGGGTAGTCGACCTCGTCCGGGTCGCAGTTGGTGTCGAGGATGGCGACGACCGGGATGTTCAGCTTCCGGGCCTCGCTGATCGCGATGTGCTCCTTCTTGGTGTCCACGATCCACACCGCGCTGGGGACGCGGGACATGTCGCGGATACCGCCGAGGGTGCGCTCCAGCTTGTCCTTCTCGCGGCGCAGGCCCAGCAGCTCCTTCTTGGTGAGCCCGGAGGCGGCGACGTCGTCGAAGTCGATCTCCTCGAGCTCCTTGAGGCGCTGGAGCCGCTTGTGGACGGTGGAGAAGTTGGTGAGCATGCCGCCCAGCCAGCGCTGGTTGACGAAGGGCATGCCGACACGGCGGGCCTGCTCGTCGATGGCCTCCTGCGCCTGCTTCTTGGTGCCGACGAAGAGGATCGTGCCACCGTGGGCGACGGTCTCCTTGACGAACTCGTAGGCGCGGTCGATGTAGGACAGCGACTTCTGGAGGTCGATGATGTAGATGCCGTTGCGCTCGGTGAAGATGAAGCGCTTCATCTTCGGGTTCCAGCGCCGGGTCTGGTGCCCGAAGTGAACGCCGCTCTCGAGGAGCTGGCGGATCGTCACGACTGCGGCCATGACTTGGTCCTCCTTGTTCGGCGGGTGGTGGACCCGCCTCCGGTTGTTCCTGACGTCCCGGCCGATCCGCCGTACCGCCGTGGCGGTACGGACCGTAAGAGCCGGCCCCTCCCTGGGAGGCGCGGGGACGCGCGAGATGCGTGGTCCGCGTTGGACCCCACAAGATTCTAACCGCCGATCCGCCCCTCCGGCGCCTCTAGCCCGCCGCCCATCCCCTGTCAAGGAACCCTGGGCGCGGCCGGTCCACGGCCCTCGTCCACAGCCGGGCGATCCGGGTCGCGCCCCAGGTCGCGACCTTCCAGGCTGGAAGGGTGAACCCGACACGCCGTCCGCCCGCCCGCCTGTTTCCGTCCATCGCGCTGTTCCTGGCCTCGCTCCTGGCCTGGACGGCCGTGCCCGCCGTCCCACCCGCTGTGGCGGACACCGGTCCGTGGGCCTGGCCCGTCGACGCTCCCCACGTGGTGCTGCGTCCCTTCGTCGCCCCGCCCTCCCCCTGGTCGGCCGGCCACCGGGGCGTCGACCTCCTGACCGACGACGGGGCGGTGGTCCGGTCGGCGGGCGCGGGACGGGTGGCGTTCGCCGGACGGGTCGCCGGCACCGGTGTCGTGAGCGTCGCCCACGGCTCGCTGCGCACCACCTACCTGCCGGTGACGCCCCTGGTCGAGTCCGGGACCCCCGTGGCCCCAGGCGATCCCATCGGGACCCTCTCGGCCTCACCGCCGCACTGCGGCGCACACCCCTGTCTGCACTGGGGCCTGCTGGACGGGGACGCCTACCTCGACCCGCTCGCCCTGGTGGGCCGGGGACGCCACCGTCTCCTGCCCTCCGTTCCCGCGCCCGCGCGAGCGCTCACGCCCGCGGATGCGCCCTGTTGTAGACACGGGTGAGCCGCTCGATCGAGACGTGGGTGTAGATCTGTGTGCTCGCCAGCGACGAGTGCCCGAGGATCTCCTGCACGCTGCGCAGGTCGGCGCCCCCGTTGAGCAGGTGGGTGGCGGCGCTGTGCCGCAGCCCGTGGGGAGCGGTGTCGGTCTCGGGCGAGGCCGCCGACATCCGCTCGTGGACGTCGCGCCGGGCGGTGCGGGTGCCCAGCCGGCCGCCACGGGCACCGAGGAACATCGCCGCTCCACTGTCCGGTCCGGCCCAGGCCGGTCTGCCCTCGCCCAGCCAGCGGCGCAACGCCTCCAGCGCGGGACGGCCGATCGGGACCACACGCTCCCGCCCGCCCTTGCCCAGGACGCGGAGGGTTCCCCGTTCCTCGTCGAGGTCGTCGACGTCGAGGCCGCACAACTCGGCCACCCGGATCCCGGTCGCATACAGCACCTCGACGACCGCCTGACGTCGCAGCGCGGCGGGCGAGGCGTCGTCGTCATCGTGCAGGGGCGCGAGCGCCTCGGCGGTCTGCCGTTCGTCGAGCACCGCCGGAAGAGGACGATGCCGCTTGGGCGTGGCCAGCAGCCGACCGAAATCGTGGTCGAGCCGTCCGGTGCGGTGCAGGAACGCGGTGAACACCCGGGCCGCGGCGATCCGCCGGGCCAGCGTGGCCCGCCCCAGCCCACGCCCGTGCAGGTCGGCCAGCCAGGCCCGCAACACCGCGATGTCGAGCTCCTCCAGGCGCGTCCCGACTCTGTCGAGGTAGCCGAGGAGGTCGCGCAGATCCCCCAGGTAGGCGCGCACGGTGTGCGGTGAACGGCCGAGCTCGGCATCGAGATGCCGGACGAAGTCGTCGAGGACCGCGGCCCCCTCCCCCGGGGGACCGGCGTGGAGGGACCGTTCCTCCCCGTGCTCCTCGTTCACCTCGAAGGCGCCGGCAGCGCGGCCACGGCGTCGACCTCGATCAGGTAGCGCGGGTCGATGAGCCCGCTGACCTCGACCAACGTACTCGCCGGACGGGGCTCGTGGACGAGGAACTCACCGATGACCTGACGGACGCCGTCGAGGTCGGCGATGTGGCGCAGGTAGTAGGTGACCTTGACCAGATGTCGCAGATCCGCTCCGTGCGGAGCCAGGGCGGCCTCGATGTTACGGAAGACCTGGCGGGCCTGTTCTACGGCGTCGCACTCGGCGACGCTCCCATCGGGTGCCAAGGGGACCTGTCCCGAGACGAAGACGAGTGCCCCCTCCGCGCGGAGACTGGGACTGTAGAGGCTGCTCATGGCGTCACCCTAACCCCAGCGGGACATGCTCCACCGGAACCGGTCAGGGTCGTCTCAACCGCCAACCGCCCCCGGCGCGTTCCACGAAACCCCCCGCGGCGAGCAGGCCGAGGTGGCGCAGCGCGGTGTCGAGGTCGACCCCCGCGCCCATGGCGATCGTCGCGGTCCCCCCTCCGGAACGGGACGGCACCGCCTCCAGGAGTCGCCGGGACAACGGATCGAGTTCCTCGGAGCCGATGACCGTCCCCTCATCGGAACACAGGTCGGCTCCGATGGGGCCGACCTGCTCGATGATGTCGGCGACACAGGTGACGCACACGGCCTGGCAGTCGCGCAGCAGCCGATGGCAACCGGCCGAGAGCGCGGAGGTGACGGGGCCGGGCACCGCCATGAGCATCCGGCACAGTTCCCGCGCGTGCTTGGCGGTGCTGGCCGCGCCACTGCGCAGGCCCGCCTCGACGACGACGGTACCGGGGGTGAGGGCCGCGATGAGACGGTTGCGCACCAGGAAGCCGTGCCGGGTGGGAGTGGTGCCCGGCGGGTGCTCGCTGACGAGCACACCGCGTTCGGCGGCCGCGGCGAACAGGTTCGCGTGGCCCCGCGGATAGTCGGTGTCGAGACCACAGGCGAGGACGACGACCGTGGGACCGCCCGTGGCCAGGGCGCCGCGGTGCGCGGCGCCGTCGATACCGTAGGCGCCCCCCGAGACGACCGTCCAGCCTCGTTCGGCGAGGCCGTGGGCGAACTCCCCCGCCACGTGCAGACCGTAGGCGCTGGCCGCGCGGGAGCCCACCACCGCCACCGACCGTAGACAGCAGTGCCGGAGGTCGCGGGTTCCGCGTACCCAGAGCGCGACCGGTCGCCGGCCGGCCAGGGAGTCGAGCTGTCCGGGCCACTCGGGTTCGCCGGGGAGCACCAACCTGATACCGAGGTCGGCGGCGCGGGCCACCAGGTCGTCGGGGTCGGTGCCGGCCGCGGCCTCCTGCCAACGGCGCATCCGGGCGTCGTGGGCGGCCCGCGACGCGTCGTCCTTGCCCGGCGGGGCGGGAAGAGCGCGACGGGCGCGAAGGGCGGCCCAGACCTCGACAGCGGGCATCTGGGCGAGGAGCCCGCTCATGACGGGATCGCCGGGTTGGGCGACGGCCGTGATCGCGGCGCGGGCCGACGCCTCGGAATCGGTGGAGCTCATTGGGCCGTCCCCGCCCACAGGGCGAACGCGTAGCCGACATCGGCCGTGGTGGGGGTGTCGCGTCCGGCGAGGTCGGCCAGTGTCCAGGCGACCCGCAGCACGCGGTCGACACCCCGGGCGCTGATCTCGCCGCGGTCCAACGCCCGGCCCAGCACCTGCACGGAGTCGGGTGCCGGGGGGAACATGCGGCGTAACTCGGCACCCGGGACCGCGGCGTTGGTGTTCCAGGGGGTGGCGGCCAGCCGCCGGGTGGCACGCTCGCGGGCCTCGGCCACCCGCTCGGCGACGGCCGCGGAGGACTCGGCGAGGGCGCGGTCGGCGAGGAGCTCGGCACGGGTGACCGGTTGGAGGTGGGCCTTGATGTCGACCCGGTCCATCAGGGGCCCCGACAACCGGGCCAGGTAGCGCCGACGCTGCGCGGCCGGACACACGCAGGCCGGCCCCGACTTGCCGCAGGGACAGGGGTTGGCGGCCAGGACGAGCAGGAAGCGCGCGGGAAAGCGCGCGGTGGCCGCGGCGCGGGCGATAACGACCTCGCCGGTCTCCAGCGGTTGGCGAAGGGAGTCGAGGACGCCGCGTTCGAACTCGGGTGCCTCGTCCAGGAACAACACACCGCGATGGGCCAGTGAGATCGCCCCCGGCCGCAGCCGCCCGGCACCGCCTCCCACGATGGCGGTCCGGGTGGCGGTGTGGTGGGGCGCGCAGAACGGGGGGACGGTGATCAGGGGACGGTCGCGGGGAAGCGTCCCGGCGACCGAGTGGATCGCCGTGACCTCGATGGCCTCGTCCGTGGTGAGCCGTGGCAGCACGGTGGGCAGGCGCTCGGCGAGCAGGCTCTTGCCGGTCCCAGGAGGTCCCAGGAGAAAGGTGTTGTGCCCGCCGGCCGCCGAGATCTCGACCGCGCGCCGGGCGACCGGCTGCCCGAGCACGTCGGCGAGGTCGGGAACGGGGCGCGGGGAGCCGGTCCGCGCCGTGACGGGGCCGCCGTCCGGCTCGTCCCCGCACGGCGGCGGGAGAGGGCCGCCCCGCAGGAGCGCGAGGAGCTCGGCCAGCGAGCCGACCGCCGTGACCTCGACGTCGGGGACGAGCCGGGCCTCGGCGGCGTTACCGCGGGCGACCGTGAACCGGGTGTGTCCCGCGTGGGCCGCGGCCAGGATCGACGGCAGGACACCCGGGACCGGGCGGGCCCGCCCGTCCAGGCCGAGTTCGCCGAGGAGCACCGTGTCGTGGAGCGCATCGGAGGGTATCGCCCCGTTGGCGCCCAGGACCGCGGTGGCGATGGCGAGGTCGAACGCGCTCCCGCGCTTGGGCAGACTCGCGGGCGAGAGGCTGACGGTGATGTGGTCGTCGGGCCAGTACTCGCCGCTGTTGAGGATGGCGGCCCGGATACGGTCGCGCGCCTCGCGCAGGGCGGTGTCGGGCAGGCCGACCAGGGTGAGCCCCGCAGGCCCGCCACCCAGGTGGGCCTCGACCTCGACCTCGTGGCCCTCGATGCCGAGCAGGGCGATGGAGCGGGTGCGGGCCAGCCCCATCTAGGCCACCCCCCGGTGGTGCTTGAGGAACCAGCGGCCGCCGCTCCCGGCCAGCACGGAGACGACGTCGACACGGGTACGCACGGTGCCGATCGCGGTCCCGCCGTGTTCGTCGGCCCATCTACGGGCGAGCAGGCGCAGACGTAGACGTTTGCGCGAATCGACCGCTTCGAGAGGGGTGCCGAAGCGGGCGTCCGACCGGGTCTTGACCTCGACCACGACGAGGGTGCGGCCACGGCGCGCCACGATGTCGAGCTCGCCGTCGGGGCACCGCCAGTTGCGCGCCAGGATGCGCATCCCGCAGCGTCGAAGATGCGCCGCGGCGAGCTCCTCGCCACGGCGACCGAGTTCCTGTGCGGTGTGGATGGGACCACGGGCCATACCGACCACCTCCGTCTTCCAGGGTGGGCCGGGAGGAGGGGGTTCTCCACCGCGATCCGCGCCCTGTGGACAGAGGTGGGACGGTCCGGCCGGTCATCCGAACCGGGTGGACCGGCCGGGCCGGGGTCAGGGCGTCTCGGTCCCCGTGGCGGGCTGTTGCGGCCGGGTGTCGACCTCGCCGTCGGGACGCCCGCGGACCGCGTTGGCGACATCCGCGACGCGCCAATCGGCGCCGTCCTGTTCGGGCTCGCCGCGGACCGCCCGGACCTCGGGCGCGTCCTGCGGGGCGTCCGCTGCCGGGACGTCCCCCGCTATCCGTTCGGGCCGGTGGGGGGCGCCACCGGCGGTGGCCGGCCCCGGTGTGACCGGCGGCTGGGGGACGGCCCCGCGCGCGCCGAGCTCCTCGTTGCGCCGCACGGCCTCGGTTCCCGGCGCGTCGTCGGGCGCCGTGGGCAGTGGTTCGTCACGCACCTGGTTGCGGTGACCGGAGTCGGATCCGGGCTGGTCGCGTTGCATCGGTCGCCTCCCGATCGTGCGGTCGGATCACTCCCGCCCTACCCGATGCGCCACCGGCACAACATCCCGAGCGCGCGGAAGGCCCGCGGAGTGGACCTCCGCGGGCCTTCTCGCATCCCCGTACCGCGTCCGGCGCTCCGAGACCGGCGCGGTTCTCAGCTCTGGGAGCCCGGTTGCCCGGCGGCGGGCACCTCGAGATCGCTCTTGGTGATCTCCTCGACGTTGACGTCCTTGAACGTCACGACGCGAACGTTCTTGACGAAACGGGCCGGGCGGTACATGTCCCAGACCCACGCGTCCTGCATCGTCACCTCGAAGTACATCTCGCCGGTGTCCGTCGTGCGCGGCTGCAGGTCCACGTGGTTGGTCAGGTAGAACCGACGTTCGGTCTCGACCACGTAGCTGAACAACCCGACGACGTCACGGTATTCGCGATAGAGCTGGAGCTCCATCTCGGCTTCGTACTTCTCCAGGTCCTCAGAACTCATTCAACCGCTCGCTTTCGTCGTGCACTCTCCCGGTTCGGTGGTCCGGCCTCCTCTGCCCGCTTTCCGGTATCCGGCGACCATGTCGCGCATGGGATCGGAGCATTCCCACAGATTCCATGATGGGGTATGTGTCAACTATGCGCGATCATTCGCGGATGTCGATGTCCACGAGCCCGCGCCGCCGCGCGCGCCGCATCAGCGAACGCGCCGGCAGTGCCGCCACCGCCCCGAGCGCGTAGGGAAGGGCCTGGGCCGTCGCGCCGGCCGCGGTCTCGTCCAGCGGGGCGAAGGTGTCGGGGATCGGCAGCGTCGCGATCCGGTCGAGCGGCCAGACGATGACGAACGCCCGCCCCACCACGGCGTCCTCGGCGATCGTTCCGCCGCCGGGGTCGGACTGGTGCATGCGCGAGTCGTAGGAGATGGAGCGGTGGTCCCCCATGACCCACAGCCGTCCTTCGGGGACCGTGACCGGTCCGAACTCCTGGTGGGTCTCCAGGCTCCCGGGGTACAGGTAGGGCTCGTCGAGGGGGACGCCGTTGACCAGGACGCGGTTCTGCTCGTCGCAGCACTCGACGGTGTCACCCGGCAGGCCGATGACGCGCTTGATGTAGTCCTTGCCGGTCGGGGCGACGCCGATCTGCTGACCGACCCAGGTGAAGAGGCGGGAGAGCGGGTTGGCCGCGGGATCGGCCGTGACGGTGTTCTCCTCGTCCCAGGAGCCGCTGCCGTTGAAGACGACGATGTCCCCACGCTGGATATCACGGACCTGGTAGACCAGCTTGTTCACCAGCACCCGGTCGCCGATGAGAAGGGTGTCCTCCATCGACTTGGAGGGGATGTAGAACGCCTGGACCACCCAGGTCTTGATGACGAACGCCAAGACGAGGGCGATCACGATCAGGACGGGGAGTTCCTTCCAGAAGGAACCCGGCTTCTCCCCACCCTTGCCTTTTCTCTTCGCGTTCATCGTGGCGTCCGGGCCCTTCCCCGCGCTGGCCGGCTCGTCGTCGTCTAGGGGACCGTTCGCGGGCTCCGCGGAGAAGGGGGCGCCGCCGGCGCCGCCCGTTCCAGCGGGCCCCGAAACGCCGCTGGCTCCCCCTCGAAAGGCCGTGGGGGAGCCAGAATCCTCCGACGGCCCGCTCGCCATAGGTCGAGCGGGACCGTCGTCGGTGTTGCGGATCTCGGTGTCGCGAGGATCCAGTTCGTCGTTGCTCATCGGCATGGAAGCCTAGCCGAGCCGAACCCCGGTCGCCGGTAAAGGCGCTCCTCGCGTGGGTCGTTTCGCGCGGGTCAGCGGCCGGCGGGCTCGCGGCGCTCGCGGATGCGGGCGGCCTTGCCGCGCAGGGAGCGCAGGTAGTAGAGCTTGGCGCGACGGACGCGGCCGCGGGAGACGACCTCGATCTTCTCGATCGCCGGGGTGTGCACCGGGAAAGTGCGCTCCACACCCACGCCGTAGCTGACCTTGCGGATGGTGAAGGTCTCGCGGTTGCCCGAGCCCTGCCGCCGAATCACGACGCCCTTGAAGACCTGGATCCGGGAGCGGTTGCCCTCGGTAACCCGCACGTGAACGTTGAGCGTGTCACCCGGGCGGAAGTCGGGCACGTCGGAGCGCAGCTGGGCCTTCTCAAGCTCCTGAATAGCGGTGTGCATCTCAGCGGTTCCTCATCGATTGCGCGCCGCGGCGACGGACATTGCGGTTCGCGCGGGCGGATCTGCTGCGGTCGAAAGTCGGTTGCCCCCGCTGGGGAGTCGACAACTGTCGACAGCATGCGAACAAAGGCATACGGCAGTGGCAACCCGTCTAGTCTGCCACAGATTGCGGCCCGACCTGTAACCGGACCTCCGCGATGACCTCCCGATCACGCTGGTCAAGATCATCGGGGTCGATGCGGTCGAGCAGTTCGGGCCGGTTGCGGGCGGTCTTGCGCAGCGCCTCGTCCCTGCGCCAGCGGTCCACCGCGCCGTGGTTGCCGGACAACAGCAGGGGTGGCACCTCCTGCCCGCGCCAGACCGGGGGCTTGGTGTAGACCGGCCCCTCGACGAGGTGCTCCATGCCCCCGGGGGCGAAGGAGTCCTGGGCGACCGAGGCGGCGTTGCCCAAGACACCGGGCAACAGCCGGGAGATCGCCTCCACCATGACCAGCGTCGCCGACTCCCCGCCGTTGAGGACGTAGTCGCCGATGCTGACCTCCTCGACCGGCATGCGCTTCGCCGCGTCCACGGCCACCCGCGAGTCGATGCCCTCGTAGCGTCCGCAGGCGAACACCAGCCACGGTTCGCGCGCGAGCCGGTCGGCGTCGGCCTGGGTGAAGGGGGCGCCACTGGGCGTGGGCAGGATGAGCCGGGGCGTCGCGCCCCCCTCGGCGGGCGCGACGGCGTCAAGGGCCTCCCCCCACGGCTCGGGCTTCATGACCATGCCGGGTCCGCCGCCGTAGGGCGTGTCGTCGACGGTGTTGTGCCGGTCGTGGGTCCAGGTGCGCAGGTCGTGCATCCGGACGTCGAGCAGGCCGCTCCTGCGCGCCTTGCCGATCAGGGACAGATCGAGGGGGGCGAAGTAGTCGGGGAAGATCGTGATGATGTCGATGCGCATGGGTCCTCCTGGGCCGCTGGAGCCCTGGTTCACCGTCCCAGGTCGAGCAGGCCGGGCGGGGGGTCGATCACGATGCGGCCGGCCTCGGTGTCGACCTCGGGGACGAGGGCGCGCACGAACGGGACCAGGATCTCGTCACCGGACGCGTCCGTGATCACCAGGAGGTCCTGGGCGTTGTGCAGGATGTCCTCGACGACCCCCACGTCGGTGCCGTCGGGGGTGAGCACGCGCAGTCCGAGGAGTTCGTGGTCGTGGAACTCGTCGGGGTCCTCCACCGGGGGGATCTCGGCGGAGTCGACGAGCAGGGTCACACCGCGCAGCCCTTCGGCGGCGGTGCGGTCGCGCACCGACTCGAAGCGGACGAGCAGTCGCCCGGTGTGCTCGCGGGCCGACTTGACGGTCAGCGGTCCCACGGTGGCGGGTTCGGTGAGCAGGACGGCGCCCGGCGCGAACCGCGCCGCGGGGTCGTCGGTGCGCACCTCGACGGCGACGTCTCCGCGGATGCCGTGCGCGCGGCCGATCCGACCGACAACGAGACGCATGGTCCTCTCCTAGCTGGGACGGGGATCCGGGGCGCGCCCGCGGCGGACCCGGAGACGGGTCTGCGCGGGAGGGACGTGCCCTTCCCGCGCAGACCGCATGCGGCGTGGGGCGTCGGCCTCAGGCCGACGCCCCGTGGCGCCGGAGTTCAGCGCACTTCGTGCAGGTCCAAAAGATCGACCCGGACGTAGCGCCCGCCGGCCAGCGAACCGATGACGGTCCGCAGCGCCTTGGCGGTACGACCGTTGCGGCCGATCACCTTCCCGAGGTCGTCGGGGTGGACCCGGACTTCGAGCACCTTGCCCTTGCGGAGCCGTTTGGCCCGAACCTGGACGTCGTCGGGGTTCTCGACGATCCCCTTGACGAGGTGCTCAAGCGCCTCTTCCAGCACGTTACGCCTCGCCCTCGGACTTCTCCGCGGTGTTCTCGGCCGGCTTCTCCTCGGCCTTGTCGGCCTTCTTGCCCTTGGTCTTGGGCTCGTTCCCGGGCAGGACGAGCTCCTTCAGGGCGGCCTGGAAGGCGGCCTCGTTGGCCTCCTTGTCCTTCGGCTCGGCAACCTTGAGGGGAGCCGGAGCCGGCAGGCCCTTGAACTTCTGCCAGTCGCCGGTGCGCTTGAGGATGTGCTTCACCGGGTCGGTCGGCTGCGCCCCCTGGGAGAGCCAGTACTGCACCCGCTCGGAGTTCACCTCGATGAGGCTCGGCTCCTCCTTCGGGTGGTACTTGCCGATCTCGTCGATCGCCTTGCCGTCACGCTTGGTACGGGCGTCGGCAACGACGATGCGGTACTGCGGCGTACGGATCTTCCCCATACGCTTGAGCTTGATCTTGACAGCCACTGGTGCGGTCTTCTCCTGAATAAGGCGTGGTCGCCCGGCGTTGAGCCACGTGGGGTTGTGACACGCCACCGAGCCTGACGTGAGCGCGCGGATGAGTAGAGGGCAGACCCGGCGCGCCGTTAGTCGACAATCAATTGTGCCAGACGATCCGACAACGGAGTTCCGCGGGCGCGCCGGGCGGGGGCCCGGACACGACGGTGCCCGGGCGGGGATCGCGGTGACGGCCGGGGTCCCCGCCCGTCACGTCACTTCTTCGGAAGCTTGAAATCGGAGAGGTCGGGGATCCGGCCGCCGCCGAATCCCGGCGGAAGCTGCGGGGATCCCCCGCCCAGGCCCGGGGGCAGCTGCGGCGGGGTGTCGTTCCCCTCTTCCTGACGGCGCTGGCGCTCGGCGGCCTTCGCGGCCTCCTGCTCCTTGGCCTTCATCGGGTTGCCGCTGCGCTGGCGCCCCTTCTTGCCCTTCTTGCCCGCGGCCTTGGCCCCCTTCTTGCGGCCGCCTCCCATGCCGGGCATCCCCGGCATACCGGGAAGACCGCCGTTCTTCATCTGGCGCAGCATCTTCTGCGCTTCGAAGAACCTGGTGACCAGGCCGTTGACGTCGCTGACCTGGGTGCCCGAGCCGTTGGCGATGCGCAGCCGGCGCGAACCGTTGATGATCTTGGGGTTGGCGCGCTCGGCCGGGGTCATGGACCGGATGATCGCGGCGATGCGATCGAGGTCCTTGTCGTCGACGTTGTTGATCTGGTCACGCATCTGCCCCATGCCGGGCATCATCCCGAGCAGGTTGCCGATGGGACCGAGGCGACGGATCATCATCATCTGCTGGAGGAAGTCCTCCAGCGTGAAGTCGTCGTCAGAGGCGATGGTGCTCGCCATCTTCTCGACTTCGGCCTCGTCGAACGTGCGCTGCGCCTGCTCGATCAGGGTGAGCACGTCACCCATGTCGAGGATGCGCGAGGCCATCCGGTCGGGGTGGAAGAGGTCGAAGTCCTCGAGCTTCTCACCGGTCGAGGCGAACATGATCGGCCGGCCGGTGATGTGGCGGATGGACAGCGCCGCACCACCACGGGCGTCACCGTCGAGCTTGGTCAGCGCGACCGCGTCGTAGCCGACACCGTCGAGGAACGCCTGGGCGGTGTTGACCGCGTCCTGGCCGATCATGGCGTCGACGACGAAGAGGATCTCGTCGGGGCTGACCGCGTCGCGGATGTCGGCGGCCTGCTGCATCATCTCGGTGTCGACGCCCAGTCGGCCGGCGGTGTCGATGATGACGATGTTGTGGTTGTTGCGCTGGGCGTGGGCGATGGAGTCGCGCGCGACCTCGACCGGATCGCCGACGCCGTTGCCGGGCTGGGGCGCGTAGACCGGAACCCCGGCCCGCTGCCCCATGACCTGGAGCTGGGTGACCGCGTTGGGACGCTGGAGGTCGGCGGCGACGAGCAGCGGCGTGTTGCGCTGGGCCGCCAGCCACTTGGCGAGCTTTCCGGCGAGCGTGGTCTTACCCGCGCCCTGGAGGCCGGCGAGCATGATGACGGTCGGCGGGTTCTTCGCGAACCTGATCTCGCGGGTCTGGCCGCCGAGGATCTCGATGAGTTCCTCGTTGACGATCTTGATGACCTGCTGGGCCGGGTTGAGCGCCTTGGAGACCTCTTCGCCGCGCGCGCGTTCCTTGATCTGCGCGATGAACTCACGCACGACGGGCAGCGCGACATCGGCCTCGAGCAGTGCGAGGCGGATCTCACGCGCGGTCGCGTTGATGTCCTCCTCGGACAGGCGCCCTTTTCCGCGCAGCGAGGAGAAGACCGATGTGAGCCGGTCGGAAAGCGTCTCGAACACGAGTGTGTCCCGTCCTTCGTCTCGGGATTGGCTTCCTAGGGTACCCGGACAGCGGGTCAGTTGCCGGACGGGCTTGCGCTGGCCTCCGGGCTCTGCCCGGCGCCGCCGTCGACCTTGGCCAGCGTGGCCTCACGCTGATCCTTGAGCTTGGCGGGGAGTTCCTCCGCCGCCGAGCCGCTGAGCGCCCGGGTGGACAGCAACGCCTCGCCCTCGATCTCGTAGCTCTGCGGGTTGGCGCTGGGGGCCAGGGCGTAGTCGACGCCACAGGACAGGTCGACGGTTCCGCCGGCCTCCAGCGCGGCGCTGTCGTTGCACTTCTTCTCGCCGAGTTCGGCGTTGTTCATGGTGGCGTCCATGCGCACCAGAACGGTTCCCGAGTCGCTGTCGGACATGTCGGTGACGGTGCCGCTGACCGAGCAGGCGCCGCCGGTCTCGCAGTCGAGGCTCAGTTCCCCCTCCCACTGGACGATCAGCCGGGAGTCGCGAGCGCTCGTGAGGTCGTCCTCGGTGAGGGCGATGAGGTCGTCGTAGAACGTCTCCAGGTCGGCCTGATCGGGCTGGGAGAGGTTGAAGGCGGTGCGGATGGCCGGCGCCTCGCCCTCCGTCGGGGCGAGGTCGGTGATCTCCATGCGCAGCAGGTCGTGCGGCGCCTCCTTGTCGAGCCACATCTTGCCGTTGGCGAGGTCGATCCGGTAGACGGGGTTGCCGTCGAGCTTCTCCTCGGTGGCGGTCCCCCCGTCGGGGGCCTGGGCGCGCAGGATCTCGGCCAGCTCGGCCGGGGCCAGCACGGTCTGCGGGTCGATTCCCAGCACCTCGGGCCTGACCTGCACCCAGTGCTCGGCGTAGCTGTCGGAGTCGGGGTTGTCGTACAGCGACTGGGTGAGCCAGTAGGAGTCGTCGGCCGACAGGAACATCCGCCCGTCGACCTGGGTGACCTGCACCTCGGTGCCGTCGACGTCCACCGTCCCCGAGGTGGCGCCCGAGTCGGCGACGAGCAGCGTGCTCTCACGCGGTTGGCCGTCGGAGTCGGCGAACTGTCCCTGCAGGCGCACGGCAGGGGCCTCGGCCAACTGGTCGAGCGCCGATTCCAGCAATGGGGCGGCCTCCACCGGCGTGGGCGAGGGGGACGCCTCCTCCTCGGCCCCCGGCCGCCAGTGGCTCAGATCGATCGCGCACCCAGCGGCGCCGAACGTGAGGGCGGCCGCGGCGGCCACGGTGACGAACGGGCCGCGCGGTCGCTGCCTGGTGGTTTCTGCCGGCGCCATCATGCCTCCTGGCCCCTGCCAAGGGGTACGGGATGTAGTCGATAACGGGGACGCATCGGACGGCGCCTCGGTCCGGGACGGACTGGCGAGGGCCTTGCGCGCACTCCGGGCGTCCAGGAATGTACCCCACCATGAGAGGTGGAGCCTTGCTGTTGACGTCCAAGAGTAGCGAATGGTGACGTAATGCCCGGTGAATCGCGACTCTCCCTCCGTGGCGGCCCATAGGGTGGGCGGCAGCGCGCGACCGGGTGGAGGTGCGGGTGGGAGGAGGCCGCAACGTGGAGCGCTGCACCGACTGCGGATCGTTCGGCGTCACCGAGCGCCTGCTCAGGCCCACGGGGGAACGGGTGTGGACGTGCCCCGAGTGCGACGCGCTGTGGCGGGAGGGGGACGACCGTTCGGCCACGTCGTTCATGCAGGCCCCCGACTATTTGGCCGCGGCCGGCCTGGGACCGGAGGATGTGGCCGTGACACGCTCGCCCACGCCGTTGCCCGCTCTGCCCGAGGCGTGGTCGGGGGTGCCGTTGACGCCGTTGCAGGAGGCGTGGCTGGCGCTGCGCCGGATCGTCGCCGAGGGCAGGCTCAGCGCGCTGGGCGTCGGCGACCGCGCGGGTGAGGCCCGAGACGTCGTGGGACCGTGGGACGCGACCGCCGCGCCCCTCAACGCCGCCCAGGTGATCCCCGCCGAGGAGGCGCCGGTGCGGTTGCGGCTGTCGGGAGGCGTCGTGGTGGAACTACTGGTGGACGTGACCGAGGGGCGGTTGGAACTGCCCGGTGTGCTCGACGAGGGCCCGGGGCCGGACCTGACGGCCCTGTCGCGCGCGGACGTCGAATCGGTGCTGCGCCAGGCCGGCGCGCGGACCCGGCCGCGTCGCGAAGGCATCGCGTTCGAGACCGGGCGTTTCGCGGGTGAGCTGGACTTCCAGGGGGATCGGCTCGGCGCGGTCCGGGTGCGCGCGGCCGGATGACCCCCGCCGGTCGGGGACGCGGACGGGTCCGGGCCGGCGCGGGAACCCCGCGCCGGCCCGGTTCACCCCCATCGCAGTGATGGTGTGGTCAGCGGAATCAACGTCGAGACCGCTAGAGCCGCACCTGCTGTGAGGGCACCTCCTCGCCCGGAGGCGTCGGCGAGGAGAGTTCGATGTGGTCGAGGTCGTCGAAGGCGTAGGCCGTCTCGGAGTGCAGCTCGTGGTCGAGGCCGTTGGTCTCGACGTGCTCGGGGATCCGGAAGCCCATGACCAGGTCGATGACCTTGGCGATGACCCAGGTGACCGCGAAGGAGTAGACGAGGACCGCGAAGACGCCGAGCGCCTGGAGACCCAGCAGCGAGATCGAGCCGCCGTAGAGCAGTCCCTCGACCTCGCCGCCGGAGGCCAGCGAGGAGGCGAGCAGACCGATGGCGAGCGAGCCGATGATGCCGCCGACCAGGTGGATGCCGACCACGTCGAGCGCGTCGTCGTACTTGAACTTGTACTTCCAGCTGATGGCGTAGGCGCAGACGGCACCGGCGATCAGGCCCAGGATGACGGAGCCGACCGGGGTGAGCGTGCTCGCGGCCGGGGTGATGGCGACCAGGCCGGCGACCGCGCCCGAGGCGAAGCCCAAGGCCGTGACCTTGCCGTAGCGGATGCGCTCGACGAGCATCCAGGCGCCGGTGGCGGCCGCCGTGGCGACCTGGGTGTTGACCAGGGCGAGGGCGGCGGTGCCGTCGGCGGCCAGGCCCGATCCCGCGTTGAACCCGAACCAGCCGAACCACAGCAGCGCGGCGCCCAGCAGGACGAACGGCAGGTTGTGGGGGCGCATCGACTCCGAGCCGAAGCCCTTGCGGCGGCCGAGGACGAGCGTGAGGGCGAGCGCGGCGGCGCCGGCGTTGATGTGGACCGCTGTTCCACCGGCGAAGTCGATGACGCCCAGGCCGAAGATCCAGCCGTCGGCCGACCAGACCCAGTGGGCGACCGGGAAGTACACGATCAGCGCCCAGATCGGGACGAACAGCAGCCAGGCACCGAACTTCGCGCGGTCGGCGATCGCGCCGCTGATCAGGGCGACGGTGATGACGGCGAACATCATCTGGAAGCCGGCGAACACCAGGTCGGGCAGACCGTCGGTGTCGGTGCCGATCAGCGAGGTCAGACCGACCGTGTCGAGTCCGCCGATGAAGGGGGCGAGCGGACCGGACCCCGACCCGAAGGTCAGGGAGTAGCCGACGAGCACCCACAGCACGCTGACGATCGCGATGCTCGTGAAGCTCATCAACATCATGTTCAACACGCTCTTGGCGCGGGCCATGCCACCGTAGAAGAAGGCCAGGCCGGGCGTCATGAGCATCACCAGCGCGGCGCTTACCAGCACCCACGCGGTGTTGCCGCTGTCGATCATGTCGCCTCCGTAGTCGGTGCGGGGGAGTGGACGTGCGTGTCGGGGTGGGCGGTCCGCGCGGGCGCGTCATCGGGCTCGACGGCGATGACCACGACCGACAGCCTCCCGACGGTGTGTTTCCCGTCGTCTGCGCGGTTGTTGCGCCCGTGTAAAGACATCGCCGCGGGTGTTACGGCGGGGTGAATCGCCCGCCCATAGGGCACATCGGGCGGCCTTTGGCGCGCATCCCCGGAAAACGGCGACGGCCCCTCACCCGGTCGGGTGAGGGGCCGTCGCGGAAACGGCGCGGGCTCAGGCGCCGTTCCCGGTGCCATCGGAACCGAGGATCGCGTCGACGAAGCCCTCCGGATCGAAGGGGGCGAGGTCGTCGGGCCCCTCGCCGAGCCCGACGAGCTTGACCGGCACCCCCAGCTCGCGCTGGACCTGGATGATGATGCCGCCCTTGGCGGTGCCGTCGAGCTTGGTCAAGACGATGCCGGTGATGTTGACGACCTCGGCGAAGACCCGGGCCTGGCGCAGGCCGTTCTGTCCGGTCGTGGCGTCGAGCACCAGCAGGACCTCGTCCACCTGGGACTTCTTCTCGACGACGCGCTTGACCTTGCCCAGCTCGTCCATCAACCCGGTCTTGGTGTGCAGACGGCCCGCGGTGTCGATGATGACGACGTCGGCCTGGTCCTCGACCCCCCTGGCGACCGCGTCGAAGGCGACGCTGGCGGGGTCGGCTCCCTCGTCCTTGCGTACGACGGGCGCGCCGACCCGGCTCCCCCACGTTTCGAGCTGGTCGGCCGCCGCGGCGCGGAAGGTGTCGGCCGCGCCGAGCACGACGCTGCGCCCGTCGCCCACGAGCACGCGGGCGAGCTTTCCGGACGTGGTGGTCTTGCCGGTGCCGTTGACGCCGACGACCATGATGACCGCCGGCCGGTCGCCGTGGGGACCGGTTCGGACGGCGCGGTCGAGTTCGGGGTTGATCTGCGCGAGAAGCTCCTCGCGCAACAGCGCGCGCAGTTCCTCGGGGGTCCGGGTGCCCTGCACCTTGACCTTGGTGCGCAGGCTCGACACGATCTGGGCCGCCGAGGTGACACCGACGTCGGCGGTGATGAGGGTGTCCTCGATCTCGTCCCAGGTGTCGTCGTCGAGCCGGTCACTGGACAGGAGGCCGAGCAGCCCCTGACCGAACACGTTCTGGGAGCGCGCGAGTCGGGCGCGCAGGCGCACCAGCCGGCCGGCGGAGGGCGGCGGGATCTCGATCTCGGGAGCCGGCGGCGGAACGACCGGCGGCTCCTCGACAGCGGTCGCTCCGGCGGGTTCCGTGGTCTCCTCCGGCTCGGCGACCGCCGTTCCCGTGGCACCGCGCTGCGCGCTCTCCTCGGTACGGGGCTGCTCCTGCGGGGGCTGTGGCCTGCGGGGCCTGATCAGGAACGCGCCGCCGACCACCAACAGGGCGACGACGAAGATGACAACGGCAACGATCGTGTAGTCCATAACCCGTCCAGTCTCGCAGAAGAGCGGCACCGGGACGCGCCGCACCGCCCACGGCGCGGTTCTCGGCCCCGTTGCTAGGCGACGCGGTCGCGGGTGGCGCGCAGCACCATGACGAAGAACGGCGCCCCGATGAAGGCCGTGACGACCCCCAGGGGCAGCTCGGCCGGGGCCAGGAGGGTGCGCGCGACGATGTCGGCGAGGACCAGGAAGGCGGCGCCGACGAGCAGTGACATCGGGAGCAGGGCGTGGTGGCCGCTGCCCACCAACCGGCGCACCAGGTGGGGCACGACGATCCCGACGAAGCCGATCAGGCCGCTGACCGACACGGCCGCCGCCGTCGCCAGCGACGCCGCGGAGATCACCAACAGCCGGACCAGCGCGGGGTTCAACCCGAGGCTGGCCGCCTTGTCGTCACCGAGCGCGAGCAGGTCGAGCAGGGGTGCGCAGCACAGCAGCACCACGGTGGCGACGATGGCATAGGGGGCGATGAGCCTCAGATCCTCCCATCCGCCCCGGCCCAGGCCCCCCATGATCCAGGAGTAGACGCGCCGCAGGTCCTCGGTGCGCGTCATCTGAAGCAGGGACTGCACCGCTGAGAGGAAGGAGGAGACGGCCACCCCCGAGAGCACCAGGGCCGCGGTGCCCCCGCGGCCGGCCAGGCTCCCCAGGACATAGGCCCCGATCACCCCGAGAAGGGCTCCCACGAAAGCGGCGAGCGGGATCAGCCGCAGGGGGCCCAGGGAGAGCCCGGGCGCGTGGAGGATGACAAGGGTCGCTCCCACCCCGGCCCCGCTGGCCGCCCCCAACAGGTAGGGGTCGGCCAGCGGGTTGCGGAACACGCCCTGGTAACCGGCGCCGGCGAGCGCCAGCAGCCCCCCGACGGCCGCGCCGAGGAGTACCCGGGGCAGCCGCAGCTCCGTCAGTACGGCACTCTGGCGCGGGGTGAGCGGGGACTCGATCCCCAGTGGGAGACGGCTGAGCAGGTCCAGGGCCGCCGCCCAGGGCGGGATGCCCGCGGCCCCCACGGCGGCGCCGCACAGCACCGCCGTGACGAGCGCTCCCACCCCGGCGAGCAGCCAGGGCCACGCCGGGCGGATGTGGCGCAATGCCTACTGCTCCGCCGTTGCCGCCACGACGGCGCCGGCCACGTCCTCGGCGAAGTTGGCCACCCTCGGCCCCCACCGGGAGGCGATGTCGGCGTCCAGCTCCACGACGTCCCCCTCCTGAACCGCCGTGATCTGGTCGAACGCGGGCCGTTCGGCAAGGGCGTCGATGTTGCCCTGGCCACCCGGGTAGCTCAGGAAGATCAGGTCGGGGTCCTGCTCGACGATGAACTCCGCGGACAACTGCGGGTAGCCGCCGGCGGTGTCCTCGGTCTCGTCGGCGATGTTGCGCAGCCCGAACAGCGAGTAGACCTGGCCGACGAAGGTGTCGGAGGTGACGCTGTACATGCCGGTGTCGAGCTCGTGGTAGTAGCTGAGCTCGACGTCACCGATGGCCTCCTCGGTTTCGGAGACGACCTTCTCGATCCGCGTCTGCACCTCGTCGGCCGCCTCGTCGGCCTGCTGGGCGTGGCCGGTGACCTCGCCGAGCAGCCGCATCTGGGCGTAGGTGTCGTCCAGTGTCTCGGCGGCGGGCAGCACCAGGACCGGGATGTGGATCTTCTCCAGCTGGGCGGCGGCGTCCTCGGCGTCACGGGCCAGGATGACCAGGTCCGGTTCGTGGCCGCTGATGGCCTCGACGCTGGGGGTGAAACCGGACAGGTCGGTGGTGGGAGCCTCCTCCGGATAGTTGGAGTACTCGTCTGCGGCGACGACCTGTTCGCCGGCGCCGATCTCGAACAGCATCTCGGTGGTGCTGGGGGACAGCGAGACGATCCGTTCGGGTGCCGTGTCGAAGGTGACCTCGCCTCGGGCGTCGGTGACGGTCACCGGGAAGCCCTCGGCCGCGGAGGGGCTGGACTCGGGAGAGGGGGAGGATGAGGTCTGGCCCGAGCAGCCGGTGAGGGCGAGAACGGCCAGCAGCGGCACGGCCGCCAGTCTGCGTGCGATGCGCACGGGACTCCTTTACGGGAACGCGGGGAAGTTCGGAGCCCGGTCGGACGGACTGCCCTTCCCACGAGGACAGTGGACGCCTGCGTCCGCGCGAGGCGACCTGGCTCGCGTCCCTCCCCTACGGGGACGGACGTCACAGTTGCGGGACAGCGCCGGATTCTCACCGGACTTCGCTCGCGCGGCGCGGTCGACCCGCGCGGCGTGTGCTGCGCCGTCGCGGGCCCGACCGTCCAACTCTACCCGTTTCGCCTGATAATGGGCGCGATGGTCATCCGGCCCTGCGGTCGAGCTTCTGACTGATGACCTGGGAGATCCCGTCGCCCTGCATGGTGACGCCGTAGAGCGCGTCGGCGGCCTCCATCGTGCGTTTCTGGTGGGTGATGACGATGAGCTGGGAGGTCGAGCGCAGCTCCTCGAAGATCACCAGGAGGCGCTGGAGGTTGATGTCGTCCAGCGCCGCCTCGACCTCGTCCATGACGTAGAAGGGTGAGGGACGCGCCTTGAAGATCGCGGCGAGGAACGCCACGGCCGTCAGCGAGCGTTCGCCACCCGATAGCAGCGACAGGCGTTTGACCTTCTTGCCCGGCGGGCGGGCCTCGACCTCGACCCCCGTGGTCAGCATGTCGTCGGGGTCGGTCAGGATGAGACGCCCCTCACCACCGGGGAAGAGGCGTCCGAAGATCCCGGCGAACTCGCGTTCGACGTCGGCGTAGGCCGAGGCGAACACCTCCTGGACCCGGTCGTCCACCTCCTTGACCACCGTCAGCAGGTCACGCCGGGTCTTCTTCAGGTCCTCCAGCTGTGTGGTGAGGAAGGCGTGCCGCTCCTCCAGCGCCGCGAACTCCTCCAGCGCGAGAGGGTTGATCTTGCCGAGCTGGTTGAGCTGGCGCTCCGCGGTCCGGGCGCGCTTCTCCTGCACCTCGCGCACGAAGGGGATCGCGACGTCCTCGCCCGGCGCCGCGTCGGGCGGCGGCGGGATCGGCACCCGCGGCCCGTACTCGGCGATGAGGACGTCGACCTCGACCCCGTACTCCTCGACCGCCCTGGTCTCCAGCTGTTCGAGTCGCAGTCGACGTTCGGCTCGGGCCACCTCGCTGCCGTGCACGACGTTGAGGAGCTTCTCCAACTCGACGGAGAGCTCGCGCACCCGGGCGCGCACCGTCTTGAGTTCGGCGTCGCGGGCGGCGCGGGCGTCCTCGGCCTCGCGGCGCTCGCCGTCGGCCGCGACCAGCGAGACGGCGATGCGCCGCAGCGCCTCGGCCGCCGCGTCGGCGACGGCGCTGGCCACGGCGGACTGGCGCCGCCGCAGTTCGCGGCGGCGCGCGGCGCGTTCGCGGGCGCGCCGCTCCTCGGCCGCGGCGCGCAGCACCCCCTCGGCGCGTCCCGCGATGGAGCGGGCGCGTTCCTCTGCCGTGCGCACGGCCAGGCGCGCCTCCATCTCCTCGGAGCGGGCGTGTGCCGCGTTGTCGGCGAGCTCGTCGCGCAGCGCGGTGTCGGGCTCCTCGTCGTCGAACGGCTCGGCCTCGGCATCGGCCAGTCGCTGCGCCAGTTCCTCCAGGCGCTCCAGGTCGCTCTCGCGTCCCCGGGCGGCCTTCTCGGCGGCGGCGACGTAACGCTCGGCCTCGACTTCGGCGGCCCGGGCCTGCCCGCCCAGCTTGCCGACCTGCCGGGCGACCTCGCTGCGCTGCCTGTCGGCGTCGCGGCGGCGAGCCGCGATGTCGGCGACGGTCGCCGCGGCGGCGGCGCGTTCCCGCTCGGCCGCCTCAAGCTCGGCGGCGGCCCGCTCGCATCCCGCCGCGGCCTCCTCAAGGAGTTCGGCGGCCTCGTCGACGGCCGCCTGGACCTCCAGGAGGCTGGGAACGGCGGAGGAACCGCCGTGGACGAACACCGCGCCGAAGACGTCACCGTCGGGGGTGACCGCGCGCAGTTCGCAGCGCTGCGCCACCAGGAGCCGAGCCGTCGCGGCGTCCTTGGCCAACACCACGCGGTCCAGCAGGGTGGTCACCGCGGCCCGCAGCTCGGCGGGCGGCTGGACGGCGTCGACGGCGTAGCGCGCCCCATCGGGCAGGTCCGGCCACTGCGCGCGCGGCGGCGCGCCCTCCGCCGCGGCGCCGATGACGATCCCGGCCCGTCCGGCGTCATCGGTCTTGAGCAGGTCGAGGGCGTGGGCGGCGGTGTCGGCCGCCTCGACCGCCACCGCGTCGGAGGCCGAGCCCAGCGCGGCGGCGACCGCGGTCTCGGCTCCCGGTTCCACCTGGAGCAGCGCGGCCAGGGAGCCCAGCACCCCGGGCAGGCGTTCACCCGCCGCGAGCAGGGCCGCGGCCCCGTCCTTGCGGCTGAGCCCCATTTCCAGGGCCTCCTTGCGGGCGGCGAGTGCGGCCCGCTCGCGCTCGGCGGCGCGCTCGGCGGCGCGGGCCGCGCTCAACCGCGCCTCGGCGTCGGCCAGCACGCGCCCGGCCTCCTCCTGGGCGGCGTCGAGTTCGCCGTCGCCCAGCTCCAGCCCTTCGGCGTCGGCCCGGATCTCCTCGTACTCGGCGCGCGCGGCCTCGGCCCGCTCCCCCGCCTCGGCCGCCGCCTCGCGCAGCCGCTCGACCTCGGCCTCGCTGGCGGCCAGCCGGCTGCGCAGGGCCTCGACCTGGCCGCGCAGGCGCGCCAGCCCTTCGCGGCGGTCGGCGGCGGCCCGGGAGGCGGCGGTGAGGCGCCGTTCCTCGGCCTTGAGCGCGTCCTCGGCCGCGGCGCGCGTGGCGACGGCGACCTCCAGGTCGGCGCGGGCGTCCTCCAGCCGCTCGGCGAGCTCCTCCTCCTGGGCGCGGACCTGTTCGGCCTCGGCCTCCAGCTCCTCGGGGTCGCGGCCCCGGCGTTCCTCGATGGTGTCGCCGGAGAGGTGGCGGTGCCGCTCGGCGGCCAGCCCGGCCACGGCGTCCAGCCGCTCCTTGAGCCGCGACAGCCCGTGGTAGGTCTCCTGGGCCTGGGCGAGCAGGGGCGCCGCGGCGGTCGCGGCGGCGTCGAGCTCGGCCTCGCGCGCCTGCGCAGCGGCGAGCGCCTTCTCCGCCGCGGCGCGGCGCTCGCGCACGGCCGTCTCGTCGGCCTCCTCCTTGCGCAGCGCCTCGCGCAACGTGACGATGTCGTCGGCGAGGAGGCGCAGGCGCGCGTCGCGCAGCTCGGCCTGGATGACCGCGGCGCGACGAGCGAGTTCGGCCTGGCGGCCGAGTGGTTTGAGCTGGCGGCGCAGCTCCGCGGTGAGGTCGGTGACGCGGTCGAGGTTGCCCTGCATCGCGTCGAGCTTGCGGAGGGCCTTCTCCTTGCGCTTGCGGTGCTTGAGGATGCCCGCGGCCTCCTCGATCAGGGCGCGGCGCTCCTCGGGCCCCGCGTGCAGCACCGTGTCGAGCTGCCCCTGGCCCACGATGACGTGCATCTCGCGGCCGATGCCGGAGTCGCTGAGCAGGTCCTGGATGTCGAGGAGGCGGCAGGTGTCGCCGTTGATGGCGTACTCGGAGCCGCCGTTGCGAAACAGGGTCCGCCGGATCGTGACCTCGGTGTAGTCGATGGGCAGGGCCCCGTCGCTGTTGTCGATCGTGAGGCTGACCTCGGCCCGACCCAGCGGCGCGCGCGAGGAGGTGCCCGCGAAGATGACGTCCTCCATCTTGCCGCCACGCAGCGACTTGGCGCCCTGCTCCCCCATGACCCAGGCCAGGGCGTCGACGACGTTGGACTTGCCCGATCCGTTGGGGCCGACCACACAGGTGATGCCGGGTTCGAAGCGCAGCGTGGTCGCCGAGGCGAACGACTTGAACCCGCGCAGTGTGAGGTTCTTCAGGTACACGGCGCGGTCTCCCTCCTCCACTCGCGACTTCCCTGGTAAGGGTGCCACGAACTGGGAGGACTCGGTGCCGCATCACCGATCGGGTGGGGCGAGCGCCACGCGATGCCCCCCGGCGGGGCGGGAGGAGGGTAAGGGGCGGCGGGGCGGACGGCTCCACGTGTGTGACCCTGTGGAGCCGTTTCCGCGGGATCTCCGAGGATTGCCGGAAAAGATCTTGGGGTAAATCCCCGGTGAATCCGATCGAAACGTCAGGCGGGAAGGAGTGCTTTTCCTTCACCGGCCGCTCAGGGACGCCGAAAAGTTCCCGGGGGCGTCCCTTGCAGGTGTTCTCGTCAGTAGCGCGGGTGAACGCCGGAGACGTCAGGCCAGAGCCGGCTCGCGATCGGCCGTCGCCCTGACCGAGACGTCAGTGGCAGCAGCCGAGAGCTGGTCGTTTTGGGCCTGGAGCCGGCCGACCTCGTCCTCAAGGTCGCGTACCCGCTTCTGCAGACGCCGCATCTCCTGAACCATGCGAGGATCAGGACCTCCGACGTGGCCGAACAGAGCCTTCGCCATGATGTGGGTCCTCCACATTGAGTGACCAGACACGGATCAACGCACGTGGATCCGCGAGACCAACGGCCGGGACTTCATGGCCGTGTCGCGGTCAGAAAGGCGTGCGGTTTGCCTTCCAGAGTCTCACCGCGTGAGGCGCTGGTCAAGATTTGGACGGAATACAAAGTAACTGTCAGTAACCGGGCAGGTCACAGCGCACGGTTCGTGTATCGGGTACCCCCGGGGGTCTCCCCCGTCGCACCGCCCCGGTTGAAACCCCCGCCGGAGCGATGGCCCGATGCCCATCGGGTGGCAGCCGCGAACCGCGTCGCCTTACTAGCATACTCACCGTTCCACGAAACCGGAGAAGGAACCCGTGGAATTCGTCCAGCGTTGCCCGACCGAATCCACCCGACCAGGCGTGGCGCCGCTTTTCAGACGCGCGAGCAATTCCTCACACCGGTCCCGCGGCCCTTCGGCGACCACCTCGACCCGACCGTCGTCGAGGTTGGTGGCCGCCCCCGCGAGTCCGAGCTCCAACGCCCTGGAGCGCACCCACCAGCGGAATCCGACCCCTTGGACGTGACCGCGCACCCACGCGGTCAACCGGACCTCCTGCGCCGTCATCGCCGTTCTCCCTCCTGGACGGAAAAGACCCCGGTCCGCTCGCCGCTCAGGGGCGCGCCTCGCGTGGCGCGCGCTGACACGTGGGACAGCTGAACGACGACCGGTTCATGAACTCCTCGCGCCGGATCGAGGTGGCGCACCGCTCGCACGGCAGCCCGCGCCGCCCATAGGCCTTGAGCCCCCGGGAGAAGTACCCGCTTTCGCCGTTGACGTTGACATAGAGGCTGTCGAAGGAGGTCCCGCCCTCGGCCAGCGCGTCGCGCATGACGTCACGCACGTCGGCCAGCAACCCTTCCACCTGGGAACGGCGCAGGGTCTCGGTGGGGCGCGCCCAGTGCAGTCGCGCGCGCCACAGCGCCTCGTCGGCGTAGATGTTGCCCACGCCGCTGATCAGCGACTGGTCCAGCAGCGCCCGCTTGATCCCGGTGCGTCTACGGCGCAACGCCGCGATGAAGACGTCGTCGTCGAAGGCGGGATCGAGGGGATCGCGCGCGATGTGGCCGATGACGGAGGGCAGTCCCACTCCCGCCTCGTCGGGGACGAGGTGGTCCACCATGAGGTGACCGAACGTCCGCTGGTCGACGAAGCGCAGTTCACGCTCGCTGTGGGCCAGCGGCAGGCGTACCCGCAGGTGGCGCTCTGCCGGAAGGTGCGGTGGCTGCACGAGGAGCTGGCCGCTCATGCCCAGGTGGGCCAGCAGCGCGTCCCCCGAGTCCAGCGGCAGCCACAGGTACTTGCCGCGCCGACACACTTCGGTGACCTTATGCCCGGCCAATCGCCCCACGAAGTCAGCGGGGCCGAGCACATGGCGGCGCACCGCGCGCGGGTGCAGAACGGCCACCTCACCGATCGTGTGACCGGCGACCCAGTGCTCCAGACCGCGCCGGACGACTTCCACCTCGGGCAGCTCGGGCACGGCTCAGTCCTCGTCCGACCCGCCGGCGCGGCGGATCGCCTTCCACGCGGACTCCGCGGCCTGCTGCTCGGCCTCCTTCTTACTGCGTCCCTCGCCCATGCCGTAGCTCTGGCCGGCCACGCGCACCGTGGCCCGGAACGTCTTCTGGTGGTCGGGGCCGCTCTCCTCGACGTGGTACTCGGGAACGCCGAGCAGTTCGGCCGCCGTGAGCTCCTGCAACGAGGTCTTCCAGTCCAGTCCGGCGCCCAGCCCCGAGGCCCGCGCGATCAGCGGGTCGAACAGGCGGTGCACCAGCCTCGACGCCTCGTCCAGCCCCCGGTCGAGGTAGACCGCGCCGATGATGGCCTCCAGGGTGTCGGCCAGGATCGAGGACTTGTCCCGCCCCCCGGTGCCCTCCTCGCCCCGGCCCAACCGGATGTAGCGGCCGATCCCCAGCTCACGGGCCACGTCGGCGAGGGCGCGCATGTTGACCACGGCGGCGCGCAGCTTGGCGAGCTGTCCCTCGGGCAGGTCGGGGTGGCCGCGAAAGAGCGTGTCGGTGACGACCAGGCCCAGCACGGAGTCGCCCAGGAACTCCAGGCGCTCGTTGGTGGGCAGGCCGCCCTTCTCGTAGGCGTAGGACCGGTGGGTGAGCGCGCGGGCCAGGACCTTGGGATCGACCTCGACCCCGATCGCGCGGTGGAACTCGCGGGTCTCGGCCGCGGACAACTGGGTGGCCACTCGGCGTTCACGTCCCTTCCTGCCGCGCGGCACCACGCCGCGCCGGCGTCCGGCGGCCCCGTCGGGCGCGCCCGGATCTGATACGGCTGCGCTTGTGTCGGGCCGGCGGAGGACGCTCGAGAGCGAGGTGAGCGTCGCGGAGGACACGCCTCCCCGGCGGCCACCACGGCCTCGGGATGTTCCCGTCTCCGGTCCGATTGGGGGACCAAGGACGAAAGGCGGGCCCGGAATCCGGACCCGCCTCGCCTGCGTCAGGACGCCGGAGTGACGACCTGCCGGTTGTTGTAGGTGCCGCACGTCGGGCAGGCGACGTGCGGAAGCTTCGGGTCACGGCAGCGCGGGCAGTTGACCAGCACCGGGCGCGACGCCTTCCACTGGGAACGGCGGGTGCGGGTGTTGCTCCGCGACATCTTCCGCTTCGGGACGGCCACTTCAATCCTCCTGGGTCACCCCCGCGCTCGGGGGAGCTCACTTTCCTGGGTCATCCCCACGCCTGTGGGGAACCACCTTGCTCCTTCGGCCCGGTCCCCATCGGGGCGGGGCTCCCCCGCCTACGCGGGGCTCGCCGTCCGGTCCGGGAGCTCGGACTCATTGGTCGTCGGGCCGCTCGCCCAACTTCCGTAGCGACTCCCAACGGGGGTCGATGCGATCGCCGTGACCGTGATCAGGGCCGGCGTCCGCGAGTTTCACGCCGCATTCGACGCACAGGCCGGGGCAGTCCTCCCGGCAGAGCGGCGAGAGGGGCAGCGCGAGCACGATCGCGTCGCGGACCACCGGTTCGAGGTCGATCAGGTCGCCCTCAAGATAGTAGTCCTCATCCTCGGACTCCGCGTCCGCCTCCGTCCCGGCGATGCCGTTGTCATCGTCGGAGGGGTAGTGGTAGAGCTCCTGGAACTCCACCTCGATCTCCTCGGCGAGGGGGTCGAGGCAGCGCGCGCACTCGCCCTCGGTCCGCGCCCGTACCCCGCCCGTGACGAGGACGCCCTCCATGACCGCCTCGAGCCGAAGGTCCAACTCGATGTCGGAACCCTCGGGCACGGTGGTCATCCCGGTCGCGAGCGCGCCGGGAGCGGGAACGATGCGCTTGTCCGTGCGCATCGAGCCGGGCTGACGCCCCAGCGGCCGGGTGTCGACCACGAAAGGGGCGCGGGAATCTAGACGAGACAGAGTGATCGCGCTTTCACTGGGACATCCCCGCTGGCGGGGAGGGCGGATACGGGACCGACGGTGACCGACGGCCGCTCGACCGGGCCACGGGCACAGTCGAGGTCTGAGTTTAGCGACAGGAGGAGGTCCGACCCAAATCAGCGCCTGTCGCGGTACTTGATCCGCAGCCGCTCCTCGACGTAGGGCGTGACCAGGCTGGAGACGTCGCCGCCGTACTGGGCGATCTCGCGCACGAGGCTGGAACTGAGGAAGGAGTACTGCGGGTTGGCCGTCATGAACAGCGTCTCCACCCCGGAGAGCTGGTAGTTCATCTGGGCGATCTGGAGCTCGTAGTCGAAGTCGCTGACCGAACGCAGGCTGCGCACGATCGCCGAGACGTTGTTCTCCCGGCAGAAGTCGACGAGCAGGCCGTCGAACTTGGCGGTGCGGACGTTGTCGAAGTCCTTGGTGGACTCCTCCAGCATCTCCAGTTTCTCGTCGACGGTGAACAGGCCGCGCTTGCTCACGTTGGTGAGGACGGCCGCGATCACCTCGTCGTTCTGCCGGGCGGCGCGACCGATGATGTCGATGTGTCCATTGGTGACCGGATCGAAGGATCCGGGGCAGACGACACGGCGCACGTGGACCAATCCTCTCTGGTGACTGGCAATGGTCCGCGAGCCACCTGCCGGCAATTGTGCCGAAACGGTCAGCCCTGGCCGGGGAGACTCGCGGCGCGACCGTACCAAAGCGCGGCCTCGCCATAACGACGCACCCGGCCCGGTTCGTACCCCTCCGGCCAGTGCGGGCCGTTCCCGCGGCTCGCCCGTTCCACGACGAGCAGCGCGTCGGGGGCCAGCCAGCCGTGGTCGCGCAACGCGCGCAGCACGTCGGCGATCTCGGCGTCGGTGACGGCGTAGGGAGGGTCGGCGACGACGAGGTCGTAGCGTTCCCCCGCCGGTCCCTGGGCCAGCGCCCGTTCCACCCGGTCGGTGACCAGCCGCGCGCCGGTCAGCCCCAGCTCGGCGATGTTGCGGCGGATCACGGCGGAGGCGCGCCGATCGGCCTCGACCAGCAGGGCGTGCCGCGCGCCGCGCGACAGCGCCTCCAGGCCGATGGCACCGGATCCGGCGTACAGGTCGAGGACCGCCACCCCCGTGAACGAGCCGAGCTCCGACAACACGGAGGCGAACAGCCCCTCACGGGCGCGATCGCTGGTGGGACGGGTGGTGCGACCTTCGGGGACGGCGATCCTGCGGCCGCCCGCGGTGCCGGCGATGATGCGGGTCATGTCGGGACGAAGACTCCTCTAAGACGGGAACACGGTGGTCTCGGGCCGGACGGGCCGACCGGGGGGCGGGACGGTGACGGCCGCCCGGTCGGCCGGGTCAGGCCTTCTCCAGGTACTCGGCGCGTTCCTCGGTCAGCAGCTCGGCCAGGGCCGTGGCCAGTGGCGGGTGCGACCGTAGTTCCGGGTCGGCCTCGACGAAGGCGGTGGCCTCCTCCCGCGCCTGGCCGATGAGCTCACGGTCGCGCAACAGGGTGAGCATGCGCAACGAGGAACGCCGGCCGGACTGGGCATCCCCGAGAACGTCACCCTCGTGACGCTGTTCGAGGTCGACCTCCGACAGCGCGAACCCGTCGGTGGTGGCGGCGACCGCGGCGAGCCGCTCACGCGCGGGCGTCCCCTCCTCGGCGTCGGTGACGAGCAGGCACAGCCCCGGCAGGCCGCCGCGTCCGACCCGGCCGCGGAGCTGGTGGAGCTGGGAGACGCCGAAGCGGTCGGCGTCCATGATCGCCATGACCGTGGCGTTGGGGACGTCGACCCCGACCTCGATGACCGTGGTCGCGACGAGCACGTCGATCTTGCCGGCCGCGAAACCACGCATGACCGCGTCCTTGTCCTCGGGGGCCAGCCGGCCGTGCAACGCCTGGACCTCCAGGTCGGCGAGCGGCCCTTCGGCGAGCTCGGTGACCAGGTCCAGGACGGCCAGGGGCGGGCGGCGGACCGCGTCGCCCTCGCCGGCGTCCCCCTCCGGGGAAGGAACGGGGACCTCGGCGTCCTCGTCGCCGCCACCGATGCGCGGGCACACCACGTAGGCCTGTCGCCCCTGGGCGACCTCCTCGCGGATCCGTTCCCAGGCACGGGACAGGTAGTGCGGTTTGTCACGGGCCGGGACGAGATGGGTGGCGACCGGCGCGCGGCCGTCCGGCAGCTGCCTCAGGGCCACCACGTCGAGGTCGCCATAGACCGTCATCGCCACGGTGCGCGGAATGGGCGTGGCGGTCATGACGAGGACGTGCGGACGCCCGTCGGTCGCCTTCTCGCGCAGCGCGTCGCGCTGTTCCACGCCGAAGCGATGCTGTTCGTCGATGACGATCAGCGCCAGGTCGGCGAAGGAGACGTGCTCCTGGAGCAGCGCGTGGGTGCCCACGACGATTCCGGCGGCCCCCGAGGCCGCCTCCAACAGCGCCTCGCGCCGCGCCGCGGCCCCTTGGGACCCGGTGAGCAGGGCGATCCGCGTGGCGTGCTCGGCCCCGTCGATCTGCCCGGCCCGGGCGAGCGGGCCGAGCATGGCGCTGATGGAGCGGTGGTGCTGCTGGGCGAGCACCTCGGTGGGGGCCAGCAGGACGGCCTGTCCACCGGCGTCGACGGCCTGGAGCATCGCCCGCAACGCCACCAGGGTCTTGCCCGCGCCGACGTCGCCCTGCAACAGCCGGTGCATGGGATGGGGGGAGGCGAGGTCGGCGGCGATGACATCCCCCACCTCGCGCTGCCCCTGGGTCAGGGTGAAGGGCAGCGCGGCGTCGAAGGCGTCGAGCAGTCCTCCCGCACGCCTGGGCCGGGGACGGGCGGCCTGGGAGCGGGCGTCGCGGCGCCGGGAGGCGAGCGCGACCTGGAGCACGAACGCCTCGTCCCACTTCAGTCGCTTGCGTGCGCGCGCGATATCGGCGTGCGAGGCGGGCCGGTGGATGAGTTCGTAGGCCTCGCGCAGGCCGATGAGGCCGTGGGCGGAGCGCACCGAGGGGGGCAAGGGGTCGGCGACCTCGTCGAGCTGGTCGAGGACGATCCCCGCACACTGGGCGATCTTCCACGAGGCGAGGTCGGACGAGGCGGCGTAGACCGGGATGATCTCCTCGGCGAACGCCTTGGCCTGGTCCTCGGCGCTGTTCTCGGCGTCGGCGGCGAAGAGCTGGTACTCGGGATGGGCGAGCTGCCGCTGGCCCCGATAGCTGGAGACCTTGCCCGCGAACAGGCCGCGACGGCCCGGAACGAGTTCGCGTTCGCGCCACTGCTGGTTGAAGAAGGTGAGGGTGAGCTTGCCGCGGCCGTCGGTGACGACGACCTCCAGGATGCCGCCGCGGCGGTTGCGCATCCGGCGCGTCCCCACCCGCGCGATCTCGGCCATGACGGTGACCTGCTCGCCCTCGGCCAGCCCGGCCAGATCGGTCAGCTCGCCCCGGGTCGCATACCGACGCGGGTAGTGGCGCAACAGGTCGCCGACCGTGTGCAGGTCCAGGGCGGTGGCGAGTTTCTTCGCGGTGCGGTCGCCGAGCGTCTTACGCAGCGGCTCGTCCGTATCCATCACTGGGACCTCCCCCGACGCCTGCGACCGGACCCGTGTGCATCCTAGCCGCGCCCTCTGTCGTGACCAGGGCGGAGCCGGACGGGTCTATACTGGGCGGAGCGTTCATGTCGGGGCATGCCCGTGCTCTTCGGGGTCCCCGGCCGGACGGGGCCGGTCCCGACCGGTCTCGCTCGCGCGTACTCGGCGGGACTTCGTTTCGATGGGGTCCGGTCCGTCGTGTACGCTTCCGAGGTTGGCGCTTCGCGCCGACCTGATCTCGACCAGACCTCTCGGGTCGCACACGCACGCGAAAGCGCGCGGACCCGAGCGCTTGAATGGAGTTACCGTGGCTTCCGTCTGCGACGTCTGCGGCAAGGGACCAGGGTTCGGTAACAGTGTTTCCCACTCGCACCGCCGCACCCGCCGCCGCTGGAACCCCAACATCCAGACCGTGCGCACGCGCGTGGGCGGTACGCCCAAGCGCCTGAGCGTGTGCACCTCGTGCATCAAGGCCGGCAAGGTCGACCGCTAGACGCGCGAGCGGTTCCCAGATTCACCGGGAAGCGCCGTTCCCCTCGGGGAGCGGCGCTTCTTCGGCGTTGTGGCGGCTCTGCCCGGCCCCGCACCGCGTTCGCGGGAGCGGCGCCGCCCGCGCTACAGACCGCAGGAGACGCCGTTGAGCGAGCAGGAGGGGGTCTGCGCCGGTCCCTCGGCGGTGAAGTTGACGGTCTTGGACTCCCCAGGGGCCAGACCGCCCTCGTAGTGGGTCTGGCGGGCGACGACACCGTTGCCGGTGGCCTCCCAGTCCACCTCCCAGGCCGCGGTGACGCGGACGTTCTCGAAGCCGAGGGTGAGCTCCCAGCCCTCCAGCACGCTGTCGCTGTTGTTGGTGATGACCACCTGTCCGGAGAAGGAGTCCTCGGAGTAGGTGACGGAGCTGTAGGACACGGCGGCACGGGGCGAGGCGGCGCTTTCACGCTGTTCGTCGGCCGTCGTCTCCTCCTGTCGCGCGGGAGAGGCCTCCTGCCGCTCCGGCGTGGCGCTCGCCCGGGGGCTCGCGCTGGGCCGCGCGCTCGGTGAGGGGGCGGCCGACAACGTGGCCCGCGGGCTGGCCGACGGGGCGTCGCTGGGCGCGGCCATGGGGCCGCCGTGGGTGTCGCCCTCAGGGAGCGCGGAGGCCCCGGACCCGGGTTCGGGCTCGGTGAAGTGCAGGTAGACCTGGGTGGTGCTGTAACCGAACAGCACCAGGCCGATCGTGACGCCGGAGACGACCATCACGCGCAGCGGCCGGGGCGGCCGGACCCGCTTGGGGACGGTGCTGCCGAGGACATGGCCGACGGTGGCCAGGGGACCGCTGTCGGCGGGCTCCGCCCGGTGCGCGCCGCGCTGTCCGCCCTGGGATCCACCGTGGTGCCGGGCCATGGCTCCGCCTTCCCTCCGCGCCGTGTGATGACCTTCTGGGCCGCCGGGGATGTGGGGCCTGTTCCGCGTGCCGCCGGTTCCGGGGGTGACGTCCCGTCGCGCGGAACCGGAAACGTCTTCGTCCGGCGGTGCGGGGCAGAGCTTAGCGCGATTCAATCCACATAACCGACATCTCCGGCGTTCTCCCGCCGGCCCCCAGTTCTCGTCCTGGTCACCGACGGCGCGGCGGAGAGCGGGCGGTCCGGCTAGGAGAAGTGGTCCCAACCGGATGGCGCCGCCGGGGAACCGTCGACGGTGACCCCCTCCCCCGCGTCGACCCGTCCGATGATGCTCCACCGCCCGGGCAGCCGGACCGACGCGGGGAACGTGGCGGCCAGCGCGTGGTCCTCGCCTCCGGCCAGCACGTAGTCGAGGGGGCGGCGGGGATCCGCGCCCGCGGCGGCGAGGCGGGCCACGGCCTCCTCCACCTCCGAGGCCGGGCGCAGCGCGGCGGGGTCCAGGTCGATGGCGACGCCGCTGGCCGCGGCGATGTGCCCGAGGTCCTGCAGCAGACCGTCGCTGACGTCGAGCATCGCGCTGGCCCCCAGCGCCGCCGCGCGCGGCCCCTCACGGTAGGGCGGCCGCGGTCTGCGGTGCTCGTCGAGACAGGGGTCGGGACCCGGCAGGCCGGCCCGGAGCAGGTCCAGGCCGACCGCCGACATGCCCAGGTTCCCGGCGACGGCCACCACGTCACCGGGACGGGCCCCGTCCCGGCGGACGGCGGGCACCCCGCCCAGGTCCCCCAGCGCGGTGATCGCGATGGTCAGCGTGGCCGCGCCCACCGTGTCACCGCCCGCGACGGCGGCGCCCGCGGCCGCGCACTCGGCGGCGAGCCCCGCGGCGAACCCGTCGACCCAGTCCACGGGCAGCTCGGGTGGGGCGGCCAGGCCCAGGAGGAGCACCGTGGGGCGGGCCCCCATCGCGGCGACGTCGGCCAGATTCTGCGCGGCGGCCTTGTGCCCGACGTCACGGGCCGTGGACCAATCGCGCCGGAAGTGCCGCCCCTCGACCAGCAGGTCGGTGGTCGCCACCACCCGACCGTCGCCGGCGCGTACGAGGGCGGCGTCGTCGCCGGGGCCGATGATCACGTCGTCGGTCTGGGGGAAGCCGGCGGTGAGCCGGGCGATCAGCCCGAACTCCCCGAGGGCCCCGATGGTGTTCAGCACAGACCACAGGGTACGGTGACCTCCCGGCCCAGTGGTCTAGACCCGCGTCCACCGGACGGCGCGGCCCGGCCCGGCCGTATCCGATGTGAGAGGGGTGTTCCATGGTGCAGGCCTACATCTTGATCCAGACCGAGGTCGGCCGGGCGGCAGACGTCGCGCGGGAGATCGCGGAGATCGACGGGGTGACCCGGGCCGAGGACGTGACCGGCCCCTACGATGTGGTGGTGCGCGCGCAGGCCGAGGACGTCGACGCGCTGGGCCGTCTCGTGGTGGCCCGCATCCAGCGGCTGGCCGGTATCTCGCGCACGCTCACGTGCCCGATCGTGAACATCTGACCTTGGAGCGGTGACCGATGCGACGACGTCTGACCCTGGGCCCGGTCCTGGCCGGGACGGTGCTGGTGGCCGGCTGCTCCGGCGGCGTCGTCGAGGTCCCCCCGCCCGATCCCGACGAGCGGGCGGCGCAGTTGTGCCAGGGGCTGATGGAGCGGCTGCCCGACTCCCTGTTCGGGGAGGAGCAGGTCCGGGTGGAGCCGGCGTCGCGGTTCGTGGCGGCGTGGGGGTCGCCCACGGTCGCGCTGCGCTGCGGGGTGGAGCGCCCCGCCGGGTTGCAGCCCGACTCCGAGCTGATGGTGATCAACGAGATCGCCTGGCTGCCCCAGCCCGCCGACAGCCCCAACCTCTACACGGCGGTGGGGCGCGAGGCCTACGTCGAGATGTCGATCCCGCCGTCGTACTCGCCGCCGGCCGAAGGACTGACCGCGATCAGCGACCTCATCGTGGAGGAGATCCCCGCCCTGCCCGCGGGGACGCTGTGAGGCGGGGCCGTCCACAACGGGCGTGGCCCGTCTCCCGCCGTGGCGGCGGGGAACGGGCCACGTCGGTCGCGGAGAGATGTCACTCCTGGTCCATGGTCGCGGTCTGACCCGACATCACGGCCTCCAGACCACCGGCCTGCTCGATCTCGGCCTCGGTGTAGGGGATGGCCCCGGAGCAGGAGGCACCGGGTTCAGGGACGTCGGAGCTCTGCTCGTAGAGGCGGAGGAACTGGCCCAGGCGCTCGTCGGCGGGGGAGTCGACGGCGATCTGCCTGCCCCAGGCCGACGCGACGACGGGGGCCGGCATCTCGCCCTCGTAGGGACTGACGAGCACGTAGGAGCCGGGCGTGTACAGCGCCTCAAGGGCGGCGACCTGGTTGTCGGGCAGCTCGGGGTCGTAGGTGATCCAGACGGCGCCGTGCTCCAGGGAGTGGACGGCGTGTATGGAGGTCACCGGGTCGGCGTAGACGCCGCAGTTCTGCCAGGCCGCGTGGTGGTCGCCGCCGACGGGCGGACTCTGCTCGTAGTCGACCGGTTCGGTCACGTGGTTGTTGGTGAGGCCCTCGAAGGTCTGGACCCCGTCGATGTTGCGCCGCTGGTACTCCATGTACCCGGCGAAGGCGACGCCGCCGACCACCAGCAGCGCGGCCGCGGTGATGCCGGTCGTCTTGATGATCTTCCTGCGCTTCTCCTCACGCAGTCGCTGAGCACGCATCTCCGCCGCTCTTTGGCGGCGCTGTTCGGCCGTGCGCTTGCCCACCTTTGGTCCTCACCCATCACCCGGAGACGTACATGCGTCCTTATCCTCTTAAGGCAGCATACGCATCGAAAACGCCGCATTTACCAGGATGGTTCCCGTGAGTAACGAGGGCGACGTCAGGGACGTACCGGTTCGGCAGGTCGGAAAAGGACGTGGTGTGCCCTGGCCCATCGCGGCGTTGCTGGTGGTCGTGGCGCTGGTCGCGGGCTACCTGACGGGGCGTCCCACGGTTCCGCTCGACACCTCGGTCGACGCCGGCTTCCTGCGGGACATGACCGTCCACCACACCCAGGCGGTGGACATGTCAATGACCATCCTGGAGAAGACGGACGAGCCCATGCTGGAGACCGTGGCCTACGACATCGCCCGTACCCAGCAGTCACAGGCCGGGCGTATGCAGGGATGGCTGGTGCAGTGGGGCCTGAACGCGCGGGGCTCCCAGCCGCCGATGGCCTGGATGGCCGGACACGGCCACGGAGGGGGCTCAGGGGAGGCCCCCGAGCGGATGCCGGGCCTGGCCACCGAGGACCAGCTACGCGAGCTGGAGGAGGCCGAGGGGGTCGACGCCGAGATCGTCTACCTGCGCCTCATGATCGTCCACCACGCCGGCGGCATCGAGATGGCAGAGGTCGCGGCGGCGGAGGCGGACGTGTCCTACGTGGCGGGGTTCGCGCGCGGCATGGCCGAGGCGCAGCAGAGCGAGATCGACTTGATGAACGACCTGTTGGTGGAGCGCGGGGCCGAACCCGTCGACGTCTGACCGGTCCCGCGTGCGCCTCGGCCGGGGCGCACGCGGGACTGTGACGCATGACCCTCACGACACGACTGATTTACTACGTCGTGTAGAACTACACTTTGTAGTACTACCGGCGGTCGGCCCCGCCGGCGTTCGGAGAGGCGGTCATGGACGCACTTGACCTCGCACGGTGGCAATTCGGGATCACCACCGTCTACCACTTCCTGTTCGTACCGTTGACGATCGGTCTCGCGGTCATCGTGGCCTGCCTGCAGACCGCCTGGTACCGCACCGGCAGGCACGAATACCTGCGGGCCACGAAGTTCTTCGGCAAGCTGTTCCTGATCAACTTCGCGATCGGGGTCGTCACCGGCATCGTGCAGGAGTTCCAGTTCGGCATGAACTGGAGCGACTACTCCAGGTTCGTCGGCGACGTGTTCGGCGCCCCCCTGGCGATGGAGGCGCTGCTCGCCTTCTTCCTCGAATCGACGTTCATCGGTCTGTGGATCTTCGGATGGGACAAGCTCCCCCGCCGCATCCACCTCGCCTGCATCTGGATCGTCGCCATCGGCACCAACCTGTCGGCCTACTTCATCCTGGCCGCCAACGCCTGGATGCGGCACCCCGTCGGCTACGAGGTGAACGAGGAGACCGGGCGCGCCCAGCTCACCGACATCTGGGCGGTGCTGTCCAACCCCCAGGCGTGGTCCACCTACCTGCACGTGACCGCGGGCTCGTTCATCACCGCCGGCCTGTTCGTCGTCGCGGTCAGCGCCTTCAAGCTCTGGCGCAACCGCGCGCACGGTGACACCGGCGAGCCCGGTGCGACCCCGCCCAAGGGCGACCACGAGCTGTTCCGCAAGACGCTGCGGCTCGGCATGGCCGTCACCCTCATCGCCGGTGTCCTCGCGGTCTTCTCCGGCGACCAGCAGGCCAAGCTCGCCGCCGAGTACGAGCCGATGAAGCTCGCCGGCGCCGAAGCGCTGTGGAACACCGAGGACGCCGCCCACTTCTCGATGTTCGCGGTCGGCGACACCGAGGCCGGCACCAACATCGTGGACCTCAGCATCCCCTACGTGCTCAGCTTCCTCGCCACCGGCGAGTTCGGCGGCACCGTCGAGGGCATCAACAACCTCCAGGCCCAGTACGAGGCCGCCTACGGTCCCGGCGACTACACGCCCAACATCTTCGTCCTGTACTGGTCGTTCCGGCTGATGATGGGCCTGGGCATGGCCGGCGTCGCGCTGTCGGCGCTGGGCCTGTGGCTGACCCGCGACAGGCGGCTGCCCGCGTCGCGCTGGTTCTACCACGCCGCGGTGCTGACGCTGCCCGCGGCCCTGGCCGCCAACATCTTCGGCTGGGTCCTCACCGAGATGGGCCGCCAGCCCTGGACCGTCCACGGCGTGCTGCTGACCGCCGACAGCGTCTCGCCCGGCGTCAGCCTCACCTCGGTCGCCATCTCGCTGACCGCCTTCACCGCGATCTACGGCGTCCTCGCGGTCGTCGAGGCGCGGCTGCTGTTCCGCTACATCAAGGCCGGCCCGTCCCACGTCGTCCCCGAGCTCGACGAGGACGCGGCCGACGACAAGGACGCTCCCGTCCCGGCGTTCGTCTACTAGGAGCCACGCCATGGATCTCGCACTCCTCTGGTTCATCGCCATCGCGGTCCTGTGGACGGGATACTTCGTCCTCGAAGGGTTCGACTTCGGTGTGGGCATGCTCCTGCCGGTCCTCGGCAAGGACAACACCGACCGCAGGGTCATGATCAACTCGATCGGCCCGGTGTGGGACGGCAACGAGGTCTGGCTGATCACCGCGATCGGCGCCATGTTCGCCGCCTTCCCCGCCTGGTACGCCTCCGCGCTCAGCGGCTTCTACCTGCCGATCCTGCTCATCGTGCTCGCGCTGATCGTGCGCGGCGTGGCCTTCGAGTACCGGGGCAAGGGCGACACCGATCGCTGGCGGGCCCGCTGGGACCAGGCGATCTTCTGGGGCAGCGCGCTGCCGGCCGCGCTGTGGGGCGTCGTGTTCGCCAACTTCGTGCGCGGTGTCGCGATGGACGCCGACCACGTCGTCACCGCCGGGGTGATGGACCTGCTCAACCCCTACGCGCTGCTGGGCGGCCTGACGACGCTGTCGCTGTTCACCCTGCACGGCGCGGTCTTCCTCGGCCTCAAGACCGACGGTGAGGTGCGGACGCGGGCCCGCCGGGCCGTCCCCCGGATCGCGCTGGTCGCCGTCCCCGCGACCGTGCTGTTCCTGGCCTGGACCCAGGCGGCCTACGGCGCGACGTGGACGCTGGTGCCGGCCGTGGTCGCCGGGGTCGCGCTCGCGGCCGGCTCGCTGCTGGCCGTCAGGGGGCGCGAGGGGTGGTCCTTCACCGCCACCGCGGTGTCCATCGTGGCGGCCACGGTGCTGCTGTTCGGCTCGCTGTTCCCCGAGGTGCTGCCCTCCACGACCGACCCCGCGTTCAGCCTGACCATCGCCAACGCCTCCTCTGCGGAGTACACGCTGACCGTCATGACCTGGGTCGCGGTGTTCTTCCTGCCGCTGGTACTGGGCTATCAGGCGTGGAGCTACTGGGTGTTCCGCAAGCGGATCAGCCGCTCCCACATCGAGCCGGCGCCCGCCTACGGTGGCACCGCGCACGGTTCTCCACAGGCCCACCGGATTCCTTTCCCCGGCCAGGGCGACTAGGGAGAATGAGGTCATGAAGCCCCTCGACCCCCGTCTGGTGCGCACCGCCCGCGCGGTGCGGGTGCACCTGGCCGTCACGGTGGTGTGCGGTGTCGTGGTCACCTGCCTGGTCCTGGCCCAGGCGTGGCTGCTGGCCCGCGTGATCTCCGGCGCCACCGACGGACAGGGGGTCGGGGAGCTCGCCTGGGCGATCTCGGCCGTGGCCGTGGTCGCGATCGCCCGGGCGGTGCTGTCCTACGGTGCCGAGACCGCCGCCCTGCGCTCCGCGGCGCGCGCCAAGTCCGAGCTGCGGCGCAGACTCATCCGGCACGTCACGGGCACCTCGGACTCCGCCCCGGCCGCGGCCGGGGGATCAGACTCGGGACCGGTCTGGTTGTCAGGGCAGACCGGTCCCGATGGGACGAGCACGCCACGCGCCGGCGAACTGGTCACTCTCGCCACTCGTGGCCTGGACGCGCTGGATGACTACTTCGCCCGGTATCTCCCGCAGCTGGTGCTGGCGGTGCTCGTCCCCGTTGCCGTTCTCGTGGTGGTCGCCCGGGCCGACTGGATCTCGGCCGCCGTCATCGCGGTGACCCTGCCCCTCATCCCGATCTTCATGGCGCTGGTCGGGTGGCACACCCAGGCGCGCACCCAACGCCAGTGGCGGCTGCTCAACCGGCTGGGCGGACACTTCCTCGACGTGGTCGAGGGCCTGCCCACGCTGGCGATCTTCCGGCGCGCCAAGGCCCAGGCCGCCATCATCCGGCGCATCACCGACGAGCACCGCGGCGTCACCATGTCCACGCTGCGCATCGCGTTCCTGTCGGCGTTCGTCCTGGAGTTGCTGTCCACCCTCGCGGTCGCGCTGGTCGCGGTCGAGATCGGCCTGCGGCTGATGTACGGGATGCTCGACTACGAGACCGCGCTGCTCGTGCTCATCCTCGCCCCCGAGGCCTACCTTCCGCTGCGCGAGGTCGGCGCCCGCTTCCACGCCAGCATGGAGGGGGTCGCGGCGGCCGAGCAGGTCTTCACCGTGCTCGACTCCGGCCCCGCTCGCGAAGCCCCCGCCGGCGGCCCCGCGGCTCCGCGCTCGCGGGCCGGCGATGAGGTCGCCGCCCTCCCCCGCCGCGCCGGCGGTCCCGCCCCACGGATCCGGTTCGACGGGGTCGGTCTCGTCTATCCCGGGCGCGACGTTCCCGCGCTGCGCGACGTCGACCTCGTGCTCGAGCCCGGGCGCAGCCTGCTTCTCACCGGTCCCAGCGGCTCGGGCAAGAGCTCCCTGCTGGCCCTGCTGCTGCGCTTCGCCGAGCCCACCACGGGCACGATCCTGGTCGAGGACGCCTCCCTGGCCGCCCCCGTCCCGCTGTCGCTGCTGTCCGCCGACTCCTGGCGCGCCGCCATCGCCTGGGTGCCCCAGCATCCCTACCTGTTCGACGACACCGTGGCCGGCAACATCCGGCTGGGCGCTCCCGACGCCAGCGACGCCGAGGTCCGGCGGGCCGCCGAGCTCGCCGAGGCCCACGGTTTCATCTCCGCGCTGCCCGACGGCTACGCCACCCGGCTCGGCGAGCGCGGCGCCCGCCTGTCGGCAGGTCAGCGCCAGCGCGTCGCGTTGGCCCGCGCCTTCCTGCGCGACGCGCCGATCGTCCTGCTCGACGAGCCCACCGCCCACCTCGATCCCGACAACGCGCGGGCGGTGCGCGTCGCCGTCGCGCGGTTGCTGCGCGACCGTAGCGGCGTCATCGTCGCCCACGACACCGGCTGGACCGACATCGTGGACGCCGTCGCCCACATCGAGGCCGGCCGGGTCGGTGAAAGGATCCCGACGTGAACCGCGAACCCCTATGGCGGATGATCGCGCTGGCCCGCCCGCGCGGTGCCCGGTTCGCCCTGGGCGTGCTGCTCGGCGCGCTCGCCACCGGATCGGGGGTCGCCCTGCTCGGGGTGGCCGCCTGGCTCATCTCCACCGCCGCCCAGCATCCGCCCATCACGGCGCTGAGCGTCGCCGTCGTGGCCACCCGCGCGCTCGGTGTCAGCCGGGGCGTCATGCGCTACCTCGAACGCCTCGTCACCCACGACGCCGCGTTCCGCACGCTCGCCGACGTGCGCGTGCGGGTCTATGAGCGCCTGGCCCGCACCGAGCCCGTCCGCCGTTTCCGTTCCGGCGACCTCGTCTCCCGGCTGGTCAGCGACACCGACGCCACCCAGGACCTCCTGGTGCGCGGGCTGACCCCTCCCCTGGTCGGGATCGTCACCGGCGGGGCCGTCGTGGCGGTGTGCACCGCGCTGTTCGCCCCCGGCGGCCTGTTGCTGGCCGCGGGGCTTCTCTCGGCCGGTGTCGCGGTCCCGTTGGCCGCCGCCGCGCTGGGGCGGGGGCCCGGCCGGCGCCTGGCCCGGGCCCGCGGTGATCTCTCCACCTCCCTGGTCGACGCCTTGCACGGCGCCCCCGACCTCATCGCCTACGGCGCCATGGACCGGGCCGTGCGGCGGGTCGAGGAGGCCGACGCCGAGATCACCCGGGTCGCCCGGCGCGACGCCGCGCTGCTCGGGTTCGGCGAGGGCGCCATCGCCCTGGCCACCGGCCTGACCGTGTGGGCCACCCTGCTCCTCGGCGTGGCCGCGGTGTCCGAGGGGACGCTGGGACCGGTCCCCTTCGCGGTGGTCGTCCTCACCGCGCTGGCCGCGTTCGAGATCGTCTCCCCGCTGCCGGCGGTCGCCGCCCGGCTCGGCGCGGTGCGAGCCAGCGGCGAGCGGCTGTTCGACGTGCTCGACACCCCCGCCTCGGTGAGCGACCCCGCCGACCCCGCGCCGCTGCCCGACGGCCCGGCCCGGCTACGGGTGCGCGGGCTGCGGGTCCGCTACGGCGCCGACGAGCCCTGGGCCCTGGACGGCGTCGACATCGATGTCCCCCCGGGACGGACCGTCGCGGTGCTGGGGCCCAGCGGCGCGGGGAAGAGCACGCTGGCCGCCATCCTGCTGCGTTTCCGCGACCCCGACTCCGGAACGGTCGAGCTGGACGGCACCGACCTCACCCGGCTGCCCGTCGACGAGGCCCGGCGGGTCATCACCGGCGTCCCCCAGGACCCCCACGTCTTCACCAGCACGCTGCGCGAGAACCTGCGCCTGGCCCGTCCCGGAGCCGGCGACGGGGAACTGTGGGAGGCGCTGCGGCGGGCCAGGCTCGCCGACGACGTCGAGGCGATGCCCGAGGGCCTGGACACCGAGGTCGGCTCGCACGGCGCGCGGTTGAGCGGCGGCATGCGGCGGCGGCTCGCACTCGCCCGGGCGCTGCTCGCGGCCCCGCGCGTCCTCGTCCTCGACGAACCCACCACCCACCTCGATCCCGACGCCCGCGACGCCGTGGTCACCGACCTGCTCGACGCCACCGAGGGCCGCTCGACGCTGCTCATCACCCACGACCTCGCCGGGCTGGAGCGCGTCGACCACATCTACGTCGTCTCCGAGGGCAGGGTGCTCCAGCACGGAAGCCACGAGGAGCTGCTGTCGCGTGCCGGCTGGTACCGCGACGCCCACGCCCTCCTGCGCCGGGGGTGACCGCCTCCGGCGGGTGGAGGGTCCCCCTCAAGATCAACGGGGGAACGGATCGGGCGGTATTGTCGCGACGTGTTCTCTCCCTTGCGAAACCTCGTCTCCGGCGTCGGTGTGCTCCTCCAGGGGTTCGGCATGGTGCTACGCCGGCCGAAGCTGTTCGTCCTCGGAGCGATCCCGCCGCTGATCACCTCGATCCTGTTCGTCGTCGCCCTGGTCGCGCTGGTCCTCAACCTGGACGACCTGACCACGTGGATGACCCCGTTCGCCTCGGGGTGGGACGACGCCTGGCAGAACGCGCTCCGTGTGACGTTGGGCATCGTGCTGGTCGTGGCCTCCGTGCTGATCATGGTGATCGCCTTCTCCGGGCTCACGCTGGCCCTGGGGTTCCCGCTGTACGACAAGATCGCCGAGGACGTCGAGGAGGAACTGGGCGGCGCGCCGCCCCAGACGGACGAGCCCGTCGTGTCCTCCGCCGTGCGGGCGATCCGGCAGTCGCTGGCGCTGATCGCGTTGTCCGCCCTCGTCTCGATCCCGTTGTTCGCCGCCGGGTTCATCCCGGTCGTCGGCCAGACCGTCATCCCGGTGATCTCGGCGATCGTCGGCGGCTGGTTCATCTGCACCGAGCTGGTCGGCACCGCCTTCGACCGGCGTGGCCTGCGTAGACTCGCCGACCGGCGCACCTGGATGCGCCGCCACCTCGCCCTCGTCCTCGGCTTCTCGATCCCGGTGTACCTGTTGCTGGCGATCCCCTTCGTGTCCGTGGTGGTGTTCCCCGCGGCGACGGCCGGCGGCACCATCCTGGCCCGTCGGTTGCTCCCCCCGGCCACGCCGGAGGTCCCCCGGACCACGTAGTTTGATTTTCGAAGGAAAGAGTGACCGAGATCGGCGGCGGCATGCCCGAGACGACACCAGGGTCGAAGCGCGATGACGCGCCGGTGGGGCCCTCAGAGCTACCCGAGGTCTATGGGGCGATCGAGAAGGGCGGACGCAGGCTGAGCGTCGGCCTGATCCGGTTGCTGCACTCCATGGCCGGCCAGTTCGGGCTGAACCCCACGGACATGCAGTGCTGGTCCCTGCTGCAGGTGAACGGCCCGATGACCCCGGGCCGGCTGGCGCACCTGACCGGCCTGACCTCGGGCGCCATCACCGCGGTCATCGACCGGCTGGAGCGCTCGGGCTACGTGCGCCGGGAGCGTCACCCCGACGATCGGCGCAAGATCATGGTCGCGATCCGCAAGGACCACCAACCGCCCGCGGCGTCGCTGATCGGCCTGCGCGACGCGATGGTCACGATGCACTCGGGGTACAGCGACGAGGAGCTGCGGGTGGTCTCCCGCTGGTTGGAGGACGTCAACGGCGTCCTGGAGGAGCTGGCCGACCGCGCCCAGCAGATCCGCTGACCCGCCCCGGCCCTTCGGCGGGCGCGCGGGCGTCCGCGGCGAAGCGGTGGCACCCCACAGCACGTCGACGGCCCGGGCACACGAGGTGCCCGGGCCGTCGACGGTGGCGTGGACCGGGACGGAGCTCCACCGCCGGGTGACGGTCTCCTTCCCCGCAGGTCCCGTTCGCGCCCAGACGGTTCAGCGCAGGCCGGGCTCCCGCTTGAGGCCGGTGCGGATGAGCCGGTCCACCAGCGCGGCGTAGTCGAGCCCGCCGGCCGCCCACATCTGCGGGAAGGCCGAGGAGGGGGTGAAGCCGGGCATGGTGTTGAGTTCGTTGACGTAGACCTCGCCGTCGTCGCCGTAGAACATGTCGACGCGGGCCAGCCCCTCGCACCCCATCGCCTCGAACACCTCGGCGGCGGTGCGGCGGATGCGCTCGGTGACGTCGGCCGGCAGATCGGCCGGGATGGTCAGGGAGCTGGAGGACAGGTACTTGGCCTCGAAGTCGTAGAAGTCGAAGCCCTCGGCGACGTGGATCTCGGCGGGCGGCGACACGTCGGGGGCGCCGCCGTCCTCGGCCTCCAGGACACCGCATTCGATCTCGCGGCCGGAGATGTTGGCCTCGACGATGACCTTCGGGTCGTGGCGGCGGGCCTCCTCGATCGCGGCGATGACGGCGTCGCTGTCGGAGGCGTCGCCGACCTTGGAGATGCCCACGCTGGAGCCCGCGCGCGCGGGCTTGACGAAGACGACGCCGCCGAGCTCGGCGATGTCGTCGAGGACGCGCTTGCGCTCGTCGCGCCAGGTCCGGTCGGTGACCGCGACGTAGCGGCCGACCCTCAGGCCGTGGGCGGCGAGCAGCGCCTTCATGACGACCTTGTCCATGGAGGCGGCGCTGGCCAGGACGCCGGCGCCGACGTAGCGGGCGCCGATCATCTCGAACAGCCCCTGGATGGTGCCGTCCTCGCCGAAGGGGCCGTGCAGCAGGGGCAGGACGACGTCGATGCGGCCAAGAGCGCGCGGCGCCTCGTCCGCGGGGACCTCTAGGAGGCCGGGTTCCCCCGCGAAGGGGATGGCGAGTTCGGATCCCGCGTCCCCGATCTCGGGGAGGCGTCCGTCGCTGATGGCCAGGCGTGCCGGGTCGGAGGGGGCGAGGACCCAGGTGCCGGACCGGGTGATGCCGACGGGGACGACCTCATAGCGGTCGGTGTCGATGACCGAGAGCACACTGCCCGCGGTGACGCAGGAGATCTCGTGCTCGGAACTGCGCCCGCCGAAAACGACGGCGACCCGTGTCTTTTGCTGCTCGGCCATGGTGCCTGACCCTATCTCGCTACCACTGGGAATCTGAAACATACGACGCCGCCCCAAAAGGGGTTTTTCGTCATACCCAGGATCGCAGCCGGAACAGCCCGGACGGTACGACGACACGGCGCCCCGGCCCGCCGTGGCGGCCCCGCCCTCCTCCGGGGAGGAGCGGTCGGGGCCGTCCCCGACCGCTCCGTCAGACGCCGTCGAGGGCGGCGAGCACGTCGGCGATGAGGTCCTGGGGGTCCTCCAGGCCGATGGAGAATCGCACCGCCGCCGGCCCGATGCCCGCCGCCCGGATCGCCTCGTCCGACATCTGACGGTGGGTGGTGGAGCCGACGTGTCCCACGATGGTGTGGGTGCCTCCCAGCGACGCCGCGATGGTCGCCACGCGCAACCGGTCGGCGAAGGCCATCCCGGCCTCGCGCCCACCGCGGGGGGTGATGGTCACCACGGCGCCGTACCGGCCCTGGTCGAACAGCTTGCCGGCGAGGGCGTGCCCGGGGTGGGCGGGCAGGCTGGGGTGGTCGACGCGCTCGACGGCGGGGTGCTCGGCCACGGCGGCGGCGAACTCGGCGGCGGTGGCGCACTGGCGGGCGACGCGCAGGGGCAGCGTCTCCAGGCCACGCAGCAGGAGGAACGCCTCGTCGGCGGCCAGGCAGGGGCCGAGGTCGACGCGGGCGGAACGGACCTCGGCCATGAGCTCGGGCCGCCCGACGACGACGCCACCGGTGGCGTCGCTGTGGCCGCCGATGTACTTGGTGGCCGAGTGGACGACGAGGTCGGCGCCGTGCTCCAGCGGTCGGCACACGGCCGGGGAGGCGAAGGTGGAGTCGACGACGAGCAGCGCGCCGACCTCATGGGCGATGCGGGCGAGCTGCGGGATGTCGGAGACCGTCATCGTCGGGTTGGAGAGCGTCTCGGCGAACACCACGCGGGTCTCGGGGCGCAGGGCGGCGCGCACCGCGTCGAGGTCGGTGATGTCGACGAAGTCGGTCTCGACCCCGAACCTGCGGAACAGGCCGTCCAGCAGCGAGTAGGTGTTGCCGTAGATGGAGCGGGCGGCGACGACGTGGCTTCCGGCGGCGGTCAGGGCGAGCAGCGCGGTGCTGATCGCGGCCATGCCCGAGGCGAAGGCCTGTCCCCGCACCTCGTGGTCGAGGCCGGCCCCCTCCATGGCGGCGACGGCGTGGGCGAAGGCGTCGGTGGTGGGGTTGTCGATACGCGCGTAGGAGTAGCCGGCGGCGGTCCCGTTGAGGACGTCGGCGTACTCCTGGGACGTGGCGAAGGCGTAGGTGGTGCTGCGATGGACCGGGGTGCGCAGCGGGTCGCCCACGGGCGCGGGTGACACCGGAAGTCGGAGCGCCCGAGTGTTCTCGCCTAGACGGTCTGTCATATTTCCTCCCGGTTTGAGGTTAAAAGACCGATGTTTCCGACGTGTTAACCCCGCACTCCTCCCCCGCGGCCACGCGGAAAGACCCACCGCCCACGGTCAGGAGCGCCGGAAGGGACGGGCGGAGAACTCAGACGCCGTAACGCTCGGGCTTGGCGCTACGTGACATGAACCGCAGCAGCGCCTCGGCCGGGGGCAGGTTCTCGTGCATCATCTCCACGACCGCTTCGGTGATCGGCATGTCCACGTCGTTGGCCCGCGCCAACGCGAGCACCGACTCCGAGGACTTGACCCCCTCGGCGGTCTGCCGGGTCTCGGCGACGACCTCGGCCAGCGTCAGGCCCGATCCCAGCCGTTCGCCGAACGTGCGGTTGCGTGACAGCGGGGAACTGCACGTCGCCACGAGATCGCCCATCCCGGCGAGTCCCGCGAGCGTGTGCTCGTCGGCCCCCAGGCTCACGGCGAGCCGCACGGTCTCGGCGAGCCCCCGGGTGATCAACGACGCCTTGGCGTTGTCCCCGAACCCCATCCCCACCGCGACGCCCACCGCGAGGGCGATGACGTTCTTGACCGCGCCGCCCAGCTCGACGCCGACGATGTCGGTGGTGGTGTAGGGACGGAAGTAGGCCGACTTGCAGATGTGCTGCAACCGGACCGCGGTGTCCTCGTCACGGCAGGCGACCACCGCCGTCGCCGGCTGGCGTTCGGCGATCTCCCGGGCCAGGTTGGGACCCGAGACCACGGCGACCCGATCGTCGGGCAGCTCCAGGACCTCGGCGGCGACCTCGCTCATCCGCCGCGACGTCCCCAGTTCGATGCCCTTCATCAGGCTGACGACGACCGCGCCCGGCTCGACGTGGCGCTTCCACTCGGTCAGGTTGGCGCGCAGCGTCTGCGAAGGCACCGCGATGACCACGAACTCCGCGCCGGCGAGCGCCTGCGCGACGTCGGTGGTCGCCCGCAGCCCCGGGTTCAGCGTGATGCCGGGGAAGTAACCCGGGTTCTCGTGCCGCTCGTTGATCGCGTCGACCACCTCGGCCCGTCTGCCCCACAGCGTCACCCGCGCCGCCCCGGCGTCCGCCACCACGTTGGCGAACGCGGTGCCCCACGAGCCGCTGCCCAGCACCGCGACCTTCGTCATCTCTCCCCCTCCCGTCCGGCCGGCGCTCACGCCTGCGAGGCGTCGTCGCGGCGTTCCTCGCCGTCGGAGTCCTGCGCCAGGCCACGGCGCGCCTGCCTGGGGTCATAGGGCAGGGCCGGGGGTTCCTCACCGCGCAGGCCCGCCTGGAGCTCGGTGATGGCGCGCATGATGTCGGCGGTCGCCTCGCGCAGCAGGGTCGCGGTGAGCGGGCGCCCCTCGTAGGCGGACAGGTCGACCGGCGGCCCGGCCACCATCTGCACCCGCTTACGCGGGAAGGGACGGAACCTGGCCGTTCCGTAGGGCAGCAGGTGTTGCTCGCCCCAGTGGGCGACCGGGACGATCGGGACCTTCGTGGTCAGCGCGAGGCGGGCCACGCCGGTCTTGGCGACCATCGGCCACAGCTGCGGGTCACGCGTGCAGGTGCCCTCGGGGTAGAAGATCACCGACGCCTGGTCCTCGGTGAGCGCCTTCTCGGCCTCACGCAACGCCTTGACCGCGTCGCTGCTGCCTCGGTGGACCGGGATCTGGCCGGTCGAACGGGCGACGGCGCCCACCACCGGGATACGGAAGACCCCCTCCTTGGCGGTGAAGGTCGGCCAGCGGCGGCCGGCGACGTAGAGGTAGTGCGCGATGGTGAGCGGGTCCGCCATCGACAGGTGGTTGGCGGCGATGATCACACCGCCTTCGCGCGGGATGTTCTCCTGCCCGCTCCACTCGGTCCTGGTGATGGCCGCCATGATCGGGCGGACGACGGCGACGACGATCGCCTTCACCCAGCGAGACTCCCGGGGCTTCATGACGGACTCCTTCGGTTGACCCTGTGGCCGATCCTGACGACGGCTCCCGTGGCGGACGCACACCGTGGTGGGGTGGCCCGGCCCTGCGGTAACGTCCCGCGGCGCGCGACCGCTCCAGTGTAGGCAGTCCTCCACCCCGCTCCGGAGCGGACCGTGCCCACCGGACCGTAGTCTGCATTCCCGGGGTGCCGTCCGGGCCGAGGGCGGTGGGGAACTCGAGGGGTACCGGTGACCACAGACCAGGCGGGCGGGGAGTGGACCCTGGTCGTTCCGGTGAAGCGGCTCTCGGCGGGCAAGTCGCGGCTGGCCGGCTTCGCCGGGGAGCACCGCGGCGAGCTCGCGCTGGCCGTGGCCTGTGACACCGTGCAGGCCGCGGTGTCCTGTCCCTCGGTCGTCGCGGTGTTCGTCGTCACCGACGACCCGCTGGTCGCACGGCGCGTGACCGACCTCGGCGCGCGGGTGGTGCCCGACCCTCCGGAGGCCGGGTTGAATCCGGCGTTGGTCCACGGCGCCGCCCATGCGACCGCCCTGTTCCCACGGGCGGGGACGTGCGCGCTGTCGGCCGACCTGCCGGCGCTGCGCCCCGGTGAGCTGGAGCGCGTCCTGGGCGCGGCGGTGGCGCATGAGCGCTCCTTCCTCCCCGACACACCCGGCGTGGGGACCACGCTGTACGCCACCGCCCCGGGCGCGGTCTTCGCCCCGGGGTTCGAGGGCGAGTCGCGCCGCCGGCACCGTGAGCTCGGCGCGGTCGAACTGGCCGTCGAGGAGGTCGCCAGCGTACGGCGGGACGTCGACACTCCGGCCGACCTGGCGGAGGCCGTGGCGCTGGGGGTCGGTCCGCACACGGCGAAGGTGCTCGCCCGGCTGGGCCTGTGAGACCCTCCCACGGGAGGACGACGGGCCGGCGCAGACGTAGGGCCGCCCGGGTCCCCAGGGACCCGGGCGGCCGTCACACGGTTCTCAGAGCGTTATTTCTTCCCCTCGTTCACCAGGGCCTTGAAGTCTGCGCCGGGACGGAATTTCGGCACGAAGCTGGCCGGTACGTCGATGGCCGCCCCGGTGGCGGGGTTACGGGCCGTGCGAGCGGCGCGCTCGGATTTCTCGAAGACCCCGAATCCGGTGATGGCCACCTTGTCGCCCTTGGCGACGGTCTGCTGGATGGTCTCCAAGATGACGTTGACTGCTTCGGTGGCGGTCTTCTTGTCCCCCAACCGGTCGGAGATCGCGTCAATCAGTTCACGCTTGTTCATTGGTTCCTCCGGTTCCCCCTTGCTCGCTCGAAATTAGGGGACACCGGCACCCGGACACAAATACAAACGCCCGGGAAATCAGCGTGTCGGGGGGTCTTCCACCTGCGACGGGAGATCTCGAAGCATCTTGTCGAGGCGTTCGGACGCCCGAAGAGGATCTCTTTTGACCGCTTCCGTGACCGTCAAAAGCTTACGAATAGTCGCAATACGGACGCCCTCCGGAAGAGAATTGGCGCGGCGGTGCGCCTCCCGCAGCCGCCGCGCCAAATCCAGGTAAAATTCCGGTTCCTCAGGGCGGTCCGCCCCTACTGGGTGACCGGGAGCCACGGCTTGCGCCGCTCCTCGAACGCCGCGATCTCGTCGGTGTGGCGCAGCGTGAGACCGATGTCGTCGAGCCCCTCCATCAGCCGCCAGCGGGTGTAGTCGTCCAGTTCGAACGGCTCGGTCACGCCGGGGGCCCGCACCTCGCGCGCCACCAGGTCGACCGTGACCTCCGTGGCCGGGTCGGCCTCGACCGCCGCCCACAGCCGCTCGATGACCTCCTGCGGCAGGATCACCGTCAGCAGGCCGCCCTTGAGGGAGTTGCCACGGAAGATGTCGGCGAATCGGGAGGCCAGCACGGCCTTGAAACCGTAGTCCTGGAGCGCCCAGACCGCGTGCTCGCGCGAGGATCCGGTACCGAAGTCGGGGCCGGCGATGAGCACGGTCCCCCCGGCGTACTCGGGACGGTTCAGCACGAAGTCGGGGTCGTTGGCCCGCCAGGCGGCGAAGAGCCCGTCCTCGAAACCGCTCCGGCTGACCCGCTTGAGGTAGACGGCGGGGATGATCTGGTCGGTGTCCACGTTGCTGTAGCGCAGCGGCACGGCGCGGCCCGTGTGGACGGTGAACTTCTCCATGTCGGCGATCCTCTCGGATACGTGGCTGGCTACAGGTCGGCGGGGGAGGACAGGGTGCCGCGGACCGCGGTGGCGGCGGCGACCAACGGTGACACCAGGTGGGTGCGGCCTCCCTTGCCCTGCCGGCCCTCGAAGTTGCGGTTGGAGGTCGAGGCGCTGCGCTCGCCCGGCTTGAGCTGGTCGGGGTTCATGCCCAGGCACATCGAGCAGCCGGCCTCGCGCCACTCGGCTCCCGCCGCGGTGAACACCTCGGCCAGGCCCTCCTGGGCCGCCTGCTCCTTGACCCGCATCGAACCGGGGACGACGAGCATCCGCACCCCCTCGGCCACCTTGCGGCCCTTGATGATCTCGGCCGCGGCGCGCAGGTCCTCGATGCGGCCGTTGGTGCACGAGCCGAGGAAGACCGTGTCGATCCGGACGTCGCGCATCGGCGTGCCGGCCTCCAGCCCCATGTAGGCCAGCGCCTTCTCCGCCGCGGCGCGCTCGTTGGGGTCGGCGAAGTCCTCGGGGGCCGGCACCGCGGCGTCCAGTGGAACGCCCTGGCCGGGGTTGGTGCCCCAGGTGACGAACGGGCTCAGCTCATCGGCGTCGAGCACGACCTCGGCGTCGAAGACGGCGTCGGGGTCGCTGCGCAGGCTCTTCCAGTGGGCGACCGCGGCGTCCCAGTCGGCGCCGGTGGGCGCGTGCGGGCGGCCCTTGATGTAGTCGAAGGTGGTCTCGTCCGGGGCGATCATGCCGGCGCGCGCGCCCGCCTCGATCGACATGTTGCAGACCGTCATCCGGGCCTCCATCGACAGCGACCGGATGGCCTCGCCGCGGTATTCGATGACGTAGCCCTGACCACCGCCCGTGCCGATCTTGGCGATGACGGCCAGGATGATGTCCTTGGAGGTGACCCCGGGCTTGAGCGTGCCGTTGACGGTGACCGCCATGGTCTTGAACGGCGTCATGGGCAGCGTCTGGGTGGCCAGGACGTGCTCGACCTGGCTGGTGCCGATGCCGAAGGCCAGCGCGCCGAACGCGCCGTGGGTGCTGGTGTGGCTGTCGCCGCAGACGATCGTCATGCCCGGCTGGGTCAGGCCGAGCTGGGGACCGACCACGTGGACGATGCCCTGGTCGATGTCGCCCATGGGGTGCAGGCGGACGCCGAAGTCGGAGGCGTTCTTGCGCAGCGTCTCGATCTGGGTGCGCGAGACCGGGTCGGCGATGGGGAGCAGGATGTTCTCGGTCGGGACGTTGTGGTCCTCGGTGGCGATGGTGAGGTCGGGACGGCGCACGGGACGTCCGGCGAGGCGCAGCCCTTCGAACGCCTGCGGGCTGGTGACCTCGTGGACGAGGTGCAGGTCGATGTAGAGCAGGTCGGGCTCCCCCTCGGCACGCCGGACGACGTGCTCCTCCCAGACCTTCTCGGCCATCGTGCGAGCCATGTGTGACGCCTCCTCGCGTCTCGACGGTTTCCTCGGGGTCCTCTTGGCCTCGCGTCATCGGGCGGGGAGGTCGTGCCACGCCGCCCACCGCTCGCCGCGAGCGAACTTGCATTCCAAATAGCGAGACGGCAATATCAAGCCATGGACAACTCTAGCCCATCGAGCGGCGTAGGTGTGTTGGACAAGACGATGTCGGTCCTGGACGCGCTGGAATCGGGCCCCGCCTCCCTCGCCCAGCTCGTCCAGATCACCGGGCTGGCCCGGCCGACCGCCCACCGGCTGGCGGTCGCGCTGGAACGCCACCGCATGGTCGCCCGGGACAGCCAGGGCCGGTTCGTGCTCGGCCCGCGCTTGGGCGAGCTGTCGATCGCCACCGGCGAGGACCGTCTCCTCGCCGTCTCCACCCCGGTCCTGGCCCAGCTCAGGGACCTCACCGGCGAAAGCGCCCAGCTCTACCGCCGCCAGGGCGAGCATCGGGTCTGCGTGGCCGCCGCCGAGCGGGCCAGCGGCCTGCGCGACACCGTCCCCGTCGGCAGCGAACTCCCCATGAACGCCGGCTCGGCCGCACAGGTCCTCATCGCCTGGGAGGACTCCGAACGCATCCGTCGGGCGCTGCGCGGCGCCCACTTCACCGCCGCGACCCTCACCCAGGTCCGCCGCCGCCGTTGGGCGCAGAGCGTCGGCGAACGCGAGCAGGGCGTCGCCTCCGTCTCGGCCCCGATCTCCGGACCGGGTGGCCGGGTGATCGCCGCCGTCTCGGTCTCGGGACCGATCGAGCGCCTGACCCGCTCCCCGGGCCGGCTGCACGCCCAGGCCGTGATCGCCGCCGCCGAGCGGATCAGCGAGGCCCTGCACAGCAGCGAGGCCTACGGGTGATCCCGGTCCCGCTCACCGGGTGAGCGGGACCGACAGGATCCGGTCGTCATCGGGAGCGGGCTCGCCCCGGCCGTCGAGGTTGCTGGTGGAGACCCACACGCCCGCCCCGTCGGGGGTGGCCGCGACCGCGCGCAGCCGCCCCCGCTCCCCCACGAACAGCGCCTCGGGGTCGCCGACCTCGCCCCCGCCGAGCAACGGGATCCGCCACAGCCGTTCTCCGCGCAGTGCCGCCACCCACAGCGACCCGGCGGCGACCGCGGCCCCGCTCGGCGACGCCTCGTCGGGGGTCCACTCCACCACGGGGTCGACGTAGGGCCGCCGGCCGGCCTTCCCCTCGACCTCGGGCCAGCCGTAGTCACCACCCGGTTCGATCACGTTGACCTCGTCGTAGGTGTTCTGGCCGAACTCGGTGGCGTACATGGTGCCCTCCTCGTCCCAGGCCAGGCCCTGGACGTTGCGATGGCCGTAGCTGTACACGAGGTTGCCGAACGGGTTGCCCTCGGCGGGCTCGCCGTCGGGGGTCATGCGCAGGACCTTGCCCCCGAGGGAGTCGGTGTCGCGGGCCAGCTCCTCGCGGCCCGCGTCGCCGGTGCCGGCGTAGAGCATCCCGTCCGGCCCGAAGGCGATGCGGCCCCCGTTGTGGAAGGAGGCGCTGGGAATGCCCGATACGACGATCTCGGGCTCTCCCAGTCCCGCTTCGGTGTCATAGGGCATGCGCACGATCCGGTTGTCCTCCGCCGAGGTGAAGTAGGCGTAGACGGCGGTGTCGCCGGTGGACTCCGGTGCCACGGCCAGGCCGAGCAGTCCGCCCTCCCCCTGCGGGCGCACTCCCTCGATCTCGCCGGCCTCTCGGGTGGCGCCGTCGGGCTCCACGCGCAGCACCCGCGCGGAGTCGCGTTCGGCCACCAATGCCGCGCCGTCGGGCAGGAAGACGATGGACCACGGCACCCCGAGGCCGGTGGTGACGTCCCGCGGCTCTCCCGGGGGGATCAGCCGCTCCGGCGAACCGGTTCCACCGGGCGAGGGCGGCGCGGACTCCCTCGGCCGCTCCCCTCCCCCGTCGGAACAGCCCGCGACGAGCAGTGCCACCACCACGGTGGCGGCCGTCCACGCTCGCTGTCCCATGTTCCCTCCCGCTCCCGCTGCTGTGGCGTTCCCAGCCGTACCCGTTCGGGCATCCGGATCACCCGGATGCCCGAGAGGTCGTCTGCGACCTGGCGGAACGGGACGGCGGCGCGCCGGCCGGCGTCCCGAGCCGCTCAGCCACCCGTTCCCGCCCGGCGCAGCCGGTCGGCGGCGGAGCGGTTCGCCCGGGTGACCGGTCGGGTCCCCAGCGCCTCTCCCAGGCCGAAGACGGGCATGTGCGTGTAGAAGGCCTCGTGCCCGGGGCCGTGTGACGCCTCCTGCCGGCCGAGTTGGTAGGTCTCGTGCCAGATTCCCACCGCCCCGTCGTCGACGTGCCGGTAGAAGTCCCGCCAGGCCCCCTTGTGCAGGGAGTCGTGGGCGTAGGCCATCAGTTTCTCGGTGCTCTCCCAGTACTGGACGGAGGTGACGCCCCGGCCGTCGACGAGGGATCGGCTGGCCAGCAGTCCCCGGCCCCGCTCGGCCCGCAGCTCGCCGAGCATCTCGTTGAAGGACCGCGTCACCCACCACCAGGCGCGGACCCGCCGCCAGTCGTTCACCCGCATCCCGATGAGGAACAGGGTGAATCCCTCGCTCGCCTCGGTGGTCATGCGTCCGTGTTCGATCTCGGCCATGTCGCCTCCTCCATCCGTCCCGGACCTTTGGGGACGGCCGGACACCGTTCGGTTGGATAGTTCCACTCTCCAATATTAGAGAGTATAACTATCCAATACGGATGTGAAGGGGGGATCGGTGCGGATCTCGGAACTGAGCCGCGCGAGCGGCGTACCGGTGGCGACGATCAAGTACTACCTGCGCGAAGGACTGCTCCCACGGGGAGAGACCACCTCGGCCACCCAGGCCGTCTACTCCTCCGCGCACCTGCGGCGGCTCCGCCTCATCCGGGCGCTCGCCGAGGTCGGCGACGTGCCCCTCGCCCGTATCAGAGGGGTGCTGGACGCCGTGGACGACGAGCAGATCGGTCCCCACCTCCTGCTCGGCACCGCGCTGTACCAACTGGACAGCGACGCCCCCGCTGAGGAGGACGACAGCGCCGACCAGGCACGTCAGACCGCCGAACGGCTCCTGAGCGGATTGGGCTGGCGGACCTACTCCGGATCGCCGGCCCGGGGGCGGCTCGTCCGGGCACTGGCCACCTTGGACCGCCTCGGCCTGACCATCCCCCCGGAGGTACTGTCACGCTACGCGGAACTCGCCCACGAGGCGGCAGAACGCGACCTGGAACTGCTCGACGCCGCGGCCCCCCGGGAGGAGATCGTGGAACGGGCCATCGCCATCACCGTGCTGATGGAACAGACGTTCACGGCACTGCACCGGATGGCCCAGGAGGACATCTCGGCCGGCAGGTTCGGAACCGGCGCCCCGGGGTGCTGAAGCGGCCCGCCACAACGTAGGCGCTCTGACGACAAGGAGCCCCCACCCTCACGGGTGGGGGCTCCTGCTGGTACCCCCGACCGGATTTGAACCGGCGTTACCGCCTTGAGAGGGCGGCGTCCTAGGCCGCTAGACGACGGGGGCCTATTCGCTCCGGGACTCAGCCTACCGGAATCCGGCGAGCGTCCTCCCGCTCGGACCGGTCCATCTGGACCGATCCCAGAAAAAAGCTCCCATGTGCTGGGAGCAGTTCCCTGTTGGTACCCCCGACCGGATTTGAACCGGCGTTACCGCCTTGAGAGGGCGGCGTCCTAGGCCGCTAGACGACGGGGGCCTTGGACCGCGTGACGCGGACGGACTGTCGGACAGTCCGGGTGGTCTCCCGAGGGATTCCACTCGCTGGGGTACCAGGACTCGAACCTAGACTAACTGAACCAGAATCAGTCGTGCTGCCGATTACACCATACCCCAGTGCTTTTCGGGGAGGTTTCCCTTTCGGGCCCTGCTCCCCTCGGCGCAGGAATTACTTTAGCGGAGATCCGGAGTGCTCGCGAACCGAATGGGACCGCCCCCGGGTGGCCCCCGCCACGAACGTGCCCGTGGCGGGGGCGGACGGTCAGGCCTCGGCGTCCTGGGTGGCGTCGAGCTTGGCCAACGCGGCCCGCAACCGCTGGAGCGTCCGCTCGCGGCCGAGCAATTCCAGCGACTCGAACAGCGGCAGGCCGACGGTGCGTCCGGTCACCGCCACACGTACCGGCGCCTGCGCCTTGCCCAGCTTCAGACCGTGCTCGGCGCCGGCCTCCTCCAGCGCGGCCTTCAGCTCCGCGGCCCGCCAGGGCAGATCCGGATCGTCGTAGCGGGTCAGGGCCGCGGTCACCATCTCCCGGCCGACACCCGGCTTCATCGCCTTGTTCCAGCTCTGCGGGTCCTCCACCGGCTGGTCCAGGAACAGGAAGTCCACGTTGGGGATGATCTCGGAGAGCACCGCGATCCGGCTCTGGGCCAGCGGCGCGACCCGCTCGAAGACCACCTCGTCGTACCCCTCGGCCGGCCACGGCGCGACATCGGGCTCCAGCCAGGGGCGGCAGCGCTCGATGAACTCCTTGACGTCCAGGGCGCGGATGTACTCGCCGTTGAAGGCGCGCAGCTTCTTCTCGTCGAAGAAGGCGCTGGAGCTGTTGACCTTGGAGACGTCGAACAGCGGCTCCATCTCCGACCACGGCATGATCTCCCGATCACCGCCGGGCGACCAGCCCAGCAGCATCAGGTAGTTGACCATGGCCTCGGGGAGGTAGCCCTCCTCCTGGTAGGACTCCAGGGCCACCTTGTCCCGGCGCTTGGACAGCTTCTGCCGCTTCTCGTTGACGATGACCGGCAGATGCGCCCACACCGGCGGGGTGTGGCCCAGCGCCTCCCACAGCAGCTGCTGCTTGGGGGTGTTGGACAGGTGCTCCTCACCCCGGACGACCTCGTTGATCCCCATCTCGATGTCGTCGACGACGTTCGCCAGGACGAACAACGGCGAACCGTCGGCCCGGGCGATCACGAAGTCCTCGATCGCGCTGTGCTCGAACTCCACCCGGCCGCGAACCCGGTCGTCGACCACGGTCGGCCCGCCCTCGGGCACCCGGAAACGCAACGCCCGCCCCGGCCCCGGCTCCAGGCCGCGATCCCGGCAGAACCCGTCATAACCGAGGTGCTCGTTGCCACGCCGCTGCTGCACCTGCTCACGGGTGCAATCGCAGTAGTAGGCCCGCCCCTCCTCGTAGAGCCGCCGCGCGGTCTCGCGGTGCTTGTCGGCGTAGGCCGACTGGAAGTAGGGCCCCTCGAAGTGCTCGTCGCCCTCGCGGATCCCCAACCAGGCCAGGGCCCGGATGATGCCCTCGGTCCACTCGGGCTTGTTGCGCGCGGCGTCGGTGTCCTCGATGCGCAGCACGAACCTGCCACCCGGCTGCTGGCGCGCCAGCGCCCAGTTGAACAGCGCGGAACGCGCGCCGCCGACGTGGAACATCCCGGTGGGTGACGGCGCGAAGCGCACCCGCACGGTTTTGCTGTCAGTCACTCGTCCTCGTCCTTAGTCCCGGGTGACGACCCGGTTGGTCAGTTCGCCGATTCTTTCGATGGAGACGGTCATCTGCTGCCCGACCTGAACAGGGCCCACGCCCGCGGGGGTCCCGGTGAGGATGACGTCGCCGGGCACCAACGTCATGAACGAGCTGACGTAGGAGATCAGCTCGGGGATGCCGTGGATGAAATCCGAGGTCCGGCCGTCCTGGCGCACCTCTCCGTCCACCGTGGTCGTGACGCGCAGGTCGGCGGCCTCCTCCAGGCTCAGGCCGGTCTCGATCCAGGGGCCCAGCGGGCAGAAGGAGTCGAAGCCCTTGCCCCGCGTCCACTGCTTGTCCTTCTTCTGCAGGTCGCGGGCTGTGACGTCGTTGGCGCAGGTGTAGCCGAAGATGACGTCCTTGGCCCGTTCCGGCGGGACCTCGCGGCACAGCCGTCCGATGACGATGGCGAGTTCGCCCTCGTAGTCCACCCGTTCGGAGATGGCCGGGTGGAACACCGGATCGCCCGGGCCGGTGACCGCCGTCGAGGGCTTGAGGAACACGACGGGCTCCTCGGTGGACTCGCCGGTGATGTCCTTCATCTCGGCGACGTGATCGGCGTAGTTCTTGCCGATGCACACCACCTTGCTCGGCAGGATCGGCGAGAGCAGCCGGACGTCCTCCAGTTTCATCGGGTCGCCGGCGAGCTTGATCGGGCCGAGCAGCGGGTGCCCCACGATCCGAGAGACGAACCGCTGGCCTTCGGCGTCGATGTCGACAAGGCCGAAGGCGACCTCGGACTGGTCGTCGAGGGTGGAGAATCTCGCGATGCGCACGGGCCTACCTCTGCTTTTCACGTCCGTCTTACCTCGGACAGGCTACCGAGCCGCGTCCCGCTCCTTGCCGTGCGCGTTCGCCCCGGATCGCGCCTTCGTCGCGGCCTCCGGCGACCGTACGCGCCCCTTCGGCGACCGTCCGTCGCGACGACCCGCGGTGTGTGACGGCGCATATCCCCAGTTAACAGATTGTTTACAACGGATCGCCCGGAGGTTACCCTCTTTGGGAGCGCTCCCGTGAGCTTGGTCACAAGCTCTTGCGGAACGTGTCACACTCCTGTCCGCCGTTTCCATCCCCCGAACGACCGACCCGAGTTTGGGAGCGCTCCCAGCGACGTTCCCCGCATGACCGGCCCGCATGACCGGCCCGCCTGCCCCCGGACCGCCCTCGGAGGTCACCGTGCCCCGTCACCCCCGAGCCCCGCCGCCCGCGCCGCGCCCCCCAGCACAGCCGCACTCTCCCCGCGCGCGACCCCGCGCCGGACCCCGATCGTCTCCTTCTCCCTCTCCCTTTTCAGGCAAGGAAGGTCCCGATATGGGAAACATCCCCCCGTCTGCGAACCGACGTTCGCGGACGAGACGCGGCCTGGCGGCCGTGTCCGCAACCGCCATGGGCGCCGGCATGATCGCCCTGGCCTCGCCCGCCTCCGCCGCGGCCGGCTGTGAGGTCGACTACCAGGTCAACAGCTGGGGGTCGGGCTTCACCGCCAACGTGACGGTCACCAACCTGGGCGACCCGATCAACGGCTGGACGCTGGAATGGGACTTCCCCGGCAACCAGCAGGTCACGAGCATGTGGAGCGCGTCCTACACCCAGTCGGGCGCGAGCGTCACCGCTGAGGACGCCTCCTACAACGCGGCCATCAACACCGGCGGAAGCATCTCGTTCGGCTTCAACGCCAACGGTTCGGGCGACGCTCCCGACTCCTTCACGCTCAACGGCGTCGTCTGCGACGGCGAGACCGGCGAGGAGCCGGAGGAGCCCGAGGAGCCCGAGGAGCCGGAGGAGCCCGGCAACCCCGGCAACCCGGGCGAGCGCGTGGACAACCCCTACGTCGGGGCCGACGTCTATGTCAACCCGGTCTGGTCGGAGAAGGCCGCCGCGGAGCCCGGTGGTGACGCGGTCGCCGACCAGCCCACCGGTGTCTGGCTGGACCGCATCGGCGCCATCGAGGGCAACGACAGCCCGACGACCGGCAACATGGGACTGCGCGACCACCTCGACGAGGCCCTGGAGCAGCAGTCCGGCGACACCCCGATGGTCGTCCAGCTGGTCATCTACAACCTGCCCGGCCGTGACTGCGCCGCGCTGGCCTCCAACGGCGAGCTCGGCCCCGACGAGATCGACCGTTACAAGAACGAGTACATCGACCCGATCGCCGAGATCCTCAGCGACCCGGCCTACGCCGACCTGCGGATCGTGACCACGGTCGAGATCGACTCGCTGCCCAACCTGGTCACCAACGTCGGCAACCGGCCCACCGCCACCCCCCAGTGCAACGAGATGCTGGCCAACGGCAACTACGTCAACGGCGTCGGCTACGCCCTGGCCACCCTGGGCGACATCCCCAACGTCTACAACTACGTTGACGCCGGCCACCACGGCTGGATCGGCTGGCCCGACAACTTCGGCGCCTCCGCCGACATCTTCTACCAGGCGGCCAACGCCAGCGGCGCCACCCCCGACGACGTGCACGGCTTCATCGCCAACACCGCCAACTACTCCGCGTTGAAGGAGGACCACTTCTCCATCAGCGACTCGGTCAACGGCCAGATGGCCCGCCAGTCGCGCTGGATCGACTGGAACAACTACGTCGATGAGCTGTCCTTCGCCCAGGCCCTGCGCCAGGAGCTGATCTCGACCGGCTTCGACCCCGGCATCGGCATGCTGATCGACACCTCCCGCAACGGTTGGGGCGGCCCGGACCGGCCCACCGGCCCCGGCCCGCGCACCGACATCAACGCCTTCATCGACGGTGGCCGCTACGACCGCCGCATCCACCTGGGTAACTGGTGCAACCAGGCCGGCGCCGGCCTGGGCGAGCGCCCGACCGCGGCTCCCGAGCCCGGCATCGACGCCTACGTCTGGATGAAGCCCCCGGGCGAGTCCGACGGCGCCAGCGAGTACATCCCCAACCCTGAGGGCAAGGGCTTCGACCGGATGTGCGACCCGACCTACCAGGGCAACGCGCGCAACAACTACAACCCCTCGGGGGCCCTGCCCGACGCCCCGATCTCCGGCCACTGGTTCTCCGCGCAGTTCCAGCAGCTCCTGGCCAACGCCTACCCGCCGGTCGAGTAACCCTCGCCGCACCCCGGCGCCCGTCCGTCCTCTCCCGGCGGACGGGCGCCGCCCCTTGTCCGCCCCGCGTCGCCTCGGGACCGGGGGTGCCCCGCCTCCGCGAACCGGGGTCCTATCCTCGGGATCGAGGTGAGTGAGAGGAGGGCGACGTGCCCAGTGTGGTGAAGTTCAATGTCCTGACCGTCCCCGAAGGGGCGGGGGCGACCCTGGAGGAGCGGTTCGCCAAGCGCGCCGGACTGGTCGAGAACCAGCCGGGATTCGAGGAGTTCCAGCTCCTCCGGCCGGTCGAGGGCACCGACCGCTACCTCGTCTACACCCGTTGGCGCTCCGAAGAGGACTTCCAGAACTGGGTGAACAGCACCGCCTTTCGCGCGGGGCACGCCCAGGCCGCCGAGGACGCGGGGCGTTCGGGACACGGACACGGCCATGGGCACGGCCAGGGAGGCCCCGCCGCCACCGGCAGCGAGTTGTGGGGCTTCGAGGTCGTCCAGCAGGTCAAGGCCGCGGAGTAAGGTGGGCGGCGGGTCCGCGGCACATGTTGCGGACCGTGCGGACCCGCCGCCACGGGGAGCCCGAAAAGCGTGTACGGACTCTCGTGATCTGCGATCCTGAGGGGGACCCCGGGTTCTAGGAAGGTCCTCGCGTGCCCACGATCGGAACGGACACCACCCGCAGGCGGCGCCCCCTGCACCGCAGACGCCGCCGCCCGCCCGTGGGGCTGTTGGTAGGACTGTCCCTGGTCACCGTGGGGTGCGCGGTCCTGGCCACCGGTGTGCTCACCCCGCAGCCACGGCCCGAGGCCGCCCAGCCCGCCCCTCCCTCACTCGATCTCCAACGCGCCCCCGAGTCCTCCCCGAGCCCGTCACCGACCCCGTTGCTGTTGCGTTCGGTGGTCGAGGAGGTCACCGACGGCAGCGGTGACCTGGAGGTCGTTCCCGGCGGCGGGGAGCCCTCCGGTGAGGGGCCGGTCAAGCGCTACCTCGTCGAGGTCGAGGCCGGCCTGCCCGGTTCCGCCGAGGACTTCGCGGCCGCGGTCGACGCGATCCTGGCCGATCCGCGCGGCTGGGGCGGCGACGGCGACATGTCCTTTCAGCGGGTGGACGAGGGTGACGTCGACTTCCGTGTCACCCTGGCCGCCCCCGACACCGTCGACGCCCTGTGCGCGCCCCTGCAGACCAACGGCGAGGTCTCCTGCACCCAGGGCGGTCGGGCGATCATCAACCAGAACCGGTGGGTCAGCGGCGTCGGGCACTTCGAGGGGGACCTGGAGACCTACCGCGTCTACGTCGTCAACCACGAGGTCGGCCACGCCCTGGGGCACGGACACGTCTTCTGCACCGAGCCCGGCGCCCCGGCACCGGTCATGCAGCAGCAGACGTTCGGCCTCCAGGGGTGCGAGCGCAACGGTTGGGTGCACCCCGACTGAGGCCCCGGGAAGGCGACGACCCGCGCCTCGCCCGGGGCGCTCGGTCACCCTTGCGCGTATCCCTGACGCAGCAGACCGTAGGTGATCGCCTGTTCCAGGGCCGTCCACGACGCCTGGATGACGTTCTCACCGACACCCACCGTGGTCCACCCGCCGCGGCCGTCGGTGGAGCCGATGAGGACGCGGGTGATCGCGTCGGTTCCCGAGGTGCCCTCCAGGATGCGGACCTTGTAGTCGGACAGCTCCACCTCGGCCAGCGCGGGGTAGACGTCCTCCATGGCCGAGCGCAGCGCCCGGTCCAGCGCGTTGACCGGACCGTTGCCCTCGGCGGTGGCGATCACCCGCTCACCCTTGACGTGCAGCTTCACGGTCGCCTCGGTGACGGCGATGCCATCGGCGCGGTGTTCGGCGATGGTGCGCCACGACTCGACCTCGAAGAAGCGGACCGGTTCGCCCAGCTCCTCACGGAGCAACAGCTCCAGGGAGGCGTCGGCCGCCTCGAAGCTGTAGCCGTTCAGCTCCATCGCCTTGACCCGGTCGGCGACACGGCCGAGCAGGCCCCGGTCGCCGCCCAGGTCGACCCCGAGTTCCTTGGCCTTGAGCTCGATGGAGGCCCGCCCCGCCATGTCCGAGACGAGCATCCGCATGTCGTTGCCGACCAGGGCGGGGTCGGTGTGCTGGTAGAGGTCGGGATCGACCTTGATCGCGGAGGCGTGCAGCCCCGCCTTGTGCGCGAAGGCCGAGATCCCGACGTAGGGCTGGTGGGTGGCCGGGGCGATGTTGACGATCTCGGCGATCGCCTGGGAGACGCGGGTCATCTCGCGCAGGCTGCCCTCGGGCAGGAGGTCGCGTCCGCGTTTGAGGACGAGAGCCGCCGTGACCGAGAACAGGTCGGCGTTGCCGACCCGCTCCCCGTACCCGTTGGCCGTGCACTGGACGTGGGTGGCGCCGGCGTCGACGGCGGCGAGGGTGTTGGCGACCGCACAGCCGGTGTCGTCCTGGGCGTGGATCCCCAAGCGGGCGTCGGTCGCCTCGCGCACCTCGGTGACGACACGGGTGATGTCGGCGGGGAGCATGCCCCCGTTGGTGTCGCACAGCACGACGACGTCGGCGCCCGCCGCCGTCGCCGTGCGCACGACCTCCAGCGCGTAGTCGGGGTCGTGCCGGTAGCCGTCGAAGAAGTGTTCGCAGTCGAGAAAGACCCGCTGGCCGTTCTCGCGTAGGTGGGAGACGGTGTCGGCGATCATCTCCAGGTTCTCGTCGGGCGTGGTGCGCAGGGCCAGTTCGACGTGGCGGCTGTCGCTCTTGGCGACGAGTGTGACCACCGGGGCGCCGCAGTCGCGCAGGGCGGCGACCTGCGGGTCCTCGGCGGCGCGGACCCCCGCCCGCCGGGTGGAGCCGAAGGCGGTGAGGCGTGCGTGCCTCAGTTCCAGCTCGTCGCGCGCCCGTTGGAAGAACTCGGTGTCCTTGGGGTTGGCGCCGGGCCAGCCGCCCTCGATGAAGCCCACGCCGAACTCGTCGAGCAGCCGCGCGATCGCCAGTTTGTCGGCGACGGTGAGGTTGATTCCCTCTCGTTGCGCACCGTCGCGCAGGGTCGTGTCGAATACGTGGAAACCGTCGTCCAGCATGGGTGGAACTCCCGGGGGTGGATGTTGGTTCGGGCCGCCGGCCCAACAAAAAAGACCCCTCGTGGACACGAGAGGTCGGCGCGCCGGCGGGGTCCGTGATCAGCCGACGCGCCTCACGATAATGATCGCCCGAGACGACATGGGGACCAGTCTGCCACATCCACCTCGCACGACGCCGAGGGGATCCGCGATTCGGTCTCGATTTCCCACATGCTGAGACAGGCGGTGGGGCCGGCCGGCCCCACCGCCGCGGCGTCAGACCGCTCCGAAGCGGCGGACCCAGCCATGGCTGTCGGGGCGCAGGCCGTACTGGAGGCCGACCAGCTCCTCGCGCAGCCGCAGGGTGACCGGCCCCGGCTTGCCGTCACCGACCTGGAAGTCCCCATCGGCGCTCTTGACGTGCGCGACGGGGGTGATGACGGCCGCGGTGCCACAGGCGAACACCTCGGTGAGCTCGCCGCTGAGCGCCGCCGCGCGCCATTCGTCGGTGGAGATACGTCCCTCCTCGGCGGGGATGCCGAGCTCGGGCGCGAGCCTGAGCAGCGAGTCGCGGGTGATCCCCGGCAGCAGCGTGCCGGTGAGCGCGGGCGTGAGGATCCGGGCCTGCTCGCCCGAGCCGAAGACGAAGAACAGGTTCATGCCCCCCATCTCCTCGACCCATCGGTGCTCCACCGCGTCGAGCCAGACGACCTGGTCACACCCCTTCTCGACCGCCTGGGCCTGGGCCAGGAAGCTCGCGGCGTAGTTGCCGGCGAACTTGGCCTCGCCGGTACCGCCCGGCGCGGCACGGGTGTAGTCCTCGCTCAGCCAGACCGTGACCGGCTTGATCCCGCCGGAGAAGTAGGAGCCCGACGGGGAGGCGATGAGGACGAACAGGTAGGAGGTCGAGGGGTGGTTGACCCCCAGGCCGACGTCGGTGGCGAACATGAACGGGCGCAGGTAGAGGCTGTTGTCCTCCTTGGTCGGCACCCAGTCGCCGTCGTGGGCGAGCAGCGTCTCGATCGCGCCGAGGAACAGGTCCTCGGGAAGCTCGGGCATCGCCATACGCCGGGCGCTGCGGTTGAGGCGTTCGGCGTTGGCCTCGGGGCGGAAGGAGGCGATGGTGCCGTCCGGGTGGCGGTAGGCCTTGAGCCCTTCGAAGATCTCCTGGGCGTAGTGCAGCGCCGCGGTGGCCGGGTCGAGCGGGATCGGACCGTAGGGCTCGAGTCGGGCGTCGTACCACCCCTTCTCGTCGCTGTAGCGGATCGTGACCATGTGGTCGGTGAACACGTTGCCGAACCCGGGGTTCTCCAGCAGGGCCGCCCGTTCCTGCGGGGTCTTCCGCTGGGACGAGAGCCGGATGTCGAACGTCAACCCGCTTGTGGTGGTGCTGGTGTTCATGTGTGCGTGGTCCTCTCGGGTACAACGGGCCGGCAACGCTGCCGGTCCGCACTCCAGTCTGGCGGAAACGATGTGTACGGGCCATAGCGAGCGAATCGGGCGATCCGCTCACACCGAGACGGCGGTCCGGGAAACGACGACGGGCGCGCCCTCAGGCGCGCCCGTCACCGGATACCGCTTGTGGCCTCGGCCGCGCCGCGGGGCAGCAGGGCCGAGGGGTGCTCAGCCCTGCTCGGCTACTCGGGCGGCGATGTCGTCGCCGATGCGGGAGGTGGAACGCTCGACGGCGTCCTTGGCCCGGTCGCGCAGGTCCTCGGCGACGGCGCGCTCGACGCGCCGCGCCGCGTCGGCGGCGCCGAGGTGGTCGAGCATGATCGCGGCGGACAGGATCGTCGCCGTGGGGTCGGCCTTGCCCTGCCCCGCGATGTCCGGAGCCGAGCCGTGAACCGGCTCGAACATGCTGGGGAAGTCGCCTTCGGGGTTGATGTTGCCGCTGGCGGCCAGGCCGATGCCGCCGGCGACGGCGGCGCCGAGGTCGGTGATGATGTCGCCGAACAGGTTGTCGGTGACCACGACGTCGAACCGGTGCGGCTGGGTCACGAAGAACATCGTGGCGGCGTCGACGTGGCAGTAGTCGACGGAGACCTGCGGGTACTCCTCGCCGACCTCGCGCACGACACGCTGCCACAGCTCGCCGGCGAAGGTGAGGACGTTGTCCTTGTGGACGAGGGTGAGCTTCCTGCGCGGCCGGGCCGCGGCCTTCTCGAAGGCGTAGCGGACGACCCGCTCGACGCCGAAACGGGTGTTGACGCTGTCCTGGGTGGCGATCTCGCCCGGGGTGCCCTTGCGCAGCACGCCGCCCATGCCCGCGTAGGGCCCCTCGGTCCCCTCGCGCACGACGAGCATGTCGATGTCGTCGGGGGTGGTGTCGGCCAGGGGCGTGGTCACGCCCGGGTAGAGGCGGACCGGCCGCAGGTTGACGTAGTGGGAGAAGGAGAAGCGCAGGCGCAGCAGCAGACCCCGCTCCAGGACACCGCTGGGGACCGAGGGGTCGCCGACGGCGCCGAGGAAGATGGCGTCATGCCCGCGCAGCTCCTCCTCGACGGAGTCGGGCAGCGTCTCGCCCGTGGCGTGCCAGCGCTTGGCGCCCAGCTCGTACTCGGTGGTGTCGAGCGCGAGATCGTGCCGCGGGGCCACGGCCGAGAGGACCTTCAACCCCTCGGCGACGACCTCGGGACCGATTCCGTCACCGGGGATGACGGCCAACTTCACGGTGCGAGCAGCCATAAAAAGCCCAGCCTCTACTTCGGCAGTGTCGATGTCACGTCCGTGCGGTCCGCCGCGGTCGGCACCACACCCCCCGGTTTCTCACATTTTGAGACCGAAGGTGACGATGATGAGACAAGACTACCGACGTGCGTGGTCGCGGGAACCGCCCTCCCCCGGGAAAGGCGGAAGAGGCGCGCGTTCAGGCGCGCAACGGCCCTCCGTTGTCGCGGCGGTCCAAAGCGGTCTGGAGGGCCCGGGCGGCCTCGTCGTGGCTCTCCGGCGACGTGGGTTCGGTCTCGTACACGGCGATCCTCCGAGGGACGCGGAAGCGGAAAGAGGGGCGTTCGCGCGTTCGGCCCCGTACGGGCCGGGCGCGCCGCCGGAACACGTCACCCCGGCGGGATCGCCGGACCGGGGTGCGCCGCCCGGGCGGGTGCCCCGGCGCGGCGCCGCTCGCGTGGAGTCGCGGCATGGTCACCGTTCGTCCACTCCTTAGGACGACAGATTATCGGACGTCCGAGCAGATCTCCAGAACGGGCGCCGACGACAACGGCCCCCGCGGACACCACCGCGGGGGCCGGGCAGCGTCACGCCCGCCTGGTCAGTCCAGGTCGACGCGGCGGCTGGTGACGGCGCCGATCTCGGCGGAGATCGTCTGGAGGGTCTCGTCGGGGATCACGGAGTCGACGGTCAGCGTGATCAGGGCCTTGCCGCCCTCCTGGTCACGGGCGACCTGCATGCCGGCGATGTTCACCGACGCCTCGCCCAGCAGGGCGCCGACCGTGCCGACCACGCCCGGGCGGTCGTCGTAGGAGAAGAAGGCCATGTGCTCGGTCGGCGTGATCTCCATGCCGTAACCGTTGAGCTCCACGAGCTTCTCGGTCTGACGCGGGCCCGACAACGTGCCCGACACCGACACCCGCTGACCGTCGGCCATGGTGCCCTGAACACGGATGAGGTTACGCCAGTCGGGGCTGTCCTCGCTGGTCACCAGGGTGACCTCGACGCCACGCTCCTTGGCCAGCAGCGGCGCGTTCACGTAGGTGACGGCCTCCTCGACCACGTCGCGGAACACGCCCTTGAGAGCCGCCAGCTCGACGACCTTGACGTCGTGCACGGCGATCTCGCCACGGACCTCGACGTCCACCCGCGCCGGCACGCCCCCGGCCAGCGCGGTGAAGATCCGGCCCAGCTTCTCGGCCAGCGGCAGCCCCGGCTTGACGTCCTCGGCGACCGCGCCACCCTGCACGTTGACCGCGTCGGGGACGAACTCCCCGGACAGGGCCAGCTTCACCGAACGGGCGACCTGCGTGCCGGCCTTCTCCTGGGCCTCGTGGGTGCTGGCGCCCAGGTGCGGGGCCACGACCACGTTGTCGAACTCGAACAGCGGGCTGTCCGTGCAGGGCTCCTTGGCGAACACGTCGATGCCCGCGCCCGCGACCCGTCCCTCCTTGAGGGCCCGGTACAGCGCATCCTCGTCGACGATCCCGCCACGCGCCGCGTTGACGATGCGCACGCTCGGCTTGACCTTGCTCAACGCGTCGTCGCTGATCAGGCCGAGGGTGTCCTTGTTCTTGGGCAGGTGGACCGTGATGAAGTCGCTACGGCGCAACAGCTCGTCGAGGTCGACGACCTCGACACCGATCTGCGCGGCGCGGGCCGGCTGCACGAAGGGGTCGTAGGCGATGACCTTCATACCGAACGCGCTCAGCCGCTGGGCGACCAGGACACCGATGCGGCCGAGGCCCACGATGCCCAGCGTCTTGTCGTAGAGCTCCACACCGGTGTACTTGGAACGCTTCCACTCGCCGTTGACCAGCGCCCGGTGGGCCGCGGCGGTGTTACGGGCGGTGGCCAGCAACAGGTTGATGGCCTGCTCAGCGGCGCTGACGATGTTGGAGGTGGGCGCGTTCACGACGAGCACACCGGCCTTGGTGGCGGCCTCGACGTCGACGTTGTCCAGCCCGACGCCGGCCCGCGCCACGACCTTGAGGTTGGGGGCGGCGGCGATCGCCTCGGCATCGACCTTGGTCGCGCTGCGCACGATCAGGGCGTCGACGTCGGCGAGGGCCGGCAGGAGCAGGGACCGGTCGGCGCCGTTGGTGGTGCGGACGTCGAAGTCCTCCTCCAGCAGGGCGATACCAGCGGGCGAGAGTTCTTCCGCGACGAGAACGGAGGGCTTGGGCACAGCTTGTTCCTTCGTGGTTGCGACGTTGCCGCGCGCGAAGCGGCTTGGGCGTATCCGCACCGTGCGCGGACGGAACGGCCTGCGCAAAGTCTAGTGCGGCGGTCGGGATCGACCCGAGAAGGGGCGTGACATCGACCTGGCCATGACCGGCCGGAACGACGAAGGCCCGGGCGGCCGACGCCGCCCGGGCCATCCACGGCGGGCCCGTGTCCCGCCGGAGGGGCTCAGGCCTTGAGCCAGCTCATCAGCGGACGCAGCTCGGCGCCCACCTTCTCGATCTGCTCGTTCTGCTCGGCCTCGCGGCGCTTGAGGAAGTTCGGCCGGCCCGCGTCGAACTCGGCGACGAGCTCACGGGCGTAGGTACCGTCCTGGATCTCGCCGAGGATGCGGCGCATCTCCTCGCGGGTCTGCTCGGTGATGACCCGCGGGCCGCGGGTGTAGCCGCCGTACTCGGCGTTGTCGGAGACCGACCAGTTCATCTTCGAGATCCCGCCCTCGTACATGAGGTCGACGATGAGCTTCATCTCGTGCAGGCACTCGAAGTAGGCGACCTCGGGCTGGTAGCCGGCCTCGACCAGCGTCGTGAACCCGGCCTTGATCAGCTCGGACACACCACCGCACAGGACCGCCTGCTCACCGAACAGGTCGGTCTCGGTCTCCTCGGTGAAGGTGGTCTTGAGCGCGCCGGCGCGGGTGCCGCCGATGCCCTTGGCGTAGGAGAGCGCGAGCTCCCAGGCGTTGCCGGAGGCGTCCTTCTCGACGGCGACGAGCACCGGGACACCGCGCCCCTCCTCGAACTGGCGGCGCACGAGGTGACCCGGCCCCTTGGGGGCGACCATGGCGACGTCCACGCCCGCGGGCGGCTCGATCAGGCCGTAGCGGATGCTGAACCCGTGGCCGAAGAACAGGGCGTCGCCCTCGTTGAGGTGCGGGGCGATCTCGTTGGCGTAGAGGTCGCGGTGGATGTGGTCGGGCACCAGGATCATGATGAGGTCGGCCTCCTGGGCCGCCTCGGCCGGGGTGACCACCCGCAGGCCCTCTTCCTCGGCCTTGGGACGGCTCGCGGAGCCCTCGGCGAGGCCGACCCGGACGTCGACACCCGAGTCACGCAGCGACAGGGCGTGCGCGTGGCCCTGGCTGCCGTAACCGATGACGGCGACCTTGCGTCCCTGGATGACGCTGAGGTCGGCGGCGTCGTCGTAGTACATCTCTGCTGCCACTTCGGCTTACTCCTTGATTCTTCTTCTCTGCAGACGAGCCGGGAGTCCCGGGAGGTCAGGCGGTGCGCTCGATGGCGCGCAGCGAACGGTCGGTGATCGACCGCGGACCGCGGCCGAGCGCGACCAGACCGGACTTCACCAGCTCCTTGATGCCGAACGGCTCGAGATTGCGGATCAGCGCCTCAAGCTTCTCGGGCTTGCCGGTGGCCTCGATGACGACCACGTCCGGGCTGACGTCGACGACGTGCGCCCGGAACAGCTCGGCGGTCTCCAGCACGTGACTGCGGCTGGCGGCGTCTGCCTTGACCTTGACCAGCAGCAGTTCACGACGCACGGAGGCGTCGGCGTCCATCTCGACGATCTTGATGACGTTGACCAGCTTGTTGAGCTGTTTGGTCACCTGCTCCAAGGGGTGGCGGTCGCAGTTGACCACGATCGTCATCCGGGACAGTCCCTCGTACTCGGTGGGTCCCACCGTGAGGGAGTGGATGTTGAAACCGCGGCGGGAGAACAGCGCGGACGCCCGGGCCAAGACGCCCGGCGTGTCCTCCACGAGGACGGAAAGCGTGTGCAGGCTCATGGGACGGGACCCTTTCCTATTCCTCGTTGTCCCAGTCCGGCGCCATGTCGCGCGCGTACTGGATGTCGTCGTTGCTGATGCCGGGGCCCACCATCGGCCACACCATCGCGTCGTGGTTGACCGTGAAGTCGACGACGACCGGCGCGTCATCGACGGCCATGGCCTTCTCGATGGTGGCGTCGACGTCCTCGACGCGCTCGCACCGCAGTCCGACACAACCGTACGCCTCCGCGAGGCGCACGAAGTCCGGAATCCGGACCTTCTCGCTGCCCTGGGCCGGGGCGGTGTGCAGGTTGGTGTTGGAGTAGCGCCCCTCGTAGAAGAGGGTCTGCCACTGGCGGACCATGCCGAGGTTGCCGTTGTTGATGACGGCCACCTTGATCGGGATGCCCTCGACCGCGCAGGTGGCGAGCTCCTGGTTGGTCATCTGGAAGCAACCGTCGCCGTCGATCGCCCACACGGTCTGATCCGGGGAACCGACCTTCGCGCCCAGGGCGGCCGGGACCGCGAAACCCATCGTCCCGGCGCCGCCGGAGTTGAGGAAGGTGCCCGGGTTCTCGTAGTCGATGAACTGGGCGGCCCACATCTGGTGCTGGCCGACGCCCGCGGCGTAGGCCGCCTCGGGGCCGACGATCTCGCCGAGGCGCTTGATGACGTACTGCGGGGCGAGCGAGCCGTCGCCCGGGTCCTCGTAGCCCAGCGGGTAGTCGTTGCGCAGCCGGTTGAGCTGGGACCACCAGGCGGCGTAGTCTCCCTGGCGGCCGGCGGCCTGGTCGTTGCGGACGGCGACGACGAGGTCGGCGATGACCTCGCGGCAGTCGCCGACGATCGGGACGTCGGCGTGCCGGTTCTTGGAGATCTCGGCCGGATCGATGTCGGCGTGCACGATCTTGGCGTCGGGGGCGAAGCTGTCGAGCCTGCCGGTGACCCGGTCGTCGAACCGGGCGCCCAGCGCGACGATCAGGTCGGCCCGCTGGAGGGCGCCGACCGCGGCGACCGTACCGTGCATGCCCGGCATGCCCAGGTGCTGGTGGTGGCTGTCGGGGAAGGCCCCCCGCGCCATCAGCGTGGTGACGACCGGCAGGCCGGTCAGCTCGGCCAGCACCCGCAGTTCCCGGGCCGCCCGGGCCTTGAGGACGCCTCCGCCGACGTAGAGGACCGGACGCCTGGCCTCGGCGATCATCCGGGCGGCCTCGCGGACCTGCTTGCCGTGGGGCTTGGTCACCGGGCGGTAGCCGGGCAGTTCCAGCCGCTGCGGCCAGGAGAACTCGACGGCGGCCTGGAGGGCGTCCTTGGCGATGTCCACGAGGACCGGGCCCGGACGACCGGTGGAGGCGATGTGGAAGGCCTCGGCGATGGTGCGGGGGATGTCCGCGGCCTCGCGGACCAGGAAGTTGTGCTTGGTGATCGGCATCGTGATGCCGCAGATGTCGGCTTCCTGGAAGCCGTCGGTGCCGATCAGGGACGTGGCCACCTGACCGGTGATGGCGACCATGGGGACGGAGTCCATGTGCGCGTCGGCCAGCGGGGTGACCAGGTTGGTGGCCCCGGGACCGCTGGTCGCCATGCAGACGCCGGGGCGTCCGGTGGCGTAGGCGTACCCCTCGGCGGCGTGACCGGCGCCCTGCTCGTGCCGCATGAGGATGTGGCGCACCTTGACGGAGTCGTAGAGGGGGTCGTAGGCGGGCAGAATCGCCCCGCCCGGGATTCCGAACACCACGTCGACGCCGACATGCTCCAGCGACCTGATGAGCGACTGGGCTCCGGTCATCTGCTCGGTCATCACTAGATCCTTCGAGAGGGCTGTAGGTGTGTCTGGCAACAAAAAACCCCCCACCGCCGAGGACGCGGTTGAGGGGAGCGCGCAACGAGAGCTTGGTCAGCTTGCTGCGCGCTGGCCAAGTACGAGAATCATCGGGTTGCTCTGCACGGTGACAACGATGACGGAGAGTGTGGCGCCGCGTCAACCGAAACGCCGTTTTGTCTCGACATTCGAGACAAGATGATCACCATGCGGTTCACTCGCAGGTGGGAACCGTCCCGTAGGTGCGACCTACCTCACCTTCCCAGTGGTGTCCCTGTCTCGCCCCCGACAAGGGCCTCGACACCCTCGGCCCCCATGGGGCCGGCCACGAGGAACCCCTGCCCGTAGACACACCCCATCGCGCGCAACCGCTCCAGCTGCTCCATGCTCTCGATGCCCTCGGCGATCACCCGCACCCCCAGGTCCTGGCCCAGCCGGATGATCGTGCTGGTGAGCAGCGTCACCGTCCCGTCGTTGCCCAGGTCCCGGATGAAGGACGGATCGATCTTGATCTCGTCCACGCGCAACCGCCGCAGGTGGGCCAGCGAGGCGTAGCCCATCCCGAAGTCGTCGATGGCCAGTCGGACCCCCAGGCCACGCAGCTCGGCCAGGCTGGCCACGGCGTCGCCGGGGTTCTCCAGCAGCACCTCCTCGTCGACCTCCAAGGTCAGCGCGTCGGCCGGCAGACCGGTGTCGGCGAGCACCCCGGCGACCGTCTCGACGAAACGGGGCGACAGGATCTGCTTGACCGACAGGTTGACGGCCAGCCCGATGTCCCAGTCGGCGGCACGCCACAGCGCGACCTTGGCGCACGCCTCCCGCAGGATCCACTCCCCCAGGGGGACGATGAGCCCGGACTCCTCGGCGGGACCGAGGAACTCGTCGGGCCCCACCAGCCCGTCCTCGTCCCGCCAGCGCACCAGCGCCTCGACCGCGGTCACGCGGGAGCTCTCCAGATCGACCACCGGCTGGTACTCCAGCAGGAACTCGCGGTCGGCCAGGGCCTGCCGCAGGCGCGTCTGGAATTCCAGGCGCCGTACGACCTCGGTGTGCATGTGCGCGGCGTAGATCTCGACGCGGCCCCCCGCGCCCAGCTCCTTGGCCCGCGCCATGGCCATGTCGGCGTTGCGCAGCAGCTCGCCACTGTCGGTCGCCGGCTCGGCGAAGGCCACCCCCACGCTCGCCGACAGCACCACCTCGCGATCGGCGATCTGGAACGGCTCGCCACCGATGGCCCGCACCAGCCGCTCGGCGAGGTCGACGACCCGCTGCGGACGCGCCCCGTCCTCGATGAGCAGCGCGAACTCGTCACCCCCCCAGCGCGCCAAGGTGTCCTCCGCCCCGATCGTGGCCCGCAGCCGGCGGGCCGCCTGGGCCAGCAGGTAGTCGCCGAAGGAGTGTCCGGCGGAGTCGTTGACCGCCGTGAACCCGTCGAGGTCGAGGAAGATCGCCGCCACCCCGTCGGGACCGGTCTCGGCCCGGTCCCGGCGCGCCAGGACCTCGCGGGCGCGCTCCTCCAGGTAGGCGCGGTTGGGCAGGCCGGTGATGCCGTCGTGGAAGGTCAGATGGTTGACCTGCTCCTCCAGCGCCACCTGGGCGCTGATGTCGCGCGTGGTGACGAGCAGCCGGTCGGGTTCGCCCGGCCGCTCATACAGCGACGCCGTGGACTCGGTGTGCCGCCAGGTGCCGTCGGCCGCGCGCACCCGGATGCGCAGGTGCATCCCCTCGCCGGCACCGCGCTCGAACGCCGACATCGCGGCGCCCACCCGGGGCAGGTCCTCGGGGTGCACCAGGTCGGTGACGGGGCCGGCCAGGATGTCGTCGAGCCGGTAGCCGAACGTCTCGGCCGCCCCCGGGCTGACGTAGAAGATGGTGCCGTCCTTGTCGAGGATGAGGATGACATCCCCGCTGTTGCGCGCCAGCTCATGGAAGTGCCGTTCGCGGGTGGCCACCATGCGGCCCAGCGTCGAGTTCTCCTCCAGCAGCCCCAACAGGCGTACCAGCAGGACCAGCACGGCCGACCCGGCCGCCACCGGCAGGATCGGCGCCACCCCCTCGACGCGCAGGGCGGCGACCGACAGGGTGACGGCGGCGACCGCCAGCGCCAACGCGGCGGCGATCTCGGGCGCGAAACGGTAGAGCCCCCGTCCGGTGATCCGGCGGGGCGGGGAGCCCGCGCCGGCCCGGGTCAACCACGGCAGCGCGGCCAGCAACGCGAACCCCAGCAACCGCACCGGGTATTCGATGCCCCCCGCGACGGGCTCGCCCGTCAGCCGGGTGATGGTGCTGATGAGGTCGGCACCGCAGATGATGACGAACGCGCCGATCGCCAGCAGCACCGCGCGGCGGGTGCCGTGCGGCGAGGTGAACACCAGCGGCGCGAGCAGGCACAGCACCACGATGTCGGCGACCGGGTAGACCAGCGCGAGCCCGATCACCCCGGGGTTCTCGCCCAGGTCCCGGTACAGCGGCTCGAACAGCAGCAACCACACCACCGCGAAGACCGCCGCCGCGCACACGTAGCTGTCGGTGACGTGCCGCAATATCGGCCGGACGCCCTGGGGCAACGGCGCGAAACGCAGGAAACCAAGCACGAACAGCGGCAGGGCCGCGAGGGAGAACAGATCACCGAAGGTCAGCGAGAACGTCGCGCTCGCACCGAACAGGCCGGTCGCGCCGTAGACCACGGCCCCCGCGCACCAGGCCGACGCCGCGAGGCCGAGGAAGCGCAGCGCCGCCACGCCGTCGGTGCCCTCGGCCGTGGGATCGTCCTCCCCCGCCCCGCCCTCACGCTCACGTGCCGCGAACAACAGGCTGGCCGCGGCCAGCCCGGAGGCCAGGGCGGTCGGCCAGGTACCGCCGCGCGCCGTCAGCGACAGGCCGGTGCCCGTGTCGACGAGCGTCCCCAGCGCGTACAGCAGAGCGACCGAGACGATGGCACCGAGCCAGATCCGGGTGTCGCCCTTCATCGCGATGCCCGAGAATCCGCCGGGATGGCACGTCCCGATGTCGTGAACATGGGCACCCTTCCAGTCATCGCCCCGGAGCCCGTCGTGACCGGCCCAGGGGGCGGTCCGCACGGATCCGGCCGCAGTCGCCCGAGGTCGGCTCTGACCTGCGGGCGGACGCGGAGCGGGGAGGAACCCCCGCGGCGCGCGGGCGTCTGGTTCTACGTGACCAGGCTATTTCGCCTAGGTCACGGCCAGATAGAGAAGAAGCTGAGACCCGGCGACAAGACGATCACACAACGTGAACACCTCCCGCCGATCCCCGGGGACCGGCGGGAGTCCCGCGCCGGGCGCCGGCCTACCCCTGCACGCCCAGGCGCTCCAGGATCAGCGCGCGGGCCCGTCCCGCGTCGGCCTGGCCTCGGGTGGCCTTCATCACCGCGCCGACCAAGGCGCCGGCCGCCGCGATCTTGCCACCGCGCACCTTCTCGGCGACGTCGGGGTTGTCGGCGATGGCCTGGTCGACGGCCGCGCCGAGCGCGGAGTCGTCGTTGACCACCTTGAGGCCCCGGGCCTCGACGACCTCGTCGGGCCCGCCCTCGCCGGCGAGGACGCCGTCGATGACCTGGCGGGCCAGCTTGTTGGTCAACGACCCCTCGGCCACGAGCTCGACGACGCGGGCGACCTGGGCCGGCGTGATGGACAGCGCGGCCAGCTCCACCTCGGACTCCGTGGCGCGGCGCGACAGCTCGTTGAGCCACCACTTGCGCGCCTCGGCCGGCGGGGCGCCGGCGTCGACCGTCGCCGCGACGAGGCCGATGGCGTCGGCGTTGACGAGGTCGCGCAGCTCCTCGTCCGACAGGTTCCACTCGGCCTTGATCCGCCGGCGCTGCGCGGCCGGCAGCTCGGGCAGGCCGGCGCGCAGCTCCTCGACCCACTCGGCGCTCGGCGCGACCGGGACGAGGTCGGGGTCGGGGAAGTACCGGTAGTCCTGCGCCTCCTCCTTGCTGCGGCCCGCGACGGTCCCGCCGGTGTTCTCCTGGAAGTGGCGGGTCTCCTGGACGACGCGGCCCCCCGAGTCCAGCACGGCGGCGTGCCGCTGGATCTCGTAGCGCACGGCCCGCTCGACCGAGCGCAGCGAGTTGACGTTCTTGGTCTCGCTGCGCGTTCCCCACTCGGTGGCGCCGCGCGGCATCAGCGAGACGTTGACGTCGCAGCGCAGCGACCCCTCCTCCATGCGCACGTCGGAGATGCCCAGCGCGCGGACCAGGTCGCGCAGCTCGGTGACGTAGGCGCGGGCGACCAGCGGGGCGAGTTCGCCGGTGTGCTCGATCGGCTTGGTGACGATCTCCAGCAACGGGATGCCGGCCCGGTTGTAGTCGACGATGGAGTACTCGGCGCCGTGGATACGTCCGGTGGCCCCGCCCAGGTGCGCGGTCTTACCGGTGTCCTCCTCCATGTGGACGCGCTCGATCTCGACCCGGAACTCGCGCGGCCCCTCGGGGGTGTCGACGACGACGTCGAGGTGACCGTCGAAGCACAACGGCTCGTCGTACTGCGAGATCTGGTAGTTCTTCGGCATGTCCGGATAGAAGTAGTTCTTCCGGGCGAAACGGCACCACGAGGCGATGGAGCAGTTCAACGCGAGCCCCAGCCGGATCGCGCTCTCGACCGCCGTGCCGTTGACCACCGGCAGCGAGCCCGGCAGCGCCAGGCAGACCGGGCACACCTGGGTGTTGGGCTCGGCGCCGAACGTCGTGGCGCAGGAGCAGAACATCTTCGAGCGGGTGCCCAGCTCGACGTGGGTCTCCAGCCCGAGCACCGGCTCGTACTTGGCCAAGGCGTCGTCGTACGCCATCAGCGCCGGACCACCACTCGTGGCAGGGCCACTCGTTACCGCGCTACCCATCGCCGCAACCCGTTTCCGTATCCGAGGGGTCCCGCTGCGCACTGCCCCACCAGCGAGGACGTTCGCCGTTCGGTCGTGCCCGCGCCGATCGGCAGTGGGACGCGGGGCACGTCAAGAAGCCTACCGATGTCGGGAACGGTCCGGCGCCCGGTCACCCCTACGGGCCCTGCTGTGATGGTCACCATCCGTCGGGGAATCACAAGGTCACAGCTAGTACACGATTCGAGACCGGTGGAGTGGTTCGCCGGACCAGGTGGTGGGGGGCGACTACTCTTTGGACCCGGTTTCGAACGCGAGTTCCCGTTCTCCCGCCCGCCTCGGGCGCACGTCCCACCGATCCGTCCAGGGGACCCCCTTGCCCAGCATCACCTCCATCGCGCGGCGTGCCCTCGCCGCCCTCACCACGGCCGTCCTCCTCGGCTGGGGCCCGGCGCTGCCCGTCGAGGCCGAGTCCACCGGGATCGCCCGGGTCGACCGCAACGGCGAGGCCGGCACGACCGTCCATCTGGCCGGTCAGAACGGCGCCGCCGCCTCCACCACGCTGTTCAACCTGCGGGTCGACGACGACTCCTTCGTGCGGGCCTACTGCGCCGACCTGAGCACGAGCGTGGACCCGCGGGCCGCCTACGTGGAGGCGGACTGGGAGGAGTACCCCGAACCCCGCGAGTTCGTCGACAACGCCGAGCGGGTGCACCGGGTGATCCTCTCCTCCTACCCGAGGGTGGGACTGGAGGAGCTGCGCAGGCGAACCGGCCTGGTCACGTTGACCCCCCCGCAGGCGATCGCCGCGACGCAGGCCGCGGTCTGGCACTACAGCAACGGGGTGGACCTCAGGGTGGGGGTGCTCAGCGGCAACGCGCCGGAGGTCGAGGCGCTCTACGCCCACCTGATCGAGGTCGCCGACCGGGGAGGCGCGGCCGAACCCCCCGCCTCGCTGGAGGTCTCCCCGCGTCAGGTCCGGGGCGAGACGGGCGCCCCGCTCGGCCCGTTGACGGTACGCACCACCAGCGAGTCGCCGGTGGGGTTGCGGGTGAACGGGGCGCCGTCGGCGAACCTGGTCGACCCGAGCGGGAACCCCGTCACCGAGGTACGCGCCGACGGCGAGGTCCTGCTGCAACCCGACGCCTCGGCCCCCGAGGGGACCGCCACCCTCTACGCCACCTCCGACAACGCCACCGTGGAGGCGGGCCGGCTCTTCGTCGGCAAGGACGGGGTCAAGACGCAGGCCCTGATCACCGCGGAATCCGTCGAAGGGGTGAGCGCGTCGGTCTCGGCGACCGTGAGCTGGACCCCCGCGTCCGTTCCCACGCCCAGCGCCGAGGCGTCCCCGCCGGCCGCCGAGCCGTCCCCCTCGCCCTCGTCCTCGGCTCCCTCGCCCGCACCGTCGGAGGGCGGCTCTCCGACCGCGTCGGCTCCTTCGGGGCCCGTTGTCATCGCCGAGGACAAGCGGCCCGAAAACGATCTCGCCTTCACCGGCACCTGGGCCGGGACGATCGTCATCACGGGACTGGTCCTGCTGGCCATAGGTGGCCTTGCGATGTTCCTCACTCGCCGTCGGCGCAGGTGACGACCTTCTTCCCGACGCGCAGCGGTACGGGTGCCCCCACGGGGCGGTGACCCGCCGCCGGTTCGTCCACCAGCGGCGATGGCGTGATCACGAACGGTCATCGATTACGGACTCAGCAAAACAGATCCGCGCATTTTTAGTGAACCGTGTTGGAAGCCCGGAAATGGGTCGCTAGTATCTGGCGGTGCGGCGGTCGAGACCGTTTGCTTACGGGTTTCTTACACACTCCGACCGCCGCTCCCGGGCTCGAACCCGCGGGCCCACCGAGCCAGCCCGGCCGTCTTCGGCGGGCGTCCACCCAGAGAAACCGGTTCCTCCTCCCGGTCGGCGACGACTCAGATCACTCCCGGCCCGAGCGTGGCGACACGCGACGCAGCATCTGTATCCGGTTCCCCCTAAATATCTCACTGGGAAATAACTTGATCGAGAAGACGCTCCCCCCATCCCCCCGTTGGCGTAACCGCGCCATCACCACCGTGGCCGGCTCCGCCGCCGCCCTGCTGGCCTTCGGCCTGGCCGCCCCCGGCGCCTCCGCCGACGAGGTCTACTCCGGCGGCGCGCAGGGCAAGTACACCGGCAATGTCGAGAAGGGATTCACCCTCGACTTCGGCAGTGACGGCAAGGTCGGCACCACGCTGTTCGAGCTCACCCTGACCGACGGGGCGAAGCTTCCGGCCTACTGCATCGACTTCGTGACCCCCATCCGCAGCGGCGCCAGCTACTCCGAGGGCGCCTGGAGCGAGTACCCGGGCGAGGGCGACTTCGCCAACTCCCAGCCGGGCAAGGTCCTGTGGATCCTGCAGAACTCCTACCCGCGCGTTTCCGCCGAGGAGCTCGCCCAGGCCTCCGGCGTCGAGGACCTGGACGCCAAGGAGGCCATGTCGGCCACCCAGGCCGCCATCTGGCACCACAGCAACGGCGTCGAGCTCAAGGGCGGCGGCGGCCGGGAGCACCGCGACGACATCCTCGACTTCTACGACTACCTGCTGGAGAACGCGCAGGAGGTCGAGTCGCACCCCGCCTCGCTGACCATCACGCCCAACGAGGCCTCCGGCAAGGCCGGTGAGACGATCGGCGAGTTCACGGTCGAGACGACCGCCGAGAGCGTCCCGCTGACCCTGAACGGCCCCGACGGCGTCAGCATCGTCGACGCCGAGGGCAAGGAGATCGAGACCGCCGCCAACGGCGGCACCTTCGCGGTCAAGGTCGACGAAGGCGTCGCCCCCGGCGAGGCCACCGTCTCCAGCTCCATCTCCACCGAGGTGCAGATCGGCCGCCTGTTCAAGGGCGTCGACCCCAACAAGCCCACCCAGACCCTGATCACCGCGGGCGACGGCACCACCGAGGCCTCCGCCCAGGCCAAGGTCACCTGGACCGAGGGCACCCCGGCCGAGACCCCCAGCCCGTCGCCGAGCGAGTCGCCGTCGGAGGAGCCCTCGACCCCGCCGTCGACCCCGCCGGCCTCCCCGCCCGCGTCCACGCCGCCGGCTGAGACGCCCCCCGCGGACAAGCCGACCCCGCCGGCCGACGAGAAGCCGGGCAACTCCCTGCCCGTGACCGGTGCCGCGCTGGGCGGTCTGGTCGCCGCGGCCGTCGTCGCCATCGGTGGTGGCGGTGCCGCGATGTACCTGTCCCGCAAGCGCAAGGCCGGCCGCGACGCCTGATCCGGCGCCGCGCCCGCGCCCATGAGGCGGAGCGTATGACGCGAGGGCCCGCCACCGTGGATCCACGGTGGCGGGCCCTCGCCCTGTCCGTTCCCGGACGTCGGCCTCAGACGGCGTAGGCGTTCTTGGCCAGCAGCTCGCCGCCCCAGGCGTCCCTCAGCGCGGCCTCGACGGCGGCCCCCACCCGGTAGGTGCGGTCGTCGGCGAGCGCCGGCGCCATGATCTGCAGGCCCACGGGCAGGCCGTCCTCGGGAGCCAGCCCGCACGGCACCGACAGCGCGGCGTTACCGGCCAGGTTGGTCGGGATCGTGCACAGGTCGGCGAGGTACATGGCCATGGGGTCGTCGGTACGCTCGCCGAGCGGGAACGCCGTGGTCGGGGTGGTGGGCGACACCAGCACGTCCACGTGCTCGAACGCGGCGTCGAAGTCGCGTTTGATGAGCGTGCGCACCTGCTGCGCCGAACCGTAGTAGGCGTCGTAGTAACCGCTGGACAGCGCGTAGGTGCCCAGGATGATGCGGCGCTTGACCTCGGGACCGAAGCCCTCGGCGCGGGTCAGCGACATGACCTCCTCGGCACTGCGGGTGCCGTCGTCGCCGACACGCAGGCCGTAGCGCATCGCGTCGAAGCGGGCGAGGTTGGAGGAGCACTCGCTGGGCGCGATCAGGTAGTAGGCCGGCAGCGCGGTGGTGAAGCTCGGGCAGGAGACCTCGACGACCTTGGCCCCCATGGACTCCAGCAGCTCGACGGCCTCGTTGAACCGCTGGAGCACGCCCGCCTGATAGCCCTCGCCGGAGAACTCGCGGACGATGCCGATCCGCAGCCCCGCGACGTCGGCCCGGCGGGCCGCCTCGACCACCGGCGGCACCGGGGCGTCGATGGAGGTGGAGTCGCGCGGGTCGTGTCCGGAGAACGCCTCGTGCAGCAGCGCGGCGTCGAGCACGTTGCGCGCGAAGGGACCCGGGGTGTCCAGCGACGACGCGAAGGCGATGAGACCGTAGCGCGAGGAGCCGCCGTAGGTGGGCTTGGCACCGACCAGGCCGCACACCGCGGCCGGCTGACGGATGGAACCGCCGGTGTCGGTGCCGGTGGCCAGCGGCGCCTCGAACGCGGCGACGGCGGCGGAGGAGCCACCCGAGGAGCCGCCGGGGATGCGGTCGAGGTCCCAGGGGTTGCGGGTGGGACCGTAGGCGGAGTTCTCGGTGGAGGAGCCCATCGCGAACTCGTCCATGTTCGTCTTGCCCAGGATGACCAGCCCGGCGTCGCGCAGCCGTTCGGTGACCGTCGCGTCGTAGGGCGGCCGCCACCCCTCCAGGATCTTCGACGCCGCCGTGGTCGGCATGTCCTTGGTGGTGAAGACGTCCTTGTGCGCGACGGGGACGCCCGCCAGCGGACCGGTCTCCTCGCCCGCGGCGATGCGGGCGTCGACGGCGCGGGCCTGCTCCAGCGCCACCTCGTCGTCGACGTGCAGGAAGGCGTTGACGTCACCGTCGACGGCCGCGATCCGGTCGAGGTAGGCGCGCGTCGCCTCGACCGCGCTGGTCTGGCCCGCGCGGATGGCCGCGCCGAGCTCGGCCGCGCTCAGCCGGATGAGGTCGTTGTTCACTCTTCCTCCCCGAGGATCTGCGGCACGCGGAACCGTCCGTCCTCCACCGCGGGCGCCCCCGCGAGCGCCTGGTCGGGGGAGAGCCCCGGACGGGACTCGTCGGGGCGGTAGACGTTGGTCAGCGGCAGGGCGTGCGAGGTCGGCGGGATGTCGCCCTTGGCGACCTCCTGCACCTTGGCCACAGCGGAGATGATCACATCGAGCTGGGCGGCGAGCTGGTCCAGCTCGTCCTCGTGCAGCGCCAGCCGCGACAACCGGGCGAGGTGCGCGACCTCATCGCGGGTGATGGCGGACATGAATTGCAAACCGTTCCTTCGGCGGATTCGGACAGGTCAATCCTATTCCCGCGCGCGGCCCCGCGGAGTGGTCCGCGCTCAGCCCGCCGACCCCGTCCGCTCCTGGGAGACCTGTAAGCCGCCGTGCTCCAGCAGCCAGGCCGTGGCCTGGGGCGCCTCCAGGGGCGGGGCGAAGTAGCGGCCCTGGGCCGCGTAACAGCCCATGGCGCGCACCGCCCCGGCGACCCGGGCGGTCTCGACCCCCTCGGCGACCGCGCGCATGCCCAGCGCGGCCACCAGGTCGATGGCCGAGCCCACGATGACGCGCCCCTCGTTCTCGTCGGCGGCCCTGCGCACGAACGAGCCGTCGATCTTGATCTCCTCGACCGGAAGCCCGTTGAGGCTGGCGAGCGTGAAGTAGCCGGTGCCGAAGTCGTCGAGGCTGAGCGAGACCCCGAGGTCGGCCAGCGCCAGGATCGTGGGGGTGACGGCGTCGTCCTCGGCGACCATGACCCGCTCGCTGATCTCCAACCGCAGCGCCCGCGGGTCGACCCCGTGGCGGCGCAGTCCGGCCGCGACGATCTCGGGAAGGGTCGGATCGAGCAGCTCCCGCGCCGAGAGGTTGACGGCCACCGGCAACCGCAGGCCCTGGGACCACCACTCGGCGATCTGCGGCAGGGTCATCTCGATCACCTGGTGGGTGAAGCCGCGCATCAGGTAGGACTGCTCCAGCAGGGGGACGAACTCCTCCGGCGAGAGGATGCCCCGCTGTGGATGCCGCCAGCGCACCAGGGCCTCCAGCCCCACCGCGCGATGGTCCCCCAGGGCCACCTTGGGCTGGTAGAACATCTCCAGCTCCTCCTCCACCAGCGCCCGGCGCAGCTCGCCGAACAGGCTGAGCCGCGCGGTGGAGTTGCGATCCTTGTGGGGCGCGTACAGCTCGACCCCGGTGCGGCGCTCCTTGGCCACGTACATGGCCACGTCCGCGCGCTGCATCAACAGCTCGAAGTCGGGCGCGTGGTTGGGGTAGAGCGCGATGCCGATGCTGGCCTCCAGGTCGAAGTCCATGCCGTCCAGCCGCATGGGCTCGGAGAGCGCCACGCGCAGTCGCGCGGCCACCTCGCGCGCCGAGGCCGCGTCGCGGACCTGCGGCAGCAGGACCGCGAACTCGTCCCCGCCGAGCCGGGCGACGAGGTCGCCGGGACGGACGCTGTGGGTGAGCCGGTGCGCGACGTTTTGGAGGAGGCGATCGCCCGTGGGGTGGCCCAGAGTGTCGTTGACCTCCTTGAAACGGTCGAGGTCGAGCATGAGCAGGCCGACCCGCTGCTCCCTCTGCTGGGCGTCCCCCAGTGCCTCCTGGGTGCGCAGGATGAGCAGCTTGCGGTTGGCCAGGCCGGTGAGCTCGTCGTGGTTGGCCTGGTGTTCGCGCTTGACCGACAGCGTGGCGCTGCTGTACAGCGCGACCAGGGGCAGGCTGAACAGCGGCACCAGCCACACCGAGTGGGCCATGGCGACCACGACGAGGGGCGCCAGGCTGAGCAGGACACCGGAGACGAACACCCGCTGGCCGATGCCCTTCATCAACACCCGGTACAGGGGCGCGCGCTCGTGCATGGCGACCGCGCACTCGACGAGGAGGAGGTTGACGAGGAAGTAGGCGGCGCCGGCCAGCGCGACGACGACGAGACCGGTCCCCTCGGGCACCCACGGCATGTGGGCGGTCTCGGGGAACAGCAGCCGGATGACCGCCCCCGCCGCGCCGAAGCTCAACCCGTACTGCGCGACGTTGAACGCGATGCGGTGGAGCGCGTGACCTCGGGCGACGCCCGCGATGACGGTGGCGATGGCCTGGACGACGCCGGCGACCGCTAGGCCGTAGAAGATGACGAGGGCGAAGGAGAAGGGCAGCGAGGTCGGCGCCCCGTTGTCCGTGGGCGAGCGGGGGGTGGCGATGGGACGTAGTTCACCGAGGACCACCATGCACAGCACGACCCAGACGAGCGGCTGGGCGGCGAGGTACTGCACCTCGTCGGGGCCCAGCCAGAACAGGGAGACTGCCAGGAGCGCGCAGCCGGCCACCGTGGTGCTGGCGAAGTACAACCACAGTGGCGTCCCGACCCGGGGACCGATGTCCCGGGTGTTGTTGGGATCCCTCATAACGTCCTCGGGGTGCATGCAGCGGATTCGGTCTCGGTCGCTCCGGTCACCCCCATGACCGGAACGTCCTTCCTTTCTGACGCGTGCGGAACCATCCAGATCAGCTTACGCCGCTCCGTCACCAGGTGTCGCCAAATGGGGACTTTAGGTAAACCTCGGATTACCTGAAACAATCGCCCGATTCGCTCCAGATTACTGCGACAGGTAGCGCGCCGACTGCGGATTGTAGAGGCGACGGGTCGGTGTGAGGAGTACCCGGGCGGGCCGGGCACTCACCCCTCTTCCTGACTATTGATTACTCGGCGTGTTCCCCAAGCGCCTCGATGACACGCGCCTTGGCCGCTTCCGGCCCTTCGGCGAGCAGGACCCGCAAGCCCTCCTCGTCCAGGATCGGCACCTTCAGCTGGACCGCCTTGTCGTACTTGGACCCGGGGCTCTCCCCTGCGACCAGGAAGTCGGTCTTCTTCGACACCGATCCGGTGACCTTGCCGCCCAGGTTCTGCACCGCCTCCTTGGCGCCGTCGCGGCTGAACCCCTCGAGGGAGCCGGTGATGACGAGGGTGAGGCCCTCCAACGGCCGTGGCCCCTCGTCGGCGCCCTCCTCTTGCATCCGCACCCCCGCGGCCCGCCACTTCTCGACGATCTCGCGGTGCCAGTCGACCTCGAACCACTCGACGATCGAACGGGCGATGGTGGGGCCGACCCCGTCGACCGAGGCCAGCTCCTCCTCGCCGGCCGCCGCGATGGCGTCGATGGAGCGGAAGTGGCGGGCGAGGTCCTCGGCCGCGCGCGGGCCGACGTGACGGATCGACAGGGCGACCAGGACCCGCCACAGCGGTCGCTGCTTGGCCTGCTCCAGCTGTTCGAACAGCTTCTGGACGGTCTTCTTCGGCTCGCCCTTCTGGTTGGCGAAGAAGGTGACCACCTTCGGCTCGCCGGTCTTCGGATCGATCTTGGGCAGCCCGCTGTCGGCGTCGAGGACCTGCGTCCTGATCGGCAGCAGTCGGTCCACGGTGAGGTCGAACAGGTCTCCCTCGTCGCGCAGCGGCGGTTCGGCGGGTTCCAGCGGCTGGGTCAGCGCGGTCGCCGCCACGTAGCCCAGCGCCTCGATGTCCAGGGCCTTGCGGCCGGCGATGTAGAACAGCCGCTCGCGCAGCTGGCCCGGGCAGGACCTGCTGTTGGGACAGCGCAGGTCGACGTCGCCCTCCTTCTGCTGCCCCAGCGGTGTCCCGCACTCGGGGCACACCTGCGGCATGACGAACGGACGCTCGGAGCCGTCGCGCTGCTCCTCGACCGGGCCCACGATCTCGGGAATGACATCGCCGGCCTTGCGGAGCACCACGGTGTCGCCGATGAGGACGCCCTTGCGGGCCACCTCCTGGGCGTTGTGCAGGGTGGCGAACTCGACCTCGGAGCCGGCGACCATGACGGGCTCCATGACCCCGTAGGGGGTCACCCGTCCGGTCCGCCCCACGTTGACCCGGATGTCGAGGAGCCGCGTGGTGACCTCCTCGGGCGGGTACTTGTAGGCGATCGCCCAGCGCGGAGCCCGGCTCGTCGAGCCGAGCCGGCGCTGCACCGACACGTCGTCGACCTTGATGACCACGCCGTCGATCTCGTACTCGGGGTCGTGGCGGTGCTCGGCGTAGTGGTCGATGTAGGAGCGGACCTCGTCCAACGAGCCGACCACCCGGGTACGGTCGCTCACCGGCAGTCCCCAGGCCGCGAGCAGCTCGTAGGCGTGCGACTGGTGGGTGAAGGAGACCCCTTCGTGGGCGCCCACGCCGTGCACGAGCATGCTCAGCGGACGGGTGGCGGTGACCCGCGGGTCCTTCTGCCGCAACGACCCGGCCGCCGCGTTACGCGGGTTGCGGAACGCCGGCTTGCCCTCGCCGACCAGGCGGGCGTTGAGCTCCTCGAACGCCTTGCCCGGCAGGAACACCTCACCGCGTACCTCCAGCAGGTCGGGGACCGGCTGGAGCGAACCGTCCAGGACCTCGGGAACGGCCTGGATCGTGCGCACGTTCAGCGTGATGTCCTCGCCGACACGGCCGTCCCCGCGGGTGGCCGCGCGTACCAGGCGGCCCTTCTCGTAGACCAGGTCGACGGCGAGGCCGTCGATCTTCAGCTCGCACAGGTAGGCGTCGACCGTGATCTCGTTCTCGACCCGGTTCGCCCACGCGGCGAGCTGTTCGGGGTCGAAGGCGTTGTCGAGGCTCTGCATGCGCTCCAGGTGCTCGACCGCCGCGAACTCGTTGCTGATGGGGGCGCCGACCTTCTGGGTCGGGGAGTCGGGCGTGCGCAGCGACGGGTAGCGCTCCTCCAGTCCGCGCAGCTCCAGCATCAAAGCGTCGTAGTCGGCGTCGGGAATGGTCGGCCGACCCATGTAGTACCGGTAGCTGTGGTCGTCGATGTCCTGACTCAGCTCGGCGTGGCGCTCGCGCACCTCGGCGGGAACCCCATCGACGATGGTCGACTCCTCCGCGCTCACCCGGGTACGTCCTTTCCTCATGTCATCGCCGTGGTTCGTCTCGCAGGACCCGGGCCGCCGTGCGGCAGGCCGCCAACGCCGTCCGGGCGTAGCGGGGCGACGCCCCGGCCAGTCCGCAGATGGGGGTGACGACCACGGTCTCGGCCAGCAGGCCGGGGTCGAATCCGATCCGATTCCACAGCTCACGTATGGGACCGACGTTAACGGCAGGGTCGGACACAACCGCGTCGACTCCCGGGACGATCCCCAGGAGAAGCCCGACGCCCTCCTCCACGGCGACGCCGATCGCCTCGTCGGACGCGCGGGTGAGCGCCGTGGCGTCCAGCGACAGCGCTCGGGCCCCGCTGCGCCGCAACAGGTCGATGGGGACCTTCGGCGCGCAGCAGTGCGCCGCGGGAAGGGCATCCGCCGCGGAGATGGCGGCGAACAGGGAACGCAGCCGCTCCTCGACCCGTACGCGTTCGACCGCGCGCAGCCGCCCGTACCCGCTCGCGGTGGGGACCGCGCCCACCAGCACCGCCGGCAGCGCCGGTTCGTCCACCTGGACCACCAGGTTCGCGCCGGGGACCCGGGCGCGGACGTCGGCGATGTGCGCGGTGATGCCCTCGATCAGCGACTCGCACAGGTCGGCGACCGCGCCTGGGTCGGCGAGAAGCTTCTCCCCCGCGCGCAGCTCGATCGACGCCGCGAGGGTCCAGGGGCCGGTGACCTGGAGTTTGAGCGGCCCGCGATAGGCGTGGGCCTGCTCCTCCAACGCGTCGAGGTCGTAGGAGAGGAAACTGCGCGCTCGGGCGAGGTCGCGGCCCGCCCGCTGCGCCACCCGCCACCCCGAGGGCTGCACCTCGACCGGCAGCTCCACGAGCAGGCCGGCGCTGCGCCCGATCATGTCCGCCCCCGCGCCACGTGCCGGAAGCTCCGGCAGATGGGGCAGTTCGGGAAGTTCTCCCATGACGACGCGGACCGCTTCGCCGGGGTCCTCGCCGGGAAGGGAACCGACGCCCGACGCGCTCGCGGAAGGCCAGGGATAACGCGGCTGATCACTCACGATGCATCAGGGTAGAGCACTCCCGGCCGGCCGGAGCCGGGCACCGCGTGTCAGGGGACGGGTTCCACCGGGTCGGGCCGCGCAGCGGGGGCCTCGTCGCGGGAGCGCGTCCGGCGCCTCCACCACACCCCGGCCCCGATCAGGGCGGCGGCCACCACGGCCGCCGTGACGGCCAGCAGCGGCGAGTGCAGGAAGAGCTCCCACCAGACGGCGATGACCGCCAGCCCGCCCAGGCTGTAGACCGCGGCCCAGGCCAGGCAGCCGACGAACATGGCGACCAGGTAGCGCGGGAACCGCATCCGCATCGCGCCCGCCGCGAGGTTGACGGCGGTCTGGATGCCCACGGTGAGGAAGGAGAGGGTGACGGCCGGCGGACCGAAACGGTCGATCAGCTTCTCGGCGCGGTCCAGCCGGGGACCGATCCGCCGCCCCCAGCCGCTACGGTGCAGCCCCGCCCCGATCCCGCGGCCGATCCAGTAGGTGGCCTGGGCGCGGCAGAACACGATGCCGAGGAGCGCCAGGTAGACGATCCAGAAGGGTCGTCCCTCCAGAAACTCGTACGGCATCGCGTCCTCCCCACCTGTCGGCACGAGAACTATGCTATGCCTAACCTAACTTGGACAACAGGGGCCCGCGAGGAGACACGGCGCACTCACGACGCCGGGGAGGTCTGCCTGGCCCGGCTCACGGCGGACCGGATGGTCGCCGACCCCAACACCACGTCACCGTCGTAGAGCACCGCGGCCTGCCCCGCCGCGACACCGGTGGCGGGCTCGTCCAGCTGGACGATCAGCTCGCCGTCGCGCTCCCAGGCCCGGCAGGGGTGGACCTCGCCGTGCGCGCGAAGCTGGACCGTGCAGGCGAACGGCTCGGTCAGCGGGTCACAGCCGCTCCACACCGGCCGCTCACCGACGATCTCGTCGATCTCGAGCGCCGCGCGCGGACCGACCGTCACCGTGTTGTTCACGGGCTCGATCGACAGCACGTAGCGCCGGTCGACCGCGCCCCCCAGGTTGAGGCCCTTGCGCTGCCCGACCGTGAACGCGTGCGCGCCGTTGTGGGTGCCCAGGACCGTGCCGGACTCGTCCACGATCGGACCGGGCTCACTGCCCAGGCGACGGTTGAGGAAGCCCGCGGTGTCGCCGTCGGCGATGAAGCAGATGTCGTGGCTGTCCGGCTTGTCGGCGACGGTCAGCCCGCGCCGCTCGGCCTCGGCCCGCACCTCGGCCTTCGTGCAGTCGCCGAGGGGGAACATCGCGTGCGCCAACTGCTCGCGGGTGAGCACCGCCAGCACGTAGGACTGGTCCTTGGCGAGGTCGACGCTGCGCCGCAGCCTGCCGTCGACCATCCGGACGTGGTGGCCGGTGCACACCGCGTCGAACCCCAACGCGACGGCGCGCTCCAGCACCGCCTCGAACTTGATCTTCTCGTTGCACCTGAGACAGGGGTTGGGGGTACGCCCGGCCGCGTACTCGGAGACGAAGTCCTGGACGACCTCACGGTCGAACTCCTCGGCCATGTCCCAGACGTAGAAGGGGATGCCGATCACGTCGGCGGCACGCCGGGCGTCGCGGGAGTCCTCGACCGTGCAACAGCCCCGCGCGCCCGTGCGGTAAGACTGCGGGTTCTTGGACAGCGCGAGGTGCACGCCGGTCACGTCATAGCCGGCCTCGGCGGCACGGGCCGCGGCGACCGCGGAATCGACGCCGCCCGACATGGCGGCGAGTACACGCATAGTCATAACGTCCCCAGCCTACGCGCCGGCGCCCACCACTGCCCCCGCCCGACCTCCCCCTCCCGGCTGAGGCTGCCGCGCGGTTCTGCGAAAATCGATGCATGGCTCTGTTCCGTCGCCGCCGCTCGTCCGATTCCGACTCCGCCGTCGCCGTCGACGAGTTCTGGTCCCACTGGGAGAAGCTCCGCGCCGACCTCGCCGCAGCGGTCGACTCCGGCACCCCGGTTCCCGGCCCCGTGGCCCAGGAACTCGACGAGCTGGTGCGGCGCCTGCATCCCTCCCTGACGTGGGAGGTGTCCACGCCCCCCACGTCCGAGGGCTCCGACCTGCTCGGCCTGTCGTTCGGGGACGACCTCGACAGCCTGCTCTCCCAGGCCGACGACGCAACGGGGCCGCAGGAGCCCAAGTACGCCCTCACGCTCAGCGCCGGCGCCGACGACGACGCGCGGATCGTCGCCGAACGGTGGAGCCGCGCCGCGCCCGACGACGGGGAGTGGCGTTTCCTGCCGGCCCGCCCCGCCGACCACGGCCGGCTGTCGCGCCCGTTGACGTGGGACGGGCACGAGCTCGACCTCGCGCACGCGACGGTGGCGCTGCGCGTCGACCAGAAGGCCGGCCGGATCCAGGCGGGCGTCTACCACCCGGACTTCATGTTCCTGCCTGAGGAGACCCGGGCGGGGGTCGCCGACCACGTCGTGATGCTCGCGCTGGGCGAGGACGACTACGTGCGCTGGATCGGCTCGGTCACCCCGCTGGTGGAGAAGCCGCTGGACCCGCTTCCGCCCACCTCGATCCCCTCGGTGGTCGACCAGCTCTCCGGGGCACTGGGGAGCGGGGGCTGGGTGACCCTCCAGGGGCGTGTCCCGCTGCGCGGCACGATCCAGCTGGCCGTGCGCCATCCGCTGCACCGCAGGGACTTTCCCGCCTTCACGCTGTACGTGCAGGTCACCGTGCACTACGCGAACGCCGACTCCGACCGTCTGCCCACCGGCTCCTCGGCGACGGCCCTGGAGGAACTGGCGTTGCGGCTCCAGGACCTGTTGGGCGACAACGGCGCGCTGTTCGCCCAGCAGACCGTCGGCGGCCAGCGGCAGCTCCACTTCTACGTCGACCCCGAGTCGGGGGTGCTGCCGCAGCTGGAGCAGGCCGTGCGGGCCTGGCCGGAGGGACGCCAGCAGGTCCAGAGCATGCTCGACCCCGACTGGGAGGCGATCGGCCAGATCACCAAACCGGTGCGGCGGCAGCTCGGCCGGTGAGGGCCGGCGGCCCGACCGGGTTTTCCACAGGATGGCCGGCCGGGCTGGCGCGGAGGGCTTGACAGGCGCGAGGATCTTCCCACGCGCCTTCCTTGAGGTGGGAGGCCTGCCCCCGGACGGGGCGGGGCGTGGCTCAGCGCCGCTTGTCGCGCGCCGCCCGGGCCCGCTCCACCGCGGGGCCGATCGCGTCGGCGAACGCCTTGACGTCGCCCTCGCTGGACCCGTGTCCGAGGGACAGCCGCAGGGACGAACGCGCGGTGTCGGGGTCGGCGCCCATCGCCAGGAGCACGTGACTGGCCTGGGCGACCCCCGCCGAACAGGCCGATCCGGTCGAGCACTCGATTCCGCGGGCGTCCAGCAACATGAGGAGGGCGTCGCCCTCACAGCCCGGGAAGGAGATGTGGGCGGTGCCGGCAAGCCGCTCGGTGGGATGCCCGTTGAGGTGGGCGTCGGGCACCACCGCGCGCACCGAGGCCACCAGTTCGTCGCGCAGGCGGGCGAGCTCGGCGGCGTGGGCCTTCCGTTCGGCCACGGCCAGGCGCAACGCGGTCGCCAACCCCCGTAGCAACGGGGTCATGAGGGTGCCCGAACGCACCTCGCGTTCCTGCCCGCCTCCGTGCAGCACCGGAACCGGGTCGACCCCCCTGGCCAGCAGCAGCGCCCCGGCTCCGACCGGACCGCCGAGCTTGTGGCCGGTGACGGTGAGCGCCGAGACGCCCGCGGCGGCGAAGTCGACGGTCTCGGTCCCCACGGCCTGCACCGCGTCGGTGTGGAAGGGGATCGCGTACTCCGCCGCGATCGCGGCGAGCTCGCCGATGGGCTGGACCGTGCCGACCTCGTTGTTGGCCCACATCACCGAGACGAGCGCCACACTCGCCGGATCACGCCGGATCGCGGCGCGCAGCGTCTGCGGGTCGACCCTGCCGTAGGAGTCGACCGGAAGCTCCTCGTAGACGGCGCCCTGGTGGTCGGCCATCCAACGGGCAGGGTCGAGCACGGCGTGGTGTTCGACCGCGCTGACCAGGATGCGCCTGCGCGCGGGGTCGGCCTGGTGACGTGCCCAGTACAGGCCCTTGATGGCGAGGTTGTCGGCCTCGGTGCCCCCACTGGTGAACACCACCTCGTGCGGGGTGGCCCCGAGCGCGTCGGCGACGGCCTCGCGCGACTCCTCCACCACCCGGCGGGCGCGCCGGCCCGCGCCGTGCAGCGAGGAGGCGTTACCGAGTACGCCGAACTCCTCCGTCATGTCGGCGATGACCTCGGGACGGACGGGGGTCGTTGCGGCGTGATCCAGATACACCATGGCCCTTCAAGGATACGGCCCCGTCCCGGCCGCCACCGCGGCGCGGTCCCTTCCGGCCCTGCCGGACGCCTCCGCCGGGACGGCGGGCGCGCCTCCGGTCGTGGGCGGGGCCCGGACACGGCGGCGGCCCTCGGACCCGGGGTCCGAGGGCCGCCGCGGTTCGCCGCGGAAACGGCTACTTGCGCTTGTTGATCTCCTCGGTGAGCTGGGGCGCCACCTGGTGCAGATCGCCGATCACGCTGAAGTCGCTGATCTCGTGGATCGGCGCCTCGGGGTCCTTGTTGACCGCGACGATCGTCTTGGAGGTCTGCATACCGGCCCGGTGCTGGATCGCGCCGGAGATGCCCAGCGCGATGTAGAGCTGCGGGCTGACCGTCTTGCCGGTCTGGCCGACCTGGAACTGGTTGGGGTACCAACCGGAGTCGACCGCGGCACGCGAGGCGCCGACGGCCGCGCCGAGCGAGTCGGCCAGGTTCTCGACGACGGAGAAGTCGTCGGAGCCCACGCCGCGACCACCGGAGACCACGATGGCGGCCTCGGTGAGCTCGGGGCGCGCGCCCTTCTCCTGCTTGACGCGCTCGACGACCTTGGCGGCCTTGGCCGCGTCGGACAGCTCGACGCTGACCTGCTCCTCGACGGCGGCTCCCTGGGCGGGCTCGGCCGGGATGGAGTTGGGGCGCACCGCGATGACCGGGACGCCGGCGCGGACCTTGGCGTGGGTGATGGTGGTGCCGCCGAAGATGGAGTGCTCCGCGACGAGGTCGGCGGTGACGTCGACGACGTCGGTGAGCACGCCCGAGCCCAGCTTGACGGCCGTGCGCCCCGCGACCTCCTTGTTCTCGGCGGTCGCCGAGACCAGGATCGCGGCGGCGGACTTCTCGCCGGCCAGCTTCGCCAGGAGTTCGGCCTTGGGGGCGACGACGTAGTCGTTCAGCTCGGCCGGGGCGACGTAGACCTTCTCCGCGCCGAACTCGGCGAGCTTCGCCTTGGCGTCGTCGGCGCCCTCACCGATCCACACCGCGGCCGGCTCGCCGATACGCCGGGCCAGCGTGAGCAGCTCGGTGGTGACCTTCTTGACCTCTCCGTCGACCTGGTCGACGAGGACGAGGACCTCAGCCATGTCTCAAATCCCTCTTTTTCGTCTCCGCCGGGCCTATACGAACTTCTTCGAGGCGAGGAAGTCCGCGATCTGCACACCGCCGGTGCCCTCGTCCTTGACGACGGTGCCGGCGGCACGCGGCGGCGCCGCGGCGAAGTCGACGGTCTCGGTGGTGGCGTTGGCGAGGCCGACCTTGGCCGGGTCGATCTCGGCGCCGGCCGCGTCGAGCTTGGTGACCGGCTTCTTCTTGGCCGCCATGATGAGCTTGAACGACGGGTAGCGCGGCTCGTTGATCTTCTCGACGACCGAGACGACCGCGGGCAGCTGCGCCTCGACGACGTCGTAGCCGTCGTCGGTCTGGCGCTGGATGCGGATGGTGCCCCCGTCGATGTCGACCTTGTTGGCGAGCGTGAGCTGGGGCAGGCCGAGGTACTCGGCGAGCGCCGCGCCCACGACGCCGGTGCGGGCGTCGGTGGACTCCGAACCCAAGACGACGACGTCGAACTCGGTGGTGCGCAGGGCCTGGGCGAGCGCGTAGGCGGTCTGCAACGAGTCGGAGCCGTGCAGCGCCTCGTCGTTGAGGTGGATCGCCTTGTCGGCGCCCATCGACAGGGCCTTGCGGATGGAGTCCGTGGCCTGGTCGGGGCCGGCGGAGAGGATGGTCACCTCGCCACCGTGCTTCTCCTTGAGCAGGAGGGCCTCTTCGATCGCGTACTCGTCGAGTTCGTTGATGACACCGTCGGAGCTCGCGCGGTCCAGCGTGTTGTCCGCCGGGTTCAACTTGCGCTCGGTCGCCGTGTCCGGGACCTGCTTGACCAAAACGACAATATTCATGGCCGGTGGCCGACCTCCCTGCACTCCCATGCGTCGCCCGCTCGGACGGCGCGGACGCGGTCGCGTCCGTGGTCAATCAAGGGTGCCAAATGCGCGAACGTCATCCGGCAGCGGGGCGACGTTCCGGTCCCGCCGTCCCGCGTGATCCGCTGGTCTTGCTTCTCCCCCGATGTTACTGACTAGTAGCACGGGGGCAACCGCCGCCCCCGGCCACCGAGCGGAGGCGGGGGACCTCACCTGAACCAGGCCGAGGGTCCCTGGATCGGATCCCAGGCAGGAGCCGTCTGCACCCCGAACACCAGCAGGAACAGGGCGAGCAGACAGACAGCGACGATCGTGCCCCAGTAGACGTAGGGGTTGCGGATACCGGTGTTCTCGATGAGCCACACGGCCTGCCTGCGGCCGCCACGGCCGTTCGGCCCCAGGAACCCGCCCAGCACCGCCACCGCGACCGCGTAGGCGCCGACGTTGTTGGCCGACCCCTCGCCTGTGATGAACCCGATGATCAGGCCGACCACGATCCCCGCCAGCAGGTAGCCCACGCCGTAGAGCAACGTGGTTCCCGCGTTGCGCAGCAGCGCCCACGGCATGCTCAACGCGACCAGCATCCGGTCGGAGCTCTTGGGTCCACGTGTCTGCAACCGGCGCGCGTGCTCGATCTTGACCATGTCCAGCGCGCCCAGCAGCGACGCCGCGAGCACCCCCAGGACGAGCCCGATCGTCGGCACGAGCAGACACAGCCCCACCGCCACCAGCATCAGCGGCACCAGGATCAGTGAGGGGAGCCTGCGCGGTTCGGCGTCGTCGTAGTCGTCCTCGTCGTCGGAGTGGATGTAGTCGCTGAGGCGGTCCTCGTTGCGCCCTCCGAACAGGCCGCGCCGGCGGGGACGCTCCTCAAGGTCCTCCGCGGAGAACGTCCGGGTGTGCCCCGCCTCACTCCGGTCGTCGCCGACCGGAGTGAGGATGTCGCGGAACTCCTCGGGACGCAGCGTGGAGTTGAAGAAGTGGGTGCGGGGCGCCGAGGGGTCGTCGGGCTCGTCGGCGGCCGGCACCGCCATGGTGCGGTCGGCCCCGTTGCCGGCGACCACCGTGCGGTCCGCCTGCGGGAGGGGATCAGTGCCCGAGGGTTCGGAACGGTACAGCGACGTGCTCTGCGCGTCCTCGACCCGCGTCTCGCCCCCCGCTGCGGGCAGCGGCGCGTGCACGGTGTGGCTGCCGGTCAATCCGGAGGAGGGGTGCTCTCCCGGGCCCTCGGACCAGGGAAGGTCCAGGTTGAGCCGGCTGGTCTCCTGGACGAGCTGGAGGGCGGTGGGCCGGGCGCGCATGTCGCGCGAGACCGCCGCGCGCACCAGCGGCTGGAGCGCCTCGGGCATCCCCTCCAGGCTGATCTCACCATTGAGGATGCGGAAGAAGATGACCTCGAAGGCCCCCGCGCCGTAAGGGGGGTTGCCGGTGGACGCGAAGGCGACCGTGGCGCCCCAGGCGTGGATGTCGGTGGCGGGGCTGAGATCGGTGCCCTCGATCACCTCGGGCGACAGGTAGCTCGGCGTGCCGACGAAGGTGCCGGTCTGGGTCAGCTTGGCGCCGTCCACCGCGTGGGCGATACCGAAGTCGATGACGATCGGCTCGCCGTTGGAGATGATGACGTTGCCGGGCTTGAGGTCACGGTGGATGACCTCGGCGGCGTGGATGTCGGCGATCGCCCTGGCCAGGCCCGACACCAACCGGGTCAGCGCCCGGCCGCGCAACGGCCCGTGATCGGTGACCGTGGCGTCGAGCGTGGGGCCCGGAATGTACTCGGTGACCACCCAGGGCAGCGGCGCGCTGGTGTCGGCGTCGATGACCTCGGCGACGTTGCGGCTGTGCACCCTGCGCATGGTCTCGACCTCACGGGCGAGCCGGGCGCGGGCGATGTCGTCACCGGCGACCTCCGACCGCAGGACCTTGATCGCGACCAGCCGGTCCTGGGGGTCTACGGCCTGGTAGACGACCCCCATTCCGCCCTGTCCGATACGCCGGCGGATCCGGTAGGGGCCGATGCGTTCCGGCAGCCCCTCGCTTTCGGGGAAACCTGCCGACATTGCCATAGCGAACTCATCCCCTCAAACCCCGCTGCCACCGCTTCCAGCCTATAGGCCGGGGGTGCCGTCGGGACCTGCGACGGGGGGCGGGCGTCGTTCCCCGCCGCCGACCGTGCGCGAAAACTGGAACCCTGCTCTCCTCGTGCGCGGCACGCGACCGCGCGACCACACGAGTATGACGGAAAAACAGAGGACCCGGTTCCGTCGCGTCGCCGCCCCGCGGCCGGGATCGCGGACCGCCGCGCCGCCCGCCGCTGGCCGGGAGGGGATGCCTCGCGCCGGCGCCGGGCGGCAGAGTCCGGGAAGAACCAGGGAAACCCGGGGAGCGCTTCGGGGAAGCGGCCCCCGGGGTGCGGCAGCGCGGTCAGCCGACCGGCCGTCCCAGTCCTTCGACCACCTCGGCGTTGGGCAACCCCGCCAGTGCCGCGCCCGCAACGACGAGCTTGGACCTGCGCAGGCCGCTGCCGATGACCACCCATGGCGCGGCCGTGACCGCGGGATCGACCAGGATCGGCCAGTCGTCGGGCAGCCCCAGCGGCGTGATCCCGCCGTATTCCATTCCGGTCGCGCTGACCGCGTCGGCCTGGTCGGCGAAACGCGCCTTGCGCGCCCCCAGATGGCGACGGACGACCCCGTTGACGTCCACGCGGGTCGTGGCCAATACGACGCAGGCTGCGAAACGGGTTTCGCCACCCCGCTTGGCCGCGATGACCACGCAGTTGGCCGAGGCGTCCAGTCCGATGTCATAGGCGGCGCAGAAGGCCGCCGTGTCGGCCAGCTCCGGATCGATCTGGGCGACGAGCGGCCCCTCGGCCGCCCCTTCGTGCTTCCCGTCGGCGACGGCCCGGGCCACCGGCTCGGCGAGCAGGTCGGGCCGCTCCCCCGCCGGCTGGGTCTCCAGGCCGCCGAAGACCCCGGTGTTCGTGTCGGTCATGCTCACCTTCCCGTGAACCGCGCCTTGCCCGGCCCCTGCTCGACGAAACTGCGCATCCCCGTCTTCTGGTCCTCGGTGGCGAACAGCGCGGAGAACTGGAGGCGCTCGATCTCCAGGCCGGTGTCCAGGTCGACCTCCAGACCGTTGTCGATGGCCTGTTTGGCGGCCCGCAACGCGACGGCCGGACCGTCGGCGTAGCGCGCGGCCATCGCGACCGCGGTCGGATAGACCTCCTGGGCCGGGACCACCCTATCGACCAGGCCCATCTCCAGCGCCTCACGGGCCTCGACGTGGCGGCCCGTGTAGATGAGGTCCTTGGCCCTGGCCGGGCCGACCAGGCGCGGCAGTCGCTGGGTTCCCCCCGCGCCGGGGATGATGCCGAGCTGGATCTCGGGCTGGCCGAGCTTGGCGTCCTCCGCGGCGACCCTGAAGTCCGCGCACAGCGCGAGCTCGCAGCCGCCTCCGAGCGCGTAGCCGGTGATCGCGGCGACGACCGGTTTGGGGATGCGCGCCACCGCGGTGAAGGACTCCTGCAGACGCGCGGAGTGGGCGGCCATTCGCGCGTAGGACATGTCCGCCATCTCCTTGATGTCGGCGCCCGCGGCGAACACCCGTTCGCCGCCGTAGACCACCACGCCCCGCACCGTGTCGTCGGCGCCCACCTCGGCCGCCGCCTCGGCGATCTCCGCCTGGACCTGGGCGTTGAGCGCGTTCATCTTGGGCCGGTCCAGCCGGATGACGGCGACGGCGGGTTGGTCCGGCACCGCCTCGACGCGAACGAACTCGCCCACGGGCACCACCTTCTTCTCCGTACGGATCGTTTCCAGTGCACTGCCTATCACCCGGCGACGCGCCGCTGCCAGGCGGCACCCGTGAGAGGCCGGCCGTCCCTTCCTCCGACACCGGATCCTCGACCGCCGTCGACCGGTCCGGTGGCCGGCGGCGGGAGGCCCGGTGGAACGGCACGGCCCCGGCAGGCGCCGCCCTCCCGTCCGCCGCTGTGTCACCCATGTCTCGCTCCCCCGCGACGGGCGGTCGTTCAGGGGACAGGCGCGGCGGCGAGCGGGAGCGCGGGAGACCCTCGGGATCCGCGCCCCGCGCCGGGTGGGCCCCTTCGGGCTCACCCGAACAGCGGCGTCCAGGTGCCCACGGCCAGGGAGGTCCCGTGCGCCGCGGCGACCACCAGGACCGCCCCCGCGACCACGGCCGTGTCGCCGTTGCCCCACGGGCTGTTCCTGGCCTGGGTGCGCGGGCCCGTGCCGAACGCCCGGGCCTCCATCGCGGTCGCCAGCAGGGTGCCGGTCCGGATGGAGCGCACGAGCAACGCGAACACCTTGCCGGCGAAGATCGCGGCGGCCGTCACCGGGTTCCCCCCGGCGTCCAGGCCGCGCGCCCGACGGGCCAGGGTGAGCGTGCGCCACTGGCCGGCCAGCAACGGGACCAGCCGCAACGCGGCCAGGGCCCCCAGCGCCGGCCGTTCGGGCACCCGCAACCGCTGGACGAGGGCGTCGGCGAGGTCGGTGGGGTCGGTGGTGACCCCGGCGAGGACCCCCGGCAACGCGATGGCCATGACCCGGATGGCGGCCCCGAGCGCGCCCAGCGCCCCCTCCTCCCCGAACAGGAGGTTGACCACCCCGGAGGACAGGCCCATCACCAGGAACGGGACGCCCACGAGCAGCAGCGTGCGCCGCCCGACCCCGCTGAACGGGACCAGCGCCAGGCCGGCCGCGAGCGCCACGCCGCCGGTGACCGGGTCGACGACGACGAGCAGGCCGAAGGCCATGATCAGCGCGGCCAGCAGCTTGGCCGCCGGGTTGACGCGGCGCAGCCACGTGCGCGCCCCGCCCACCGACGGCTCCCTTTCCGCGACGATGTCGTCCCGCGGCGCCACGGTGCTCATCGGGCCTCCTCCCGCGCGTGGGGGGCGGCGCGGTGGACCCGTCCCCCGCCCACCCGCAGCTCGACGTCGGCGAGGGTGCGCAGCAGCAGTTCGTCGTGGGTGGCCATGACGATCGCCCGCCCCTGGGCGCGCAGATCCGCCAGCAGCTCCACCAGCTCCCGCCACGTCCGGGTGTCCTGCCCGAAGGTCGGCTCGTCCAGGACGAGCACATCGGGGGCGTGGGCGGGACCGGAGCTGAGCGCGGTCGCCACCGACAACCGGCGCTTCTCCCCTCCGGACAGCGTGAACGGGTGTTCGTCGGCCAGCGGGGCCAGCCGCAGCCGTTCCATCAGCTCCGTCACCCACACGTCGGCCTCGGCCCGCCGCATCCCGGCGCGCAGCGGCGCGAAGCGCAGTTCGTCGCGGACGGTGGTGGTGACGAACTGGTCCTCGGCGTGCTGGAACACGGTGCCGATCCTGCGGGCGAGGCGGCGGGCCGGCCAACGGTGCAGGGGCCGGGTGTCCTCCGCCGCCAGTGGACCGCGCGGGCGCACCTCGCCGGAGTGGGGCGCGGCCAGCCCGGCCAGGGCCGCCAGCAGCGTGGACTTGCCGGCCCCGTTGGGTCCGGTCAGCGCTGTCGCGCCGGCCGAGCGCACGGTCTCGTTCACCGACTCCAGCACCGTCCGCGGGCCGGCGCCGCCCAGGCCCGGTTCGGGGGGCGTGCGCAGGACGCACGCCACGGCCTCCAGGAGCGTCTCTCCCGCCGGGGCCGCAGGAAGGGCGACCCGGGGTTCGTGGCCGGGCACCCACACGCCTCGGGCGGCCAGGTCCGCGCCGTGCCGGGTGAAGACCTCGTGGGGTGGTCCGTCCGCGACGACGCCGCCGCCCGGTTCGACCACGACCACCCGGTCCACCAGGTCGGTCACCTCCGCCACCCGGTGTTCGACCAGCACCAGGGTGGCTCCGCGCGTCTCGGCCAGGCGGGCCACGAGCCCGCGCACCACCCGCGCGCCCTCGGGGTCGAGGTTGGCGGTGGGCTCGTCCAGCAGGAGCAGCCGCGGACGCATGGCCAACGCGCCGGCGACGACGAGCCGCTGCTTCTCGCCTCCCGACAGCGCGGCGGTGGAACGCTGCGGGCCGTAGGGGAAACCGACCTCGCGCAGCGCCGTGTCCACCCGGCGCCAGATCTCCTCGCGCGCCACTCCGAGGTTCTCCGGCCCAAAAGCGACGTCGTCGCCGGCCCGGGCCATGACGAGCTGCGTCTCGGGGTCCTGGGCGACCAGGCCGGTCCCGCCCCTGCGGGCGGCGGCCGGCTCGCCGTCGACCAGCAGGCTCCCCTCCTGCTCGCCGTCGATCGCCCGCTCGGGGCCGGTGAGCCCGGCCATGGCGTGCAGCAGGGTGCTCTTGCCCGCCCCCGACGCGCCCAGGAGCAGGACGCGCTCCCCCGGTTCGATGGTCAGGTCCACACCGCGCAGCGCCCATTCCCGCCGGCCGGAGTGGCGCCAGCCCCATCCGGCGAGCTCGACGCGGGCCCCCTGGCTCGGATCCGGCATGCCCTCAGCCCCGCGCCGACGGGAACGGCGCCAGCGCGCCGGCCCGGGCCAGCGCCGTGGTCAACAGCCGCGCGCCGACCCCGGCGATGAGGGCCGCGCTGATCAGGACGAGACCGCCGTAGGCGAGCTGGTACTCCAACGGCCAGGTCGGGTAGTAGCGGACGTTGTCGAGGACCGCGGGGGACAGTCCGGCCGCCATCGCGGCGAGGACGCTGACGCCGACGTTCCACCGCCGGTACAGGAAGGCCGCGAAGACCAGCTCGGGCAGCAGCCCCTGGAGGGCTCCCTCAAGGACGACGGTCAGGCCCCACGTGGTGCCCAGGAACGCCGAGACGGACGCCGCCGTGATGGAGGTGAGCAGCGCCGCTCCCGGCTTGCGGATGATCAGCGCGCCGAGCACGCCCGGCAGCATCCACACCCCGTAGAGGACGGCCTGCGCCGGTGGGAAGAAGACGAACAGGACCTCGGTGGCCTGCCAGACCAGGCCCCACAGCCAGAAGACGACGCCGACCGCGACGCCGACGACGGCGGCGACCACGATGTCGACGGTGCGCCATCGGCGTCGGATGGGCGGTCCGGGGTCCTTGTGGGCGGGGGTTGAGGGTTTCACGGGTGTCCCTTCGCGTGGAGAAGAGCGAGAGGGCCCAGGCCAAGAGCGCCGCCGGCCACCCGTGCGGCGCAGGTCCTACGCGGACCGGCGCGTGGGGTGTGACGGCCGGTCGGCGGTTCCCACGACTTCCTTCGCTGGCATGACCCAGATCAGGTGTGTAAGGGTCTGCGGGCTGCCCCGCACTCTCAGCGCCGAAGCGCTCCCCTGTCGGTTTCTCCCATTATGGGCGCCATTCGCCCTGCCCCGTCAAGGACGGCCCGAACCGATGCCCGCGGACGAGACCGCCCCGGCCCCGGCTACCGCGGGACCGGGGCGGTCGGCGTCAACGCAACGGCATCCCCGCGACCATGCCCTCGGGTGGTTCGGGCACGACGATCAGGCCCAGCTCGGCCGGATGCGCGAGCAACGGGTGGTCGGGCAGCACCCGCACGGTGTAGCCGCAGGCCCCGGGACGGTCCAGGGGGATCGAGCCGGAGTAGCGCACGAGCGGGCTGTCGGCCGGTTTCCCCTCGGCGGCGGAAAGCCGGGCGAACGACGGCTCGACCAGCTCTCCCGCGCCGTCCAGCCGCCCCAGCGCGACCTCGACGCGCACGTCGGCGGGCTCCAGGTCGCCGAGCACGACCGTGGCCCGGACCTTCAGCTCGCCTCCCACCTGGGGCGGGTCCTCGACCCCGGCCACCTCGACGTGCTCGATGTGCACCCCCGGCCAGGAACGGACCACCCGCTGTTTCCACTCGGCGAGGTCGCGCACCCCGGCCAGTCCGTCGGCGGCCACCCGCCGGGAGGACTCGGCGGCGGGACGGTACAGCCGCTCCACGTAGTCGCACACCATCCGGGTGGCCAGCACCTTGGGACCCAGGGACACCAGGGTGTGCTTGACCATCTCGATCCAGCGCTTGGGCAGGTCGTCCTCATCGTGGTCGTAGAACAACGGGGCGACCTGCTCCTCGAACAGGTCGTACAGCGCGGCGGCCTCGATCGCGTCCCGGCGGTCGGGCTCGGCGACGCCGTCGGCGGTGGGGATCGCCCAGCCGTTGGAGCCGTCGAACCACTCGTCCCACCAGCCGTCGCGGATGGACAGGTTGAGACCGCCGTTGAGCGCGACCTTCATGCCCGATGTGCCGCACGCCTCCAACGGGCGCAGGGGGTTGTTCAGCCACACGTCGCTGCCCTGGACGAGCGAGCGGGCCAGCGCCATGTCGTAGTCGGGCAGGAAGACGATGCGGTGGCGCACCTCGGGATCGTCGGCGAAGCGCACGATCTCCTGGATCAGCCGCTTGCCGCCGTCATCGGCGGGATGGGCCTTGCCCGCGATGACGATCTGGAGCGGGCGCTGTGGGTGCAGCAGCAGCGACTTCAACCGGTCGCGGTCGCGCAGCATGAGCGTGAGCCTCTTGTAGGAGGGCACCCGCCGGGCGAAGCCGATCGTCAGGATGTTCGGGTCGAGGACGTCGTCGATCCAGCCGAGCTCGGCCTCGCTCGCGCCGCGCTGGCGCCAGGAGCGGCGCAGCCGCCGGCGCGCGTCGACGACGAGGCGCTCGCGCAGGGTGCGGCGCATCTCCCACAGCTCGCGCTCGGAGGCGCCGACGACCTTGCGCCACCCCTCCACCCGGGTGAACTCGTCGGAGTCGTCGACGATCCGCGCGGCGAGCTCCTGCGCCTCCTCGGCGACCCAGGTGCGGGCGTGCACGCCGTTGGTGATGGAGGTGATGGGGACCTCGGCGGTGTCGAACCCCGGCCACAGGCCCTGGAACATCCGCCTGCTGACCTCGCCGTGCAGCAGGCTGACCCCGTTGACGCGCTGGGCCAGCCGCATCCCCATGACGGCCATGTTGAACACCCCGGGATCGCCGCCCTCGTAGCTCTCGGCGCCCAGGGCCATGATCCGCTCCACCGGCAGCCCGTCGATGGCGTTGTCGCCGCTGAAGTGGCGTTCGACCAGATCACGCGGGAACCGGTCGATGCCGGCGGGAACCGGGGTGTGGGTGGTGAACACGGTTCCGGTGCGGGTGGCCTCAAGGGCCTGCTCGAAGGTGAGTCCGTCGGCCGCCACGTACTCGCGGACGCGCTCCAGTCCGAGGAAACCGGCGTGCCCCTCGTTCATGTGGAAGACCTCGGGGACGGGGTGCCCGGTCAGCTCGCAGTAGGCGCGTACCGCCCGCACCCCGCCGACGCCGAGCAGCAGCTCCTGCCGCAGTCGGTGCTCGGTGCCGCCTCCGTAGAGACGGTCGGTGACGCTGCGCAGCTCGGGATCGTTCATCTCCTGGCAGGCGTCGAGGAGCAGCAGCGGGACACGGCCGACCTTGATCACCCACACGTGCGCGACAAGGGCGCGGCCTCCGGGAAGGCCCACGGAGATGCGCACGGGTTCGCCGTCGGCGCCCTGGAGCTGGGTCATGGGCAGCCCGCGCGGGTCGATCTCGGGGTAGTCCTCCAGCTGCCACCCCTCGGGGGAGAGCTTCTGGGAGAAGTACCCGTGCCGGTAGAGCAGTCCCACGCCGATGACCGGGACGCCCAGGTCGCTGGCGCTCTTGAGGTGGTCGCCGGCGAGGATGCCCAGGCCACCGGAGTACTGGGGCAGGGCCGCGGTCAGCCCGTACTCGGCGGAGAAGTAGGCGATGGCCGAGGGCGGGGGCGCGCCGTCCCCCGTCTCGTTCTGGTACCAGCGCGGTTCGGTGAGGTAGGCGTCGAGGTCGGCGGCGACCTCGTCCAGCCGGGCGCGGAAGCCGTCATCGGCGGCGAGTTCGGTGAGCCGTTCGCTGGTGACCTCGCCCAGCAGCCGGAGGGGGTCGTGTTCGACGGCCTCCCACACCTCTGGGTCGATCGCGGCGAACACCTCGCGGGTGGGTGCGTGCCACGCCCAGCGGAGGTTGGCCGCGAGCCTGCCCAACTGGGACAGCTCCTCGGGTAGGACGGTACGGACGGTGAACCTGCGGATCGCCTTCACGGAGCGTGAGGCTAGCCAATGTGGGGGCGGTATGCGAGCCCAACGAGCAAGCCGGCGCAAAGTGTCGGAAATAGGGGTTTTCGGAGGGACGTACCGAAACGCGAGGAGTGCCGGAATGGCAAACTCGCGTATTCCCCTGAGACGCCCGAAACGATCTTTTTACTTTTCCGTCACGTACAATCCGGCGCGCCTCTCCCCCGTTAACCATCCGGTAACGACCGGTACGGGAGTTGCCCACGTTCCCGGCGACCGATTCGCCCTTGACATCACGCCTGGTCAAAAAATGGCAAGGTTGACTCACGTGACCAACGCTGTGAGTACTATCACAAAAATAGAACGACCCGGACTGTCGGAGAGTGCCTAAACGGCGCCGACGATAGAGATTGAGGCGCACTGGACAGCCCGGTCCGCACACCCCTGCGGCGGGCTTTTCGGGCGCATCAACAGACCGAATCGGCTTCTCCAAAGCGCACATCACCAGATCCGCCCATATTTCTCGACATCTACGGTGCACCTGTGATCGGACGATTCCCCATTCTCGACATCGCCCCGGTGGTCGACCTCGGCCCGGCCAAGGCCGTGGCCGGAGAGACCTTTCCGGTGAGCGCGACCGTCTTCCGTGAAGGACACGACTCACTCAGCGCCGGCGTGGTCCTGTGGGACCCCCAGGGTCGCCGGCGCCCCCTCGTGCCGATGCGCGAGCTCGCGCCCGGCACCGACCGCTACGGCGCCGAGGTGACCGTCTCCTCCGAGGGACGCTGGACGTTCGGGATCGAGGCGTGGAGCGATCCGTTCGCGACCTGGCGGCACAACGCCGAGATCAAGATCCCGCTCGGCCAGGACGTCGACCTCATGCTGGAGGAGGGCGCCCGCCTGTTCGAGCGCGCGGCCAAGCGCGTGCCCAAACGCCCGGCGCTGGCCAGGCTCGCCTCCGTGCTGCGCGACCCCACCCTGCCGGCCGTGGACCGCCTCGCGGCCGCCACCGCTGCCGAGGTGCTGGACGAGATGGCCGCCAACCCGCTCCGGGAGCTCGTCACGCGCTCCCGGCGCCATCCGATCGTCGTCCACCGCCGTCGGGCGCTGGTCGGCTCCTGGTACGAGTTCTTCCCCCGCTCCGAGGGGGCGACGGTCCTCGACGGCGAGGAGGGCGAGCAGCGTTCCGGCACGTTCGCGACCGCGGCCAAACGGCTGCCCGCGATCGCCGAGATGGGCTTCGACGTCGTCTACCTGCCCCCCATCCACCCCGTCGGCCACTCCTTCCGCAAGGGCCGCAACAACTCGCTGGTCGCCCAGCCCGGCGACCCCGGATCGGTCTGGGCCATCGGTTCGCACGAGGGAGGCCACGACGCCGTCCACCCCGACCTGGGCACGATCGAGGACTTCGACGCCTTCGTCGCCGAGGCCCGCGAACACGGCCTGGAGATCGCCCTGGACCTGGCCCTCCAGGCGTCGCCGGACCACCCCTGGGTCACCGAACACCCCGAGTGGTTCACGGTGCGCGCCGACGGGTCCATCGCCTACGCCGAGAACCCGCCGAAGAAGTACCAGGACATCTATCCGCTGAACTTCGACAGGGACCCCGAGGGGATCTTCCAGGAGGTCCGCCGGATCGTGCGGCACTGGATGGCGCACGGCGTGCGGATCTTCCGGGTCGACAACCCCCACACCAAACCGGTGGCCTTCTGGGAGCGGCTGCTCGCCGACATCGCCGAGACCGACCCCGACGTGCTCTTCCTGGCCGAGGCGTTCACCCGTCCGGCGATGATGCACACGCTGGCCAAGGTCGGCTTCCACCAGTCCTACACCTACTTCACCTGGCGCAACACCAAGGAGGAGCTGGAGGACTACCTCGGCGAGCTCAGCGGCGAATCGGCCGCCTACATGCGTCCCAACCTCTTCCCCAACACGCCCGACATCCTGCACGCCTACCTCCAGCACGGTGGGCGTCCGGCGTTCGAGATCCGCGCGATCCTCGCCGCCACGATGTCGCCGACGTGGGGGATCTATTCGGGGTATGAACTGTGTGAGAACAGGGCGGTGCGTCCCGGGAGCGAGGAATACCTCGACTCCGAGAAATACCAGTACAAACCCCGGGATTGGGCCGCCGCCGAGGCGGCCGGAACGACCATAACCCCGTTGATCCGCAGGCTAAACTACCTGCGGCGCAACCACCCGGCATTGCAGGAACTGCGTAACCTGCGGTTCCACCATGTCGACCAGCCGGAGCTGATCTGCTTCTCCAAACGGCTGGCCCGGACCGGCGACCACGGAACCGACGGAATTCCACGCGCGGGCACACCCCATCACGACGCGGACACCATCCTGGTCGTCGCCAATCTCGACCCACACCACACGCGCGAGGCGACGGTGTGGCTCGATATGCCCGCTCTCGGGTTCTCTCCCGGCGACCGGATCACCGTCACGGACCAATTGTCGGGCGAGTCGTATCAATGGGGAGAGGCAAATTACGTCCGCCTCGACCCGCATGTCCAGTCCGCACACATATTCACAGTCACCTCTCACGAAGGTGCTCCCTGACCCGTCAGCGGAGTCCGATCGGGGGAGCGAACTGGAAAGCCAACTGGTGGAGTAGTACATCGTGACCACACCCGAGCCGGTGCCAGGCACCAGCCCCATGCCCCTTGTGGCCGTGCCCGACACGTTCACGCACGAGAAGCCTCGTGACCCCTACTGGTACAAACACGCGGTTTTCTACGAGGTGCTCGCCCGGGGTTTCTACGACTCCAACGGCGATGGCACCGGTGACCTGCGCGGACTCATCGAGAAGCTCGACTATCTCGAGTGGTTGGGGATCGACTGCATCTGGTTGCTCCCCCTGTACGAGTCCCCGCTGCGCGACGGCGGTTACGACATCTCGGACTACATGAAGATCCTCCCGGAGTTCGGGCAGATCGCCGACTTCGTGGAGCTCGTCGAAGAGGCCCACAAGCGCGGTATCCGGGTCATCGCGGACCTGGTCATGAACCACACCAGCGACCAGCACCCGTGGTTCAAGGCCTCCCGCGAGGACCCGGACGGCCCCTACGGCGACTTCTACGTCTGGTCCGACACCACCGAGCGCTACAGCGACGCCCGGATCATCTTCGTCGACACCGAGCAGTCCAACTGGACCTACGACGAGGTGCGCGGCCAGTACTACTGGCACCGGTTCTTCTCCCACCAGCCCGACCTCAACTTCGAGAACCCGGCGGTTCAGGAGGCGATCCTCGAAGTACTGCGGTTCTGGTTGGACCTCGGCATCGACGGCTTCCGGCTGGACGCGGTGCCCTACCTGTACGAACGCGAAGGAACCAACTGCGAGAACCTCAAGGAGACGCACGAGTTCCTCAAGCGGATCCGCGCCGAGGTCGACCGGCTCTACCCCGACCGGGTCCTGCTGAGCGAGGCCAACCAGTGGCCGGCCGACGTGGTCGACTACTTCGGCGACTTCGAGGCCGGTGGCGACGAGTGCCACATGAACTTCCACTTCCCGCTGATGCCGCGGATGTTCATGGCCGTGCGCCGCGAGCAGCGCTACCCGATCTCGGAGATCCTGGCCCAGACCCCGCAGATCCCCCGCAACTGCCAGTGGGCCATCTTCCTGCGCAACCACGACGAGCTGACGCTGGAGATGGTCACCGACGAAGAGCGCGACTACATGTACGCCGAGTACGCCAAGGATCCCCGGATGCGCGCCAACGTGGGCATCCGTCGGCGGCTCGCGCCGTTGCTGGACAACGACCAGAATCAGATCGAGCTGTTCACCGCCCTGCTGCTGTCCCTGCCGGGTTCGCCGGTGCTCTACTACGGCGACGAGATCGGCATGGGCGACAACATCTGGTTGGGCGACCGCGACGCGGTGCGCACCCCGATGCAGTGGACGTCGGACCGCAACGCCGGCTTCTCCCGCTGTGACCCCGGGCGCCTGTACCTGCCGCTGATCATGGACCCGATCTACGGCTACCAGGCGGTCAACGTCGAGGCCCAACGCGACAATCCCAGCTCGCTGCTGAACTGGACCCGCAAGATGATCCAGATCCGCAAGCGCCACCCGGTGTTCGGCACCGGCGACTTCACCGAGTTGCACGCGAGCAACCCCAGCGTGCTGGCGTTCGTGCGCGAGTACGGCGACGACCGGATGCTGTGCGTCAACAACCTCTCGCGGTTCCCGCAGCCGGTCGAGCTCGACCTGCGTCGTTTCGAAGGGGTCACCCCGATCGAGTGCACCGGGGGCGTGCGCTTTCCGGCGATCGGTGAACTGCCCTACCTGCTCACCCTGCCCGGACACGGCTTCTACTGGTTCCAGCTCCCGCCGGAGAGCGAGGACACCACGGTCGCGGCCCCGGCCGCCGAGCCGGTCGCCGTCCAGGCCGCCCGGCCCATGGGCGAGCCGACGTCCCAGTCCAACCGCACGGCCACGGACGCGCAGGCGGACGGTGCCGGCCGTCCCGGCGCGCCGTCGGTACGAGCCTGAGAAGGGGAAACGGACCACTCTGACATGACGCAGCTTGAGGAGCTTCTGGCCACCTGGATTCCACGGCAGCGCTGGTTCGCGGGGAAAGGGCTGCCGATCGACGCTCTCCGGGTCGAATCACAGCACGTCCTCGTCCCCGGGACACCAGGGCTGCGGGTGCTGGTGGTGGAGGTCGGCCAGCACGGCAGGACCGACCGCTACCAGGTGCTCCTCGGGCTACGGCCGGAGGGGAGCATCGGCGCCGACCTCGCACACGCCGCGATCGGCGTGTGCGAGCTGCCGGGCGGCGCCGAGGGCACCGGCGGACCGTGTGTCCAGGCCGTCTACGACGCCACGCACGACCCCGAGATGACGGCGCGGCTGCTGGAACACATCGCCCGGGGCCACGCCGAGGACGGTGTGCGGTTCCGGCGGATGCCCGACACCGAGATCCACACCGGTCTGCGCAGCCTGGTGTTGACCGGAGAGCAGTCCAACACCTCGCTGGTCTACGGCGAGGAGTACGTGTTGAAGATGTTCCGCCGGTTGTGGCCGGGCCACAACCCCGACCTGGAGCTGACCGCCGCGCTGAGCGGGTCCCCGTTCGTGGCCCGCCCCTACGGGTGGATCGAGACCGACCTGCGCGATTCGGCCGCCGACACGCTCGTCCCCACCACCCTGGCCATGCTCCAGCGCTACCTGCGCAGCGCGACCGACGGGTGGGTGCTCGCCGCGACCAGCGTGCGCGACCTCTACGCCTCACCGGGGGTCGCGCCCGAGGACGCGGGCGGGGACTTCTCCGGCGAGGCCGAACGGCTGGGGGCGGCGACCGCCGCCGTCCACCGCGACCTCGCCCGGGCGCTGCCCACCGACGTGCTGACGCCGGAGAGCCAGGGCGAGCTCGCCGAGAGCATGGTGTCCCGCCTGGACGTCGCCGCCTCCCAGATCACGGCGCTGGAGCCCTACGCTCCCGCGTTGCGCGACGCCTTCGACGCCTTCGCCGATCTCGACACGCCGCTGCCGGTGCAGCGCGTCCACGGCGACTACCACCTCGGCCAGGTCGTCCGCACCGACAGCGGCTGGGTGCTGCTGGACTTCGAAGGCGAGCCCGCCGCCCCGATCACCGAGCGGCAGCGGCTGTCCAGCCCGTTGCGCGACGTCGCGGGGATGCTGCGCTCCTTCGACTACGCGGCCCGCCACCAGCTCGTCGGGCACGCGCGGGAGGACGAGCTCGCCGAGCCCGCGCGGGCCTGGGCCCAACGCAACCGCGAGGCGTTCTGCGCCGGTTACGCCTTCGGCGGCGGCATCGACCCGGAGAAGCACCAGGTCGTCCTGCGCGCCTTCGAATACGACAAGGCCGTGTACGAGGTCATGTACGAGGCCCGCCACCGGCCCGCCTGGATGCGCATCCCACTGGACTCGATCGCCGCCCTCGTGGCCTGACCACGCCCGCGGGACCGGACGACCACCACCGACCATCCGCGCCTTCGGCCCACAACCCACCGGGAAACCCATGAGTGACGTCCTCTCCACCGACGAGATCGACCGCCTGGTCGCCGGCCACCATCACGATCCGCACAGCGTTCTCGGCGCCCACCCCGGCCCCGACGGTGTCGTCATCCGCGCCCTGCGCCCCATGGCGCTGTCGGTCCACGCCGTCCTGCCCGACGGCGACCGGATCGAACTGACGCACCTGCACGCGGGGGTGTTCGCCGCGACGCTGCCGGGCGGCGAGGTCGGTGACTACCGGCTGGCCGTGCGCTACGAACCCGAGGGCGAGGAGATCCTCACCGACGACCCCTACCGGCACCTGCCCACGTTGGGCGAGTTCGACCTGCACCTCATCGGCGAGGGACGGCACGAGGAGCTGTGGCGGGTGCTCGGCGCGCACACCCGGCGCTTCCCGTCGGTCCTGGGCGAGGTCACCGGCACCTCGTTCGCGGTCTGGGCGCCCAACGCGCGCGGTGTCCGCGTCATCGGCGACTTCAACCACTGGGACGGCACCGCCCATCCGATGCGCTCGTTGGGCTCCTCCGGGGTGTGGGAGCTGTTCGTCCCGGGCGTCGGCGACGGCGCGCTGTACAAGTACCAGGTGGCCGGCGCCGACGGGGTGTGGCGGGACAAGGCCGACCCCATGGCGTTCGCGGCGCAGGTGCCCCCGCACACCGCGTCGGTGGTCTTCACCTCCGCTCACCAGTGGGGCGACGACGAGTGGCTGGCCCAGCGTAAGACCGAGGAGCTGACCAGGCGTCCCATGAGCGTCTACGAGGTGCACCTCGGTTCGTGGCGGCCGGGGCTGTCCTACACCGAGCTCGCCACCGAGCTGGTCGACTACGTGCGCGAGACCGGCTTCACCCACGTCGAGTTCCTCCCGGTGGCCGAACATCCCTTCGGGGGGTCCTGGGGCTATCAGGTGACCTCCTATTACGCCCCCACCTCGCGGTTCGGTTCCCCCGACGACTTCCGCGGACTGGTCGACGCGCTGCACCGCGCCGGTATCGGGGTGCTGCTCGACTGGGTTCCCGCGCACTTCCCCAAGGACGAGTGGGCGCTGGCCCGGTTCGACGGCACCGCCCTGTACGAGCATCCCGACCCGCGCCGGGGCGAGCACCCCGACTGGGGGACGCTGATCTTCAACTACGGGCGCACCGAGGTCCGCAACTTCCTGGTCGCCAACGCGCTGTTCTGGTTGGAGGAGTTCCACATCGACGGGCTGCGGGTGGACGCCGTCGCCTCGATGCTCTACCTGGACTACTCCCGCGAGTCCGGCGAGTGGGCGCCCAACCAGTACGGGGGCCGGGAGAACCTGGAGGCCATCGACTTCCTCAAGGAGCTCAACGCCACGGCCTACCGCCGCAACCCCGGCATCACCATGATCGCCGAGGAGTCCACGGCCTGGCCCGGGGTGTCCCGCCCCACCGACTCCGGCGGGCTGGGCTTCGGCTTCAAGTGGAACATGGGCTGGATGCACGACACCCTGGAGTACCTGCGCCACGACCCGGTGCACCGCCAGTACCACCACAACGAGATCACCTTCTCGATGATGTACGCGTTCAGCGAGAACTACGTGCTCCCGCTGTCCCACGACGAGGTGGTGCACGGTAAGCAGTCGCTGCTGAACAAGATGCCGGGTGACGACTGGCAGCGTTCGGCGAACCTGCGCGCCCTTTTCGCCTACATGTGGGCCCATCCCGGCAAGCAGTTGCTGTTCATGGGCGGTGAGATCGGCCAGGGGCACGAGTGGTCGCACGAGGCGGGCGTGCAGTGGTGGCTGCTGGACTACCCCCACCACGCCGGCCTGCGCCGACTGGTCACCGACCTCAACCAGGTGTACCGCGCGACGCCGGCGCTGTGGTCGCGCGACTGCGAACCCGGTGGTTTCACCTGGATCGACGGGGGTGACGCGGCGGGCAACACCTTGTCGTTCCTGCGGCACGGGGAGGACGGTTCGGTGCTGGCCTGCCTGGTCAACTTCTCCGGGTCGCCCCACGCGGGGCGGCGCGTCGGCCTGCCGTTCGCGGGCCCCTGGCGCGAGGTCCTCAACACCGATGCCCTGCCCTATGGGGGGAGCGGGGTGGCGCAGCCGGGCGCGCTCGTCCAGGCCACGCCCGATCCGTGGAACGGACAGCCCGCGTCGGCGATCGTCACGTTCCCGCCCTTGGGCACGGTGTGGCTGGTACGTGACGAAGAGGAGTAGCGGCGGCGCGGACCGGTCCTGGCGGGGTGTCCCCGTCGGGGCCGTCCCGTTCGGGGTGGTAGAGACGGTGGGTGATCGCGTCCCCGATGCCCCTCCCGCACCGGGGGCGCGATCCACAAGCCGGCCGCCCGGGCCCAGAGGTCTTCCGGACCCTCCTCAAGACGGAAGAACCTCCCCTCCCACGGGGGATCCGGACGGCCGGCGTCCGTGGTGGGCCGGGGGTGCTGGCCCATACCGGTCTCTCAACCGGTCATTCCACCTTCTTTATGCGGCTTACGCATGATTCAGCCAGAAACACTGCGTATCGGCTAGAACACCGCAATAGTTAGAGTGTGCCCCGGCACGGAACTTCTGACAAGTCTCATATGAGGTTTGTCGTACAGTTTTTCCCGTGAGGATCAGCCCGATGTCGATCTCCAGTCCCACCGTCGCCCTGTGGCAACTCGCCCGGGAGATGAAGGAACTCCGTGCCGCGCACCAGATGAGCATCACCGATGTGTCCCGGATCCTCGAAGTGCGCATTTCCACCGTGAGCCGCTGGGAGGCCGCGGAACGGGTTCCCCGGGAAAAGGAGCTCAAGCAGCTCGCCCGTCACTACGGACTGGGCGAGGAGGAGATCGCCGCGCTGGTCGAACTCCGTCGGCAGGCCGGCCGCCGGGGGTGGTGGCAGTCCTACGACCTCGACCGGCGCTACGGCACCTTCATCGGGTTGGAGGCCGACGCGCGCGAGATCGAGGCCTACTCGAGCACCGTGATCACGGGACTACTCCAGACCGAACGCTACGCCTGGGAGATCATCCGCGGCACCGACGGGACCGAGGAGTCGACGCACGAACAGGTCAAGGTCCGCAGGGAACGACAGGAACGGGCCTTCTCCGAACGAGGGCCGGACCTGTGGATCATCCTCGGCGAGGCGCCCCTCCACCAGCTCGTCGGAGGCCGCGAGGTCATGCGCGAACAGCTCCGCCACCTGCTCGACATCATGGACCACCCGAAATTGACGCTTCAGGTCATTCCCTACAGCGCCGGAGCGCACATCGGACTGGTGATGCCGAGCTTCATGATTCTCAAGCTCGCGGATTACGGCCTGACCACCGTGTACACGGAGGGGCGCGGCAGCAACCTCTTTCTCGACGGCGACGACGACATCGCCGATCACGAGGCCGTCTTCAACAAACTGCGCCTGGCCGGAATGGGCGGCGACATGGTGCGCAAACTTCTGACGGAAGTGATCAGTGAAATATAGGAGAGGTGGGGGGAATGGCCCCTGTGTTTCCGGCGCCCCGCCCGTCCCCCCGGCTCGAACGTCCATCCGCCCCTAGCGCCGGCGCGATCACTCCCCCCACCGTCACCGTCTTCCGCAAGTCCAGTCGCAGCACCAACCAGACGGCCTGCGTCGAGGTCGCCTCCACCGCCCGGGTCCACGGCATCCGCGACTCCAAGAACCCCTGGCAATCGCCGTTGTACTTTGGCACGCCGGAGTGGACGGCCTTTCTCTGCTCGGTCAGGCGTGAGCGTCTCTAGGGCGCGGGGAGGCCGCGCCGTCCGCCGGGTACGCCGCCGGCGTACCCGGCCGGGATCACTTCTTGTACTCGGTGATGTCCATCGACTTGGCGATCTCGAGGTAGACGTCCTCGTAGCGCGCGTCCACGCTCCAGGCGTAGACCGCGACGTCGCTCACCGGCAGGAACCACAGCTTGACCCCGAAGGTGTCACCGTTGTCGCAGGTGACCTCCCAGGTGGAGAAGTTCGATTTCAGGCCGTCGGCGTGGGTGGTGAAGTCGGCCCGGTGCTCGGCGTCCTTGATCCCGACGTCTCCGGCTTCGGCCGTGGCGAGGCTGCGGCAGGCGGAGGGGTCGGCGGCCCAGCCGTCCTTCTTGTTGAAGGCGTCGTTCTTCTTCGGCCAGGAGGCGGGGTCACGCTGGGAGACGTGCGGGATGACCTGGACCGCGCCGTAGCCGCAGGAGTCCTGCTCCGGGGGGCGCATGCACAGTTGGCCGTCGCCCTGGTCGACCTGCCAGCCCCGGGGGGCGTTGATCCGGATTCCCTCGATCTCGACGGGGTCGTATCCCTCGGGGGCGGGCGCCTGGGCCGCGGGGACCGCGCCGGCGTAGGTCTCCTCCGGAGTGGGGCCGCCCTCGGTCGAGGCGAGTGTCGCCCCTTCGTCTCCGCTTCCACAGCCGGTCGCCAGGAGCGCGAGCAGGGCCAGGCTCACCGCCCCGGGCCCCGACGTGGCGGCTGCGAAACGGGATCGTCCGGGCCTGCCAGACATGCGATTCCCTTCTTCCCGAAGCTTGACCTCACCGACGATAGCGGGCGAATCTGGCGTTCCGTGCCACACTCTGCTCAGCGCGAGAGGACAACGCCGGTGCGAATCGTCGGTTACTTCCCTCAATGGGGCATTTACGACCGCCACTACTTCCCGCGCGACGTCCACGCCAGCGGGCAGGCCGCCAAACTGACCCATCTCATCTACGCCTTCGGTGAGCTGGACGAACGCGGACGCTGCGTCATGACGGAGGAGGCCACCGGCGACGCCTGGGCCGACTATCAACGCCGCTTCTCGGCGCGGGAGAGCGTCGACGGACGCGGCGACACCTACACCCAACCCCTGGCCGGTAATTTCAACCAACTTCGCAAACTCCGCAAACGCCATCCCCATCTGCGGATCGGGATCTCGTTCGGTGGCTGGAACGCCTCGCGTTACCTCTCGAACGCGGCGCTGACCCCCGAGTCACGCACGGCCTTCGCCGAGTCGGTGATCTCCACCTACTTCGACGGTGACCTGCCCGTCCTGGACGGTGAACCCCAAGGTGGCCCGGGCGTGGCGGCCGGCATCTTCGACGCGCTCGACTTCGATTGGGAGTGGCCCGGCTCGGCCGGCCATGACCACAACGTGGTGCGCAGCGAGGACCGCCGCAACTTCACCCTGTTGCTGGCCGAGACCCGTCGCAGACTCGACATGTTCACCGAACGCACCGGCCGGACCGTGGAGATGAGCGCCTACCTGCCCGCCGACCGCGCCCGGATCGAGGCGGGGATCGAACCCGAGGTGTTCGACCACCTCGACTTCGGCATCGTGCAGGGGTACGACTTCAACGGCGACTGGGACCTCACCACCAACCACGCCTCGCAGCTGTACACCCCTCCCGACGACCCCTCCCCCGACCGCCTCAGCGTGGACACCGGCGTCGTCAACTACCTGGAGATGGGCGTCGCCCCCCATCAGCTCCTCATCGGTGTCCCCGGCTTCGGCCGCGGGTGGCGCGGTGTCCCCTCGGGCCGCAACGGGCTGTACCAACGGGCGCGGGGCATCGCCCCCGGCCGCTGGGAGCCGGGTGATGAGGACTACAAGACGCTCGCCAAGCGGCCCGGACGGCGTTTCCGCGACTCGGAGTACGGCTCACTGTGGCTCTACGACGGTGACGAGTTCTGGAGCTACGACGACCCCGAGCTGATCCGGCGCAAGGCCGCCTACGTCCGCGAGCTGGGGTTGGGCGGGCTGAGCCTGTGGTCGCTGGACAACGACGACGCGCGGGGCTCCCTGGTACGGGCCATGCGGGGGTGAGACGCCGGGCGCGGCCGGGAACGGAAACCGCCGCGCGCGCCGCACCGTGCCGCGCGGGCACCCACTAGCCTGTGGACATGGTGGATGTCGTGAAGCTGTTGGAACCCGTGTCCAGGATCCGGCACCGGCGCACCGCGCCCCTCGTCCTCGAACTCGACCTGACCGAGGAGCTCGCCGAGGAGGTACCCGGCGACCCGCTCGGCCAGTTCGTGGCCATGCGCCGGCAGCGGCTGAGCGATGTCGTCGAGGGCCTGCGCCGGGCGGAGCGCGACCCCCGGGTCAAGGCGCTCGTCGCCCGGATCGGTTCGCGGCCACTGGGGTTCGGACGGGTCCAGGAACTACGCGAGGCGATCGCCCGCTTCCGCCGTTCGGGCAAACCCACCGTGGCCTGGAGCGAGTCCTTCGGCGACTTCGGCCCGGGGACCGTCCCCTACTACCTGGCCAGCGCGTTCGAGGAGATCGTGCTCCTGCCCTCCGGCACCGTCGGGCTCACCGGGCTCAGCCTGACCACCAGGTTCGTGCGCGAGGCCACCGACAAGATCGGCGTCGAGTACGAGGTGAGTGCCCGGCACGAGTACAAGACCGCCCTCAACACCTTCACCGAGCGGGGCTTCACCGAGGCCCACCGCGAGGCCAGTTCCCGGATCGTCGAGTCGCTGAGCGAGCAGGTGGTCCAGGCCGTCGCCGAAGGGCGCGGCCTCGACGTCGAGGAGGTGCGCTCCCTTGTGGGACGCGGACCGTTCCTCGCCGCGGAGGCGCTGGACGCCGGTCTCGTCGACCGACTCGGCTACCGCGACGAGATCTACGCCGAGCTGCTCGGCCGCTTCCGCGGTTCCCTCTCGGGGGCCGGGTCCGAACCCGCCCACCTCCAGTTCGTCTCCCGCTACCAGCGGATGCAGTCGCTGGCGGGGCGGGTTCCGGCGGTGCAGCGGGGTGACCAGGTCGCCCTGGTCACCGGCATCGGCCAGATCGAGCCCGGCCGCAGCCGGCGTTCTCCCCTCGGCGGGCTCACCATGGGCTCCGACACGGTGGCCGCCGCCCTGCGCGCCGCCCGGCGCGACCCGCACGTGCGGGCGGTGGTGTTCCGGGTGGACAGCCCGGGCGGCTCCTACGTCGCCTCCGACATCATCCGGCGGGAGGTGCGCCTGACCGAGGAGGCCGGCAAGCCGGTGGTGGTGTCGATGGGCGATTTCGCGGCCTCCGGCGGCTACTTCGTCGCGGTGGGCGCGGGCACCATCGTCGCCCAGCCGGGAACCCTCACCGGCTCCATCGGCGTGTTCATGGGCAAGGTCGTGCTCTCGGAGCTGTTGCGGCGCGTCGGGGTCGCCAGCGACTCCGTCGACTACGGCGCGCACGCCGGCATGTTCGGCAGCGACCACAGGTTCAGCGCCTCGGAGTGGGAGCGGGTGAACGCGATGCTCGACCACATCTACGACGATTTCACCGCCAAGGTCGCCGAGGCGCGCGGGAAGTCACGGGAAGAGGTCCACGAGCTCGCCCGGGGACGGGTGTGGACCGGCGCGGACGCCGCGGCCCACGGGCTCGTCGACGAGCTCGGCGGGATCGAGACGGCGGCCCGCCTGGCCCGCGAACGGGCCGGACTGCCCTCGACGACCCCGTTGCGCCCCTTCCCTCGTCCCAACCCGTTGGAGCGGCTGGTGCCGGCCGAGTCCAGCGAGGACCGCGGGGCCGCGGTGACCCGGATCCGGCTGGGCTCGTGGGGGCCGTTGGCGGGTGTGTCGGCCCTGCTGGGCCTGCCGGCCGCCGGCCCGTTGGTGCTGCCGGGCACCTGGGAGATCCGGTGACCTCCGGCGATCCCGCGCCCGGGACCGGGACGGTCGCCGAGGCGGAGTTCACCTCGGCGATGTCCCGGTTCGCCACCGGGGTGACCGTGGTGACCGTCGCCGACGGCCGTGACGACATCGGCAGCACGATCAGCGCCTTCGCCTCGATCTCGGTGGATCCGCCGCTGGTCATGGTCAGCGTGACCGCCACCAGCTACGTCACCGAGGTCATCGACCGCCAGCGCAGGTTCGCCGTGAACGTGCTGCGGGAGCGGCACCGGGCGATCGCCGGCCGCTTCGCGGCCGAGGGACGTCCCAGCGCCCGGCTCCTGCTGGCGAACGAGCCCCACCACCGTGGGGAGCACAGCGGGGCACTCGTCCTCGACGAGGCGCTGGTGTCCCTGGAGTGCGCGGTGACCGAACGGGTGGCGGCCGGGGACCACGTCGTCTACCTGGCCGCGGTGACCGCCATACCCGTCGCCGGGGCGTTGGGGGAGGCCCCTTTGATCCGCTACGCGGGCAGGTACCGCGCTCTGGGGTGAGCGAAACTCTCTAGAGAGGACCTTGTTCCCCCCAGCTGCGTGATGTCGTTGCGTCGTCACGGCTAGTGCCGCTGGGGTGACCTTCGCAGTCCAATGGTGACATGGACGGTTTCATCACCTTCTTGGGAATCATCGCCGTCGGATTGGTGCTCGCCGCGATCCTGTGAGACCGCCGCCGCGCCTCCGCGCCACCCACCGCCACCGGGGCCGGTGGGTGGCGTCGTTCTGTCCGGTCACGGCCGTGGATCGTCGACCGTGGCCTCCCGCCCTTGGAAAGGGCGGAGCGCCGTCCTATCGTTTCGGCATCAGCGCCCTCCACGCCAGAGCGGGCGCCCACCGACCCCCTGCGAGCGGCCCCATGTCGACGCACGACGCAGCCGGACAGGACATCGTCGCCGGACGCTACCGGCTCACGCGGCGCCTCGGCCGCGGCGGGATGGGACAAGTGTGGCGGGCCGATGACCTGCTGCTCGGTCGCCCCGTCGCGGTGAAGGAGATCCTGCTGCCCGACGGTCTGTCCGAGGCCGAGCGCCGCGAGGCGCACGCGCGCACCCGGCGCGAGGCGCGGGCCGCGGCCCGGCTGCGCCACCCCTCGATCGTGACCGTCCACGACGTGGTCTCCCACGGCGGACATCCGTGGATCGTCATGGAACTCGTCGAGGGGCTCTCGCTCCAGGAGACGGTACGGGCCGAGGGCCGGCTGGCCCCCGAACGTGCCGCGCGGATCGGTCTGTCGCTGATCGAGGCGTTGGAGCGCGCGCACGCGGCCGGGGTCCTCCACCGGGACGTCAAACCCGCCAACGTGCTCCTGGAGGAGGGGGGCCGGGCCGTGCTCACCGACTTCGGAATCGCCCTGGTCGACGGAGATCCCGCCATCACCAGGGAGGACGCCCTGCTGGGGTCCCCGTCCTACATGTCACCGGAGCGGATACGCGGGGAACCGGCCACGGCGGCCGCGGACGTCTGGGGGCTGGGCGCCACCCTGTTCGCCGCGGTGGAGGGGCATCCCCCCTTCGAGCACGCCACGTTGCACGGCACGATCGCCGCCGTGCTGTTCGATCCGCTTCCGCCGATGCCCCACGCCGGAGTCCTGGCCCCCGTATTGGCCGGAATGCTCACCAAGGAGCCCGCACGGCGCAGCGATATCGTCCGGACCCGCACGGAACTGCGGCGGGCGCTGGAGACGCCGGCGTCAGCGGCCCTTCCGGCGGTGCCGTCCGCCACCGGGCCCGATCCCGTCCCGCCTCCGCTCCCGGCGCGCCGGCTCCGTGGACGGCGCGGCGTGATCGCGGGGGCCGGGGCGCTGCTCCTGTCGGCCCTGCTGTTCCTGGTACCGCAGGTGCGCGCGGAACTGAGCGGCGCGTTCGCTGGAGGCGGGCCCGAGGGGTTCCAGCGGGTCGGCCACGAGGACGGGGAGACGCGGTACGAACTGTCCGTCCCCGCGGACTGGACCCGGGACCTTCGGGGAGGACCAGCGCAGGGAGGCGACCTGGCCTACGCGGGCACAGCGGGAGAGTACCTCTACGTGCTCCACCACGGCACCGCCCCGGCCGGAAGCGACACGCTCGACCGTCTGCTGCTGACCGAGGAGTGGCAGCGGCGGAATTTCGAGGAGCATCGGCGGGTGAGCCTGGAGCGGCTCGACGACCGCGACCTCGAGGGCGACTGGTCCAGGCTGGTCAGCACCTACCGCGACCCCCGGGGCGGCTCCGTGCGCGGTTCCGTGGTCACCGCGCACATCGACGCCGAGGGAGAGCTGTTCGAGCTGGTGCTCTACCTCACCGATACCGAACCGGCCGACCGGATCGACCTCGCGCACGAGATCGCCGAGTCGTTTTCGAGCGGCTCCTGACCGGCCGGCCGGGGCGTGGGCCGGCGCGCGTCAGGCGAGCCCGACGCTGGCGAGCCAGTCGGCGGCGACCGCGTCGGGGTCCTCGTGGTCGACGCTGACCCGACGGTTGAGTTCGGTGAGGGTCTCGGTGGTGAGCTCGGCCGACACCGCGTTCAGCGCGGCCCGCGCGGTGTCGTCGAGGGCGTCGCCGCGGACCAGCGGGGTGACGTTCTGCGATCCGAACAGGTCGCGGTCGTCCTCCAAGACGACGAAGTCGTTGGTGGCGATCGCCGGGTCCGTGGTGAACAGGTTGGCGATCTGGACGTCGCCGTCGCTCAGGGCCTGCGGGACGAGCGAGACGTCCAGCGAGCGGAAGTCCGCGAACTCCAGTCCGTACTCCTCTCGCAGGCCGACCACCCCCTGGGTCCGGGTCTCGAACTCCGGCGGCCCGCCGAGCACCAGATCCCCCGCGACAGCGTCGAGGTCGCTGATGGTCCGCAGGTTCTCCCGCTCCGCGGTCTCGCGGGTGACGGTCAGCGAGTCCTTGTTCTGCGCCGGGGAGGAGTCGAGGATCTCCAGTCCCTCGGGCAGCCGCTCCCGCAGCGCGGTGTTGGTCGCCTCGGTGTCGGCGGACTCGGCGTCGGGGTCGAGGTGGAACAGGATGGCGCCGTTGTACTCGGGGAACACGGTCAGGTTGCCCGCCTCGATCTGGTCGTAGTAGACCTCGCGGCTGCCGATGTTGAACCGCGTCTCCACGGTGACCCCCTCGGCCTCCAGCGCCTGGGCGTAGATGTTGCCGAGCAGGGTGCTCTCGGGGAAGTCCGCGGAACCGACGACCACCGCGCCGGAGGGCGCGCCGGAGGCGGAGCCGCCCTCCTCCTCGGCGTAGGGGTCGCTACCGCCGCCGCAGGCGGTGAGCAGCAGCAGCGCGGTACCGGCAACGGCCGACCTGGCCAAAGGACGCATGGGACACCTTCTCTTTCGGGAGGACGGGAACGTCGGACTCAGCTGCCGGGAGAGCGCCGCAGGCCGGGGGCCACCAGGAAACGGCGCAGCAGGTAGAACAGGGCCGCGACGAGCAACGCCATCACCACGACGAGCAGCGCGCCACCGGCGACCATCTCGAACTGGCGGCGGGCCTGACCGTCGACGATGAAACGGCCGAGTCCGCCGATCCCCACGTAGGCGGCGATGGTGGCGGTCGACACCACCTGGATGGCCGCGGTGCGCAACCCCACCAGGATCAGCGGAAGCGCCACGGGCAGTTCGACCCGGAGCAGCACCTCACGGCCGCGCATGCCCATGCCACGGGCGGCGTCGCGCACCTGGGGGTCGACGCCGCGCACGCCCTCGTAGGTGTTGACCAGGATCGGTGGCACGGCGAGCGCGACCAGGGCGGCCATGACCGGCACCAGCCCGATGCCGGCGGCCAGGACGACCAGCATCAGCACCCCGATGGTGGGCAGCGCGCGGGCGACGTTGGCGAGGGAGGCGGCGAGGAAGCCGCCCCGCCCGGTGTGGCCGGTGAGCAGCCCGATCGGCACCGCGATCAGCGCGGAGAGCAGCAGGGCGAGCCCGGAGTAGCCGAGGTGTTCGGCGAAGCGCGCGGGGATGCCCGCCGTCCCGCTCCACTGTTCGGGGGCGGACAACCAGTCGGTGACCCACAGCAGGACGTTCACGCGTTCCCCCCTTTCGCGGCGCCGACGGTCCGGGGCCGGGCGCGTGCCACCGGGTCCCGGTCGCGTGTCCACGGGGTGAGGGCGCGCTGGGCCAGGACGAGCAGGCCGTCCACCACGAAGGCCAGGGCGACCGACAGCACGATGCCCACGACGATGGGGGTGGGGAACTGCCTGCGGAACCCCTCGGTGAGGATGAGCTGCCCCAGTCCGCCGATGCCGACCAGCGAGGCGACGCTGACCATGCTGATGGTGGCGACCGCGGCGATCCGCAGCCCCGCGACGATCACGGGCAGGGCGACGGGCAGCTCCACCTGGATGAGCCTGCGCAGCGGCCCGAACCCCATGGCGACGGCGGCCTGGCGGACGTGGTCGGGCACCTGCGCCAGCCCGCTGACGACGTTGGGGACCAGGATCGCCAGCGTGTAGAGCCCCAGCGGGATGATCGCGGTCCAGGCGCTGAACCCGGTGTAGGGCAGGAGCAGGAAGAACAGGGCGATGGAGGGGATCGCGTAGAGCACGTTGACCCCGGTGAACACCGGCGGGTAGAGCGGGCGCCAGCGCGCGCAGGCGATGCCCAGGGGCAGGGCGAGCAGCAGCCCGAGCAGGAGCGGCGCGAAGGACAGGTAGAGGTGTTCCAGGAGCCGGGTCCCGATGGGGTCGTCGAGGTTGCGGGTGATCCAGTCCCAGTCGATCAGCGGTGCCCCGTTCATGGGCGCACCGCCCCGGCCGGTGGCGTCTCGTCGGTGCCGACGGCCCACAGGGCGTCACCGAGCTCGGCCTGGGCGACCACGCCGACGACCTTGCCGTCCTCGTCGACCCCCACCGCGCGTCCGGCCGGGGAGAGCACGGCGGCGTCCAGCGCGGCGCGCAGGGAGTCGGTGCCGACCCGGAAGACGTGGCCGTAGCCGACGGTGGCGAGGTCTCCCAGGGTGCTGCCGGGGGCGGCGCGGTCCAGGTCCAGGGCCCGGGCCCAGCCGATGGGCCGGTGTGCGGCGTCGACCGCGAGGAGCCACGGCTCCCCTTGGGCGCGGGCGATGGCGCTGGCCTCGCTGGAGGGCGTCTCGGCGGCGAGGACGGTGTCGCCGCGCAGCGCGAGGTCGCTGGCGGGGAAGAAGGACAGCCTGCGCACCCCGCGGTCGTAGCCGACGAACTCCTCGACGAACTCGTCGGCGGGCTCGGCGAGCAGCCGTTCGGGGGTGGAGAACTGGGCGAGGGTCCCGCCGGCGCGGAACACGGCGACGGCGTCGCCGATCCTGACGGCCTCGTCGATGTCGTGGGTGACGAACACGATGGTCTTGCGGAGCTCCTGCTGGAGCCGCAGGAGTTCGTCTTGGAGCCCGGTGCGCACGACGGGGTCCACGGCGCTGAAGGGCTCGTCCATGAGGAGGACGGGCGGGTCGGCGGCGAGCGCGCGGGCCACGCCGACGCGCTGCTGTTGGCCGCCGGAAAGCTGGTGGGGGTAGCGCTTGGCCTGTTCTGGGGCGAGGCCGACGACCTCCATCAGTTCGCGGGCCCGGTCGCGGGCGCGCCGCCGGGTCCAGCCGAGCAGGAGGGGGACGGTGGCGATGTTGTCGAGGACCGTGCGGTGGGGGAACAGGCCGGCCTGCTGGATGACATAGCCGATGGAGCGGCGGAGGACCGCCGGGTCCCGGTCGCGAACGTCCTGTCCGTCGATGGCGATGCGTCCGGAGGTGGGTTCGACCATCCGGTTGATCATGCGCAGTGACGTGGTCTTCCCGCTGCCGGAGGGGCCGACGAAGACGGTGGTCTGTCCGGTGGGGAGTTCCAGGGAGAGTTCGTCGACGGCGACGGTGCCATCGGGGTAGCGCTTGGTGACGCCCTCGAAGGTGATCATGGGTGTGGGCCGTGTCCTCTATTCCGGCTGGTGGTGCTGCCGCCGATCGGTCATGAGGACGCTCGTTCCCGATACGCACCGATTAAAACGATTCGGACGAATCGTTATCCTATCGAATTAGTAGGGAACTACCGTCGCGCCGCGACCCAGCCGGGGAGCTCGGCCAGGCTGTCCACGATGACGTCGGCGCGCGCGGCCTCGGGCAGCTCCGAGTGCAGATAACCCCACGGGCCACGGCGCAGCAGCGCCGCGCACATGCCCGCCTCCTTGGCCGGGAGCACGTCGTTGTCGACGCGGTCACCGACGTAGAGGATCTCCTCGGGGGCGTTCCCCGCCTCCTGGGCGACCCGGGCGAAGAAGGCGGGGTCGGGCTTGGCCACCCCCCACACGTCGGAGATGTGGATCGCGTCCACCGGCAGCCCCATGGCCTCCAGGGCCGGCCCCGCCTGCACCGGCTGGTTGCCGGCGATGAGGACCTGGAGTCCCGCCTCGCGCAGCGCGGTCAGCGCGGGTCGGACGTCGGGGTACAGGTCCTCGGAGTCGAAGTTCTCGCGCAGCGAGCCGGGCTCCTCCTCGCGCCAGGCCGCGATCTCGGCCTCCAGGTCGAACCCCGGGCGCACGAGCCGGAAGGCGTCGATCAGTGGACGGCCCGCCGCGGCCATGGCCCCCAGGGCGCCGAAGAAGGTCAGGTGCGGCACGCCGAGCCTGTCGGCCCACCGCCCGAACAGCCGGGTCTCATCGATCAGGGTCTCGCCGACGTCAAGGACTACGCTGCGGATGTTCACGGGCAAGGACGCTAACACAGGGGCCGGGGACGGGCCGGCGGCCCCGGCCTTCGGGCCTCACCCCTGCGGGGGTCGCAGCACCGCGAAGGCGTCGGTGATCTCCAGGCTGCGCGTCCGGAAGCGGAAGAGCGCGGCGGGGCGTCCACCGGAGCGGCCGGAGGGCACCGAGCGACCGGTCTCCTCGATCTGGCCGCGCCGCAACAGCACGCGGCGCAGGTTCGTGGCGGCGACGTCGTGCCCCAGCGCGGCCCGGTAGTAGCGCGACAGCTCCGACATCGTGAACTCCGGGGGGGCCAGCGCGAACCCGATGTTGGTGTAGGACAGCTTCGCGCGCAGCCTGCGCCGTGCCGAACCGACGATCGCGGCGTGGTCGAAGGCCATGCAGGGCAGTTCCGCGGCGGGGTGCCAGGCCGTGTCGTGGGGCACCACGGGGTCGATGCCGGCCGGCACCAGGCCGAGGTAGGCGGTGGCGAGGGTGCGGCCACCGGGGTGGCGCCCGGGTTCGCCCCTGGTCTCGAGCTGTTCGAGATGGCTGAGGTCGCGTACGTCGACCTTCTGGGCGAGCTGGCGGCGGACGGATTCGCCCAGTCCCTCGGTCGCGCCGAGTCGTCCGCCGGGCAGCGCCCAGCAGCCCTCGAACGGTGGGAGCGCGCGGCACCACAGCAGGACCGAGAGCCGGTTCTGGCGGATCTGGAAGACCACCGCCAAAACCTCGTGGGCGGCGCCCCCGTCCTTACCGGTCGCGGCGCTCGACACGACCGCGGATCCGCCCACGGGTCCTTCCGTTTCCCCCTGGGCCACCCCTGTTCCTCTCATGACTCACCATGTTAAGCTGCGTCGAGTTTTCGCCTGGAAGACGAAAACCAGGTGCGGCGCTATCGACGCACCCGCGCCACCGCCCGATCGCCGGCGGCGGGCGTTCCACCTCACGGAAGAAGAAGGACATGGCAACGGTCACCGCTTCGGCGGGCACACCGAATCTGCGGGAATGGGCCGAGGAGGTCCGCGCACTGGCCGAGGAGCGCGACGCGGTCATCCTCGCGCACAACTACCAACGTCCCGAGATCCAGGACGTGGCCCACCACACCGGCGACTCCCTCGCCCTGTCGCGCCTGGCGGCCCAGGTCGAGGCGAGCACGATCGTCTTCTGCGGCGTCCACTTCATGGCCGAGACCGCCAAGATCCTCTCGCCGGACAAGACCGTCCTGCTCCCCGACCCCGGCGCGGGGTGCTCGCTGGCCGACACGATCACGGCCGAGGACGTGCGGGCCTGGCGCGCGCAATATCCCGACGCGGTCGTCGTCGCCTACGTCAACACCACCGCGGCGGTCAAGGCCGAGACCGACATCTGCTGCACCTCCTCCAACGCCGCGGACGTCATCCGCTCCATCCCCGAGGACCGGGAGATCCTGTTCCTGCCCGACCAGTTCCTCGGCGCGCACGTCAAGCGGGTCACCGGCCGGGAGAACATCCACGTCTGGATGGGCGAGTGCCACGTGCACGCCGGCATCGACGGGCACACCCTGCGCGAACGGGTCGCCGCCGAGCCCGACGCCGAGGTCTACGTCCACCCCGAGTGCGGCTGCGCCACCTCGGCGCTGTACCTGGTCGGCTCGGGCGCGGTTCCCCAGGAGCGGGTGAAGGTGCTGTCCACCGGCGGCATGCTGACGGCGGCCGAGCGCACCAGCGCCGGCAAGGTCCTCATCGCGACCGAGACCGGGATGTTGCACCAGCTTCGGGCGGCCAACCCGCACACCGTCTTCGAGCCGGTCAACCCGCGCGCCGAGTGCCACTACATGAAGATGATCACCGCGGAGAAGCTGCTGACCGCGCTCCGCGAGGGCACGACCGAGATCACCGTCGAGGAGGACGTGGCCGCGCGCGCCCGCTCCTCCGTCGAGCGGATGATCGCGATCGGCTCCCCCTCGCGCGGTGGCGAGTAGGGGCCTTCCCGCGCCGGTGCCGGTTCTCCGCTCGGCACCGGCGCATCGGCGGGGCGGGGAGAGGGGGCCCGGACGGGTAGCGAAGGTAAGGGCCATCTTCCCTTCCCGTCACATCTTCTCGAACCCGCAGCACAGAACGCCTGTCCCCGGCTAGCGTCGTCGGACAACTCCGGCGTTTCACCCCACGGATCCGCGTGGGCAGCCGCGTGCCGTGAACGGGTTGGGGGAGGAACCGTGACCGCGCGACGAGGACCGGTCCGGCACGGCGCCGAGGACGACGTGCCGTTCGCCGTCATGCTGCGTGAGGGACGCGGCCACCGGGAGTACTACGCCCGGTTCGCTCCCCCGCTGTACCGGTACTGCTGGTCGCTGCTCGGCCCCTCCTCCACCGCCCTGCCCGACGCCCCGGGCGAGGCCACGCGCGAGGCCCTCGTCGCCTCGGTGGAACTGCTGCCGCTGCTGCGCGACCGCGCCCAGCTGCGTCCCTGGCTGTTCGCCCTGGCCCGGACCTCCTGTCAGCGGCGTGGCTTCGCCCCGGTCTCCCCCTACGCCGGGCTCGCGACCGTCGAAGCCGAGCGCCCACTGGTCGAGACGATGCTGCGGATCCCGCCCAGCCACCGTGAACTGCTGGAGCTGTACCTCCGCCACGGCCTGTCCCCCTCGCAGATCGCCCTCATCCTCGGACTCGACGCCGAGACGGCGGGCGAGCTGTGCCGGGCCGCCGCCCGCAGGGCCATCGAGGTCCTGTCCGAGCACGCCCCCCGCCCCGCGCGGCCCGGCGCCGGACCGTGGGCCCTGGTCGACGTCGCCGACCTGATGAGGCTGCTGGTCCCGCCGGGCCCTCCCGAAGGGCTGCGCGAACGGGTCATCGCCGCCTGCACGGCCGTGGGACGCGCCGAGGAGCGCAGGGGCGCGGCGGCCCTCATGCGCCCCCTCGGCCCCGACGGATTCCCGTTGCACCGTGACCGCGCCCTGGCCGGCGGGAGCGCGCCCGTTCCCGAGGAGTCCCCCCAACGCCCCGACGAGACCACCTCCGTCGCCGCGGACCGCATCACCACCTTCGACGTCACCGGCCGGCACGCCGCCGAACCCGTCGCCGAGCTCGCCCCCGACGCCGCGCCACGCCCCTCGGCGGAGCGGGGACCCGGAACGCGCTGGCTCACCCCGATCTTCGCCGGTTTGAGCACGGTCGTCATCGCGCTCGCGCTGTGGATGGCCGGGACCCTCCTCGGGGAGGGCCCGACCACGGTCACCGGAACACCCCCCTCGGCTCCGGGGATCTCCACCGGATCGTCGGCGGGCGTCTCGAACTCCGCGGTGCCCGACCGGCTCCCCGCTCCCGGAAACAACGGCGCGGGCGCGGACGAGGTGACGGTCGGCGCCGCCACGGTCGCGCCCCCACCGGTGTCCCCGGCCGCCTCCCCCGCCCCCATGGGCACCTCTCCCGCCCCGGAATCCTCCCTCCCCGCAACGGGCGGGGGCACCGAGCCGGCACCGAGCGGAGGAGGGACCGCCGGGGAGGCGCTCCCCCGGGCTCCCCAGCCCTCGGAACCCCCCTCCGACGCCCCGGGGCGACCGGAGGAGGGGCAGGACGGCTCCGACGACCTCGTGTCACGCTGGCTGGAGGACCTGCTCGGTCTGCTCGGCCCCCGCGGTTGACGCCGGGGCCGGGCGCCATGGTCTATAGATCGGCGAGCAACGGCCCCGCGGCCACCTCGAGATGGCGCTGCACCCGGTCGATGTCGCGATGCCCCTTGAGGATCTCCAGCAGCTCGAAGACCCAGACGCTCGCCAACGCCCCGACCCGGACGTAGCCGTCGCTGTCGCGGTCGGGCTCCTGTCCCCCGTCCCCCGCTCCGGCCCGGGTGGCCACCCGCCACAGCAGGTCGGTGATCTGCGGCCCCACGTCGGTCCTCACCTCGGCCATGATCAGGGACCGGACGAGCGCGTCGGCGAGCTCGGGCTCGCGCATGAGACCGCACGTGGCCCGCATGAGCACGTCCACCGCCCGGCCCGCGGCGTCCTCCGCGGTCGGCGGCCTGCGGGCGATCCCCTTCTCCAGGAGCTGGAGCTCCTCGGTGACGACCGCGACGACGAGATCCATCTTCGACGGGAAGTAACGGTAGAGGGTGCCCAGGGCGACCCCGGAGCGTTCGGCGACCGTCCGCATCTGCATGGCCTCGACTCCGCCACGCAGGGTGAGGGCCGTCGCGCTGCGCACGATCCTGCGCCGACGCTGGTTCTGGTTGCGCGCGCGCCGTCCAGCCGGCGCCTGGACCACCACGGTGTCCCGTCCCCCTCGTTGTCCGGCCGCGTCCACGGCGGCACCGGCCGTCCCGGACCGTCCGATCGGGGGTGCTCCACAACGGTCCGTCCTGTCTGGAAATTGTAATCCCCGCCCCCGCCTGCGAGGAGTCCGCGCAGGTCGGAGGGGCGTCCAGGTCCGGTCGACCGAAGAATCGGAACCTGTTCTAGAATTTGACTCGGTTTCCTTCTGGAAAGGGCGGCCATGCGGGAGATCCCTCCGGTCGAGGACCTCGGCGACGGCGTGTGGAGCATCCCCGTCCCCATCCCCGGCAACCCCCTCGGCTACACCCTGGTCTACCTCTTGGAGGCGCCGGGCGGACCGGTCCTCGTGGACGCCGGCTGGCACCACGAGGAGTCCTGGCGGGCGCTCACCACGGGTCTGGAGCGCGCCGGGACCTCCGTGGCCGAGGTGCGCGGGGTGGTGGTCACCCACTTCCACCCCGACCACGCCGGTCTGGCCGGGCGGGTACGGGAGGCCTCGGGAGCCTGGATCGCGATGCACCACGCCGACGCCGCGGTGATCCGCCGTCTGCGGACCCGGCACGAGGCGCAACGGTGGGAGGAGGAACGCGCCCGGCTCCGTCGCGCGGGCGCGAGCGAGGACGAGGCGCGCGCCGCCACCGATCCGGCACTGCGCGTCGACCCGCCCGCGCAACCCGACCGGGAGCTCTCCGACGGCGACCTGGTCGACCTGCCGAAGCGGACGTTGCGCACGGTGTGGACGCCCGGCCACTCCCCGGGCCACGTCTGCCTGCACCTGGAGGAATCGGGCCGGCTGTTCACCGGGGACCACGCGCTGCCCCGGATCACCCCGCACATCGGGCTGTACCCCTTCGACGACCCCGACGCCGACCCCCTCGGCTCCTTCCTCGACTCGCTGGACCGGCTCCGCGGACTCGACGCCCACCAGGCCCTGCCCGCGCACGAACGGCGCTTCGGGGGCGTCGCGACGCGGGCCGCCGAGATCGCCGCCCATCACGAGGAGCGCCTGGACCGCCTGCTGGGCCTGCTCGACGGCGAGCCGGCGACCCTGTGGGAACTGGCCGCCGCGCTGGGATGGAGCCGGGACTGGGCGCTGATGCCCCCGGCCTCCCGCCGGATGGCGGCCGCCGAGACCTCCGCCCACCTGCGCGTGCTGGAGCGGCGAGGCGCGGTCGTGGTGACCCGCAGCGCCGACGGGGTGCTGGGATGGCGGGCCCGCGACCCGGTGCGGTGATCGGACCGGCCGCGGAAAACCGCTGACGGAAATGAGTTTTGCGGTCGATCGTCACCTCTCATCCCGCAAAGGGCGTCACCGTAAATTCGCCCGGAAAAGTCAGGTATTAAACTGACCGGTAATGTCCGGGGCGTGTGACGAACGAGGTGATCCGTTGACCCGACTGGACGCGACGGTGTCCACCACTCCGCCCCCGCCCCGCCCCTCCGCGCCCCCGATGGGTTAGTGCCATGCCGCAACACGACCGTCCCCTGCGCATCGCCCTGTTGTCCTACCGCAGCAAGCAGCACTGCGGCGGGCAGGGAGTCTACGTTCGCCACCTCTCCCGCGAGCTGGCGGCCCTCGGACACCACGTCCACGTGTTCTCCGGACAGCCCTACCCCGAACTCGACGACGGCGTGAAGCTGGAGAAGGTCCCCAGCCTCGACCTGTACAACGACGCCACCCCCTTCCAGGCGCCTCCGATGCGGGAGTGGCGCGACTGGATCGACGCCCTGGAAGTCACCACGATGTGGACCGCGGGCTTCCCCGAACCCCTCACCTTCTCGCTCCGGGCGCTGCGCGAGCTACGCCGCCGCCGCGGCGAGTTCGACGTCGTCCACGACAACCAGACCCTCGGCTACGGCCTGCTCGGCCTGCGGTCGGCGGGCTTCCCCCTGGTCACCACGATCCACCACCCCATCTCGATCGACCGGCGCATCGAGCTGGAACAGGCGGAGGGCTGGACCCGGCTGTCCAAACGCCGCTGGTACGGCTTCGTGGGCATGCAGGCGCGGGTGGCCCGCCGGCTCCGGCCGATCCTCGTGCCCTCGCGCTCCTCGGCCGACGACGTCGCCCGCGAGTTCGGCGTGCGCCGCGCCGACATCGAGGTCGTCCCCCTCGGCGTGGACACCCGCTTCTTCCACCCGCGGCCGGAGGTGCCCCGGGTCCCCGGCAGGATCGTCTGCGTGGCCAGCGCCGACAGCCCCCTCAAGGGCGTCTCGACCCTGCTGCGCGCGGCGGCCAAGCTCGCCACCGAACGCGACGTCTCCCTGACCATCGTCAGCCGTCCCCGGCCCGGCGGGGACACCGACCGGCTCGTCGACGAACTGTCGCTGCGCGACCGGGTCACCTTCGTCAGCGGGCTCGACGACACCGAACTGGCCCGGCTGATCGCCGCCGCCCAGGTCGCCGTCATCCCCTCGCTCTACGAGGGCTTCTCCCTGCCCGCGGTGGAGGCCATGGCCTGTGCCACCCCGCTCGTCGCCAGCCGGGCGGGGGCGTTGCCCGAGGTCGTCGGCGAGGACGGCCGCGCCGGCCGGCTCATCACCCCCGGCGACCCCGAGGAGCTCGCGGCGGCGGTCGGCGCCCTCCTCGACGACGACGCCGAACGCGCCCGCATGGGCGAGGCCGCCTGGCAGCGGGTGCAGGAACGCTTCACCTGGCGCGCGGTCGCCGAGGCCACCGCGCGCCGTTACGCCGCGGCCGTCGAGGCCGCCCAGGCCCGACCGAGCGGCCTCGGCCCCCGGCTGTAGACCACGCAGACGATTCGAAGGAGCCCCCACTGATCACCGTCGACTTCTCCCTCTTCCCCGTCGGTCCCGGCCACCGCGTGCTGGACCTGGGCTGCGGTGGCGGACGGCACGCCTTCGAGGTCTACCGCCGCGGCAGCGACGTGGTGGCGTTCGACCAGAACGAGAACGACCTCGCCGACGTCGCGACGATGTTCGCGGCCATGCGCGCCGAGGGCGAGGCCCCCCACGACGCCTCGGCCGAGACCGTCAAGGGCGACGCGCTGGACATGCCGTTCGAGGACGCCTCCTTCGACCGGGTCATCGCCGCCGAGATCTTCGAGCACATCCCGCACGACACCGCCGCGATGGCCGAGCTGTACCGGGTGCTCAAGCCGGGCGGGATCGCCGCCGTCACCGTCCCCAGCTGGCTGCCCGAACGCATCTGCTGGGCGCTGTCGGAGGAGTACCACACCAACGAGGGCGGCCACATCCGGATCTACACGCGCACCGAGCTGGAGGCCAAGCTCAAGGCCACCGGCTTCGAGATCGGTCCGCACCACCACGCGCACGCCCTCCACTCGCCCTACTGGTGGATCAAGTGCGCCGTGGGCACCGGCGACGACGATCACCCGTTGGTCCGGGCCTACCACCGTCTCCTCGTCTGGGACATCCTCAAGGCGCCGAAGGCGACCCGCGTCACCGAGCGGCTCCTCAACCCTCTCATCGGCAAGAGCGTGGTCGTCTACCTCCGCAAGCCGACCGGCGCCGGAAACGCCGAATGACCTCACGCGAGCTGCCAGAGCTGCCCGGCGTCCTCAGCGCCGACGACATCGCCCGCACGGCGCGCTACCTGCTCACCACCCAGGAGCGGTCCGGGGCGATCCCCTGGTTTCCCGGTGGCCACCTGGACCCCTGGGACCACGTGGAGTGCGCGATGGCGCTGTCGGCCACCGGGCACCTGGAGGCCGCGGAGCGCGCCTACGACTGGCTGGCCTCCGTGCAGGACGCCGACGGGTCGTGGCCGGCCAAGTACGGCGGGGGGCGGGTCGTCAACCCCCTCCGCGAGGCCAACCACGCCGCCTACCTGGCGGTCGGTGTCTGGCACCACCTCCTGATCAGCGAGGATGAGGCGTTCGCCGAGCGGATGTGGCCGGTGGTACGCGACGCCATCGGGTTCGTGCTGGGCCTGCGCGGCGGGCGCGGCGAGATCCTGTGGGCGCGCGACCCCGACGGCAGCCCCGGCGACCACGCGCTGCTCACCGCGTGCGCCAGCATCCACCAGGCGCTGCGCTGCGCGTCCCGCCTTGCCGTGCGCCTGGGACGGCCGCGGCCCGAATGGGACCACGCCGCCGCCCGCCTGGCCCATCTCATCGCCGAACACGAGCCGTTCTTCGCCGACCGCGGCCGCTACTCGATGGACTGGTACTACCCGATCCTGGGCGGGGCGGTGCGCGACGCGGCGGCGAAGGAGCGCCTGGCCCAGCGCTGGGACACCTTCGTCGTGCCAGGGCTGGGCATCCGTTGCGTGAGCGATCAGCCCTGGGTCACCGGCGCCGAGACCTCGGAGCTGGTCCTGGCGCTGGCCGCGATGGGCGAGACCGACCGGGGCGCCGCGCTGCTGGCCGACATCCAGCACCTGCGCGACCCCGACGACGGCGCCTACTGGACCGGGTACCAGTTCGCCGAACAGGTCAACTGGCCGGTGGAGCGCAGCACCTGGACGGCCGCGGCGGTCATCCTGGCCACCGACGCGCTGTGCGAGGCGACCCCCGGCGCCAGGGTGTTCACCGACACGGCCGGGGAGGGCTCCGCGGCGGTGGACCCGGCCTCCTGCGGCTGTCCGACGACCGGGGGCTGACCCCGCGGCCGGCCCGTTCCGGAAACGGCCGAGGGGCCGGGGAGCGTGTGCTCCCCGGCCCCTCGGCCGTCTGTGGCTTCCTCTCACCCGGTGGGGGCCATGCCGCCACCGCCCGGGAAGCCCGTGCCGGGGTCGCCGCCCGGATCCGTGCCCCCCGGATCACCACCCGGGTCCGTGCCCCCCGGGTCGCCGCCCGGATCCACGCCTCCCGGGTCGCCGCCCGGATCCGTGCCCGGGTCGACCGGGGCGCCCGTGGCCCCGCCGTCGGGGATTTCGACACCGGTGTCGGGGGCCGGGTTCTGGGGCAGGTCCTCCTCGACCGGAGGAGCCTCCTCGTAGCCGCCCGTCTCCTCGGACTGCGGCTCGGACGGCACCTGGGGCGCGTAGTTCTGGGAGCTTCCGCCGAAGGCCGGGGAGGGGAACTCCGCGTACTCGCCGTAGGCGGTGTCGGCGGCCTTCTCCATGAAGGAACGCCAGATCGCCGACGGCACGCCGTCACTGGTGGCCACACCCCAGCCGGGGACGATGGTCGTCTGCTTGTTGGTGTTGTAGGCGGTGGCCGCCGTGGCGAGCTTCGGGGTGTAGCCCACGAACCAGGCCGCCACGTTGTTGTCCGTCGTCCCGGTCTTGCCCGCCGCGGGCCGCGAGATCGCGGCGTTGCGGCCGGTGCCGGCGTTGACCACGTTCTGCATGGCGTAGGTGGCGTCGGCGGCCTGTTCCTCGCTGAGGACCCGGTTGCGCTCGACCTCGGGACGCTCCTCCTCGCCGTCGACGTTGAGGATGGAGCGGATCACGTGGGTCTCGACGTGCTCGCCGCCGTTGGCGAAGGTGGCGTAGGCGCCGGCCTGGACGGTGGGCGTGGTGTCGTTGACGCCCAGCGGCATGACCGGGACCAGGTGGTCGTCCAGGCTCCCCTCGGGGATCCCCATCTCGTAAGCGGTCTGGGCGACCTCCTCCAGGCCGACGCGCTGGGCGAGGTCGATGTAGCCGAGGTTGTTGGAGACCCGGGTGGCCTCGATGAGGTTCATCGGGCCGCCGGGCGCGTTACCCGCGTTTTGGACCCGGCTGCCGGCGATGGTCTGCGGACCGCTGCCGTCCACGACGGTGTTGAGCCCCATGTCGTTCTTGAGCGCCGCCGCGAGGACGTAGGGCTTGAAGGACGACCCGACCTGGGCGGTGCCCAGGAAGGCGCTGTCGTACTGGTTCTGCATGTAGTCGGCGCCGCCGTAGAACGCGACCACCTCACCGGTGGCGGGGTCGACCGCGCTCAGGCCGATGCGGACGTCGTCGGCCATCTGCTCGACGTCGACGTTCTCCTCGACCGCCTCCTGGGCGGCCTCCATGAGGTCCTTGTCGAACGTCGTGGTGATCTTGTAGCCACCGCGGTTGATGTTGTCCTCGGTGTAGCCGAGCTGCTCCAGTTCCTTCATCGCCTGCTGGAGCATGTATCCCTTGTAGCCGCTGAGGTCGACCCCCTCCTGGGGGACCGTCTTCTCGGGCTTGGGGAAACGGTACTGATCGGCCTGGGCCGGGGTGATGCTCTCCATCTGGACCAGACCGTCGACGACGTAGCGCCAGCGCTCCTCCATCTCCGGCGTGGTCTCGCTGTCGGACAGGCCGAACTTGGTGGGCTGCTGGATGGCCGCGGCGAGCAGGGCCGCCTCGTCGGGGGTCAGCTCCCCGACGTCCTTGTGGTAGTAGGCCTGCGCGGCGGCCTGGATGCCGTAGGCGTTACGGCCGAAGTAGATGGTGTTGAGGTACTGCTCGAGGATCCACTCCTTGCTCTGGGAGCGGTCCACCTTCAGGGAGATGATGATCTCCTTGAACTTGCGGGAGTAGGTCTGCTCCTGGCTCAGTCCCTCGTAGTAGTTGCGGACCATCTGCTGGGTGATGGTCGAACCGCCCTGGACCTGCTGACCGGTGAAGGTCGACCAGGCGGCGCGCAGCGTTCCGGTGAGCGAGACGCCGGGCTCGGTCCAAAAGCCGCGGTCCTCTGCTGCGAGGATCGCGTTCTGGACCTCTTCGGGCACTTCCTCCAACGGCACCGGGTCACGGTCGACGCCCCGCTCGGCGAACACCGTCTCGCCGTCGGAGTAGTAGAACGTCGAGCCCTGGTTGGTGGCGCTCTCCTGGGTGGCGTCGGGAACCGGGATGGTCGCGTAGGCGACGCCGAAGCCGGCGACGCCAAGGACGAGGAGGATGCCCGCGGCGATGAGCCCGCCACGGGTGATCCGCCACCACAGCGGCCGCTGCTTCTTCTGCGCCTTCTTCTTGGCCTTCTTGGCCTTGCCCTTCGCGTCGCCCGTCGGTGCCGGCCCCTGCGGGTCTGCGCCGCCGGAGGCCGCGGAGTGGGAGGTCTCTCCCGACGGCGTCCCGGAACCGCCCGTGCCGGCGCCCTGCTGGGCCCCGATCGCGCCGCCCACGACACCGGCTCCCGCCACGGCCCCGGCGGCCGCGACGGCCGCGGTGCCCAGCGCCTCGGTACCGGGGTCGGCCGGGGCGGGGGTGTCGCGCTCCGTGTCGTCGTGGGGGGAGGACGCTGCGCCGTGGGCCGGGCTCTCGGTGGTCTTCTCGTCGTCCTCGTCGTCGTCGAAGACCGGGGTGAAGGCCGCGGTCCCCTCGGGATCCCACGCCCGGGTGGACGCCTCCGCGTCCTCCCCGTCCGCCTCCGAAGCACCACCGGCACGACCCGACGCACCCACGCCACCCGCGGGAACGTCCTCGTCCTCGTCATCGTCATCGAAGACCGGACGGAACTCCGCGGTCCCCTCGGGATCCCACATCCGGGTGGACGCCTCCGCGTCCTCCCCGTCCGCCTCCGAAGCACCACCGGCACGACCCGACGCACCCACGCCACCCGCGGGAACGTCCTCGTCCTCGTCATCGTCATCGAAGACCGGACGGAACTCCGCGGTCCCCTCGGGATCCCAGTTGGGCTCGTCGGCGCGCTCGCCCACGGTGTCGTCCCGATCGGCGGAGGACTCCTGCTCCGTGTCGGAGTCCGCCTTCGCGGCGGACTCGACGGAGTCGGCGGACCCCGCGAGGTCCCGGGGTTCGGCGGGGGCCTCGTCGGCTTCGGGGCCGTCGGCGGTCGAGCCGCCGGCGAACTCCAGGCCGTACTGTTCGGCGAGGTTGCGCGCCACCCCGTCGCGGAAGAAGCTGCCGCTGTCCTTGAAGGCGCTCTCGCCCGAGTAGACGGAGGAGGCCGCGTCATCGCCGTCGGCGTCCTCGGACTCCGTGTCCCGGGCGCGCGCGTCGTCCTCCTTGCCCCCGGTGAACCAGTCGAAGCCGCCGGCATCGGCCGCGGCGTCGTCGGAGGAGCGCTGGGCGTCGTCCGCCGCGGTCTTCTCCTCGGCCCGGTCGGCCGCGTCGTCCGCGGTCGGCTCGTCGCGCTCGGTCCCGTCGGTCTCCTTCGGGTCCGCGGACTCGGCTTCGGGCTCTGCCTCGGTGTCCTTCGGGTCGGTGCCCTCCGGACGCGAGGGAGCCTCGTCGGACTCGGGGGTCACGGAGGTGTCGGGGCTGTCCGGACGGCTGTCCGGACCGTCGCCGTCAGGGCGTTCGCTGGGGTCAGGCTTGTTGGAATCCACGTCGCTCGTCGCAGGAGAGTTGCCGGTTTCGGGCGTATCAGATTCGGGGCGAGGTTCGGTTTCCCCGTCGCCGTAGGTGCTTTCGCTCAGTTCTTCGCCCCCTGGTGTCCTCAATCGCCCACTGCGCGGCGCTATAAGCGTTTACAGGCGTATGACGCGAACGCGGGCCGGTCTGGTTCACAGAAAGAATGGGAGTCGGTTCGGCGCAGCGGGGGATTCGCCGAAACCCTCCGAAACACGATACCCGGCCGTGGCCGCTTCACGGCCTGCGGCCACAGGATGGGAACACGTTCCACCGGGATCTCCCGGCACCGGGACAGCCCCTTTCACCTCCTCCTTCACTTTCCCGGGCGTCCCCACCCGTTTCGTCACACCGACGTCACGGTTGGATATCCGCGCCGCTCCCGGCGACGCCGGTCAGGTCCGGCGTTCCAGGACACGCAGCGAACCCTGCGCGCGGATCTCGACGAAGTCCCCGGAGTCAAGGGCGCGTCGGTAGATGTTGTAGGGCGGGCGCCCCCCGTCGGCGGGATCGGGGAAGACGTCGTGGATGACCAGCGCGCCCCCCGGGGCGACGTGGCCGCTCCACCCGGTGTAGTCGGCCTGGGCGGCCTCCTCGGTGTGACCGCCGTCGATGAACAACATGCCCAGCGGGGCGTTCCACAGCCGGGCGACGTCGGCGGAACGGCCCACGACCGCGATCACCTGGTCCTCCAGGTCGGCGGCGGCCATGGTCCGGCGGAACGTTCCCAGCGTGTCGAGCCGGCCGGTGACCGAGTCGACCATCGACGGGTCGTGGTACTCCCACCCCACCTGGTGCTCCTCCGAGCCGTGGTGGTGGTCGACGGTGACGACGGTGCCACCGACCGCGCGGGCCGCGGCCCCGAGGTAGACGGTGGACTTGCCGCAGTAGGTGCCGATCTCCAGGACCGGCCCGAGCCGCGCGTAGGACAACGCCGTCTCGTACAGGGCGAGCCCCTCCTCGGTGGGCATGAACCCCTTGGCCTCCTCCGCGACGCGCAGGAGGTCGTCGGGCATGGTCGTGGTCACTGCGGTCCGCCTTTCGTCGTGCCTGCCCGCGGGTTGCGCGGTGGGTGGCACGCTATCCGGCCCGTCGCGGCCGCGCCGCGGCGAGGTCACCGCGAACGGCCGGTCCGTCCGTCCGGGAGTGCCACGGGTCAGCCCTTGGACAACCGGGACAGCCGGGTGACCGCCTCGTCCAGGACCTCGTCTCGTTTACAGAAGGCGAAGCGGACCAGGTGGCGCCCCTCCTCCGCACGGTCGTAGAAGACCTGGGCCGGTACGGCCGCGACCCCCGCGGCGCGGGGCAGCGTCCGGGCCAGCTCGATGCCGTCGGTGAAGCCGAGCGGGCGGATGTCGGCCATGACGAAGTAGGTGCCCTGGGGGCGCATGACCTCGAAGCCGGCCGCGCGCAGCCCCTCGGAGAGCCGGTCGCGCTTGGCCTGGAGCGCGTCACGCTGGGCCGCCACCCAGGCCATCTCGGAACGCAGCGCCTCGGCCACCGCGAGCTGGAGCGCCCCATTGGCGGTGAAGGTGAGGAACTGGTTGACGGTGCTCACCGCGCGGACGAGCGGTGCCGGTCCCATGACCCACCCGGTCTTCCACCCGGTGACCGAGAAGGTCTTGCCCACCGACGAGACCGCCACGGTCCGCTCGCGCATGCCGGGCAGGGTGGCCAACGGAACATGGGCGACCCCGTCGAAGGTCAGGTGCTCGTAGACCTCGTCGGTGAGCGCGAGGAGGTCGTGCTCCCGGCAGACCTCGGCGATGACGGCGAGCTCCTCGGGGGAGAACACCGTGCCGGTGGGGTTGTGCGGGGAGTTCACCAGGATCATCCGGGTGCGCGGTCCCACCGCGGCACGCAGTTCCTGCGGATCGAAGGTGAACCGCGCGGCACCTGCCTGGCCTGTGGGACGGAGGGTGACCGGCCGCCGGACGCCCCCGGCCATCGCGATGACGGCCGGATAGGAGTCGTACATCGGCTCGAAGACGATCACCTCGTCCCCCGGCTCGACCAGGCCGAGCACGGCGGCGGCGATGCCGGCCGTGGCGCCGACGGTGACGTAGACCTCGGTGGCCGGGTCGTAGTCCAGGCCGTGGGACTCGGCCCGCGCGGCGGCGACCGCGGCGCGCAGTTCGGGGCGTCCCGGACCCGGCGGGTACTGGTTGACGCCGCCGAGGATGTGCTGGGCGGCGTCGTGGAGCAGGGACGCTGGCCCGTCGGTGTCGGGGAAGCCCTGCCCCAGGTTGATGGCGTCGGTCTCGGTGGCCAGCCGGGTCATCTCGGCGAAGATCGTCTCGCCGAAGTCCCGTAGGCGCGTGACAAGGGGTTCGTCCACGACACGCCAGCATAGACCGGCCGGGGCCCGCGCCCCGGGGCGCGGGCGGCGGCCCCTGCGACGCCCGGGCTCGGGGGTCAGGAGGCGATGCCCCTGCGTACGCGCACCTGGTGGAGGACGTCGTGCAGGCGGGCCATCTCCTCGTCGCTGAAACGCTCGATGAAGCGGAGCATGGTGACGCCGCGGTCGCCGCTGGACCTGAGCACCTCGCTCATGACACGCGCGGTGTGCTCCTCGCGTGTCTCCCTGGGCCGGTACCGCCAGGCCCTGCCGGACTTCTCGCGGTCCAGCAGGCCCTTGTGGTACAGGATGTTGGCCACCGTCATCACGGTCGTGTAGGCGACCTCGCGGTCATAGGTCATGCGTTCGCGCACCTCGCGCACGACGAGCGGACGATCGGCCCGCCACAGTGCGTCCATGATCGCGGATTCGAGCTCGCCGAACTCCTTCTTCAACCCTCCCCACCTCCGATTCGGAATGCTAGGAGTGGAGGTGGGGGCTCCGCCGGGAAACGCTGACCAGCGGAGGGATTCGCAGCCAGGCTCCCTCGAACACGTGCGTTTCATGATCAGCTGCGCCGCGGCGGCGCCCGTTTCGGGGCCTTGGGCCCGATCCGGGCACGGCCGTGGGGTCACATGACCTCGTTGAGGATGACCTGGGTCTGCTCGGCGAGGTTACGGGGGATGACGTAGGGGCGTTCGGCGTTGATGTCGGGCCAGTTGTCCCCGATGTCCTCGGGCGTGGCGTCGGGGAGCACCACGCCGGGCCCCTCCGCGACGAACACCCGCGCGATGCGCCCGCCCCCCACCGAGTACACCTCTCCGGTGGCCGGGCAGTCCTCGTGGGCGAGCCAGACGACGAGCGGGGTGACCTTCTCCGGTCCCAGCTTCGCGGCCGCGGCCGGCGGGAAGAGGTCCTCGGTCATCCGGGTGTAGGCGAGCGGGGCGATCGCGTTGACCGCGACGTCGTACTTCGCCCCCTCGATCGCGAGGGCCTTGGTGAGGCCGACGATGCCCATCTTGGCCGCCGCGTAGTTGCTCTGCCCGAAGTTGCCGAACAGGCCCGAGGGGGACGTGGTGTTGACGATGCGACCGTACCCGTGCTCACGGAAATGGCCGAACACGGCCTGCGACACCAGGAAGGTCCCGCGCAGGTGGACCCCGATCACGGCGTCCCAGTCGGCCACGGACATGTTCTTGAACGACTTGTCGCGCAGGATGCCGGCGTTGTTGACGACGATGTCGACACGGCCGAAGCGGTCCAGCGCGCCCTCCACGAGCGCCTGCGCGCCCTCCTGGGTCGAGACGTCGTGGGTGTCGGCCTCCGCCACCCCGCCGTCGCCCTCGATCTGCTCGACGACGCCTTCCGGCCCCTCTGCCTCGCCGGTCGTCCCGCCGTCCCGTCCGCCCAGGTCGTTGACGACGACCTTGGCCCCGCGAGCGGCCAGTTCGAGGGCGTAGGAGCGGCCCAGTCCCTGTGCGGCACCGGTGACGACGGCGACCCGCCCATCGAACCGCAGGTCGGTCATTTCTCCTCCTTGATCCCACCGTGACGTCCGCGGCTCTGCGCGCCGCCCGGACCGTGGTCTTCGACTGTAACTACCCGATCCGCGGGGGGCGCGCGAACCGTTTGACGGCCGGGGCGGTGAGCCCCTGTGCCGCGGCGTCCGCCGTTGGTAGATTCGTGATCTCCCGATCAGCGTCGGAACCGGGAAGCACCTGCCGCGACAACACGCCGGAGGCCGCTCGTGCCGATCCGTGTCATCCAGTGGGCGACGGGCTCGGTGGGGAGGGCTGCGCTGCGCGCGCTGCTCGGCCGGCCCGAGTTCGAGCTCGTCGGCGTCTACGTCCATTCGCCGGAGAAGGCGGGGATCGACGCGGGGGAGCTCGCCGGGCTGGGCCCCGTGGGGGTGCGGGCCACGCACGATCCCGAGGAGATCCTGGCGCTGGACGCCGACTGTGTGACGCACACGCCGCTTCCGTCGGCCTTCTTCTCCGAGGACCCCGACGACGACGCCCGGACGATCTGCGCGCTGTTGCGTTCGGGCAAGAACGTGGTGACGACCACGGGGTTCGTCAACCCGCGTGTCTACGGACCGGAGTTGCCCGCCCGGTTGGAGGCCGCGTGTGCCGCGGGCGGCGCGTCCCTGCACGGCACCGGGGTCAACCCGGGTTTCCTGTCCCAGGTCCTGCCGCTCGCGCTGTCGGGTCTGGGCATGCGCATCGACCACATCTACCTGCGCGAGTGCTCCGACTTCGCGGGGAACCCCTCGGCCGACGTCGTCAGCGGGCTGATGGGGTTGGGGCGCTCGCCCGACTCCCACGCCCGGACCGTGCGTCCCTTCCGCTCGTTCCACGAACGCTCGTTCGCCGAGAGCATGCACCTGGTGGCCGAGGGGCTCGGCCTGGAGCTCGACGACGTGGAGTCGCGCGGCGAGGTGGTGGTCGCCGACCGTGACTTCGAGGTCGCCGCGGGGACCGTCCGGGCGGGCACCGTGGCCGGCGCCCTGTGGACGTTCTCCGGCACGATCGCCGGCCGGCCGGTCATCGACGTCGAGTGGGCCTGCAAGAGCGATGCCAGGCGGGTTCCCCAGTGGGGCCGGCCGGGTGTGGTGCTGCGCGTGGAGGGGGTGCCCGACTACGTGGTGCGCATCGAGGACTTCAACCACGGCCTGGCCGGGGTCGCCGCCTACGCGGTCAACGCGATCCCCGCTGTGTGCGCCGCGCGCCCCGGTATCCGCACCTGTCTGGACCTACCGCTGATCACCGGGCGGGGAACCGTCCGGCTGGGCTGAGAGGGGAACACGTGTCGAACGGCCGCGCCTCCCGTTCCCCGCACCAGCGGGACCGGATCAGGATGAGCGACCACGAGGTCGCCGCCTTCCTCGCCGAACACCGCAAGGTGCAGGTCGCGACCGTGGGCCGGAACGGCGAGCCGCACCTGTCCACGCTGTTCTACGCGATGCTCGAGGGACGGCTGGCCTTCTGGACCTACGCGGCCTCGCAGAAGGTGGTGAACCTGCGTCGACGTCCGACGATGACCTGCCTGGTCGAGGACGGCGAGGAGTACGCGCGGCTGCGCGGTGTGACGCTGTACGGCACCGCCGAGATCCACGCCGACCCCACGACGGTGCTGCACGTGGGCGCGGCCGTCGCGGCGCGGATGGCCGGCGTGGGGGTGGAGGAGCTGGGGGACGTCCGGGCCGGGCTGGAGCGGGCGGGCCGCAAGCGTGTCGCGGTGTTTCTTTCCGTGCGACGTGTGGCCAGTTGGGACCACACCAAGCTGATGAGGTGACGGCCTGATCCGGTCACGGCCACGGGCGTGTGAGCTGGGCCGTCTCCGACCTCCGCGCTCTTCCCCTGGCGCCCGCGTGTGAAATATTGTTAGGTATATCCCAGTGCGGCGCCGCCCCGGGGTCCCCAGCGCGACCCGCGGCCAAGTAGCCTGTTAGGCGAGATTGCCGGCCGGGCGCGTCGCGAGGCGGCCGAGTGGAGTCGCTATACCTATGCCCGCCCTGCGTAAGTGGCCATCTCTCCATCACATTCACAAACGAGCTGCGGAAGAGGGCGATCTCCGCCGTGTCGTCTGAGGCGTCTCAACCCCTGACAGATTTCGGCCCCAACGAGTGGCTGGTCGACGAACTTCACCAGAAGTATCTGAACGACCCGAACTCGGTTGATAAGGCATGGTGGAACTTCTTCGCGGACTACAAGTCCGGAAAGTCCGGATCCACCAGCGCCAACGGGACGGGCACCCCCTCCGGGGGGACGCCGACCGCGTCCCCCGCGCGTGCTTCCGGTGCCACCCAGGCCGCGAAGACCGCTGCCCCGGCCAAGGCCGGCGGCACCACCAAGAACGAGCCGAAGAAGCCGGCCGCCAAGGACGACGGCGGCTCCGCCAAGGAGTCCGGCGGCGTCGACGCTCTGGCCGTCACCGAGGAACGGCTGCGCGGCGCCCCTGCCCGCACCGCCACGAACATGGAGGCCAGCCTCACCCTGCCGACCGCCACCAGCGTGCGGGCGGTCCCGGTGAAGCTGCTGTTCGACAACCGCATCGTCATCAACAACCACCTGCGGCGCGGTCGCGGTGGCAAGGTCTCCTTCACCCACCTCATCGGCTACGCGATGGTGAAGGCGCTTGAGGCGCTGCCGGAGATGAACCACTCCTACGTGGAGATCGACGGCAAGCCGGGCGTGGCCAAGCCCGAGCACGTCAACTTCGGCCTGGCGATCGACCTCAAGAAGCCTGACGGCACGCGCCAGCTCCTGGTGCCCAGCATCAAGGCCGCCGACACCATGGACTTCAAGGAGTTCTGGACGGCCTATGAGGAGCTGGTCCGCAAGGCCCGCAACAACAAGCTGGGGGTCCCGGACTTCCAGGGCACCACGATCAGCCTGACCAACCCGGGCGGCATCGGCACGGTGCACTCCGTCCCCCGCCTGATGCCCGGCCAGGGCACCATCGTCGGCGTGGGCGCCATGGAGTACCCGGCCGAGTTCCAGGGCGCCTCCCCCGAGACCCTGAACAAGCTCGCGGTCAGCAAGGTCATGACGCTGACCTCGACCTATGACCACCGCATCATCCAGGGTGCGCAGTCGGGCGAGTTCCTGCGCCGCATCCACCAGCTGCTGCTGGGCGAGGACGGCTTCTACGACGAGATCTTCAAGTCCCTGCGCATCCCCTACGAGCCGGTGCGCTGGGTTCAGGACATCTCGGTCGACAACGTCAACCAGCTCGACAAGACCAGCCGGGTCCAGGAGCTGATCCACGCCTACCGGGTCCGCGGCCACCTCATGGCCGACACCGACCCGCTGGAGTACCGTCAGCGCCGCCACCCCGACCTCGACATCCTGGAACACGGCCTGACGCTGTGGGACCTCGAACGGGACTTCCCGACGGGCGGCTTCGGCGGCAAGGCCGTCATGAAGCTGCGCGACATCCTGGGCGTGCTGCGTGACACCTACTGCCGCACCGTCGGCATCGAGTACATGCACATCCAGAGCCCGGAGGAGCGGGAGTGGATCCAGTCGCACGTCGAGCGTGAGCCCGAGAAGCTCACCCGCGACGAGCAGCTGCACATCCTGCGCCGGCTCAACAGCGCCGAGGCCTTCGAGACGTTCCTGCAGACCAAGTACGTCGGCCAGAAGCGCTTCTCGCTCGAGGGCGGCGAGTCGCTGATCCCGCTGTTGGACGGTGTGATCTCCAAGGCGGCCAAGAACGGCTTGGACGAGGTCGTCATCGGCATGGCCCACCGCGGCCGGCTGAACGTCCTCGCCAACATCTGCGGCAAGTCCTACGGCCAGATCTTCGGCGAGTTCGAGGGCAACCTCGACCCGCGCAGCGCGCACGGTTCCGGTGACGTCAAGTACCACCTGGGCACCGAGGGCACCTTCGAGACCCCCGAGGGCGAGAAGATCGCGATCTCGCTGGCCGCCAACCCCAGCCACCTGGAGACGGTCAACCCGGTCGCCGAGGGCATCGTCCGCGCCAAGCAGGACATCCTCGACAAGGGGCCGCAGGGCTTCACCGTGCTGCCGATCCTGATCCACGGCGACGCCGCGTTCGCCGGTCAGGGCGTGGTGGCCGAGACGCTGAACCTGTCGCAGCTGCGGGGTTACCGCACCGGCGGCACCGTGCACGTCATCGTCAACAACCAGGTCGGCTTCACCACCTCTCCGGCCGACAGCCGTTCCAGCGTCTACGCGACCGACGTCGCGCGGATGGTGCAGGCGCCGATCTTCCACGTCAACGGCGACGACCCCGAGGCCGTCGTCCGGGTGGCCCAGCTGGCGTTCGCCTACCGGCAGACGTTCAACAAGGACGTCGTCATCGACCTGGTCTGCTACCGGCGCCGCGGGCACAACGAGGCCGACAACCCCTCGTTCACCCAGCCGCTGATGTACGACGTGATCGACGCCAAGCGGTCCACCCGCAAGCTCTACACCGAGGCGCTGATCGGACGCGGCGACATCTCCGTGGAGGAGGCCGAGCAGGCCCTGCGCGACTACCAGCAGCAGCTGGAGCGCGCCTTCACCGAGACCCGCGAGGCCGGCCGCAAGCCGGTGGAGCCGGGCGCGGTGATCAAGCCCGAGGTGTTCGACGAGGGGCGCATCGACCACGCCGCGGTCGAGACCGCGATCAGCTCCGACGTGGTCAAGCGGGTCGTCGAGACCCAGACCGACCTGCCCGAGGGGTTCACCCCGCACCCGCGTCTGCTGCCGCAGTTGCAGCGTCGCGCGCAGATGGTGGCCGAGGACACGATCGACTGGGCCATGGGCGAGACCCTCGCCTTCGGTTCGCTGCTCATCGAGGAGCACCCGGTCCGGCTGGTCGGCCAGGACAGCCGCCGCGGTACCTTCGGCCAGCGCCACGCCGCCCTGGTCGACCGCAACACCGGCGAGGTGCACACGCCGCTCAAGCGGTTCGACAAGGGCACGTCGAAGTTCTACGTCCACGACTCGCTGCTGAGCGAGTACGCCGCGCTCGGCTTCGAGTACGGCTACTCGGTGGTGCGTCCGGACGCGCTGGTGGCCTGGGAGGCCCAGTTCGGTGACTTCGTCGACGGCGCCCAGACCGTCATCGACGAGTACATCAGCTCCGGTGAGCAGAAGTGGGGTCAGCGCTCCAGCGTCACGCTGCTGCTGCCGCACGGCTACGAGGGGCAGGGGCCCGACCACTCCTCCGCGCGGATCGAGCGTTTCCTCCAGCTGTGCGCGCAGGAGAACATGACGGTGGCCATGCCGACCACCCCGGCGAACTACTTCCACCTGCTGCGCTGGCAGGTCAAGTCGTCGTTCCGCCGCCCGCTGGTGGTCTTCACGCCCAAGTCGATGCTGCGCCTGAAGGCCGCCACGTCGGCGACCTCGGAGTTCACCTCCGGCTCGTTCCAGCCGCTCATCCCCGACACCAGCGGGATCAAGGCCGAGGACGTGCGCCGGGTGGTGCTGTGCTCGGGCAAGGTCTACTACGACCTGGACGCGGCGCGGAAGCGGACGGGGGACACCACGACCGCGATCGTGCGGGTCGAGCGTCTCTACCCGCTGCCGATCGAGGAGATCCGCCAGCAGCTCGCGGCCTTCCCCAACGCGGGAGAGGTGCTGTGGGTGCAGGAGGAGCCGGCGAACATGGGGCCGTGGCCGTTCGTGGCGCTGGTCTTCTCCGAGCAGCTCGACCGCCCGTTCACCCGGGTGTCGCGTCCGGCCAGTTCCTCGCCCGCGGCGGGGTCGGCCAAGCGGCATGAGGTGGAGCAGCAGGCGCTGGTCAACACGGTGTTCCCGCCGGCGGACTAGTCATGTACTACACCGATCGGGGTATCGAGGAGCTGGAGCGGCGGCGCGGCGAGGAGGAGGTCTCCCTGGCCTGGGTCGCCGACCAGTTGCGCACGTTCACCGACTTGAACCCGGAGTTCGAGACGGCGGTCGACCGGCTGGCCACCTGGCTGGCCCGGCTCGACGACGACGAGGACTGAGCGGTTCGCGTCCATGAGCGCGGGAGAGGGGTCACGGTCTCGGCCGTGGCCCCTCTCCGTCTGTTGAGGGCCAAGGGAGGGCCAGGGGTTTCCCTGAGAACGCCCTGACTTCCCCCTTGAAGTTGCGACATATCTTGAGACTTCCGCCATCGCGACATATCGTGTTTCCCAGAAGCACAGCGATGGAAAGGGACTGCGATGGCGCGATGGACCATCGACCAGTCGACGACCCGCACCCTCGATGGAATCGTGGCTCTGCGCGTCCGCATCGTCGGCGGTCTTGTCAATGTCCTCCCCACCGACGACCCGGTGACCTTCGAGGTCTCCGACATCGTCGGTGGTCCGGTGCTCGTCTCCCAGGAGGCGGGCATCCTGACGATCACCTACGAGGACCTCACCCGTGAGGGCCTGCTCGACCGGCTCCGGCCACCACAGTTGACGGGCTACCGCGACGTGGGACGGCGCTCGGCCACCATCAGCCTGCGGGTGCCCACCGACTGCCCGATCGACGTGACCACCGTGACCGCCCCGATCGTCGCCGCCGGCGTACGCGCCAAGACCCGGCTGCGCAGCGCCTCCGGTGACGTCACGCTGGACGGCCTCGGCGGCGAGATCGACGTCAACACGGTCTCCGGAGGCCTGGAGGCCCGTGGCCTGTCGGGCAGTCTCGGTTTCAACAGCGTGAGCGGTCGGCTCGCCGTCGCCGGCGACCGGCTCTCCGCCTTCTCCGCCAAGTCCGGCTCGGGACAGCTGTTCGCCGACGTCGACCTCACCCCCTCGGCCAGGGTCCGGCTCGCCTCCGTCTCCGGTGACATCGCGTTGCGGGTCCCCGCGGAGACGTCGGCGAACGTGGACCTGCGCACGGCCACCGGCGCGCTCGACTCCGCGTTCGGCCTGGAGCGGCGCGACCAGCGTGGGCGCAGCCGGCTGAGCGGAACGATCGGCAGCGGCATCGAACCGGCCGACGTCACCACCACGACCGTGTCGGGGTCGGTCTCACTGCTGCGCCGCGCCCCCGACGCTCCGGCCGCTCTCCTGAGGGGGGACGCATGAGCACGATCTTCGGCCACGGCAGGCTCCGGCTCTACCTGCTGAAACTACTCGACGAGAGCCCGCGGCACGGCTACGAGATCATCAGCCTGCTACGGGACCGCTTCCTTGGCGTCTACTCCCCCTCTCCCGGCACCATCTACCCGCGGCTGTCCCGGCTGGAGGAGGAGGGCCTGGTCACCCACGAGGTGGTGGACGGGCGCAAGGTCTACCGGCTCACCGACAAGGGACGCGAGGAACTGCACGCGCGTGCCTCCGAGCTCGACGACCTGGAGCGCGAGATCACCGACTCCGTCCGCGACATCGCCCGCGCGGTCAAGCAGGACGTGCGCGACACGATCAGCTCCCTGCGCGAGGAGCTGAAGTCCGCGGCCGGCGGCTCCCGTGGCAGGCGGGACCGCCAGACCCCGTCCGAGTCGGATGAGGACGTGTGGGCGCGGGCGGGCGCCGAGGACCCCACCGCCTCCGCCGGGCGGTCCCGTGGCGAACGCGGTCGCCACGAACGCGGCGAGGGCGAGGAGGGCGAACGCAAGGGGCCCTGGTGGGGGCACGACTGGGAGCGGTTCTCCCAGGGCTTCCCCGCCTGGGGGCGGCGCGGCGAGCACGGTCAGCGCCCCGAGTTCGAACAGGCGCTCCGCGACTTCTCCGAACGTGTCAGCGACACCGTCCGCGGAGCCGGCGAGACCAGTACGCAGGCCGCCGGCCACCTCCGCCGCATCCTCGACGACACGTTGGAGGTCATCCGTCGCGACATCTCCTCGTGGGGTCCGCCGGAGCGGCAGGACCGACCCGCCTCCGAGGGGGCGCCGGGCCCACGGCCCCCCGAGCCGGGACCCGCCGGCGAGGGCGACACGCCCCGTCAGGACTCCGGTCCCCGGCCGTCGGACCCCGGCGGCGATCCCTGGGCTTCGGCCACCCGGGAGCCGCCCGCCGACACCGAGGACGGGCCACGCCCCCAGGGCTGATCGACACGGGGCTGCCCCGGCGACCGCGCGGTCGCCGGGGCGGCCCCGTCCGTCGGTCTCAGAGAGTGAAGACGATCTTGCCGAACAGGTCGCCCTCGGCCATGGCCGCGAATCCCTCCGCCGCCCGCGTCAGGGGCAGGACACGGTCGATCTCGGGGCGCACGTCGGTGCGGGCGCACAGGCCGACGAGCCGTTCCAGCTGGTCGCGGGTGCCCATCGTGGACCCGACAACGGAGAGCTGGAGGAAGAACACCCGGGTCAGCTCGGCGGGCGGCGCGTCGCCGCTGGTCGCGCCGCAGGTCACGATGCGCCCGCCGGGCTTGAGCGAGCGCACCGAGTGGGCCCAGGTGGCCGCCCCCACGCTGTCGAACACCACGTCGACCTTCTCCGCCAGCCGCTCCCCCGGTTCCACCGCCGCGTGCGCGCCGAGCTCCAGCGCGCGGGCGCGCTTGGCGGCGCTGCGACTCGTCGCGTAGACGCGGTAGCCGGTGGCCGAGGCGAGCCGGATCAGCGCGCCCGACACGCCCCCGCCGGCCCCCTGGACCAGTACGGACCCGCCCGGCTGAAGCCCGGCCTTCTCGAAGAGCATCCGGTAGGCGGTCAGCCAGGCCGTGGGCAGGCACGCCGCCTCCTCGAACGACAATCCCTCCGGCAGTGGCACGAGGTTGCGGCGGGGCACGGCGACCTTCTCCGCGAACGTACCGTCGTGGACCTCGGACAGCAGGGAGCGGCGGGGGTCGAGGGTCTCGTCACCGCCCCCCGCCGCAACGTCGCCGATGACGCCGTGGACGACGACCGGGTTGCCCTCCTCGTCCAGTCCCGCTGCGTCGCAGCCGAGGATCATGGGGCACCTGTCCGCGGACAGGCCCACCCCGCGCAGGCTCCACAGGTCGTGGTGGTTGAGTGAGGCGGCCTTCACGGTCACCGTCGTCCAGCCGTCGGGGACCTTGGGGGCGGGTCGCTCCGTGGCCTCCAGGGCCGAGAGCGGATTGTCCTTGTCGATACGCGCGGCAGTGATGGCGAACATGGCCCCGACCCTAACCATCCGCCTTCGCCGTGGCCGGAACGGGCTCGGGGAATGTCGCCTCCCGCACGACGCAGAACTCGTTTCCCTCGGGGTCGGCCATGACGACGAGGCGACCGCCGTTGACCTCCGCGACGGGTGCGCAGCGCTGTACCGCGCCCAGTCCGATCAGGCGCGACACCTCCCCGTGGAGGTCCTCGACGACGATGTCGAGGTGCATCCGGTTCTTGCCGGTCTTGGGTTCGGGGACGTCCTGCAGGATCAGGTCGGGGCGGAGTCCTCCCGGGTCGCGCAGGAAGGTATAGGGCGGGTCCGCCTCGTCCCGCTCATACCCCAGCGCGGCACCCCAGAAGACGGCCAGTCGCTCGGCGTCGCAGGTGTCCAGGACCCAGACCAGTCGCACGATGTTCTCCCGTCCGTCGCGGTGTGGCCGCTCCAGGCGGCCGGTCGATTCCGCCTGCCCGGCACAGGGGGCGGGAAACGGGTGGGGCGGCCCTTCCCCGCGGACCGGGGGTGGGGGCGGAGGTCAGACGCGGCGCGGGGAGGCCTCGGATGCGGTCAGGGTGAACCAGACGGCCAGGCCGGGGCCGTGGCGGCGGGCGTCCCAGTGGGTGGCGAGCGCGTCGACCAAGGCCATGCCGCGCCCGTACTCGGTCTCCAGGGAGAGGGAGCGCACTACGGGGCGGGAGGGAGGATGTCCCTCCCGCGGGCCTTGGTCGCAGACCTCGACGGTCACCTCGTGGGCGTGCCGGCGGACCTCGACCATGAGCATTCCGCCGGGTTCGCCGCTGCGGGTGTGCCGGACCGCGTTGGAGGCGAGTTCGCTGACCAGAAGCAATGCGGTGTCGACGAGGTCGTCGTCGAAGGGGGCGTGCCCGTCCTGTCGCGGGAGCAGGGATGTCTCGACGAACGCCCGGACGTCACGGACGCGTCCCTCCAGACCGGGGAATTGCGCCCTGTGAACATCCTCTTGGCCGCACCCGCACGTTTGCGCGTGTCGCCGCCGTTCGCCGCGCCGGGTATTTCCGGTAACCGGTCCACCACTGGGGGAATGCGCGATCATCCAACCACCCTCGGTCATGGCGCTCGTTGCGGAAAGAGGCCCAGCAGGACTTTCTCCGCATGGCATAGTGGCCATCATGCACGCCGGGAAGAGGCCGTGCAATTGCTTTGGAGAATTCCCCCCAAGTCCCTTCCCTCCTTCGGTGTGAAGTAGCCTTCTCCCGTTCTCCCAACAGCCTCTCCCCCGGAAAAGGAGGCTCCCGGTGGCCGCTGGCTATAACCCCACCGTCCGACGCCGCCGCCTTGGTGTCGAATTGCGCCGTCTGCGAGAAAATGCCGGATTGACCGGAGAAGAAGCCGCCGAACGCATGTCCTGGTCCGGCAGCAAGCTCTCACGCATCGAACGCGGCCAGGTCGCCACGAACTCCGACGACGTGCGCGACCTGCTGGAGTTGTACGAGGTCAAGGACGACGGCCTGCGCCAGACACTGGTCATGCTGGCCCGGGAGTCCCGCAGGCGCGGCTGGTGGCACGTCTACGGCGACATCATGCCCGAGCGCTTCGAGGTCTACCTCGGCCTGGAGCCCGAGGCCAGCACGCTCCGCTTCTACCAGGCCCAGATCGTCCCAGGGCTGCTCCAGACGCAGGACTACGCCCGCGCGTTGCTGGAGTCGCACCCCACTCCCGTCGAACCGCGCGAGATCGAACGGCGGACCGAACTGCGCATCCGACGCCAGGAGATCCTCGCGCGCGAGGATCCGCCGGACGTGTGGGTCATCCTCGACGAGGCCGTGTTGCACCGACCCATCGGAGGCCCGGAGGTCATGGCGAACCAACTTCGCCATCTATCCGATCTGGGACGTAAGACCCACATAACACTACAAGTCCTGCCTTTCGATCGAGGTTCTCATTCAGGACTGAATGGCTCGTTCGACATCCTGGAGTTCGCGGAATCGGACGTCTATGCGCCGCGACTCGTCCATTTGGAAAACCTGACCAGCAGTCTCTACATCGAAAAGGCGAAAGAGGTGCGGTTCTACACGATGGCGTTCGACCACTTGCGTACGGCCGCACTGCACCCCGTGGAGACACGGGGACTCTTGACCGAGTTGGAAGAACAATTCCGGTCGAGAAAAGCAAAGGAAGAAGATGAATAGGGAAGGGGGCGCGGCATGGCCGCGTTTGAAACGGAAGGCGCTCGCTGGCGCACGAGCTCCTACAGCGGTACCGGAGGGGGACAGTGCGTCGAGGTCGCAGACCTGAACAGGAGGATCATGGTCCGCGACTCCAAAACACCGGGCGGAACGGTGCTGGGCTTTCCCCCCGAGGCGTGGGCGGCCTTTCTCGGGGCCGCCGCACGCGACAAGCTCTGACCCCCGCACCGCGGTACCGCAGGTGAAACCCTGCACCGCTTCGAGACCCGACCTCGGTCGGCCGCCCCCATGACGACCGATCCGGAGCGGGAGAACCCCGCTCCGGATCGGTCACTCTGGATCACCGGACGATCACGTCGCGTCCGGTCGGATCACGGCGGTCAGGCCCGCGCCACCCCGTCCTCGCGCGCCTGCGCGGCCACCGCCGCGGAGACCGCCGGGACCACCCGCTCGTCGAACGGGCTGGGGATGACGTAGTCGGGGGCGAGGTCGTCCCCGACCAGGTCGGCCAGGGCGTCGGCCGCCGCCAGCTTCATGTTCTCGGTGATGTCGGTCGCGCGGACGTCCAGCGCCCCGCGGAACACCCCGGGAAAGGCCAGGACGTTGTTGATCTGGTTGGGGAAGTCGCTGCGCCCGGTGGCGACGACGCTCGCGTACGAGCGGGCGACGTCGGGGTGGATCTCGGGGTTGGGGTTGGCCATGGCGCAGATGATGGCGTCCTTGGCCATCGTCGCCACGACGGATTCGGGGACCTCTCCGGCGGACAGGCCGATGAACACGTCGGCTCCGGCCAGCGCGCTCTCGATGGACCCCTGCAACCCGGCCTTGTTGCTGATGGCGGCTATCTCGGCCTTGGCCGCGTTGAGGCCCTCGCGGCCCGCGTAGATCATGCCCTTGCTGTCGGCGACGGCGATGTCGCCGATACCGCCCTCGATGAGCATCCGGGTGACGGCGAGACCGGAGGCGCCCGCCCCCGAGACCACCGCGCGCAGGTCGCCCAGCTCGCGCCCGGTCACCCGGGCCGCGTTGCGCAGTGCCGCCAACGCGACGATGGCGGTCCCGTGCTGGTCGTCGTGGAACACCGGGATGTCCAGGACCTCGCGCAGCCGCCGTTCGATCTCAAAGCACCGCGGCGCGGAGATGTCCTCCAGGTTGATGCCCCCGAAGGAGGGGGCCATGCGCACGACGGTCTCGACGATCTGGTCGGTGTCGGTGCACGACAGCGCGATCGGGACCGAGTCGACCCCGGCGAACTGCTTGAACAGCAGCGACTTGCCCTCCATCACGGGCAGGGAGGCCTCGGGCCCGATGTTGCCCAGCCCCAGAACCGCGGTGCCGTCGGTGACGACCGCGACGACCTTGCTCTTCCAGGTGTAGGTGTCGACGAGTTCGGGGGAGTCGGCGATGGCGCTGCACACCCGGGCCACGCCCGGCGTGTAGGCGAGGGCCAGCCCCTCGTGATCGGCGACCTCGATGGACGATTCGACCCGGAGCTTGCCGCCCCGGTGCAACGCGAAGGCGGGATCCTCGTCCAAACGGTCATGGGCAGTGGTGGTCACGTGAAAAACCCCTCGGTCTTCGTGCCCGTCCGCGTCGGCCATGGCGCGGACGGACGTGGATGCCGGGACAGCGCGTGAAGGCGGGTGCTAGGGGAGGCTCCCGGGCCGGGGCTGCCATGCGCCCGGAAGGGAGCCGGCCTTCACGGTGCTCGTACAAGCTCGGCGCTGTCGGTGTCACGGGGATTACCCGTTACGCAATCATCTCACAATGGTGACCGCAGGCACATACCCGCTCCGGAACGATGGGCGCCCACCCCCATCGCGCCCCGCGTGATGCCCGACGGCGCTCCCGGCCACCACCCCCGATCCCCCGGGACGCCGCCGCCCATCCCTGCAAAGGAGACAGACGTGGCCGTGCCAAAGCACCTCGCCGAGTCGGCCCTCGCCGGCCGCCCGTTCCCCATCGCCGCCCTGTCGCTCGTGTCCGTGCTGGCGTTGTCGGCATGCGGTGGCGGAGGTGAGGGCGGGGAAGCGTCCTCTCCGGCACCGAGCGTCGAGGCCGACTCCGAGCTCTCGGCGATGGTCCCCCAGGAGATCCGCGACGCGGGCGAGATCACCGTCGGCGTCGACGCCAGCTACGCGCCGGGCCAGTTCCTCGACACCGACGGGCAGACCGTCATCGGCTTCGACGTGGAGCTGTTCGACGCGGTGGCGGCCAAGCTCGGCCTGGAGACGCGCTGGGAGCCGGCCCCCTTCGGCAGCATCGTCACCGGTGTGGCCTCGGGCAAGTACAACGCCGGCGTCTCCTCGTTCACCATCAACGCCGAGCGCCTGGAGCAGGTGCACATGGTGAGCTACTTCAACGTGGGCACGCAGTGGTTCACCCAGGCCGGCAACCCCGCTGATGTCGACCCCGAGAACGCCTGCGGCAAGCGGATCGCCGTCCAGAAGAACACCGTGCAGGTGCCCGACATCGAGGCCCGCAGCCAGGCGTGTGTCGAGGCGGGCGACCCCGAGATCGTCATCGAGCAGTTCGAGGGCCAGGACCAGGCCACCGAGTCGATCGTCTCCGGCAAGAACGACGCCGCCCTCGCCGACATGCCCGTGGCCGTCTACGCCGTCGAGCAGACCGGCGACCGGCTGGAGACGCTCGGCGAGCAGTACGAGGCCGCTCCTTACGGCGCGGTGGTGAACAAGGAGGAGACCGAGCTCGCCGAGGCGATCGCGGCCGGCTACACCGCCATCATCGAGGACGGGACCTACACCGAGATCCTGGCGAAGTGGGGTCTGGAACAGGGCGCGATCGAGCAGCCCGAGGTCGACCCGGAGATCGAAGAGTAATACCGACGTGACCTCACAGAGAGATTCGCGGACGTCGGAACCCCCGGTTCCGGCGCAGTCCCCGCCCGATCCCATCAAGGCCGTTCCCGTCAGGCATCCGGGGCGGTGGGTGGCCGCGGCCGTCATCGTGGTGCTGGCCGCCATGTTCGTCCACATGCTGGTGACCAACGAGGCCTTCCAATGGGCCTTCGTCTTCGAGAACATGTTCGCCGAACCGGTCCTGATCGGCGTGCGCACCACGTTGCTGCTGACCGTGCTGGCGATGCTGATCGGCGTCGCCCTGGGCGTCGTCATCGCGGTGATGCGCCTGTCCAGCAACCCGGTCCTGTCCGGCATGGCCTGGCTGTACACGTGGTTCTTCCGCGCCGTGCCGCGTCTGGTGCTCGCGGTCCTCTTCGGCAACCTCGGCATCCTGTACCAGCAGATCGAGTTCGGCCTGCCTTTCGACAACTACTGGATGCCCCTGCTCGGGCTGGAGGGCGACGCCCGCATCTTCAGCCTGGACGCCCGCACCTTCCTCAGCGGCTTCATGGCCGGTCTCCTCGCCCTGGCGCTGTCCGAGGGCGCCTACATGTCGGAGATCGTCCGGGCCGGCCTGCAGTCGGTGGACAAGGGACAGACCGAGGCCGCCCAGGCCCTGGGCATGAACCGGTCGAAGGTACTGCGCCGTATCACGCTGCCCCAGGCGTTGCGGGTGATCGTGCCGCCCACCGGCAACGAGACGGTGGCCATGCTCAAGGACACCGCGCTGGTGGCCTACGTCCCGGTGACGACCGAGCTGTTCTTCCAGCTCAGCGCCATCGGGTCGCGCACCTTCCAGCTCTTTCCGATGCTGGTCGCCGCGTGCCTGTGGTACCTGGCGATCACCAGCCTGTTCATGATCGGGCAGTACTTCCTGGAACGGACGTTCGGACAGCGCGGCGCGCGCGCCGGCGTCGGGGGGCGGCTGCTCAGCGGCGGGGGAGGCAGAGGATGACGCTTGCGGCGGGAGGCCCCGTGTCCGACGATCGCATGGTCGTCGCGGAGAACGTCCACAAGAGCTACGGGCGGGTCGAGGTCCTTCGCGGCATCGACCTGGAGGTGCGCCGGGGCGAGGTCATGTGCGTGGTGGGCCCCTCGGGCTCGGGCAAGTCCACCTTCCTGCGTTGCGTGAACCACCTGGAGAAGATCAACGCCGGACGGTTGTGGGTGAACGGCCAGCTCATGGGCTACCGCGAGAAGGGCGGCCGGCTCCACGAGCTGCGCGAGAGCGAGGTCGCGGCCCAGCGCCGTGACATCGGCATGGTGTTCCAGCGCTTCAACCTGTTCCCGCACATGACGGCGCTGGGCAACGTCATGGAGGCGCCCGTCCAGGTCAAGGGCGAGCCCAGGGCGCAGGCGCGGGAACGCGCGATGCGGTTGCTGGAGCGGGTCGGCCTGGCGGACAAGGCGAACAGCCTGCCCGACCAGCTCTCCGGCGGTCAGCAGCAACGTGTCGCGATCGCCCGCGCGCTGGCCATGCAACCGTCGCTGATGTTGTTCGACGAGCCGACGAGCGCCCTCGACCCCGAGCTGGTCGGGGAGGTCCTCGACGTGATGAAGGACCTGGCCCGCGACGGGATGACGATGATCGTGGTCACCCACGAGATGGGCTTCGCCCGCGAGGTGGGCGACAGCCTCGTCTTCATGGACGGTGGCGTGGTCGTGGAGCGGGGGACCCCGGCGGAGGTGCTGTCCGCCCCCCGCCGGGAACGCACCCGCTCCTTCCTGTCCAAGGTGCTGTAGCGGACCGTCCTGCCCGGTGGACGCGGGGACGCCGCCCCGTCCGGAGCCGGTCTCGGCTACCGTGAACGGGGTGGCGTCCCCGCACGCCTCACGACCAGACCCGTCGATCCCACGAGGAGCAGCCGTGATCCGCCCCGCCCGCCCCGAGGACGTGCCGACGATCCATCGGCTGGTCCGTGAGCTCGCCGAGTACGAGCGCGAGCCCGAGTCGGCCAAGGCGAGCGAGGAGGACTTCACCGAGGCCCTGTTCGGACCGGCTCCGGCCGCCTTCGCGCACGTCGCCGAACACACCGGAGCCGACGGCACCACCACCGTCGCCGGTTTCGCCCTGTGGTTCCGCAACTTCTCGACCTGGACCGGGCGGCACGGCATCTACCTGGAGGACCTCTACGTCCGCCCGGAGCTGCGCGGCCACGGTTACGGCAAGGCGCTCCTGACCGAGCTCGCCCGCATCTGCGTGGAGCGGGGCTACACCCGGCTGGAATGGTCGGTGCTCGACTGGAACGCCCCGTCGATCGCGTTCTACAAGGCGCTGGGCGCCCGTCCCATGGACGAGTGGACCGTCTACCGGCTGGACGGCGAGGCCCTACGGGAGCTGGCGGGCTGACGCCCCTTCCCGGCCGGTCCCCGGCGGCCCGAGGCGGTGGGACGTCCAGGTGCGGTCAGGCGCCTCGGAGGTAACGATCCCGCCGCTGTCCGCGGACCGAGCCGGTTGTTGTGTCACCAATCGTCCTCTCCTGCCGCCCGGCGGGCACGTCGATCGACGAACACAGATCGAATCGCGTGCGGCACGGGGAGGGCTGACAAGATAGATTGCTCTCAAGCGGCAATCTCGCTTCCCGGAGGAGGGACGTGACCGAAGAAACCGCCGTGCCGATGACAGGCGGAACGGACGTACGGGACGCGGTGACCGTCCGCATGCCGGCGGACAGCGCCTACCTGTCCGTTCTGCGAACGGCGACGGCAGGCCTGGCCGCCCGGCTCGATTTCACCCTCGACGAGATCGAGGACCTGCGTATCGGGGTGGACGAGGCCTGCGCCATGCTGCTCTCCCAAGCCCTGCCCGGCACGGATCTCACGACCGAGTTCGAACTCACCGGTGACGGCATGCGCATCGCCGTCTCGGTACTGACCGCCGACGGCCGGTTGCCGGCCCGCGACACGTTCGCGTGGACCGTCCTCTCGGCCCTGGCAGGCGAGGTCGACGCCCGTGTCGGCCCTGACGACCGAGTGTCCATCGTCCTGCACAAACGCCGCGACGTGGTGGAGTCGGCGTGAGCGAGAGGGGGCCCGCTCTGACGGCGAAGACGGAGCACGCCGTGCCCGATCGGGCCCGTGCACGAGAGTTGTTCGAGCGCCTGAGCGAGCTTCCCGCGGACGCGCCGGAACGGCAGCGGATTCGCGACGAACTCGTCGAACTCCACCTTCCCTTGGTGGAGTACCTGGCGCGACGCTTCCGCAACCGTGGCGAATGGTTGGACGATCTCACCCAGGTCGCCACGATCGGCCTGATCAAGTCGATCGACCGGTTCGACCTGGAGCGCGGCGTGGAGTTCTCCACCTACGCCACGCCCACGATCGTCGGCGAGATCAAACGCCACTTCCGGGACAAGGGCTGGGCGGTGCGGGTGCCGCGCCGGCTCCAGGAGCTGAAGCTCTCGCTGACCAAGGCGGTCAGCGACCTCTCCCAGCGCGAGGGTCGCGCGCCGACAGTGCACGAGCTGGCCGAACACCTGGGCATGACCGAGGAGGAGGTCCTTGAGGGGCTGGAGTCGGCGAACGCCTACTCCACCGTCTCCCTGGACGCTCCCGACAGCGGTGACGAGGACGCTCCCGCGGTGGCCGACTCCCTGGGGATCGTGGACGACTCCCTCGAAGGCGTCGAGTACCGCGAATCCCTCAAACCGCTGCTGGAGCAGCTTCCCCCGCGCGAGAAGCGGATCCTGCTCCTGCGGTTCTTCGGCAACATGACGCAGTCGCAGATCGCGACGGAGCTCGGCATCTCCCAGATGCACGTGTCGCGTCTGCTCGCCCGGACCCTGGCCCAGCTCCGCCAGGCCCTCACCACCGACGACTGAACCCGTGACGTCGAGTGGCCCCCGAGGAGGTTCCCCGGGGGCCACTCGACGTCACGGCCGCTTGACGGCTCACCCCTGCCTGGAGCGCCGGGACGCTCCCCCGGCCTCGTCGGGGAACAGGGTCGCCGTGGTCGACGGCGCCAGGACCAGCGCGAGGGCGGCGACGGCGAGCGCGCCGAGTCCCAGCGCGGCGGCGTACTGCTCGCTGGTCCACAGATAGTAGGTGGTGACCAGCGCGAAGATCTGGGTGAGGACGACCGGCGTGCGCGCCCAGTCGTGCAGCGTGAACAACCCCCAGGCGACATAGCCGAGCGCCGCGGCGCCACCGAGCACGAAGACGACCAGCGGCAGACCGAAGGAGCCGTCGGCGCCCCGCCCCAGCAGCGTGATGGCGAGGACGTAGATCCCTCCGACGGCCAGACCGAGCCCGAGGAGGGCCTCGATCAGGGCGGCGAGGGTGATGGTGAGCGGACGTCGGAACACGATTTCACTGTAACCGCCCGCCACAACAGGCCGGCGCCGCCCGGGCGTCCGCGCGGTGGTCACTAGACTGTGCCCGTGCGCGCGCTGTTCATCGTGAACCCCCAGGCCACCACGACGACCCCCCGGGCGAGGGACGTGATCGTGCGTGCCATCGCCAGCGACCTCGATGTGGACCTCGTCCAGACCGAGTACCGTGACCACGCCAAGGAGCTGGCCCGGCAGGCCGCCGTCGAGGGCTATGAGCTCGTCATCAGCCTCGGCGGCGACGGCACGGTGAACGAGGTGGTCAACGGCATCCTCACCGCGCCACCCGAAGCCGAGCGTCCGGCCTACGCCGCGCTGCCCGGCGGCAGCGCGAACGTGTTCATCCGCGCGTTGGGCCTGCCCCCGGATCCGGTCGAGGCGACCGGGGCGATCCTGGAGGCGCTGCGCACCGGTTCCCAGCGCACGGTCGGGCTGGGACGGATCGACGGTCCCGAGGACGGCCGCTACTTCACCTTCTGCGCGGGGTTCGGCTGGGACGCCGAGGTCGTCCACGAGGTCGAGCGGCAGCGTCGCCGGGGCCGGCGCGCCTCGCCGGCGCTGTACATGGGCATCGCGCTGCAGATGTTCCTGAAGGGCGAGGAGGTACGCGACCCGTCACTGGAGCTGGAGGTGCCCGGGCGCCCCTTGTCGAAGGATCTCTACCTCGCGCTCGTGACGAACACGACCCCCTGGACCTACGCGGGGACCCTCCCGGTGCAGCCGACGCCCCGTTCCCGGCTGGGCTTGGGGCTGGACGCGTTCGCCCTGACGCAGGCGGACGCGCTGACGACGGCCGACCTGCTGCGCCGGATGCTCTCCCCCCGGGGGGTACCACCGGCCGGGCGGGGCTATGTCACCTGGCACAACGAGGAGCGGTTCACGATTCGAACGCGGCGTCCGAGGGCGTTCCAGATCGACGGGGAATATCTGGGCCACCGGAAACAGGTCGATTTCCGATCGGTTCCAAAGGCATTACGAATGGTGTGCTGAAAGCGCACGAGAACATCGCCGTAAACGGCTTGTGACGCACACGACACCTTATCGGTAAGGATAGACCACGCGAGCTCTTGCATGCGCCGATCAAGCCTGACAGGCTCAAAGTATCGCCGCACGTTACGGGCAGGTTAACGGTTCGTTCCGAGGTTGGCGGTCCGACACCCGGGTATCCGCGCAGGGTGGACCGCAGGGACGGGTCGGGTCCGGCCCGTACACCCGGGCGTAAGCGAATCGGGGACCAACGACGAGGTGGCCCCGACAACAGCGTCTACCTTCGTGAATTCGTTCACAAGGCACACGCCCCCGATCGCCTCACCGAGGAGTGACCCGCATGGACTGGCGCCACCAAGCTGCCTGCCGTGACGAAGACCCCGAGCTGTTCTTCCCCATCGGAAATTCCGGGCCGGCACTGATCCAGATCGAAGAAGCCAAAGAGGTGTGTCGCCGCTGCCCGGCGATGAACGCCTGCCTCCAGTGGGCCCTGGAGACCGGACAGGACGGCGGCGTCTGGGGCGGGATGAGCGAGGACGAGCGCCGGGCGCTGAAGCGCCGTCGCGGCGCCTCCTCCCTGCGCCGGCTGCACACCACGGTCTGACGTCCCTCACACGAGCCCCGGCCGGCGTCACTCCCGACACCGCCCCCTCCGGACGGGAGCGGCGCGGAACCCCCCGCCCCGCTCCCGGTCTCACGGGACCGGCATCTGCTCCTCGTGCTCCACGGGGAGCTCGATGGCCACCTCGGTGCCGCCTCCCTCGCGCGGCCGGAACTCCAGCCGGCCCCCCAGCTCCCCCACGACCAGGGTCCGCACGATCTGCAGACCGAGACTCGTCGTCCCTTCGACGTCGAACTCCTCGGGCAGCCCTCCGCCGCTGTCACGGACCTGGATCATCAGGCGGCTCCCCGCGTCCTCGGCACCGGGCAACGGGTCCTCCCGGCGGACGGCGACCTCGATGTTGCCCGGACCGTAGGCGAGCCCGTGCTCCACCGCGTTCTGGACGAGCTCGGTCAGGACCATCGACAGCGGCGTGGCCACGAGCGCCGAGAGCAGGCCGAAGTTGCCGTTGCGGCGCGGGACCACCGCGGTGCCGGTGGACGACACCTCCGCGGCCATCTCGATGACCCGGTCGGCGATGTCGTCGAAGTCGACGATCTCGTCGGGGGTGTGCGACAGCATCTCGTGCACGATCGCGATGGACCCCACCCTGCGAACGGCCTCGTCGAGCGCGGCCCGCCCCTCGGGGATCTGGAGCCGGCGGGCCTGCAACCGCAGTAGGGCGGCGACGGTCTGCAGGTTGTTCTTCACCCTATGGTGGATCTCACGGATCGTTGCGTCCTTGGTCATGAGCTCACGCTCACGCCGACGGAGCTCGGTGACGTCGCGGACCATGATCAGCGCCCCCGTCCGCACCCCGCTGATGACCAGCGGGATGGAGCGGAGCTGGATCGTCGAGCCGCGCGCCTCGACCTCGGCCTCCTGCGGGATACGTCCGCTCGCGGTCCAGTTCAGCGACTCGTCCCTGGGGTCTCCCGTCAGGGCGAGGTCCAGCGTGGTACGCGCCAGGCGGGTTCCGACGAGGTCGGCGGTGAGCCCCAGGCGACGGTAGGCCGACAGCGCGTTGGGGCTGGCGTAGACGACACGTCCGTCCTGGTCCAGGCGCAGCAGACCGTCCCCGACCCGCGGCGAGCGCACCATCAGCGGCCCCTGGTCGCTGAAGGGGAACTCGCCTTCGGCGATCATCTGCGCGAGGTCGCTGGCGCTTTGGAGGTAGGTCAGCTCCAGTCGGCTGGGCGTGCGGGCGGAGCTGAGGTTGGTGCTGCGCTGGATGACGCCGAGCAGGTTGCCCTCGCGACGGACCGGGATCGTCTCCTCGCGCACCGGCACCCCACCCGACCAGTCCGGATCGCCTTCGCGGCAGATACGGCCCTCGTTCCAGGCGCGGTCGATGAGCGCCCGCCTGGCCACGGCCTGCGGCGTGAGCGGGGCCGTCTCCGTGGAGCCGGGCTCATCATCACGCAGGAAGGTCTCGACGAGGTCGTCCTGGAAGGCGGTGGGACCGGTGGTGGGACGCATCTGGGAGACGGCGACCCAGCCGCTGTCGTCCCGGAGGCGGACCCACAGCACCAGGTCGGCGAAGGAGAGGTCGGCGAGGAGCTGCCAGTCGGAGACCAGGGCGTGCAACCACTCCAGGTCGGCCGTCTTCAGCGCCGTATACCGTCGGATCAGATCGCTGAGGTGAGGCACTCACAAATCATCCCACGAGTGCGGGCATACTCAAGGAACGCGTCTCTCCACAACTGGTCCAGACCAGTTGTGGCCGTAAGGCCCCTGCCACTGGGAAACGGGTCTCTCGGCTGCGAGGATGCGGCACATGCTGAACGGGTGGGAAGCGGTGGAGGAAACCGACGTGACGGGTCAGCGAACACTCGAGGACGGACCGCGAGTTCCAAAGTACTACCAGGTGAAGAAACAACTTCTGGAGCTCATCGAGGCGATGCCGGCGGGCAACCCGGTTCCGCCGGAGCGCGCGCTGGCCACCCAGTTCGGGACGTCGCGCACGACGGTGCGCCAGGCCCTGACGGAGATGGTCGTCGAAGGGCGCCTGCTGCGGATCCAGGGCAAGGGCACCTTCGTGGCCAAACCGAAGGTCGCCCAGGTCCTGCAGTTGACGAGTTACACCCAGGAGATCCGTTCGCACGGGTTGCATCCGGCCACCCGGATCCTCGACGTCAGCTACGTCAACGCCGACGACGAGCTGGCCGAGCTGCTGGCGATCCGCTCCGGCGGCCGCGTGCTGCGCATCGAGCGGCTCCGGTTGGCCAACGGCGAGCCCATGGCGGTGGAGACCGCGCACCTGGCCGCTCGTCGCTTTCCCGGCCTGCGCCGCCAGCTCGACCGCTACGCCTCGTTGTACGAGGCGCTCGCCAGCGCCTACGACGTACGGCTGGCCGAGGCCGAGGCGACGATCGAGACGGTCCTGGCGACCCCCAACGAGGCCCGGCTGCTGGGAGTCGACGTGGGTCTTCCCCTCGTCCTGCACTGCCAGCACAGTTTCGACGCCGACGGGCACCCGGTGGAGTGGGTGCGCACGCTGTACCGGGGCGACCGCTACAAGTTCGTCACCCGGTTGCGGCCTCCGAAGGAGTGATGTCGCGCGCACCGGCGCGTCCCCCGCCGGTGCGCGGGCGTTGTGCCCGTATGGAGAGCCTTGTCCCCGTGTGGGGGAGATCACTACGCTCCTGTTACCGACAGGTAAGTTCCAAGGAGTGTGAACGCCCACATGAGCCCCTCCCCCTCCCCGGGCCGTCTCCGTGGCCACGGCGGAACCCACGCCGTCGATGTGGCCCTGCACCACGGCGTCGACACGATGTTCACCCTGTCCGGCGGGCACGTGTTCCCCCTGTACGACGGCGCGGTCAAACCGGAGCCCCGGATGCGGCTGCTCGACGTCCGACACGAGCAGACGGCCGTGTTCGCGGCCGAGGGCATCGGCAAGCTCACCCGGCGTGCCGGCTGGGCCGTACTCACCGCGGGTCCCGGCGTGACCAACGGAGTCAGCGGTGTCACCACCGCGCACTTCAACGGCTCCCCACTGGTCGTGCTCGGTGGCCGCGCCCCTGACGGGCGCTGGGGCCAGGGGCTGCTCCAGGAGCTCGACCAGCCCCCGTTGCTCGCCCCGGTCACCAAGAGCGCCCGGACCGTGCACGAGACCGCGGGCATCGGCGCGGCCGTCCACGAGGCGTTCGTGCTGGCCAACACGGCCCATCGAGGTCCGGTGTTCCTCGACATCCCCATGGACCGCCTCTACGACCAGGCCGAGGTGGAGGCACCCGCGTCGGCTCCCGCCCCCGACAGGACCCCCGACCCCGACGCGGTCGCCGCCGCCGCGCGGCTGATCGGCGAGGCCGAGCGTCCCCTGTTCGTGTTCGGATCCGACGTGTGGCTCGACCACGCCGAGCAGGCCGCCCTGGAGGTGGCCGAGGAGCTCGGCGTCCCGGTGATCACCAACGGCCAGGGGCGCGGGGTGCTGCCCGGAGGCCACCCCCTCCTGGTGACACGGGCACGCGGACTCGCCTTCGGCCAGGCCGACCTCGTCGTGGTCGTCGGCACCCCCCTGGACTTCCGGATCGGCCACGGCCTGTTCGGGGGACGCGACGGGGCGCCGCTCGCCAAGGTGGTCCACATCGCCGACTCCCCCGGCCAGATCGCCGCCCACCTGACCCTGGCGGCCTCGGTGGCGGGAGACCTGTCGACGATTCTGCGGGGCCTGGGGGACACCGCGGCCCCCGGCGCCTCGGTCAAGGCGTGGCGCACCCAGCTGGCCGAGGCCAACGCCGCGGCGGTCGCGGCGGACGCCGAGGCGTTGGACAGCGACGCCGACCCCATCCACCCCGCCCGCGTCTACGGCGAGCTGAACCGGCTCCTCGCCGACGACGCCGTGGTGATCGGCGATGGCGGCGACTTCGTCTCCTACGCCGGCAAGTACGTGGAACCCGCCCGCCCCGGAAACTGGCTGGACCCCGGCCCGTTCGGCTGCCTGGGCACCGGCATGGGCTACTCGATCGCCGCCCGGCTCGCCCGGCCGTCGTCGCAGGTGGTGACCCTGCTGGGAGACGGCGCCGCGGGCTTCTCGCTGATGGACGTCGACACCCTGGTGCGGCACGGACTCCCCGTCGTCATGGTGTGCGGCAACAACGGGATCTGGGGGTTGGAGAAGGCCCCCATGCAGATGATCTACGGTTACGACGTCATCGCCGAGCTCGCGCCGCAGACCCGTTACGACGAGGTGGTGCGCGCGCTGGGAGGCGGCGGCGAGCTCGTCACCGACCCGCGGGAGATCGGCCCCGCGCTGCGCCGGGCGTTCGACTCCGGCGTGCCCTACCTCGTCAACATCGCGACCGACCCCGACAACGTCTACCCGCGCAAGACCATGGGCGTCTGAGCGTCACGCGTTCCCGCCCGTGTGTCGGGCGGGAACGCGCGGCTCGCTGGCCTTCCCGTCCCCGATACGCCAGGCTCATGCCATGGCGGATCGCTTCTGGCCCCTGTACGACCTACGGATCACCACGCCACGGCTCGAACTCCGGCTCCCCGATCTGGAGCTGCTCACCGCCCTGGCCTCCCTCGCCGCCGAGGGGGTGCACGAGGAGTCGGCGATGCCCTTCACCGTGCCGTGGACGGCGGGCTCCCCCGAGGAGCGCGGCCGCTCGGTCATCCAGCACAACCTGGGGCTGATCGGCCAGTGGCGGCCGGAGTCGTGGGCACTGGGCCTGGCCGTCCTCCACCGGGGACGGTCGTCGGCCTCCAAGACCTCTTCGCCACCGACTTCGCGGTCACCCGCGAGGTCGAGACCGGCTCCTGGCTGGGCCTGGCCCACCAGGGACAGGGGATCGGCACCGAAATGCGGGCCGCCGTCCTGGCCCTGGCCTTCGAGGGACTGGACGCCCACTGGGCGGTCTCCGGGGCGATGACCGACAACCGGCGTTCCCTGGGAGTGTCGCGCAGGCTCGGCTACCGGCCCGATGGCCACAGCGTCGTCGCGGTCCAGGGACGGGCCCGAACCGTGCAGCGCCTGCGTCTGGACCGGGCCGCGTGGCAGGCTCACCGCACCGTGTCGGTCGAGATCGGGGGTTTGGAGCCCTGTCTGCCCCTGTTCGGCTGTTAGCCCGGTCGTGTCGCCGCGGCCCGTCCGGCCGGCTTCAGCGCGCGGCGGTCAGGAAGCGTTCGCGGTCCACCACGACCCGCTCGACCGTCCCCTTGGCCACCGGCCGCCCGTCCTGGGCGAGTTCGACGTCGAACACCAGACGGCCGCCCGCGACCTCGCGCAGCAGCGCGGTGGCCACCACGACCACGCCCGGGGAGGAGGGCGCGAGGTGGGCGAGGTCGACACGGGTGCCGACACTGGTGCGGCCTTGCTCCAGGTGGTCGCGCACAGCGGCCACGGTCGCGGCCTCGACGAGGGCCACGGCGCGCGGGGTGCCCAGAACCGGCACGTCACCGCTGCCCAGTGCTACGGCGGTGTCCTCCGCGGACACCGTGTGCTCCACCCGGCCGTGCAATCCCGTGGAAATCGTCATGGTCGACAGTGTCTCGGAACGTCACTGGACGACGGCGAGCAGGTCCCCCTCCTGCACCACGTCCCCTTCGCCGACGTTGAGGCTGATGACGGTCCCGGGGTCCTCGACCAGCACCGGGATCTCCATCTTCATGGACTCCAGGATGAACAGCGTGTCCCCTTCGGCGACCTTCGTCCCCTCCGCGACCATGACCTTCCAGACGTTGGCCACCATCTCAGCGCGGATTTCGGTCATCTCCGACTCCTCATTCTCGTCCGGCCCCCGCATGGCGCCGTGATCGACAGCCGATCCTATGGGAGTACCCACGGGTAGATTCACCAGCGCGACCGGGGCCGGTCCAGCACGCGCGCCACCGCGGCGACCACGTCGGGATCGTACTCACGGTCGGTGTCCATGCGCAGACGTTGGAGTACCGCCTCGATCCGGTCGCGGTCGGTGGACTCGCCGACCAGGTCGTCGAAGGCGTTGGCCACCTTGATGATCCTGCTGGCCAGCGGCGGCGGCCCGGTCTCGCCCTCCCCCGCGGAGGGCTCGCACTGGCGGCGCACGATCTCGGCGACGTTGTCGAGCACGCCGGTCTCGCGGATCACCGCCGACCCCAGCTCGGCGATGCGTCGCTGCTCCCGGGGAGGGGCGAGGACGGTGGCGCCGCTGGGGATGGGGTCGCGCAGCGACAGCTGGCCGATGTCGTGCATGAGCGCCGCGTACTCCAGCTCCAGCAGCTCCGACTCGCGCATTCCCAGTTCGCAGCCCACCGCGTGGGCCAGCCTGCTCACCCGCCGCGAATGGCCGGTCTCGACGTACCCGCCCACCTCGGTGACCCGCGAGAGCGCTCGCACGGTCTGGAGATAGGTCAGGCGGATCTCGGCGAACCTGCGGAAGGCGACCTGGGTGACGATCAGCGGCGCCGTGAAGACCAGGAGCGCGGCCAGCCCCATGACACTGGAGGCCAGGGCGATGAGGATGCCCGACGCACCGGTGGCCACGCTGATGGGGAACTGGGCGCGCACCTCGTCGCGGAAGGCGACGGGGAACCGGGTGCGCAGGCGTTCGGCCCGCAGCACCGCGGCGATCACGGAGTCGGCCAGCCAGGACAGCATGACGATCGAGGCCATGGCGGTGAGGGCGAGCCACCAGTGGGGCTCGGGCGAACCGAGCACCGAGGCGAGCGGCCGGAAGGCCAGCGCGACAAGACCGATGACCAGCAACCGCCGGGCGAGGTCGCCCCAACGAGGGATCCGCCCCACGGCGACGTGGGGGAGCTCGCCCAGGGCCAGGCCGACCGCGGTGACCGCGATGACCTGGGCGGCGCCCTGGGCCACGGGGTCGGCGCCGACGGTGAGCAGGAACGTGTAGCCGAGGGCGCTGGCGGAGGCGATCGGCGACACCTCGCGCTGCCCGGGCAGCGCGATCCGGGCGAGCTCGCCGAGAGCGATCAGGATCCCGAAGGCCAGGGCGATGCGGGGTTCGGCGAAGCCGGTGAGGAACGTCCACACCAGGGATCCGGCGGCGCACAGCGCCGCCGTGGCGATCAGCAACGAGCGCACCGGGTCGATGCGCTGACGGACCTGCCGACGCGCCGACCGCGCTCCCCGCGTCCCCATCACTCGCCCTCTCCGGCGACCCGCAGCGGCACGCTGGGATCGTCGTGATCCTGCTGGGAGACCTCGGCCATGTCGCCGTCGGGAAGTTCCACGATGTCGGGGGCCTCCCAGCCGTCCCGGGACACCGCGCTGATGAGGGCGTCCACCATGACCGGGTCGAACTGCGGACCGGCGCAGCGGCGCAGCTCGGCGAACGCCTCCTCGGTGCTGCGGGCCTTGCGGTAGGAACGGGTCGACGTCATGCAGTCGAAGGCGTCGGCGACGGAGATGATCCGGGCGAACTCGGGGATCTCCTCACCGGCCAGGCCCATGGGGTAGCCGCGGCCGTCCATGCGCTCGTGGTGGTGCATGATCCCGGCCAGGGCCTCGTCGAGGAAGCCGATCTCGCGCACGATCTCATAGCCCCGCATGGGGTGGAGCTGGATCGCGGCGTACTCCTCCTCGGTGAGCTTGCCCGACTTCTGCAGCACCTTCGTGGGCACCCCGAGCTTGCCGACGTCGTGGAGCATGCCCGCGTAGCGGATGGTCTGGACCCGTTCGGCGTGCATCCCCAGTTCCTGGGCGATCATCGCCGACGCCTTGGAGACCCTCATGCAGTGGCCCCGCGTGTAGTAGTCCTTGGTCTCCACCGCCTGACACAGGGTGGCCAGCGTGGAGTCGTGGGCGCGCTGCTCGGAGATGTACTGGTCGAAGGCCCAACGCGCGATGAACAACGGCAGCAGGACCAGCGGCACGGCGAACGCGCCGACGGCCCCCCATATGGCCGCCACGCACAGGCCCAGCACCGAGTAGCCCACCGAGGACAGCTCCAGCGTGGCCAGCGGGCGCCAGCGGACGCGGCGGGGCCGCTGCCAGCGGACCACCCCCAGGCACCACATGAGACCGGCGACCAACGCGATGTTGACGAAGGTGTGGACGAGCAGGGCGCCGGAGAACGGGATGACGATCCACGGGAAGTCCTCGGGGCCGGGAACGCCCTGCTTGCCCCCCAGCATGAGGAAGACCCAGCCGGTGACGAACCCGGTGAGGCCGAGCTGGGCGCCGTTGAACAGCCGTTTGACCAGCGTCTGGCGCCGCACGGCCAGACAGGAGCCGAACCCGACGACGGCGGCCCCCACGGGGCCGGTCAGGACCACCGCGGCCAGGGCGATGGCCGCGCTCGGCGAGATCCCGGTGTTCCCGTTGTCCACGACCGTGGTGATGGACTCGGCCACGATGAAGAGGACGACGAGGAGAACGAGCGTGACAGGGTCGATGCCGTCGTAGGAGCCCAAGGTCAGGACGAGGGCGGCAGCGAGCCCGATGAGACCCACGTACAACCGCGCGGCCACGGGAAGCGCACGCAATTTCCTGTTACCTCCGGTTCGATACCGCCCCGTCCGGTGCGTTTCTCAGCGTTCGCGGCGCACTACCACCAGTTCCAACCGCCATAGGCGACGGCAATCTGGGCAGCGGAGATAAGGAACAGGGCCAGCTTTAGCGGAAACGGACTCATGTCCCTGCCTCTCCTCCTTGCGCGGCGTCGCACGTCACACCCCCTGCGCGCGACACTCGAAATTACCCCATACGGTCGATATAGCGGTCAGTTTAGCGGCAGCGCCCAGGGCCCTCATTGCGATATCCCGAACCATGAGACGGGTGAACGACAGAAAGGCCCGGAAGGATTTCTGGAAAAGCTAAATACGAATGCTATTCGTAATGCCTACGGTCACTCTCCGCAGTCACCACCACCGTACGATTCCTGCGCGATCGCCGGCACACCCGATGATCTTCGACGGACCGCCACCCTCGGCCAACCTTGACGGTCACTCTGGGTAGTCGGGTTCTGACTCTTGCGACACACACGTTTCGTCGCCTCTCAGCCAGGCCGGCACGGGGCCGGACAGGTCGGGCCGGGCGTGTCGCGCCACCGCCGGCATCGCCCACCGACGGTACCAGTGTCCGAAACCCCCGCGCCTGTCCTCCCCGTGTGATCCACCCCGACACACGTCGGCGGCGACCGGATCGCTCCCGGCCGCCGCCGACGTGCCGCGTCCGCGCCCGTCGCGCGGGCGCGCGGCGACTACTCCGCCGCCTGGGTCTCCCGAGCCTCAAGATCGATTCGCGCCGCCTCGATCCGGCTCAGCACCTTGGCCCTCAGGTCCTGCGGCACAGGATCGCAGCCACAGTGCTTGGCCACGAGCTTCTTGACCGCCTCCTCAAGGCCGTACTCCTCCAGGCACGGGCCGCACTCGTCGAGGTGCTCGCGGATCTCCGCGTAGTTGGCCTCTTCGAGCTCGCCGTCGATGTAGGTGTAGACCTTCGCCAGCACCTCGCTACAAGGAGTGGCGTGCGGCTTGCCGCAGCTCATCCCTGGTCCTCCCGTTTCGCCCCGCCGCGTGACGCGCCCATGGACATGGACTCCCTGACCTCGCGGGGGAGGAACCCCCGCTCCGCCGCGTACTCCTCGAGCATCGAGCGCAACTGGCGTCTACCGCGGTGGAGCCGGGACATCACCGTTCCAATGGGCGTGTCCATGATCTCGGCGACCTCCTTGTAGGCGAAGCCCTCGACATCGGCGAGGTACACCGCGATACGGAAGTCTTCGGGGAGCTCCTGGAGGGCGCGCTTGACGTCGCTGTCGGGAAGGTGCTCCAAGGCCTCGGCCTCGGCGGACTTCAGGCCCGACGAGGAGTGCGAGGCGGCCTGCGCGAGCTGCCAGTCCTCGACGTCCTCGGTCCCCGCCTGCTTCGGCTCCCGCTGCTTCTTGCGGTAGGAGTTGATGAACGTGTTCGTCAGGATGCGGTACAGCCAGGCCTTGAGGTTCGTCCCCTGCTTGAACTGGTGGAACGAACCGAACGCCTTGGCGAACGTCTCCTGGACGAGATCTTCGGCGTCGGCCGGGTTACGGGTCATCCGCAACGCGGCCGAGTAGAGCTGGTCCAGGAACGGCATGACGTCCCGTTCGAACCGAGCCCCCCGCTCGTCGATGGTTTCCTGGCCCTGACTCAAGCCCGCCGGCCTCCTCCTGCTGGTGTCCCGTGGGGCAACCGTAGCCACACCATACGATGCGGAGGAGGAGAAGCGCACACCACGACCCGGCGGAGCCCCGGTCAGGGGCTCGTCCAGCAGACATCCTGTTGAACCCGGCATCGACCTGCCTTTGCTCTCGACTCCCGCCCGTCCGCGTGTCCCGGCTTGCTTCGCGACAGCGCGGGCGGTCGGTCCTGAGGTGATGCCGTTGCCAACAACGTCCGCCCCCGCCTGATTCCTGGCGGACGCGATCCGCTCCCAGCGGAACTTTCGTTTTCAGCCGATCCCGCAAGGGGCAGCATGAATAGAGTGAGGAGTGAGACCCTCACGGCAGGCGTTGGGAGAGGAGCGCGCGTGCGACCGTCCTCCAGTTCCGCGGCACATCCGGTGGCGCCCCGGAGAACCGCCAACCCCGTAACCGGACCACCGCCACCCCGTTCCCCGGCCGCCCACTTCGCCACCACGGACTCCCTGTCGGCGTACTGGCAGTTCTACTGGGCGGTGGCCGGCGCCCAGCTCGCGCGGTGGCTTCCTCGCGAACCGGGTCGCATCCTCGACCTGTCCGGCCCCGAGTACCGCGGAGCGCCACGCGCGGTGGCGGCCGGTCACGACGTCGTCACCCTGCTTCCCTCGGTGGAACTGGCGCCCCGGCGCACCCTCACCCTCGTCAACGGCAACGCCGAGACCCCCACCCAGCGCCGTCGTCCTCCCGGCCGGCTGCGTTCCGTGGTCGGCGACTCCACCTTCCTGTCCAGCTTCGCCAGCGGCGTGTTCGACGGCGTGATCGCCGACAACCGGGTGCTCTCCCAGCACCTGGTCACCGAGGCCTCGCTGGCCGAGATCGCCCGGGTCCTGCGGCCGGGCGGGCGGACACTGCTGTGCGTCGACTCCGTCGTGCTCGGCATGGCCCTGCTCGCCGAACAGGACTGCTGGCCTGAGCTGAGCTACGCGCCCTCCGCCGACGTCCTGCTCGTCCCATGGCCGGATGGCACGATCACCCGTTGTTTCACCGCCGAGCAGCTCGCCGAGCTCCTCACCGACGTCGGGCTGGAGCTGGAGTGGGTCCGGCCCCGCACCGTGCTCTCGGCCTCCACGGTCGAGATGGTGATGGACGACGACCCCCGAGCGCTCAACCGGTTGGTCGAGATGGAGCTCAAGGCCGAGGAGGCCGACGACTACGTCGGCGTGCACCTGTTGGCCAGCGCCGTCAAGCCGGGCTGACCCCGGTGGGGGAGGGCGCGCCCCTCCCCCACCGGCGCGCGGTCACTCCGCCATCGGCAGGTGGATACGGCCGCCGCCTTCGGCGAACTCGGCGGCCTTGTCGCGCATCCCCCTCTCGATCGCCTCCACCGTGGTCAATCCGTTCTCCTCGGCGTACTTGCGGACGTCCTGGGTGATGCGCATCGAACAGAACTTCGGTCCGCACATCGAGCAGAAGTGCGCCGTCTTGGCCGGCTCCGCCGGCAACGTCTGGTCGTGGTACCCGCGTGCCGTGTCCGGGTCCAGCGCCAGGTGGAACTGGTCCTGCCAACGGAACTCGAACCGGGCCTTGGACAGCGCGTCGTCCCACTCCTGGGCGCGGGGGTGTCCCTTGGCCAGGTCGGCGGCGTGCGCGGCCAGCTTGTAGGTGATGACCCCGGTCTTGACGTCGTCCCGATCGGGCAGTCCCAGGTGTTCCTTGGGGGTGACGTAGCAGAGCATCGCGGTGCCGTGCCAGGCGATCTGGGCCGCGCCGATGGCCGAGGTGATGTGGTCGTAGCCCGGCGCGACGTCGGTGGCCAGCGGGCCCAGGGTGTAGAACGGCGCCCCGTCGCACAGTTCGCGCGCCAACGCGACGTTCTCCTCGATCTTGTGCATCGGAACGTGTCCCGGCCCCTCGATCATCACCTGGACGTCGTGGGCCCGGGCGATCGCCGTGAGCTCGCCCAGCGTGCGCAACTCGGCGAACTGCGCCTCGTCGTTGGCGTCGGCGATGGAGCCGGGCCGCAGGCCGTCACCGAGGGAGAAGGTGACGTCGTAGGAGCGCAGGATCTCGCAGAGCTCGGCGAAGTGGGTGTAGAGGAAGTTCTCCCGATGGTGGGCCAGGCACCAGGCCGCCATGATCGACCCGCCCCGCGAGACGATCCCCGTGACCCGCCGGGCCGTCAGGGGGACATAACGCAGGAGCACGCCCGCGTGCACCGTCATGTAGTCGACCCCTTGCTCGGCCTGCTCGATGACGGTGTCCCGGTAGAGCTCCCAGGACAGCTTCGCGGGGTCGCCGCCGGCCTTCTCCAACGCCTCGTAGATGGGCACGGTGCCGATGGGGACCGGGGAGTTGCGCAGGATCCACTCGCGTGTCTCGTGGATGCGCCGTCCCGTGGACAGGTCCATGACCGTGTCGGCCCCCCAGCGGGTCGCCCACACCATCTTCTCGACCTCCTCGGCCACCGAGGAGGTGACCGCGGAGTTCCCGATGTTGGCGTTGACCTTCACCAGGAAGCGCGAGCCGATGACCATCGGCTCGCTCTCGGGGTGGCACCGGCTGGCGGGCAGGACCGCCCGGCCGGCCGCGATCTCCTCGCGGACCAGCTCCGGGTCCACCCCCTCCCTCGCGGCGGCGAAACGCATCTCGGGGGTGATGGTCCCCGCCTTGGCGTAGGCCACCTGGGTGACGGCCCCGCCGATCGGCTTCCGCTCGGCGATCCAGTCCCGCCGGATCGGCGGCAGCCCCCTGGCCGGGTCGATCGGCACATCGGGGTCGGTGTAGGGGCCTGAGGTGTCGTAGAGGTCGACGTGGGTGCCGTCGGACAGCTCGACGCGACGCTGCGGAACGCGCAGGACGCGTGCGGACGAGGGGTCGGAGATCTCCAGGTGGACCTTGCGCGAGCCCGTGATGGGGCCTGTCGTGATGCCGGGCCGGACGTCCCGGCCCTCAAGCGCCGTCATGGCGCGCCTCCCTACGTCGGAATTACCCGAACAGGTTCTGCGGTCGGCGGCACCGGCCCCTCGGGGGTCCAGCCGCCCTCTCAGCCCGCCAAGGCGCGAGCTCCCGCGTTCTCTTCTTGTTCACACGCCGTCGTCACGACGTGCCGTGCCCGAACGGGCACGCACAGCCACGTGGCGCGGCCACATTACCCTGGAAGGCCGCACCCGATCCAGCCCTCCGGGGTGACGGACGTCCTTAGAACAGGGTCTCGGTGCCCGGTTCCGGCCCGTCGGGGACCGGTTCCAGCAGGCGCGCCCCGTTGTTGCGGATGCTGTTCACCGCGGTGTCCACCCGGTGGACCTCGAAGCGTGAGACCGGGGTCGTGTCGAGCACGTACCGCAGGTCGGCGGCGTCCGTGGCCGGATCCAGCCAGGTGCCCCACTCGTCCTCGGGCACCACCACCGGCATGCGCTCATGGATGTGGGCGAGCTCCGGTGCCGCCTCGGTGGTGATGACGGCGCAGCTCCACAACCAGGCGGCGGGGTCCTCCTCGGGAAGCGAGGGGTCGCGCCACCGCTCGAAGACGCCGGCCAGCGCCAGGGGGGAGCCGTCGGCGTAGCGCACCGCGTAGGGGCGCTTGCGCGACTTGGACTTGCGGGAGCGGTGCTCGGGGTCGGTGGCCGGCGAGGTGCCGGGCTCGGCCGTCCCGGGGGCCGCGTCGGGCAGGAGCTGCCACTCGTAGTAGGCGTCGGCCGGCAGCAGGCAACGCCGACGGGCGAAGGCCGCCCGGTAGGCGGGCTTCTCGGCGACGGTCTCGCCTCGGGCGTTGATCATCTTGTAGCCGACGTTGGGGTCCTTCGCCCAGGAGGGGACGAGCCCCCACCTCAGGGTGCTCAGATGCCGTGGACCCGCGGGCGCGGGGTCGGGCCGGCCGGGCGGCGGACCGAGCACCGCGTAGACGCGCTTGCCCGGGGAGACGTTGTAGTCGGGCTCCAGCTCCTCCAGGGGCGGCCAGGATCGAGGGTCCCCGGCCACGGCGGGCTCGGCCTCCTCCGCGAGCCCGAACGCCTGGCGGATCTCGTCCATGCCGCGCCCCAGCGCGTAACGACCGCACATGCGTCCAGCTTAGAGGGGATCGCGGTGGCTCGCCCCGAATCGCCGGCCGTTCCGGTGGATGTTCCCCCGCCGGCCGGGTAGGCGCAGGGCCATGGGAGTTCTACGCAAACAGGTCCGCCGACTGCTCTCCGCCCCGTTCCTGTTGGACGGCGTGGAGACCCTCCGTGATCCGGCACCCCGCGCCAAGGAGCTCGCACCCACCGTGCACCGGCTCGCCCAGCGCTACTCCTGGCTGCCGGACGACCCCGAACTGCTGGTGCGCGCCCAGGGAGCCACCGCGCTCGCCGGGGGCGCCCTCCTGGTGACCGGGAAGGCCGGCCGGCTGGGATGCCTGCTCCTGGCCGTCCAGTCCGTACCGACCCTGTACGCCCGCTACCGGGGGTTCAGGGACGGCGACCCCGCCGAGCAGGGCCGGGCCAGGGCCGACGCCGTCAAGGACGTCAGCCTGTTCAGCGCCCTGCTCCTGGTCGCCACCGAACCGAAGAAGCGCCCCTCCCACCTCCGCTGGGAGGCCGAGCACATGGCGCGACGGGCCCGCCACACGGGCGCGCGGACCCGTCGACGGGTCGAGCGCAAGGCGCGCTCCACCGTGGGCCGGCTCGGCCGCTGACCGGACCCGCCGGCTCGGTCGTCCTCCCCACGCGCGCCGCTCCCTTCCCCAGCGCGCTCGCCGGCCGGATCCGGGCGCTCCTAGCCCTCGGACCGGTCCGCGACGCGGATCCGCGGCTCGTGGTGGACCGGGAAGGCGACCGAGTTGGCGATGAAGCACGCCCGGTGGGCGCGTTCGTGCAGCCGTTCGGCCTCCTCCGACATCGCGGGGTCGGCGATGGTGACCACCGGGTGCAGCGTCACCTCGGTGAAGCTTCCCGACCCGTCGGCGTGGGTGACCATGGTGGCGGTGGCGGCGTCCTCGTAGGCGACCACGTCGACCTTCGCGCCGACCGCCAGGGCCAGGTAGGACAGCATGTGGCATTGGGCGAGGGCGGCGACGAGCAGTTCCTCGGGGTTCCACCGGGTGGCGTCTCCCCGAAACGACGGGTCGGCCGACCCCTGGAGGACCGGCTTGCCGGGGGCCTCCACGTCGTGGGCGCGTTCGTACCCGCGGTAGGACCTCGTCCCTGACCCCGTGTTGCCGGTCCAGCGCACGCGGACGTCGTAGTGGTGTTCCTTCGAAGTCGTGGCCATCTGGCCCTCCTCTGCGTCCTTGGGCGGCGAGAGTCCCCAGCATCGCAGGACCTCGTCCGGCGGGGGCATCCGGCCGGACGGTGGGCGCGGCGGGGTCCCCGCACGCGCGCGACCGCCCCTCGCCCCGATCACGACGGCTAACCTTTGACCATGCCCAACTCCGCACCGCTTTGGCCCGCGCCCACCGCCGCCGGCCCCGTGGACGCCACGGTGAGCCTGCCCGGTTCCAAGTCCATGACCAACCGCGCGCTCGTCCTGGCGGCGCTGTCGGAGACCCCCGGGGTGGTGCGCCGGCCGCTCCGCAGCCGCGACACCGAGCTCATGGCCGCGGCGCTCCGGTCGCTGGGGATCGGCGTGGTCGAGTCGGGCGCCGACTGGGCGGTCACCCCGGCCCCGCCCCGCGGTCCCGCCTCGGTGGACGTCGGCAACGCCGGCACGGTCATGCGGTTCGTCCCGCCGCTGGCCGCCCTGGCCGACGGCGACGTCTCCTTCGACGGCGACCCCCGCGCGCGGGAGCGGCCGGTCGGCCCGTTGCTCGAGGCGCTGCGCTCGTTGGGGGCCGACATCGACGACGGCGGCCGCGGCGCCCTGCCGCTCGTCATCCGCGGGCGGGGGCGGCTTCGCGGCGGCTCGGTCACTCTGGACGCCTCGGGCTCCTCGCAGTTCGTCTCGGCCCTGCTGCTCAGCGGTCCCCGCTTCGCCGAGGGGGTCGAGGTCCGGCACGAGGGCGGCCCGTTGCCGTCGCGCCCCCACCTGGACATGACCGTGGAGATGTTGCGGGCCGCCGGCGTGCGGGTCGACACCTCCCGGCCCGACACCTGGCGGGTGGCCCCCGGTCCGATCAAGGCCGACGAGTTCGTGGTCGAACCGGACCTTTCCAACGCCGCCCCCTTCCTCGCCGCCGCGTTGGTCACCGGTGGCCGGGTGACGGTACGCGACTGGCCGCGGCACACCACACAGCCCGGTGACGCCCTACGCGACCTGTTCGCCTCGATGGGCGGCGAGGTGACGCTGGAGGCCGACGGGCTCACCCTGCGCGGCACCGGGCGGATCCGGGGCATCGACGCCGACCTTCGCGCCGTGGGCGAGCTCACCCCGACGATCGCCGCGGTGGCCGCCCTGGCCGACACGCCGTCGCGCCTCACCGGGATCTCCCACCTGCGCCGACACGAGACCGACCGGATCGCCGCCCTCGTACGCGAGATCAACGCGCTGGGCGGCGACGCCGAGGAGCTCGCCGACGGCCTGGTCATCCGGCCGCGGCCCCTGCGCGGCGGGGTGTTCGCCAGCTACGACGACCACCGGATGGCCACCTCCGGCGCCGTCATCGGGCTCGCGGTGCCCGGGGTGGAGGTGGAGGACATCGCCACCACCGGCAAGACGCTGCCCGACTTCCCCGAGCTGTGGTCGCGGGTGGTGGCGTGAGGGCGGGGTCCGGACGGGGCAGGCCCGACCTCGACGAGGACGACATCCGGGTGCGGGCGCGCGGCGGTTCGCGTCCACGCACCCGCAAGCGTCCCCGGCACGAGGACGCCCAAGAGGGGTTCGTGACCGCGGTCGACCGGGGGCGCTACCGCTGCCTGGTCAACGGCCGCTCGGTCGTCGCCATGAAGGCGCGCGAGTTGGGCCGGGGCTCCATCGTCGTGGGAGACCGGGTGGCCCTGGTCGGCGACCTGTCGGGCCGGCCCGACACCCTGGCGCGCGTGGTGCGCGTCGAGGAGCGTTCCTCGGTGCTGCGGCGCACCGCCGACGACACCGATCCGGTCGAGCGCGTCATCGTGGCCAACGCCGACCGGTTGGTGATCGTCTGCGCGCTGGCCGACCCCGACCCCCAGCCCCGTTTCATCGACCGCTGCCTGGTCGCCGCCTATGACGCCGGGTTGGAGCCGCTGTTGTGCCTGACCAAGGCCGACCTGGCCGACCCCGACGAGCTGCTGGCGCTCTACTCGGCGCTGGACCTCCCCCACGTGGTGACGCGGCGCGACGGCGACCTGTCCCCCCTGCTCGACCACCTGCGCGGCCGGATCAGCGTGCTGATCGGCTCCTCCGGCGTGGGCAAGTCGACGTTGGTGAACCTGCTGGTCCCCGAGGCCGACCGGGCGGTGGGCCACGTCAACCCGGTGACCGGCCGGGGCCGGCACACCTCGACGTCGGCGGTCGCGCTGCCGATCGAGGGGGGCTGGATCATCGACACCCCGGGGGTGCGCAGCTTCGGCCTGGCCCACGTCGAACCCGACGACGTGGTGGCCGGCTTCCCCGACCTCGCCGACGCCGTCGACGAGTGCCCGCCGGGCTGTACCCATCTGGGCGACGGGTGCGCGCTGGACGCCTGGGTCGACGAGGGGCGGGTCGAGGCGGCGCGGGTCGTCTCGCTGCGCCGCCTGCTGGCCGGCCGCGAGGGCGAGGACGCCGCGGCCGACGGCGCGGGCCGGGCCCGCTCCTGAACGGTCCGGGGCGACACCCCCTCCGGCCGCCACACGCCGGCGGGCCGGAGGGGACAGCGGGTCAGCAGGCGCCGTCGCCCGGCTTGGGGTTGGACAGCCCGAAGAGCAGGCGGGCCTTGAGCCCGATCCAGGTGCCGAGGAGGGCGACCACCGCCCACAGCCAGCCGTGCAGGCTCCCCGAGGCGATGCCGGCCAGGTAGGCGCCGATGTTGCAGCCGCCCGCGAGCCGGGCGCCGATGCCCATCAGGACACCGCCCACCAGGCCCGCGGCCACGACGTTCCACGGGACGCGGCTGTACAGCCGCCACGAGCCGGCCGCCGCGGCGGCGACCGCCGCGCCGAGGATGATGCCGATGTCGGTGAGGCTCGTCTTGTCCGCCAGGATCGGGCCGGCGAGCTGCTGGGCCTGCGCCGGCTGCTGCCAGAACGCCCAGTTCTGCGGTTCGGCGCCGAGCAGCTGGAGGAACTTGGCGCCCCACAGGTTGAACGCGCTGGTCACCCCCCACGCGCCGCCGGACACCAGGAGCACGCCGGCGCCCAGCAGGGCGAGCACGACCGCGCCGGCCAGCAGGGGCCAGGAGCCCCGCAGGATCCGGGCCGGGCCGGTGGTGGTGGGCACCGGGGCGACGGGCGGCGGGGTGCGCCGCCTTTGCACCAGTCGGGTGAGGAGGACGACCACGAGCAACGCGGCGATGGTCACCGCCCAGGAGCCGAACCAGCCGATGTGGTCGGAGATCAGGAAGGGCGGCAGGGCCGGCAGGTCGTTGACCGACTCCCACATGCGGCTGTAGATCACCGAGCCGACGATGAAGCCGAGCAGCGTCGGCAGCACCGAGGTCTGTCCCGACCCGACGACGTAGAGCGTTCCCGAGGCGCAGGCTCCCCCGAGCTGCATGCCGATGCCGAAGAGAAGCCCGCCGAGCAGCAGCGCGACGCCCAGCGGGCCCGCCGACGGGGTGGGCTGGGCACCGAACAGACCGGTCCCGGTGCCGATGATCAGGGCGAACAGGGTCGCGGTGGTGCCCAGCAGGAGGGCGTGGGCGCGCAGACCGGTTCCGTTGCCCACGGCGATGAACTGCCGCCAGGCCGAGGTGAAACCGAACCTGGCGTGGAAGAGGGCGACACCCAGGCCCCCGCCGAGGAGCAGGAGCAGTCCCTGACGGGTGCCATAGGCCGTCCACACGTAGGCGGTGAGCGCGGCCAGCCCCACCAGCACCACGGCCAGGGGGAGACGTCGAACGGGGTCGAGCCCCGGGGCCGCGGGCGGCGGGACGGACAAGACGTTGTGGAAGAGGAGACGGGAGACGGGCGATCGGTCCCGTTCCGGGGCAGGCGAGAGCGGAGGAGTGGCCGAGGTGGTCACGGATGGATCTCCAAGGAGAGGCGGAGGGCCGCGACGGCGGCCCTCCACAAGCCGGTTTTCGCTGAGGAGGGCGGCTACGCTTCAGCGTTCGCCAAGGCCGAAGGGACGACACAGCGCGTCGTCGGTACTCGTCAGCGACATGGAGATCAGGACCATGCGCAGATCAGCGGTGGGACCGGACATGATCCACCAGAATACGTCACGCCGTTCCCGGCCCCTCCCCCGGCATCGGGTGCCGCGGTCCGGTCCGGTGGAACCGGGGTGGGGACGGCGCGCGGATCGGCGGCGGCGCCGTCAGGGATCGATGACGGCGCCGCCGCGCACGCCGAGCTCGTCGAGGTGTTCCAGCATGTCCAAGGGGTCGCGGTACACCCGGTAGGCGCCGGCGCGCTCCAGCTCCTCGCGCCCGTACCCTCCCGACATCAGGCCCACCCCCAACGCGCCGGCCCGCCGCGCGGCCAGCAGGTCCCACACGCTGTCGCCGACGACCATCGTCGCCGAGGGGTGCACGCCCAGCCGGCGCGCGGCGGCGAGGAACAGGTCGGGGTCCGGTTTGGCGTGGCGGACGAGATCGCGGGTGACCATGGGGGTGTCCTCGGGCAGTCCGAGCAGGCCGAGGGCGCGCCCCGCGGTCGCGCGGCGTCCGCTGGTGGCGATCGCCCACCTGATGCCGCGTTCGGAGAGCGTGGCCAGCAGGTCGGCCGCGCCGGGCAGCGGACGCACCGACCCGTGCTGGCGCAGGTATTCGCGCGCGTGCGCCTTCTGGAGCCGCTCGGCCTGCTCCGCGGTGAGGTCGACGCCGGTCTCGCGTATCAGCGCCGAGACGAACAGTCCTCCGCTCATGCCGATCCTGCGGTGGATGCGCCACACCGCCAGGTCGATCTCCATCTCCGCCAGGGCGTTGCGCCAGGCGATGACGTGCTGGTAGACGCTGTCGATGAGGGTCCCGTCGAGGTCGAACAGGAACGCCGGCGGCTCGGTGAGGGGGGAGGGGTCCTCCATGATCTCGTTCACGGCTCCCCAGTCTCCTCAACGCGGGCCGCGAAGCGGAACACCGCCCGCGGCGTGGCGCCGCCCCGGCCGGTTCACGGCCTCGGACGGCCACGGGAGGCGACCGGTTCGATCCCGCCCACGCGGACCTGCGGACACGCGGCCGCGGGGAACGGTAGCGTTACCGGCCATGGCGGCCTTTGACGATGACCTGCGTCTCGCCCACGTCCTCGCTGACGCGGCCGACGACATCTCTTTGAAGCACTTCCGTTCCCTCGACCTCAAGGTGGACACCAAACCCGACCTCACCCCGGTGACCGAGGCCGACCGCTCGGTGGAGGAGGCGCTGCGCGGCGTGCTGTCGCGGGCCCGGCCAAGGGACGCGGTGGTCGGTGAGGAGTACGGCCGTACCGGATCGGCGTCCCGCTGCTGGGTGATCGACCCGATCGATGGCACGAAGAACTACGTGCGCGGTGTCCCGGTGTGGGCCACCCTCATCGCGCTGTTGGAAGGGGACCGCCCGGTCGTCGGGCTGGTGTCGGCGCCGGCGTTGAACCGCCGCTGGTGGGCGGCCCGGGACGGCGGGGCCTGGAGCGGGCGCAGCCTGGCCAAGGCGACACGCTGCCGCGTCTCGCAGGTGGCGCGGATCGAGGACGCGTCCCTGTCCTACTCGTCGCTGACGGGATGGGAGGAGCAGCAGCGCCTGGAGTCCTTCCTCGGCCTGACCCGCTCGGTGTGGCGTACGCGCGCCTACGGCGACTTCTGGTCGCACGTGATGGTGGCCGAGGGGGTGGTCGACATCTCCGCCGAACCGGAGCTGTCGCTGTGGGACGCCGCGCCGCTGCCCGTGATCCTGGAGGAGGCCGGAGGGCGCGCCACCGATCTGCGCGGCCGGGACTTCACCGATGGCGGCGCCCTGGTGTGCAGCAACGGCGCCCTGCACGACGCGGCGCTCACCCACCTCAACGGCGGCCCCACACCGGTACGCCTGCTCTGAGGGGCGCCCGAACCGGGACGGACCCGTGTGCCTTCGGCGGCTCCGTCCCGGTTCGGGTCGGTCGAGGGGCGAGCGCGTAGTAATCTGCCGCTCGTGCCTGCCCTCCCCTCTTCCTCACATCTGGCGCGCCTTCTACCGCTCGCCGCCGGCGTGCTGCTGCTGACTGGCTGCGCGAACGCCGACAATCCGACGACCGAGGAACTGGAGGCGATGATCGCGCCCAGTTCCTCCGCCTCCGTCTCACCCGAACCCGCGGACGAGACGCTGCGGTTCAACGCCGAGACGATGAGCTGCGAACCCCGTAAGAACAGCGCCGCCCCTGGCGCGTGGGAGACCGCGGCCCCGCGCACGGAGGTCTCCGAGGCGCCCGCGAACCTTCGGCTGCGTGACGCCGAGGGGACCGGTGAGCGTCTGTTGACCGCCCTGGTGGTGGCCCCTTCGGGAGACACCTACCGCGCCCAGACCCAGACCACCGGGACCGACTGGGCCGAGGTGGCCTTCCCCGCGGACTTCGAATCCGCCCCTGAGACCCCCGCCTCCGGCGTGTACACCGTGGTGTGGACGGCCGAGGAGGAGGCCTTCGTCTCCTGCGACGGCTTCCAGGTGGCCTGAGGCGGCCCCGTCGCTCAAGCGGCGCCCCACCCAGGGGCGTCGCGCTCATCGGGGGGGCGCGGACAGAGACGAGGGCCCGGGACTCGATGAGTCCCGGGCCCTCGTTCGTGGTAGCGGGGACAGGATTTGAACCTGCGACCTCTGGGTTATGAGCCCAGCGAGCTACCGAACTGCTCCACCCCGCGTCGGTGTTCCACCACAGTAGCGCGTCATCGTCCCCCGACCAAATCGACGATAGGGCGCGGGGCCGGACGGAGGCGTCCGGCCCCGCGGCCGGCCGCTAGTCGACGACGGCCAGCGCGTCGATCTCGACGAGCATCTCCTCGCGGGGCAGCCCGGTGAAGACGGTCGTGCGCGAGGGCAGCACCCCGTCGGTGACGCGCGAGGAGACGAACTCCCCGTAGGCCTCGTTCATCTCGCCGAAGTGGGCCCGCTCGGTCAGGTAGACGCGGAACATGACGACGTCGTTCAGCGAGGCCCCGCCGGCCTCCAGGATCGCGGCGATGTTCTCCAGGGTGCGCAGCGTCTGGGCCTTGACGTCACCGGGGTGGACGTAGGCGTTGGTGACCGGGTCGACCGGCCCCTGGCCGGAGACCTGGAGGATCGGGCCCTTGCGAACCCCCTGGGAGAAGGTGTGCGCCGGCGCGGGGGCCGCCTCGGTCCGGATCGCTTCCTTGCCGCTCATCGCGTTCTTCCCTTTCCACGGTGACATCGGCTCCGACCCGGAGAGGCAGGGGCGGATGTCACCCGTTTTTCGTCCGCCGTTCGCCGTTGACTCGGCATTTCGCCCATGCTAGAACGAGTTCAACATCATATGCAATGCACGTTGCATATGTTGCAACGCACTCCAGTGCGTCCGCCTCATCGCAGCCGCTCGGTCCGGCCCAACCTGACGAGCCGGCCCAGGAGAAAGGCCGAGCATGCCGATCACTCCCTCCGCCCACCTGCGCGACGACACCGTCGCGGCCCTTTCCACGCGGGTCCTCGGCCCCCACGACAAGGGCCTGCCGCCCGCCGCCTGGGGGCTGACCGTCCAGGAGTACCTGGCCACCCGACCGCGCCGGTCGCACCTGCCGACACCGCTGCTCACCCTGTCGGAGGCGGCGCTGGAGCACAACATCGCCACCATGGCCTCCTGGTGTCACGAGCGCGGCGTGGACCTCGCCCCCCACGGCAAGACCACGATGGCCCCCGAACTGTGGCAACGCCAGCTCGCGGCCGGGGCCTGGGCGATCACCGTCGCCAACGGGGCGCAGCTGTTCGTCGCCCGCTCCTTCGGGGTGTCCCGCGTGCAGGTCGCCAACGCGGTGCTGTCCCCGCTGACGCTGCGCTGGCTCGCCGCCGAACTCGCCGCCGACCCCGATTTCACCGTCCTCACCTGGGCCGATTCCGTCCGCATCGTCGAGCTGATGAGTGCCGCGCTGGCCATGGAGCAGGTTCCACGGCCGCTGCCGGTCCTCGTCGAGGTCGGCGGAACCGGAGGCCGTACCGGGGCCCGTACCCTGGAGGAGGCGCTGGACATCGCCGCGGCCATCGCCGCCTCCCCCGTGCTCTCCCTCGCCGGGGTCAGCGGCTACGAGGGCGCGCTCGCCCACGGCACGGCCCCCGAGGACCTGGAGCGCGTGCGCGACTACCTCGGCACGCTCGCGACCGCCCACCACCGCATCCGCGCCGCCGGACACTACCCCGAGGACGCCGTTCCCGTGCTCACCGCGGGCGGCAGCTCCTACTTCGACCTCGTCACCGAGGTCCTGGCCCCGCTCCACGACCCGCAGGGCCGGACCGGCGAACCCGCGCGGGTGGTCCTGCGCTCGGGCGCCTACATCGCCCACGACGACGGCTTCTACCGGACGATGACCCCGTTCCGGCGGACGGGCGACGCCACCCTGCGCTCCGCGATGCACGGCTGGGCCCGCGTCTCCTCCCTCCCCGAGCCGGGCCTCGCCCTGTTCGACGCCGGGAAGCGGGACGTGCCCTTCGACGAGGGGCTCCCCGAGGTGCACTACATCCACCGGGACGGGGGTCTCCTCCCCGCCCCCGAGGGCCTGTCCGTCACCGCGGTCAACGACCAGCACGGTTTCCTGCGCTGGTCCGACCGCTCCGCTCCGCCCGTCCGGATCGGTGACGAGCTTCGCCTGGGCCTGTCCCACCCCTGCACCGCCTTCGACAAGTGGGGGCTCATCCCCGTCGTCGACGACGCCGACTCCGCGGACCCGCTCGTCGTGGGGCTCGTGCGCACCTTCTTCTAGCCGCCGTCCCCGGCCCCACTCCTCTTGGGCCGGGGACGGTCACCCGACGCCCTCGCCCTCTGGAGGCGGCCATGGACATCCTCATCACCAACGCGACGGTCATCGACGGGACCGGGGCCCCCGGCTACCCCGCCGACGTCGAGATCGACAACGGCCGGATCACCGGCATCCACCCCGTCTCCCCCGGCCATCGTGGACCGGCGCGGCGGGTGATCGACGCCGACGGGCTGGCCCTGAGCCCCGGGTTCATCGACATGCACGCCCACTCCGACCTCCAGATCCTGGCCAACCCCGACCACACCGCGAAGGTCACCCAGGGCGTGACCTGTGAGGTCCTGGGCCAGGACGGACTGTCCTTCGCCCCGATCGACGACACCGCCTTGCCGGCCATCCGGCAGCAGATCGCCGGCTGGAACGGCGAACCCGACGACTTCGACTTCTCCTGGCGCACGGTCGCCGGCTACCTCGACCGGCTCGACCAGGGCATCGCCTGCAACGCCTGCTACCTCGTCCCCCAGGGGACCGTGCGCATGCTGGTGGTCGGCCCGGACGCGCGTCCGGCGACCGCCGAGGAGGTGGCCCGGATGCGCGAGATCGTCGCCACCGGCATGCGCGAGGGCGCGGTCGGCATGTCGAGCGGGCTCACCTACACGCCGGGCATGTACGCCGACGACGGCGAGCTGACCGAACTGTGCCGCGCCGTCGCCGAATGGGGCGGTTTCTACGCGCCGCACCACCGCTCCTACGGCGCCGGCGCGCTCGACGCCTACGCCGAGATGATCGACGTGGCGCGACGTTCCGGCTGCTCGTTGCACCTCGCCCACGCCACGATGAACTTCGAACCCAACCGCGGCCGCGCGGGGGAGCTGCTGGAGCTGCTGGACGCGGCACTGGACGAGGGTGTGGACATCTCCCTGGACACCTACCCCTACCTCCCCGGTTCGACGACGCTCGCCGCGATCCTGCCGAGCTGGGCCTTCTCCGGCGGGCCGGGCGAACTGCTGCGCCGGCTGGCCACACCACAGGACCGCGCCCGCATCCGCCACGAGATGGAGCACGAGGGGACCGACGGCTGCCACGGGGTCGTCGTGGACTGGAACACGATCCAGATCAGCGGTGTGCGCAACCCGGAGCTGGGCGACCGGGTCGGGCGGACCATCGCCGAGCTGGCCCGCGAGAGCGGCAGCGACCCCACCGAGTTCTACTTCGACCACCTCATCGCCGACAACCTGGCGACGACGATCCTCCAGCACGTCGGCCACGAGGAGAACGTGCAGACCATCATGCGCCACCGTGCGCACACGGGCGGCTCCGACGGGATCCTCGTCGGCGACCTGCCCCACCCGCGCGCCTGGGGGACCTTCCCCCGCTACCTGGCGCGTTACGTGCGCGAGCTGGGGATCCTCGGCCTGGAGGAGTGCGTCCACCACCTGACCGGTCGCGCCGCCGCCCGGTTGGGGCTGCGCGACCGCGGCGTCGTCCGCGTCGGCAACCACGCCGACCTCGTCCTGTTCGACCCCGACACCGTTCGCGACGAGGCGACCTTCGATGCACCGCGCCGGCCCGCCACCGGCATCCCCTACGTCTTCGTCAACGGCGTCGCCGTCGTCGAGGAGGGGGAGCGCACCGAGGCGCTGCCCGGCCGGGCGCTGCGCCGGACCGCGGAGGGCACCCGCGCCCTCTGAGCCCGTTCCCGGGTCTGCCACCACCTACCACCGGCGGCGCCTCCCACGCGCGCCGGCGGCCCGCTCCGGGCCTCTCCCGGGGCCCGCCTTCCCGGCGGCCCCGGCTCCCCGCCCCGCCCGCGCCGCGGGCGGGGCGCTCCTCACCACCTCCCCATCGGAGACACCCGACCCATGACCGCTCTCCTCAGCTGGCTGCACGGCACGACGCCGGGGCTGCTGCTCCTGTGCGCCGCCGCCATCGCGGTCCTGTTGTTCCTCATCATCAAGATCAAGCTGGAGCCGTTCGTCTCCCTGCTGATCAGCGGCCTGTTCCTCGCCCTGGCGGCCGGTCTCGGAGTGAACGAGATCGTCGGCACCGCGCTGAGCAGCAGCGAATCGCTCCTTGAGACCGGCTTCGGCGGGATCCTGGGACACATCGCGCCGATCATCGGCCTGGGCACGGTCCTGGGCGCCATCCTGGAACGCTCCGGGGGCGCCGACGTGCTCACCCGCCGGTTGCTGAAGCTGTTCGGCCCCAAGGGCGCACCGGTCGCCATGGGCCTGGCCGGCCTGATCTTCGGCATCCCCGTCTTCTTCGACATCGGCATCTTCGTGCTCGCGCCCCTGGTCTACGTGGCCGCGAAACGGGGCGGACGGTCGCTGGTGCTGTACGCGCTGCCCCTGTTGGCGGGGCTGTCCATGACACACGCCTTCCTGCCGCCGCACCCGGGCCCCACCGCCGCCGCCGGCCTGCTCGGCGTGGGACTGGGCTGGCTCATCGTCATGGGCTTCGTCTGCGGCATCCCGGCCTTCGTCGCGGCGGGCATCGCCTGGCCGTTGTGGATCGCGCCGCGCGTGCCGGTGAGCATCCCCGACGACTTCCTCGCGGCCGGCTCCGACGGCGACGCGGCCGAGGACGGTCCGCGTTCCCCGGTGTCCCTGGCGACCGTGGCCCTGGTGATCGCGATCCCGCTGCTGCTCATCCTGGGCGCGACCTTCGGGACGATCATGCTGCCCGAGGGCGGCACCGCCCTCCAGATCCTGACCTTCCTCGGCAACCCGGCGGTGGCGCTGACCATCGCGGTGCTGTTGGCGTTCTACCTGCTGGGGGTCCGCCGAGGCATGACCGTCGCCGAGTTCAGCGAGCTGACCGGCGCGTCGCTGCGGCCGGTCGGCATGATCCTGCTCGTGGTGGGCGCCGGCGCGTTCTTCGGCAAGGTCATCTCGGCGACGGGGGTGGGAAGCGCCCTGGCCGAGACGCTGTCGGGGGCCGGCCTGCCGCTGATCGTGCTGGCCTACGTCATCAGCTGTGGTCTGCGGATCGCCCAGGGGTCGGCGACCGTGGCGATCGTGACGACCGGCGGTATCGTCAGCCCGCTGGTCGCGGGCGGCGACTACAGCCAGGTCCAGCTGGCCCTGCTCGCGGTCGCGATCGCGGCCGGCTCGATCATCGCCAGCCACGTCAACGACGGCGGCTTCTGGATCATCGCCAAGTACTTCAACATGAGTGTCAAGGACACCCTGAAGACCTGGACCGTCTTGGAGACCATCCTGTCGGTGGTGGGCTTCGCGATGGCGGGCCTGCTCTGGCTGCTGGTGTAGCCGGCCCCGGAACTGCGACGGCCCGGATCTCGATGAGATCCGGGCCGCGCCACGTGGTAGCGGGGACAGGATTTGAACCTGCGACCTCTGGGTTATGAGCCCAGCGAGCTACCGAACTGCTCCACCCCGCGTCGATGTGTCCCCACACTATCGCGAAGACGGCCCAGTACCAACTCGGATTGACGGGCGGGCGAGCGCCGACCGAACCCGCGGAGACCGCCGGACGGCCGCGCGGTGGGCAGCGCCGCCCCTCGCCACGGGATGGACCGCGCGATCGCCTCGACCGGGCGGTCCGGTGGTGCCGGGAGGGTCCCGGAACGGCGACGGCCCGGATCTCGATGAGATCCGGGCCGTACCACGTGGTAGCGGGGACAGGATTTGAACCTGCGACCTCTGGGTTATGAGCCCAGCGAGCTACCGAACTGCTCCACCCCGCGTCGGTGTTCCACCACAGTAGCGCAGTCGGCGGAACAGGCCAAATCGTTTGCCCCGGCCACAACGGCGGTGGGGCCGCCACCCGCGCGGCGCGCGGACGACGACCCCACCGGGAGACCGGACCCGGGTCAGGACCCGCCGGCCTCCTCGGCGCGACGCAGCGCCTCCTCCAGGCGCTCGTTGGCCTCGCCGTAGGCCGCGAAGTCACCGTCGCGAAGGGCCTCCTGCCCGTCCTCGTAGGCCTGCGTGGCGTCCTGGAGCGCGGCGGCGAGATCGCCGGCGGGCGGGTCGCCGCCCTCGCCACCGGACTCGGGCTGCTCCTCGGTCCCCTCCTCGGGCAGCGGCTGCTCCCCGCCCTCGAACAGGTTGTTCAGGGCGTCTTGGAGGTTGCGGCCGATCGCGACCTCCTCGCCGAAGCCCACGAGGACCTGCTGGAGCAGCGGGTAGGAGGACGCGCTGCTCTCCGACTGGACGTACAGCGGCTCGACGTAGAGCAGACCGCCGGCGAAGGGCAGCGTGAGCAGGTTGCCGTAGATGACCCGCGAGGAGTCGCTCTGTTCCAGGGGCAGCAGCACGCTACGGACGTCGGCGTCGGCCTCGTATTGGGCCTGCACCTGTCCCGGACCGAGGATCACGGTGCTGCGCGGCAGCTCCAGGATGCGCACCTTGCCGTAGTTGTCCGACGTGGGATCGCTGTCCACCGCCATGAAGGCGGCCAGGTTCTCACGTCCCCGCGGCACGAAGGTGGAGGTCAGCGAGAAGCTCGCCTGCTCGTCACCGGGGAAGCGCAGCGTCTGACGGTAGGGCGGCTCGGGGCTGTCGCCCTCCTTGGTGGGGTCGTCGGGGACGTTCCAGAAGTCCTGACCGCCGTAGAACGCGTTGGCGTCGGTGACGTGGTAGCGCTTGAGGATCTCGCGCTGCACCTTGTAGAGGTCGTCGGGGTAGCGCATGTGCGAGATGAGCTCGTCGCTGATCTCATCGCGCTCGGTGACCAGGTCGGGGAACGCCTGCGACCAGGTCTTCAGCACCGGGTCGCTCTCGTCCCAGCCGTAGACCGTGACCGTGCCGTCGTAGGCGTCGACGGTGGCCTTCACCGAGTTGCGGATGTAGTTGACCTGGTTGCCCGGCAGGGTGTCGACCGAGGTGGTGCTCTGGGTGAAGGTGTCCTCGGTGGCGTCGGCCAGGTCGATCGGCGTGGCGTAGGGGTAGCCGCGCGAGGTGGTGTAGGCGTCGATGACCCAGACGATCTTGCCGTCGACCACCGCGGGGTAGGGGTTGCCGTCGACCGTGAGGAAGGGGGCGACCTTCTCCACCCGCTGGGCCGGGTCGCGCTCGTAGATGATCTGCGAGTCGCTGTTGATGGCGTTGTTGAGCAGGATGGCCGGCTCCTGGTACTTCACCGCGTACAGGATGCGGTCGAAGAAGTTGCTGAGCTGGACACCCCCCTCGCCGTCGTAGTGGTTGGTGGCCTGGCCGGAGTCGTTGGCCTCGCCGGCCGCGGGGGACTCCTCGGGCGCCGGGCTCTCCTGCGCCTCGGGACTCTCCTGCGCAGCCGGGCTCTCCTCGGCCGCGGGGGACTCCTCGGTGCTGGCCGGCGCCTGGGCGTTGTCGGCCTCGGGCGAGGGCTCGGCCGTGGGGGTCACCGCGTCCTCGGTGGTGGGGACCTCCTCGGTCGTCGCGTCGAGCGGGTAGTCGTACTCGGGCTCGGCGTTGACGATGACGTACTCGGCGCCCTCGCTGCCGAAGTAGATGCGCGGCTCATAGGCGCCGGCCGTCTCCGACAGCTCGCCCTTCGGCGGGATGTTGTACTCGGTGAACACCGGGCGACCCTCGGCGTCGACCTGGTTGCCGGCCGCCGCGACGATGCCGAAGCCGTGGGTGTAGACGAGGTGGCGGGTCAGCCAGTTGTCCTGGTCCTCGGGCGGGCCGCTCAGCTCGCGGGCGGCGATGACCGTGTCGACGGTGTCGCCCTCGGGGGTCTGGTAGCGGTCGACGTCCAGCACCTCGGAGAACTGGTAGAACCCGCGCACCTGCTGCATCTGCTGGAAGGTCTGGGAGACCACCGAGGGGTCGACCAGGCGGACGCTGGGGATGGTCGAGGCCTCCTCGGCGAGCTGCGCCGGGGTCAGTTCGGTCTGCGCGTCGTAGGTCTGGACCTCGGCGTCACCGAGACCGTAGGCGGCCCGGGTGGCGTCGATGTTGCGCTGGATGTAGGGCCGCTCCAGACGCTGCTCGTTGGGGTCGACGGTGAACTGCTGGACGATGGTGGGGTAGACGCCGCCGACCAGGACCGCCGAGAGCACCAGCAGGCCGAGGCTGACCATCGGCACCATGGCGTTCTTGAAGTAGATGTTGGCGAAGAACAGGGCGGCGCACACCAGCGCGATGATGAACAGGATGATCTTGGCGTAGAGCACCGCGTTGACGTCGGTGTAGGACGCGCCGCTGGTGTAACCGCGCTCGGAGAACACCAGGCCGTACTGGTCCAGCCAGTAGGCGGCGGCCTTGAGCAGCACGAAGAAGCCGAGCAGCACCGACAGGTGGACCCGCGCGGCCGGGGTGGCGCGCTGTCCCTGCGACTGCAGGCGGACCCCGCCGTACAGGTAGTGGACGACCACCGCCGCGATGAAGGCGATGACGACCGCGGCGAACAGGTAGCCCAGGATCACCCGCAGGAACGGGTAGACGAACGTGAAGAACGAGACGTCGATGCCGAACTGCGGGTCGCTGACCCCGAACTCGGCGGCGTTGGCGAACTCCAGGTAGGTCTGCCACTCCGCGCTCGCCGAGGCCCCCGTGAGCAGGCCCAGACCGCCGACGATCGCCCAGAAGAACATCTTGCGGTGGGGGTCGACCGAGGCCCGGTAACGGTCCAGGCCCTGCTGTTCGAGGCTGAACGGACGGTAGGCGGGACGGGTTCGGTAGGCGAAGTAGATGCTGGACCCGACGATCAGGGCCATCACCAGGGCCCCACCGAGGAACAACAGCGCCCTGGTACGGAGTTCGGTCAAGAAGACCGAGGTGTAGCCGACCGAGTCGAACCACTTGTAGTCGGTCCAGAAGTTCGCGGCCAGCATGATGCCCGCGACGATGACGACCACGGCTGCCGCGACGGGCGCGAGAAGTCGAGATCGACGGGGCATGCGCGCATTCGGTGCGCCGGGCGGTCGGAAGCTCACGCCTCCCCCTCGTTCATGGCTGTTGTCGGGTCGGGTGTCGGAACACGGGGATGTCCCCGCCTTGGCAACTCGCCACGACCGCTCGGGGTTCCCGTGAACCCCCCGTTACGAGGTCTCGAACCCGCATCGATCCGATCGCCGCTGCCGCCACTTTGACCTTACTCGCCGGGGCCAGCGAAACCGCGCGGACGATCGGCCACCATAGAGGGGTGTCTTTCAACATTCGCGAAGTCGTCTTGGACCTGGAGCGGCACGCCGCGGACCAGGGGTGGGACCAGCCGGTACGTGTCTACGCGCTGGTGCCCACCGCCGACCTGATCGCCCAGGAGCCGCACCTGGCCGGCCTCTTGGGCGTCAGTGAGCCCGTGGACGCCGCCGACCTGACCCCCATCGAGCAGGAGCCCCTCCCCGAGGGGGTGCCCATCGAGGAGGCCCTGGGCCGCATGGCCTGGCCCGAGGCCGTCGCCGGCTGCGCGCTGGTCATGGAGCGCCTGGTCGTGAAGGGCTCGGACGAGACCCTCGATCCGCCCCGTGGCGCCGATGCCGCGGCCTGGGCCGCCGAACAGCCGGGCAGCGAGGAGATCCGCATGGTCGCCGGCGTGCTGCGTGACGGCAGCCGCCACTCGGCGCTGCGCATGCGCAGCCACGACAGTCCCGACCAGGTTCTCAACGGCCAGGACCTGGTCCCGGCGCTGACCTCGGCGCTCGCCCTCACCCTGGAGGAATGAGACCGGCCCCGTCCCCGCCTCCCGCTTCCCGGGGAGGCGGGGCCGTCCGGGGTCACTCGCAGCGGGGCAGGTCCTGGAGCCCTTCGCCGGTGCGGATGGCCTCGAGCGCGTCGACCGCCTCGGAGAGCCGCTCGATCCGCACGACCTCGATCTCGCCGGTCGCCGCGGAGTCCAACGTCTGGGAGCAGCTCTCGGCCGCGACGAAGAAGTACTCGGCGCCCTGTCGCTGGGCGCTCACCATCTTCTGCTGCACGCCGCTCACACCGCCGACCTCGCCCTCGGGGGTGATCGTGCCGCTGCCCGCGATGACGTGCCCGCCGGTCAGCCCCTCGGGGCTGAGCCGGTCCATGATGCCCAGCGCGAACATCATGCCGGCGCTGGGCCCGCCGATGTCGCCGACGCTGATGTCGACCTCGACGGGGAAGTCCATGTCGTTGCCGACCATGACGCCGATGAGCGGTTCGCCCTCCTCCGACTCCGTCGAGGTCACCGTCACCTCGCGGGTACGGCCGTCCCGCTCGACGGTGAGCGCGACCTCGTCGCCCACCTCGCGATCGCGGACGAGCTCGACGGCCTCCTCCTTGTCGGAGACGGGTTCGCCGTCCACCTTCGCGATGACGTCACCGACCTCGACCCGGCCTTCGGCCGGTCCCCCCTCGTTGACCCCCGCGACGATCGCGCTGGTGTCGTAGTCGATCCCCAGCTCGGTGAGCGCGGCGGCCACGGCGGCCTGCTGGGAGTCGTCCATCTGCATCGACTGGCTCTCGGTGATCTCGTCGAGGCTGCGGTCCGGCGGGAAGACCGCCTCCTCCGGCAGCACCGCGTTGGTCGGGGACAGCCACGCCCCCAGCGCGGTGAACAGGTCCATGCGCGCGCCCGGCCCGCCCGCGTACTGCACGGTCACCATGGCCAGGCCGCCCTCGTGGTCGTAGCTTCGGCGCCCCTCGATCCGGATGACCTCCTCGCCCTCGTGCTCGCCGAGGGTGTTCAGGGCGACCCCCGGGGAGGCGACGAGGTAGGGCACCGGCAGGAGGCTCGCGCCGACCGCGAGTGCCACCAACAGCAGGAGCGCGACGATGAGGGTCCGGGCACGACGCAACATGGTGGCAAGCCTACGTGGCGCGCCGTGGCCCCGTTCCGCCGCTCCCGTCCCGCTGGGTCAGCAGGCGCCGACCCACTCGGCGTCGCCGTCGGTGAACGTCTGGTGCTTCCAGATGGGGACCTCGGCCTTGATGTCGTCGATGAGCCGGCGGCAGGCCGCGAACGCCTCCTCGCGGTGGGCCGCCGCCGCGGCCACGACGACCGCGATGTCGCCGACACGCAGGTCGCCGACACGGTGCAGCGCCGCCACCCGCCACACCGGACGTCCGTCCCGCGAGGTGTCGGCCACGACCTTCTCCATCACCCGGCGCATCTGCGCCTCGGCGGTCGGGTGGGCGGAGTAGGAGAGATCGGTCACCTGGCGTCCGTGGTCGTGGTCGCGGACCGTGCCGACGAAGAAGGCGGTCCCGCCGGCATGGTCGTCCTGGACCGCGGAGACGACCTCGTCGATGGAGAGGGGGGTGTCGCGCAGCCCCAACAGCGTGATCTGTTCCACGGTCACGACGGTATCAACTGGGCATCACGGACGGACGAAGCGACGTCCGGGGCGCGGCGCGCGACCGGCCCCTGGGACGCCTCTCCCGAACCGCCGCCCGGCAGGTGCGCCACCGGCCGGCCTCACCCCCGGCGGCGCTTGCGCAGATGGCGTACGGCGGCCGCGGTGCCGATGGCCGCGACCGCGGCGCCGGCCGCGCCGGCCGCCGTGATCGTGGCCTCCTTGCGGCCGAGGTTGCGTCCCACCAGGGCGTGTCCGGCCCGCGCCTCCAACAGGACGCGCAGGGCGGTCTCGTTGTCGTAGGCCGGCCGCCACCCCGCCCGGCGCAGCGTGGCGCAGTCGACCACGCACGGGTAGACCAGGAAACGCAGGTCGTCGACCCCCTCGGGGGTCAGCCCGACCTGGTGCAGCCGGCGCGCGGTGCCGAAGGCCAGGTGCGCGGGCAGTTCGAAACCGCGCAGTCCGGCGACCTCCTGGGCGACGTCGTGGGACAGCGCCCCCTCGCATCCCACCGCGAGAGCCCCGTCGGGCCCGGTGACCTCGTTGCGCACGACGAAGTCGAGCGCGTCGGCGAGGTCGTCGACATGGCAGAACTGCCAGGCCTGTTCGCACCCCTTGACCCCGAGGAGACGGGGCGCCGCGAAGTGGCGGGTCACCAACGTGTCGAGCCCCGGGCCGACGAGGGGGGCCGGGCGGACGACGGTGACGGACAGGCCGGGATGGGCGCGCCGGGCCAGCCGGGCCAGCTCCTCGATCTCGGTGAAGTCACCCGCCAGGCCGGGCCCGCTCGCCGGGCTGAGCGGCGCGTCCTCGTCCATGGGCACCGGGTTGGCCGGGTCGGCGCCGTAGACCATCGTCCCGGTGAGCAGCACCACGCGGGAGACGCGCTCGGCCGCCGCGGCGGTGAGGACGGTCTGGGCGGCGCGGATGTTGTGGGCGTGCCGCTCGCGTTGGGGGGTCTCGGGGGAACGGTCGTCGGCGGTGTGCACGAGGACGTCCACGCCGTGGAGCCGGGCGGCCAACCGGGGGTCGCAGACGTCGGCGACGCGCCAGGTGACCCCTTCGGTGTCTCCCCACCGCCCGTCGATGGCGACCACCTCGGAGATCTCCCCGGAACCTCTGGAGGTCAACAGTCGTTCCACGAGTATCCGCCCGACGCCGTTGGCCGCTCCCGTGACCGCGACGACCGGCCCTTCGGTGTCGCGGCTGTGCTGTGGGCGAACCTGGCCAGATCGAGTACTCACTCCGGGCGGCTCCCAGCTAACGTGACAGTGGAGACGTTCCTATCCTGCCTGAGGTCTAATCGTGAGTGACCATCCTTTCGGTTTCAGCATGCCGAACGACCCCGACGACGAGTCCGGACGCGGATCCGGCGGGTCCGGCAGCGGCGGCCCAGGCGGGGACTTCCCCAACATGCCGCCCGGCTTCCCCATGGGCGACCCGCAGCAGATGGCCCAGATGCTGCGCCAGTTCGCCGACATGATGGCGGCCCAGTCCTCCTCCGGCGCCTCGGCGTCGGGCATCAACTGGGACATGGCCAAGAACATCGCCCGGCACGTCGTCTCCGAGCGCGGCGACTCCAGCGTCGGCGCCGCCGAGTACGCCCACGTCCAGGAGGCGTTGCGGCTCGCCGACCTGTGGGTGAACGAGTCCACGGTGCTGCCCTCCGGCGTCACCACGGCCCAGGCGTGGAGCCGGTCGGAGTGGATCGAGCGCACCATGTCGACCTGGACCACGCTGTGCGACCCGTTGACCGCCCGCGTCGTGGAGTCCATGGGGCACAACATCCCCGAGGAGATGCAGGGCATGGCCGGCCCGCTGCTGGGCATGGTGCGCCAGATGGGCGGCATGCTGGTCGGCCAGCAGGCCGGCCAGGCCATCGGCGAGCTCGCGCGCGAGGTCGTGGGGTCCACCGACGTCGGCCTTCCGCTGGCCGGCGAGGGCCGGGCGGCGCTGCTGCCGGCCGGTGTCTCGGCCTTCGGCGAGGGATTGGGCGTCCCCCTGGACGAGGTGCGTCTCTACCTCGCGGCTCGCGAGGTCGCCCACCACCGGCTGTTCGGCCACGTCCCGTGGCTGCGCTCGCACGTCTTCGGCCTGGTCGAGGAGTACGCGCGCGGTATGTCGTTCGACATGAGCGGCCTGGAGGAGAAGCTCGGCCGCATCGACATCTCCAACCCCGACGCGCTACAGGAGGCGCTGTCGGGCACCGAGGGCGAGGGGCTGTTCCAGCCGCAGGACACCCCGCAGCAGAAGGCGTCGCTGGCCCGGTTGGAGACGACACTGGCGCTGGTCGAGGGGTGGGTGTCGGTCGTCGTCGACTCCGCGGTCTCGACGCGGCTGCCCCAGGCCGCTGCGCTGGCCGAGGCCATCCGCCGTCGGCGCGCCTCGGGCGGTCCGGCGGAGCACACCTTCGCGACGCTGGTGGGGCTGGAGCTGCGCCCGCGCCGACTGCGCGAGGCCGCCGCGCTGTGGCGGGCGCTGGAGGAGGCCCGGGGCGTCGAGGGCCGCGACGCGGTGTGGGAGCACCCCGACCTCATGCCCTCGGGCTCGGACCTGGACGACCCCGAGTCGTTCGTCTCCGGCCGGGCCGGTTCCGACCCGTTCGACCTGTCCCAGCTCACCGACCCCGAGGCCGGCCCTCGGGAGCGGCCCGGCGACGAGGACGGCAAGGACGGCGACGACGGGGAACGCGAGTGAGCGGTCTGCTCGCCGACGCGCGGGCCGTCCTGGAGTCGTGGGAGGCGCCCAGCTCCGAGCAGGAGGAACTGCGCCGCGACTATCTCGCCCACCTCGACCGGCACGAGGACGCGATGTGGCGTTCCTGCCGTCCCGGCCACCTCACCGCCAGCGCCGCGATCGTCGATCCCTCGGGTACCGCCACCGTCCTCACGCTGCACCGTTCCATCCGGCTGTGGCTCCAGCTCGGTGGTCACTGCGAGGCCGACGACGCCACCCTGGCCGACGTCGCGCTGCGCGAGGCGACCGAGGAGTCCGGGATCCCGGGGTTGCGTCTGTTGCCGGGCCCGATCCGCCTGGACCGCCACGCCGTCCCCTGCGGCGGTGGTTCGGTCCACCTCGACGTGCAGTACGCGGTGGTCGCGCCCGCCGGTGCCACGCTGTCCCGGCTCGTGGACGAGTCCGACGACCTCGGCTGGTTCCCGGTGGCGGACCTGCCCGAGCCGACCGACACCGCCTGCCGCTCCCTGGTGTCGGCGGCGGCCGAGGCGGCGCGACGGGCCTGATCCCCGCCTTCCCTCAGACCCCGACCGTGTTGCGCAACCTCAGATCCTCGGGGAACGGCGCCAGATAGGTCTGCTCGCACGCCCACTCGACCCGCTCGGCGGTGCAGTGGTGGCGGAGCAGCGCGATCGGCAGGCTCAGGGGGAGCCGTCCCGCCCGGTAGGCGTCCACGGTGGCCAGCAGGTCGTGGCGGCGCACGTCGTCGAGGAGCGGGCTGATCATCCCGAACGCGTGTTGGAGCGCGTTGGTCTGCTTCCCCGGGGTGGCGCGTCGGGCCATCGTGGTGTGGAACTCCCGGGTGTAGTCCTCCTCGGTCGTCTCCGGATCGTTTCGGCCGGCCGCGGCGACGATCCGCCCGGTACGACGGTACCCCTCGGGATCGTGCGCCATGAGTTGGAGCTTGTGCCGGGCGTGGAAGGCCACAAGGTCGCGTGGACGCCAGTCGGACTCGAACAGCGCGCGCAGCCGGGCGTGCGCGAAGACCCTCTCCACCCAGTGTTCGCGCAGGCCCGGGTCGCAGAGGCGGCCCTGCTCCTCCACGGGGAGTCCCGGGTGCTGGACGACCAGGCGTTCGGCGAACACGCCGCGGCCCTTTCCGTCGACGCGCCGGCCGTTCTCGAACACCGGCATGCCGTACAGTCCGCAGCTCGGCGACCGGTTCTTCAGCACGTAGCCGTCCAGGCGGCGAAGCTGGGCTTCGTGCCGGTCGGCGACGGCGGCGATGGCGTCGGTGTGGTCGGTCCCGGTCCTGGCCGTGACGATGCGCGTGCGCTGGTCCGCGGAGCGGTCGAGGCGGAGGGTCTCGCGTGGGGTGCCCAGCCCGATCTCGGCCTCGGGACAGACCGGGACCCACACGACGTGGCGGTCGAGTTCGTCGGTGAGGAATCGGTGTCGGGAGTGTCCCCCGTTGTAGCGGACGGGCGCCCCCAATAGGCAACTGGATACCCCGATCCGAGGGCGTTCGTCCGGTTCGGGTTGCTCGGTGCTCATACAGCGGGCGATACCCGATGCGCTGGGAGCCAACCTCGCAGGTCACCGGCGTTATCGGGAACATCCGCCGTCGAGGAGCGCCGCGCGGCCACGACCGTCACGCCGTTGCCCCGAGTCCTCCGCGCCCATGGCCCTCCCGGGTCCTGTACCGCAGGAACGCGCCGCTCTCCCCCGAGGTCGCCGCGCGAACGCGGTGGCGGCCCGCCCCCCGCCAGGGACGCCCTCCGCGAGCGGCCGCGATGGCGCGGGCGCGCCGGCGTCCGCCTGGAAGACCCCGCCTCCCACCCCGCGGCTCAGGACCGAAGGCCGCGCGAGCCCGCCGCCGGCGAGCGGGTCGGGGCGCCGCGGCCCGCCCAGGCCGCTGCGCCGGCCGCGCCGAAGCGCTTCACGGCGACCGGGCAGGCCCGTCCCCGGCCTCCGACGCTCGCGGCGCGCCAAGGACCGCGCTCTTTTGGCGGCCCGGGACCGGGTGTCCTGTCCGGCCTGGCCCGTCTCGGCGGCGTCTCGCGCGAGCCGCCCCGCACCGGCCCGAGAACGTCCACGGCGACCGGCTCCCGAGGTCGCGCGGATCCGCGCCGGCGACCACGGCGGCCGGCCGTGGCGGGCCGGGGTACCGGTCCGGCCGGATCTCCCTCCCCCGCGGCACTCCCGTGAGACGTTCCCGGCGGTGTCCACGTACGGCGTCCCCCCTCGAAACGGCGGGGATGGTGCTGCGCCCCCTGCCGTGACCACCGCTTTTCCCCACCCGCTGCCCTCCCCCACCAGACCGGAGGGGTGGCGGACATGGGGGAGGATGGGGAGGAGACCCCGCACACGTCCCGAGGAGAACCGTTCGCCTTGCCACCGTCCGGCCCCGACCGTCGCTCCGCCCTGCGCGCCGACTGCGCCTCCTGTTTCGGGCTGTGCTGCGTCGCGCTCCCCTTCGCCGCCTCCGCCGACTTCGCGCTGGACAAGGAGGCCGGCCGCCCCTGCCCGAACCTGCGCGAGGACTCCCGCTGCGGCATCCACTCCCACCTGCGCGAGAAGGGGTTCTCCGGCTGCACGGTCTTCGACTGTTTCGGCGCGGGCCAGAAGGTCTCCCAGATCACCTTCGAGGGGCGTGACTGGCGCCGGGACCGACGGACGGCGAAGCAGATGTTCGCGGTCTTCCCGGTCATGCGGCTGCTCCACGAGCTGCTCCGTCACCTCGACGAGGCGCTGTCGCTGCCCGTCGATCCCGCCCTGCGCGACGGACTCGGCCGGGCCGCGGCGAAGGTCGAACGGCTCTCCCTCGAGGACGCCGGAACCCTGCTCGCCCTGGACCTGGCGGCGCTCCACCGGGAAGTGGGCGACCTGCTCTCCCAGAGCAGCGCGCAGGCCCGGGCCGCGCTGCCGGGGCCGCGGGCCGACCACAGGGGGGCCGACCTCATCGGGGCCCGGCTGCGGGGAGCCGATCTGCGCGGGGCGGATCTGCGCGGCTCCTACCTCATCGCGGCCGATCTGCGCGACGCCGATCTGCGGGGGGCCGACCTGCTGGGGGCCGACCTGCGCGACGCCGATCTGCGCGGGGCCGACCTCACCGGCGGCGTCTTCCTGACCGGCCCCCAGGTCACCTCGGCCAAGGGGGACGACACGACCCTCCTGCCGGCCTCCCTGTCCCGTCCCGCGCACTGGTGAGCTCCCCGCGGACCGCCGGTCCGCGTTCCCCTCGGGTTCAGCCGGGCGGTCGGTTGACCGTCCCGGATGCCAGTACGGCCCGGGTCGACTCCCATCCCTCCAGGCCCTGGTCGAGACGGTCGATGTCGGCGGGGGCGCGTAGCCGGTGCCAGCCCGGGGCGACGGACAGCGCCCTGCGGGTCGGCCGGGCCCGGGCCAGGGTGGCGAGCGCGTCGGGGGCGTCCAGGTCGGCGCCCTGCTGCCACGGCGGCGGCGGCAACCGGCAGGCCAAGGCCACGAGACCACCGCCCTCGGCCGGGCAGACCGCGAGTTCGGCGGACCCCAGCCCACGAAGGAGCTTGCCGATCAGGAGCGGCGGCAGGTCCGGGGCGTCGGCGGCGACGATGACGGCCTGCTCGGCGCCCCGGCCCTCCACCGCCTCCAGCGCGGCGCGCAGCGGCTGCGGGCCGTCGACGTCGGCCACGGTCGTCCCCGGCCAGGTCAGCTCGGCCACTCGGTCGGTGATCCGTGGTCTGCGCCACACGACGACGACGGGTTCGCACCCCGTGAGTCCCGCGGCGACCTCGTAGGTGTCCTCGACGAGGGCGAGCGCGTAGACGTCCGGATCGATTCCGGGGGGTGGCAGGGCGCCGGTGTCGGGAGTGACCAGGACAGCGGCGACACGGACGGGAGCGGGGCGGGGGGCGTTGTCCACGGTGCCGATGCTAGGCGGCCGCGGGGATGGCAGGGGGCGCGTTCCTCACGTCCGCGCCTCGCGGTTCTCGCCGGGATCGTCCCCGAGTTCGAGGGGATCCCCCTCGGGGCCGTGGCCGAGCCTCGGTGCGGCGGCGATGCCCTCCAGGTATCCGCGAGCGCGTTCGGTCCGGGGGTAGCGCCCCACCAGCTCCCAGAAGTCGCGGCCGTGTCCGGGGATGACGAGGTGGGCGAGCTCGTGGACGAGCACGTAGTCGACGACCCAGGACGGCATCCCCACCAGGCGTCGCGATAGGCGGATGGACCCGTTCTCGGGTGTGCACGACCCCCAGCGCGTGTTCTGGTTGTCGACCCAGCGGACGCTGCGTGGCTCGGCCCTGCCGTCGAGGTAACGCTGCGAGAGCTCCACCGCGCGAGCCCGTAGCGCGTCGTCGTCGGGTCGGCGGCGCTCCTCGCGTGCTTGGAGCCGTTCCAGCATCCGCTCCACCCAGCGCTTCTCTTCGGCGCGGGAGAACGTCGCGGGAACGAGGACGACCGTCTTGTCCCCGTCTCGATAGGCGGACACGGTCCGCCGGCGGCGGGAACTGCGGCGCACCTCGACTTTGGTCGTGGGAGGCACGTTTTCAACGTAGCTCAGGGCTAGGACAGGCCACAGAGAACCTATGACGGTTTTTGTCAACAAAAGACACTTAAGTACCTATTCACGTTCCCGAAGGGTCCGCGGGCACCCCGTCCCCACCACATGACCTGGGCAAAGGACCCGAACACGATGACGACCGCTTCCGGCCACCGCGCGCGACGGTCCCGAGCGCCGGACGAGGGGAACGTCACACCGCCGATCGCACGACCGGCCTGTCCCCGTCCGGCGGGTCCGCGCTCCGGACCATCGACGGAGCAGACCGTGTCGTCGCCACCGCTCGGGCCACGCCCGCCCTCCCGGAAGAGCGCCTTGCACGCTCCCGGTCGCGATGTCCCCGAAACCGGACGGGCCGGCGCCCAAGGCACCGGCCCGTGTCACACCCGCGTCAACACAATCGCGAGAACCTCATTTCCATGAGGGCCCGCTCGGCACGACGCTGCTCGCGCAGTTGGACGCGGAGTCCTCGCGCGGTGAGCCGCTGGCGGCGGCGTTCGCGCTTGTCATCGACGGTCTTCTGCAGGTTGACGAGTTCGTGGAACAGCATGGGACTTCCTCACCTGGGGGTAGGGACGAGCGGATGGATCGGTGGCCCGAAGGGGCCGGAAGGCCGGCTAGGCGGCGACAGGCTGGGCGTCCTTGCGCGGACGGCCGCGCGGACGCTTGCGCGCCACGACCTGCCCGGCGACGAGGAGCTGTCCGCCCCACACGCCCCACGGCTCCCGCCGCTCCAGCGCGTCGGCCAGGCACTGTTCGCGTACCGGGCAGTCCGAGCAGACGGCCTTGGCCGCCTCGACATCGGCCGGCGCTTCCGCAAAGAAGAGGTCTGGTTCCCGACGGCAGGGGACCTCGGCCTCTGCGAGCCACGGGGTTTCCAGGACCGACGCGAGCATCGGTGTCCTCCCTGATTCTTGGTGTTACGCGGTAGGTGACAACGTCGACCGGATCGGTTTCCCGATCCGATGAGGGGGCGTTGACCTGCGGTAAGCCCCGGCGACCGGCTCCTCTGGCAAAGAGAAGACCCGGTGCGGGACACCAAAATGGCCGCGGCCCCTGTGTGGGGTTCCGCGGCCACGGGAGGAGTTCCCGGCCCTAGTGGATCAGGCCGGTGTGCTCCGTGGACACGTCAACCCCACGGCGCCCCAAGGGCGCGGGGATCGTGCGAGCGTGACTCCGTCGAGCTGGTGCGAGGATTCGCGAGAAGGCAGACCACCGCCGAAGCCCTGGAAGGTCTTGGAGAGATCAGCGCCATATCCGCACACACCATTGCCGCGCCGGGTAATGCCCCGAACAGACGCGGACAGCTCGAAAGCGAGAGTTATCGTGGTCATTTGATCGGAGCACCTCCTTCTTCAATCGGCCGCAGGGATCTTCTCCCGCGGCGGGCGCGAACTTGATGGGACAACCCTAGAGGGGTCGAACGAGAACCGGCAACCTATTTTTGACCTGGTGTTTTGTCCGTTACCGGCCGGAACCTGAGCGGCCGGCGCAACGTCGGGCGCCACGGCCGAGGGAGGGGATCACCCCCGCGGGGCGTCCTCGACCACGCGGATCAGCCCCTCCTGGACCACCGAGCACACCAGATCGCCGGCGCGGGTGTAGACGAGGCCGCGCGCCAGCCCCCGGGCCCCACCGGCCACCGGTGTCTCCTGGGCGTAGAGCAGCCAGTCGTCGGCCCGGAACGGCCGGTGGAACCACATGGCGTGGTCGAGGCTGGCCATGGAGATCCCCGAGAAGGAACGCCCGTGGGCCAGCAGCACCGTGTCGAGCAGGGTCATGTCCGAGGCGTAGGTCATGAGGCAGACGTGCAGCAGTGGATCGTCGGGCAACCGGCCGTCGGCCTTCAGCCAGACCAGGTTGCGCGTGGTCCGCAACTGTGGGTCGTGTTCGACCTCGAACGACAGGGGACCCGCCGGACGCAGTTCGATCGGATGCCAGGTGGCGAAGCGGGGAACCCGGCCGAACACCTCGAAGAGCCGGTCGTGCATGGTCGGCAGCTCTTCGGGCGGCGGGACGTCGGGCATCGGCACCTGGTGCTCCAGGCCGGGTTCGACGTGGTGGAACGACGCCGACAGCGCGAAGATGGCCTTGCCGTGCTGGACCGCGGTGACCCTGCGGGTGGTGAAGGAACGACCGTCGCGCACGCGGTCGACGGTGTAGACGATCGGCACCGCGGGGTCGCCGGGACGGATGAAGTAGGCGTGCAGCGAGTGGACGTGACGGTCGGCGGGAACCGTGCGACCGGCCGCCACCAGGGCCTGGCCGGCCACCTGTCCGCCGAAGACCCGTTGCGGTCCGCCGTCGGGGCTGCGCCCGCGGAAGATGTTCACCTCGATCGGTTCGAGGTCGAGGATGGAGAGCAGCCCCTGAAGGGTCTGTCCTCCCTCGGGGACCGGCGGGTTGTCCTCGCCGTCCCCCGGCGTCGTCGGCCCGGTCACTGCTCCTCCTCATGTCCCGCCGCGCCGGCGCGCGCCGGCTCCTCGCCCGCGCACAGCGCCAGCACGGCCTCACCGTAACGGTCGAGCTTGACCGCGCCCACACCGGATATGCGGGAGAGCTGGGCGGAACTGGTGGGCACGTGTTCGGCGATCGCCTGGAGGGTGGCGTCGGTGAAGACGACGTAGGCCGGGACCTTCTGCTCGGACGAGATGGCGCGCCGCCACTCGCGCAGCCGTTCGAGGAGTTCCTCGTCGTAGTCGGCCGGACAGCCGGCGCAGCGGCCGATCTTGCGTTCGACGGCCTCGGTGAGCGTCGCGCCGCAGATCCGGCAGCGCACGATCTTCGCCGACGCGCGTTCGGCACGCCGGCCGGCCAGCGACGGCGAGGCCGGGCGCAGGCCGTCGAGGAAGCGGGAGGGTTTGCGGGTCTTACGCCCGCCGGGGGAACGCGCGAGGGACCACGACATGGCCAGGTACTCGCGCGCGCGGGTGACACCGACGTAGAAGAGCCGGCGCTCCTCCTCGACCTGTTCGGCCGATTCGGCGTAGATGATCGGCAGCATGCCCTCGGTCAACCCGACCAGGAACACCGCGTCCCATTCGAGCCCCTTGGCCGAGTGCAGCGAGGCCAGCGTCACCCCCTCGATCTCGGGGGCGTGCTCGGTGGCGACGCGGTTCTCCAACTCGGTGACGAAGTCGGCCATGGTGGCGTCGGCGCGCTCGGCCACGACGTCCTCGGCGAGTTGGGCGAGGGCCGCCAACGCCTCCCACTTCTCGCGCGCCTGGCGTCCCTCGGGGGGCTGCGGGGTGAGACCGAGCGGGGCGAGGATGGCCCGGACGGTCTCGACCAGCGGGGCGTGGTCGTCGGCCCGGCTGGCGCCGCGCAGGGTGTGGACGGCGCCTCGGACCTCGGGACGGTCGAAGAACTGGGCGCTCCCCCGGACCGTGTAGGGGACCCCGAGGTCGGAGAGGGCCTGCTCGTAGGTGGCGGACTGGGAGTTGGTCCGAAACAGCACGGCGATCTCGCGGGCCGGTGTCCCGGACTCGATCAGGGCGGCGATTTTACGCGCGACCGACGTGGCCTCGGCGGGTTCGTCGTCGTATTCGGTGTAGGAGGGGTCGGGGCCGTCGGGGCGCTGCGCGACGAGCTGGAGCCGCTGGGCCGCGGCGGGTCCGCTGGCGTGTTCGAGCGAGGCGTTGGCGACCCGCACGACCTGCGGGGTGGACCGGTAGTCGCGGACCAGCCGCACCACCGTGGCGTGCGGGTAGGCCGCGGGGAACCCGGTGAGGTAGCCGGGGGTCGCCCCGGCGAAGGAGTAGATGGTCTGGTTGGGGTCGCCGACCACGCACACGTCGTCGCGGTCGCCCAGCCAGGCGTCGAGCAGGAGCTTTTGGAGCGGGTTGACGTCCTGGAACTCGTCGACGACGAAATAGCGGTACTGGGCGCGGATCTCCTCGGCGATCTTGGGGGAGTCGGTCAGCATCGCGGCCGTGAGTTCGAGCATCGACTCGAAGTCGAGGAGGTTGCGCTCGCGCCGGATCTCCTCGTAGGCGTCGTAGACGCGGGCGATGTCGCGCGCCTGGATCGGGGGCGTGCGCCCGGCCTTGTCGACGATGGCCTCGTAGTCGGCGGGGCGGGTCTGGGTGACCTTCGACCACTCGATCTCACCGGCGACGTCGCGCAGGCCCAGCCGGTCGAGCTGGAGTCCGCAGGCGTGCGCCGCCTCGGCCACCACGCCCAGCTTGCTCTCGATGAGCCGCGGTTTGGGGCCGCCGACCGCTTGTGGCCAGAAGTAGGAGAGCTGGCGCAACGCCGCGGCGTGGAAGGTGCGGGCCTGCACCCGGGGAGCGCCCAGCGAGCGGAGCCGTCCGCGCATCTCGCCGGCCGCGCGGACGGTGAAGGTCACGGCGAGGATCTGCTGTTCGGCGACGACGCCGCTGGCCACGGCGTAGGCGATGCGATGGGTGATGGCGCGGGTCTTTCCGGTGCCCGCCCCCGCCAGGACGCAGACGGGACCACGCACCGAGCGCGCAACCTCCTTCTGTTCGGGGTCGAGCCCTTCCAGCAGGCGGTCAGCGTCCATGTGCGGTCGTCTCCAATCCCCCCGGCCACTTAGGCCCCGGCGGCTACTCCTGCCCGGTCAGTCTCTCAAGTATCGGCGAGGCGGTGAACAGCGACGGCACCGGAGTCAGGGGCTGTGGACAACCCCACCGGGACAGCGGGGAACAAAGCGGGAACCGGGACACACCCGGCAGCGTCCCACCCTCCGACCTGATCACATCGGGGAAGCTCAGTACGGTTGCCGGTGTTGGTAGTAGGCGGCGAACGCCAGACCCGTGAGAAGGAGACCGCCCATGACCACCCCCACGACCGCGCAGATCACCATGTACTCCACCCCCTGGTGCGGTTTCTGCAAGCGGCTGAAGAGCCAGCTCGCCCGCGAGGGCATCGAGATCAATGAGATCAACATCGAACAGGACCCCCAGGCCGCCGAGTACGTGATGCAGGTCAACGGCGGAAACCAGACCGTTCCCACGGTCCTGTTCGCCGACGGTACGGCATTGACGAACCCATCGCTGTCACAGGTCAAGGAGAAACTGGCCGCGCAGTAGACGGACCCGCCGCTCGGCACCACCGGGCGGCGGCCCCGTCCTACCAGCCTTGGGGGCGAGGAACTTGGGGGAAGACGTGACGCCTGAGAGCCCGGTCGACAACGGGGGCGATATCGCCGTCGACACGATCCGCCGCACGCCCACCGGGTGGCGGGTCCACAGCGGTGAGGAGCTACCCGACCTGCTCGGCGCGATGGTGCTGGCCGACCTCCTCTACGCCGAGGAGGGGCCACGGCTGTCCCCTCCCCCCGCCCCGCCCAAGGCCGCGGTCCAGGCGTCGGAGACCGAACGGCTCCGGGTCACCGTGGCCCAGCTCGAACACGCCCTGGGCACCCGCGTCGTCATCGAGCAGGCCATCGGCGTCCTGGCCGAACGGCACCGGCTCTCGCCCCGCGTGGCCTTCGAACGCCTGCGTCAGGCCGCGCGCTCGCGTGGGCGCAAGGTGGCCGACCTGGCCCGCGAGGTCGTCGCCAGCAGCGCCGACCCGCTCATCCCGCTGCCCGCCGAGCTGGCCCGCGAGGGCGGCGCGGTCCGCGGCGGCTCCCGGCGACGACGTGGCTGAGCGGCGCCTGCCGTCCGCTCCCGTGGCGGGAGCGGTCACCAGGCGCCGGGCAGCTCACCGCCGTACCAGTGCTCGATGAGCCCGCGCGCGATCGACACCGGTCCCGGGAGCACCACCTCGCCGCTGTCGGCCGCGGCGTACAGCTCCTCGCGGGTGAACCAGCGGACCTGCTCGATCTCCTCGTGGTCGGTGCGCAGGGCCTGTCCCACCGCGCGGGCCGTGTACCCCAGCATCAGGCTGCGCGGGAACGGCCAGGGCTGCGACGCCAGGTAGCGGGGCTCGGCGACCGCGATCCCCACCTCCTCGGCGACCTCCCGGACCACCGCCTGCTCCAGTGACTCACCGGGTTCGACGAATCCGGCGAGCACCGAGTAGCGGCCGTCCGGCCACTGCGGGTTGTGCGCGAGAAGGCACTGTTCCGCCTCGCCCTGCCCCCGGTGGACCAGCATGATCACCGCCGGGTCCGTCCGCGGGAAGTTCTCCGCCCCCTCTCGTTCGCAGATCCGCACGTGCCCGGCCGCCGCGATCCTCGTGGGCGAGCCGCAGCGCGGGCAGAAGAGGTGGGTGGCGTGCCAGTTGGCGAGCGCGACCGCGTGGGTGAGCAGGCCGGAGTCGCGCGGCCCCAGGAGCGCGCCGACCTCGCGCAGCGACGTCAGCTCGGTCCCCTCGGCCTCCTCCAGCTCCACCCCCGCCTCGGCGCGGACCGCGAAGTAGGCGCGGCCCTCGTCGTCGACCCCGAGGAGGTAGCGCTCCCCCTCGGGGGCCAGTTCCGGCGTGGTGAAGACCAGTTCGGGTTCTTCGGCGTCGGAGGTGACCAGGGCGCGGGACTGCTTGGCGAGCAGGGCCCGCCAGCCGTAGGTCTGCGGTTCCCCGCGTTCCAGGACGAGGACGCGCGTGTCCGGCGACGCCCAGGCCTCGGCCAGCCAGGTCTCGTCGGTGCGGCGGTGCCCCGCCAGGTCGATCGTGCCGCGCGACAGGGCCGGGGCGGGTGAGGATGTCATGCTGCCTTCCAGATGGACGGGGCCCGCCGGGCGTCGCTCCGCCCGGCGGACGGGGTGTTTCAGGCCCGCGCCTGCGCCGCGAGGCCGTCCCACATGTAGGCGATGGCCTCGGCTCCCTTGAGGAGGAGCGGGATCTCCACCTTCTCGTTGGGCGCGTGGATGCGGTCGTCGTCGAGGCCGACCGCGACGAAGACCAGCGGCGCCGCCAGGATCTCGGCGATGTCGGCCTCGGGGCCGCTGCCGCCCTCGCGGGTGAACAGCACCTCGGTGCCGAACGCGCGGCTCATCGCGTCGCGGGCGACGCGCACGCCCACCGAGTCCAGGTCCGAGGCGCAGGGGCGCACGCCGGGGCCGCCGAACTCGATCGAGACGCGCAGCCCCCGCGGGAGGTTGGCGGTGACGTAGTCGCGGACGCACTGCTGGACGCGCAGCGGGTCCTGGTCGGGGGCCAGCCGGAAGCTGACCTTGGCGTGCGCGGAGCGGGGCACGATGGTCTTGGTGCCGGCGCCGGTGTGCCCGCTCCACATGCCGTTGATCTCGGCGGTGGGACGCACCCACAGGCGTTCGAGGGTGGAGTAGCCCTCCTCGCCGGCGACGGCGGCGCTGCCGGCCGTGCGCAGCCACTCCTCCTCGTCGAAGGGGAGGCGCGCGATCAGGTCCCGTTCCCGCTCGGAGATCTCCACGACGTCGTCGTAGAAGCCGGGGATCGCGATGTGCCCGTCGGCGTCGTGCATTCCGGCGAGGAGGGCGGCGAGTTCGCGGGCGGGGTTGGGCACCGCTCCGCCGAAGGAGCCGCTGTGCAGGTCCGTCGCCGAGCCGTACACGTCGATCTGGCAGTCGGTGAGGCCGCGCATGCCCACGCACATGGACGGGGTGTCGGCGGACCACATGGTGGTGTCGGAGATGACGACGACGTCGCAGGCGAGCCGGTCGCGGTGGCGCTTCAGCAGTTCGGCGAAGTTCGGCGAGCCGGACTCCTCCTCCCCCTCGACCAGCAGCTTGATGGTGACGGGAGGCGCGGAGGCGCCGGAGGCGGCGAGGTTGGCGCGCAGGCCCAGGGTGTGGAAGAGCACCTGCCCCTTGTCGTCGGAGGCCCCGCGACCGACGAGGCGGTCGCCCTGCTCGACCGGGGCGAAGGGGTCGGTGTGCCACTCCTCCCGCGGTTCGACCGGCTGCACGTCGTGGTGGCCGTACACGACCACGGTGGGGGCCGTGGGGTCGGCCGCCGGCCACTCGGCGAAGACCGCGGGCATGCCCGCGGTCTCCCAGATCTCGACGGTCGGGAAGCCGGTGGCGGTCAGGTGGTCGGCCAGCCAGGCGGCCGAGCGGCGGACGTCGCCGTGGTGGGCGGGGTCGGCCGAGATCGAGGGGATCGACAGCCATTCCTTGAGCGCGGCGACGAACTCGTCGCGGTGTTCTTCGATGTAGGTGCGCGCTTCCATTTGGCGGACCGACCCCTTCCGTACTTTTCTGTTGACCATAAATGAGCCTAATGCCGTTCCGTCCCATTCTCGGCCCCCGCGTCCGGCACGGCGGGCCCGACGTCGCCCCCGGAACGGGGCCTCGCCCCGGGGATCCGCGTGGAAGGGCGCCGCGCGACCTAGGGTGGGCGCGTAACACGGTCGATCCTGCGGGTGGGTGATGGGCGGAGGAACGGTCCCGCCGGACGGCGGGGAGGACGGGAGGCGGTCGGCCCCGCCCGTGGACACGGCGCGCCGGGCGATCCGCGCGCTGCGCGCGGCGGCGTGGGCGCCCACCTCGGAGGTGGCGTGCCTGCCCGCGCCGGACCCGCCCGGCACCGACCCCGTGCTCGGCGGCGTCTGCGCGGGGATCGCCGAACGCCGGGGGTGGCGACCGGGCGCGGTGCGGTTGGCGACGGTCCTGCTGGTGCTTCCGGCGCTGCTCTACCCGGTGGCGTGGCTGGTGCGTACGGCCGGGCCGGCACCGGCGGGCGGCCGGGGGCGGGCGAACCGGCAGCTGTTCCTCACGGTCGCCGCGGGCGTTCTGGCCCTCTTCTCGGCGGTGCAGCTCATCGACTTCGGCCTCCCCGAGATCCGCGCGCTGCTCGCGGGCCTGTTCCTGGGATCGTCCCTGCTCACCCTCCCCCGGTCGGCCCTGCTGACCTGGCGGTCGATGACCGTGGGCGTGGTGGCCGTGCTCCTGCTGCTGTGGGGGGCGGGCGCGACCGGCGTGGACGTCCCCTTCCCCGTCGCGGTGATCGTCGCCTACCTGCCCGTGCTCTACGCGGTGGCGGCGCGCCACCCGCGTCCGGTGGTGGTCGCCGTCGGCGCCTGGACGCTGGTCCTCGTCCTCCCCTGCTACACGCTGCTGTTCGCGGCGCCGCCCGCTGCGGTCGTGTGGACGTCGGCGGTGCTGGTCGGTGTGCTGGTCGCCGGCGACAACATGCGGGTGCGCCGCGAGGAGACGGGCATCTCCCGGGGGACCGTCCGGGCGCACCGGCCGCCCCGCGCCCCCGTCCCCCTGTGGGACGGGGTGCTCGACGCCGTGTGGCGGCCCCTGCCACGGCCGGAGGTGACGCTGCGGCTCCCCCGAGGACCGGTCCGGCCGCTGGAGGGGCGCCTGGTCGCCGGCGTGTGCCGCGCCCTGGCCGGAGGACGCTCCCCCCGGGCGCTGACCGCCGTGCGCGCGCTGTTCGCGGTCCCGCTGTGGGCCGTCGTCGGCGTCCCGCTGTACCTGCTGCTGTGGTTGCTGCTGCCCGGGGAGCGGCCCCCGGGCGAGGACCCCGAGGAGCGGCGGGACGCTGTGTGGGCGCGCCGGTCGGCCGCCTGGTTCCTGCTGTTCGGGCTGGGCGCCGCGACGGCCTCGACCGCCGCCGTGCAGGCCACGGGGATGCTGGGCCTGCCCGTTCCCGTGGCGGTGGTGTCGGGCCTGGTCACCGGGATGCCGATCGCGCTGCTCCCCCGTTCGCCGCTGCTGGCCTGGAGGTTCATGGCCGGCGGCCTGCTGGCGACCCTGGTGGCCTACGCCCTTGTGGGGACCTCCCTGCCCCCCAGCGTGCCCGGGGGGATGTCCCCCACCGTGCTGTGGCCGTGGCCGATCGCCGTCCTGCTCGCGCTGGTCCCGGTCCTGTACCTGGTGGCGCTGGCCTATCCCGGCAGGACCACGGTCGGGGTCGGCGCCGTCACCGTGGTGGCCGACATCTTGTCGGCGTGCCTGTTCGTCGCCGCCCCGGTGGCGCAGGCGCTGTGGATCTCCGTCGCGGTCGTCGGGGTCCTCGCCTTCGGCCACAACGTCCGCGGCCGGCGCGCGGCCCAGCGCGACCTCGCCCAGGAGAGCGCGCTGCGCCGCCGGGACCGGGCCCGCCAGGCCGTGCTGGAGGAGCGTTCGCGCATCGCGCGGGAACTCCACGACGTCGTGTCCCACCACATGTCGATGATCGCCATCCAGGCGGAGGCCGCCCCCTACAAGTACCCGGACCTGTCCCCGGCCGCCGCGGGCACCTTCCACACGATCCGCGACGCCGCGCGCGAGGCGCTGGTGGAGATGCGCCGGGTCGTGGGGCTGCTGCGCGAGGAGGCCGAGGACGCCGAGCGCGCGCCGCAGCCGGGCCTGTCCGACATCGGCGACCTGGTCGAGGGCGCCCGGCAGGCCGGGGTGCCGGTGCGGGCGCGCGTGTCCGGGCTGTCCGCCGAACCCTCCGAGACCGTGGGCCTGTCGGTGTACCGGATCGTGCAGGAGTCGCTGAGCAACGCCGGCCGCCACGCCCCCGGCGCGCCGGTGCGGGTCACAGTGGAGGAGGACGACGGCCAGATCGTGGTCCGCGTCGTCAACGACGCGGGGGGACCGGGCCCGCGGCCGGCCGCCGACGTGGGCGGACACGGTCTCGTGGGCATGCGCGAGCGGGTGGCGATGCTCGGCGGGACGCTGCGCGCCGGTCCGCTGCCGGAGGGCGGGTTCGAAGTGGTCGCGCGGCTCCCCATGGACGGCGGGGAGTGAGCCGGCCGGTCCGCGCCGGAGTCCGCGCGGCCCGACCCCGCGCACTAGGCTGAACGCCGTGCCCATCACCGTCATCGTCGCCGACGACCAGGCCATGGTGCGCGACGGCATCGCCACGCTGCTCGACGCCGCCGCCGACATCGACGTCGTGGGGCAGGCCGCCGACGGCCGTGAGGCCGTCGACCTGGCCCGCGAGCACCGTCCCGACGTGGTCGTCATGGACGTGCGCATGCCGGTGCTGGACGGCCTGGCCGCCACCCGCGAGATCACCGAGGCGGACGGGACCGGCCCCCGGGTGCTCGTGCTGACGACGTTCGACCTGGACGAGTACGTCTACGAGGCGCTGGGCGCCGGCGCGAGCGGCTTCCTCCTCAAGGACGCCCCGGTGGAGGACCTGCGGACCGCCGTGCGGGTCGTGGCCCGCGGCGACGCGCTGCTCGCCCCGTCGGTGACCAGGCGGCTGATCGGCGACATCGCCCGGCGTCGGCGCGAGCGCATCCACGCCCGGCCGCAGGCGTTCGACCAGCTCACCCCACGCGAGGTGGACGTGCTGCGGCAGATCGCGCGGGGCCTGTCCAACGCCGAGATCGCCACGGAGCTGTTCCTGTCGGAGCAGACGGTCAAGACCCACGTCGGGCGGATCCTGATGAAGCTGGGGCTGCGCGACCGCACCCAGGCCGTGGTGTTCTGCTACGAGAATGGGCTCGCCTGACCCTCGGTCACCCGTGAGGGTGAGGGTCCCTCACCCTCACGGGTGACCCGCCGACCCCCTCCACGAGGGGACGACCGGGCGGCCTCCCGATTCCTAGCGTCGGGGCCATGACTACACGCCTGCTCACCCTGCTGGCGGCCGTGGCGGCCTTCCTGGGATGCGGTGCCGCCTGGCTGCGCCCGGCCGCGCCGGCCGACCCCGTGGAACCGCTGCGCTATGAGGCCCGGACGGTCGGGGGACGCCTGCTGCTCGCCGACGACCCCGAGGGCGGGCGGATCGTCGAGGTGCTGGGCGACCTCGACGGCGCCGACGCGGTGGCCGTGATCGTGCCGGGCAGCGGCCAGAACCGCGACGTCTTCCGCGACAATCCCGAACATCCCGGCACCGCTCCACTGGCCAACGCGCGGGCCCTGTGGGAGGAGCTGCGCCGGCAGCGTCCCGGGGCCGAGGTGGCGGTGGTGGCGTGGCTGGGCTATCGGGCTCCCCAGGACGCCTTCCCCGACGCGGTGACCCTGGTACCCGCCCGTGAGGGGGCGCGGGAGCTCGCCCGGTTGCGCCGGGAACTGCCCGCCGACGCCCGGGTCAGCCTGGTCTGCCACAGCTACGGGGCCGTGGTGTGCGGTCTGGCCGCGCGGGAGGCGGGGGTCGCCGACGAGGTGGTGGCCCTGGCGGCGCCCGGCCTGGGGGTGGGCTCGGTCGCCGACGTGCGGGCGCGGGTGTGGTCGGTGCGCGCTCCCGACGACTGGATCCGGTTCGTCCCCTCGCTCTCGCTCGGCCCGATCGGCCTGGGCGCCGATCCGATGGCCCCGGATTCGCCGGCCCGGGTGGTCGCCTCGGGGCCGATCAGTGGGCATGAGTCCTACTACCAACCGGGAAGCGAGTCGCTGGCGAACGTGGCGCGCGTCGTGCTCGGCGACCTCTCCTCGGTCACCCCGGCCCGCTCGTGACCGCCGCGAAGGGGGAACCGCCGATGCCCTGCCGGCGCGGTACCGGCGCCCGGGGCGCCCGTTCCGGCGTCCGGGCGCTCCTCCACGGCGTGGTGGAGCGGATCGGGCGGGCCACCCCGACCGGGCGGGAACGCGCCGTCGACGGGATACGGGCGTTCGCCGTCTGCTGCGTGGTGTCCGGCCACTGGCTGGTGACCGCGCCGGTGGTGTGGGCCGACGGCGGGCTGCGGGTGGCCAGCCCGCTGCGGGACATGCCGGCCCTGGCGCCGCTGAGCTGGATCTTCCAGGCGCTGGGCCTGTTCTTCCTGGTGGGCGGCTACGTGTCGGCGCGCGGCCTGGCCCGGGCGCGGGAGCGTGGGAGCACCACCGGCGCCTGGGTGCGGGCCCGGGTGGTGCGACTGACCCGTCCGCTGGTGTTCACGGCGGCGGTGTGGGGGGTGCTCACCGGGCTGTTCGCCGCGGCCGGCGTCGCGGACCAGACGCTGCGCACCGCGGCCCTGCTCGTCGTGCAGCCGATGTGGTTCATCGTGGTGTACGCGGCGATCACCGCGTCGACCTCCGTGGTCGTGGCCGCGGACCGGCGTTGGGGGCTCGCCGCCGTCGTGGCGCCGCTCGCGGTCGTGGCGGCGGTCGACCTCGCCCGTTTCGGTCCCTGGCGGGAGGCCGTCCCCGCCTGGGTGGGTCTCCTCACGATCCTGCCGGCCTGGCTGTTCTCCTACCAGGTCGGCGTGGCGTGGGCGCGGGGCGGGGTGGGCCGCCGCGCGGCGTGGACGCTGCTGGTGGTCGGCGCGGCCGGCCTGGTGGTGCTGGTGGGGCCGCTGGACTACCCGGTGAGCGCGGTGGGGGTTCCCGGCGCCGAACGCGGCAACGCCAACCCGCCGTCGCTGTTCGTCCCCTCGCTGGCCGCGGCGCAGATCGGGGTGGCGGTGCTCGCGCGCGAACGGCTGGAGCGGCTGCTGCGCCGTCCGCCGCTGTGGGCCGCCGTGGCCGCGCTCAACCTGGCGGCGATGACGGTGTTCTGCTGGCACCAGGGCGTGCTGGTGCTGACGGCGACCGCGGCGTCGGGCGTCGGCGTGGTACCGGGGCTGACCTCCACGCCGTCGGGGCCGGAGTGGATCGCGGCCCGCCTGTCGTGGCTGCCGGTGCTGGCCGCGCTGCTGGTGGCGGTGACGGTGGCCGCGCGCCGGTTCGAGGGGCCGTGGGAGCGCACCGTCCTGGGCCGGGCCGGGCCGCGCGCGGTGGTGGCGCTGGCCGCCGTGGGGTTCACGGCGTTCGCCCTGGTGGTGATCTGAGCGGTCGGGCGGGCACGGGTCAGGCGTCCACGTCGGGGACCCGCTCGATGAGCGCGGCCAGCCCCTCGGCGTCGAGGAGGTCGGCGGGCCGGACCGTCAGGCCGGCGCGCACGTAGTGGAACGCGGCGCGCACGTTCTCCAATGGGACGTCGCGAATGCGCGACCAGGCGAGACGGTAGGCGGCGAGCTGCACCGCCACCGCCCGCCGCTCCCGCTCGGTGCCGGGCGGGCGTCCGGTCTTCCAGTCCACGACGTCGTAGTGGTCGCGTTCGCTGTCGTGGAAGACCGCGTCCATCCGGCCCCGGATGAGCCGGTCACCGATGACCGTCTCGAACCTCACCTCGACGTCGAGGGGGACCCGGCCGGCCCACTCGCTCTCCTCGAACAATCGACGCAGCTCCGCCAGCTCCTCGTCGCCCCCGGCGGTCTCGTCAGCGGCGCCCGGCAGCTCCTCGGGGCCGATCAGGCTGTCCTGGCCGAACCGCTGCTCCAACCAGGCGTGGAACGCGGTGCCGCGGCGGGTGTGCGGGGCGGGCGGGCGGGGCATCGGGCGGCGGATCCGGCGCGCCAGCGCGGCCGGGTCGCGGGCGAGGGTCACCAGGGAGGACACCGACAGGTGCGCGGGCAGCTCGACCGGGATGGTGCCGTCGGAGGGCTCGTTCGCGGCGTGCTCGGCCAACAGCAGCTCGGTGTCACGCGCCCACCCCTCCAGGCGGCGTCGTATGGCCGGTGGCAGTTGGGCGCGGTCCAGGCTCTCCAGCCACCTGGCCCCCTCGCCCTCCCCGGCCCGCCGGACGAGTTCGGCGCCGGCGACGATGCCGCGGTGGCGTTCGGCGCTCGCGCCGTCGTAGTCGGCGGGGGTCTGCGGCCAGGACACCGGGACGACCTCGGCCAGGTTGGGGTTGGTCTCGTCCTCCTCGGGCGGCGGCGCCCATTCGGCGACGCGGCCGGCGCCCGCCTCGCACACCGCGCGGACCTCCTCCAGGAAGATCGAGGGGCCGCGCGGCGTGGTGCCGCTGCTGCCCCACCAGTGTCCGGTGCACAGCAGCGCGTAGGAGGCGCGGGTGACCGCGACATAGGCCAGCCGCCGCTCCTCCATGAGATGGCGCGCCTCGTCGGCCTCGACGAAGGCGGTGATGCTCTTGGGGTCGACATCGTGGAGCTTGGGCAGTCCCGCGGCGTCCCCGCGCAGCGGGAAGGGGAGCTGCCGCTCGTTGTTGATCCACGCGCCCTTGCCCCGCGGCTTCCCGGGGAACAGGGGGTGCTTGCCCCCGCACAGACCGGGGACGACCACGATCGGCCACTGCAGTCCCTTGGCCGCGTGCATGGTCATGAGCTTGACCGTGTCGGCGCCGCCGACCCGCTCGCCCGGCTCCAGGCCGTTCTCGGCGTCCTCGGCGGAGCGCAGGAAGGCCAGGAAGGCGCCGAGTGTCGGATCGTCGCTGTTGCCGACGAACCGGACCGCGGCGTCGATGAAGGCGTCCAGGTCGGCACGCGCGGCGATCGGGTCGCGCCCCGGCCGCGCGGCGACCTCGATGTCCAGGCCGAGGACCCGCTCGACCTCGCCGATGAGGTCGGGCAGCGGCTGGGCGACCAGGCGGCGCAGGGCGGCGAGTTCGGCGGCCAGCTCCGTCAACCGGGCGTGGCCCGTCGCGGAGTAGGCGTCGGCGGGGCCGAGGTCGTCCAGGGCGTCGACGAGGCTGCCGCTCTCGGCGGTCAGGTCCACGACGGTCTGGCGCAGCAGGTCGGTGCGCGGCGGCTCGGCCCCGTCCTCCCCGTCGCGCAGGTCGCGCCGGGTCTCCCTGGCGAGCCGGGCCGCGCGTTCGCCCAGGGCCACCAGGTCGCGGGGGCCGATCCGCCAGCGCGGGCCGGTGAGCAGCCGGGCGAGCTCGTTGCCCGCGGCCGGATCGTGCAGGACCCGCAGGGTCGCGACGATGTCGCGCACCTCGGGCACCGTCATGAGCCCGCCCAGGCCGACCACCTCGACGGGGATGCCGTGCCGCTCCAGCGTCTCGCGCAGCAGCGGGAACTGTGACCGTTTGCGGCACAGGACCGCGATGTCCCCCGGGCTAACGCGCCGGGGTCCCTCCCCCTCGGGCCACTCCCGCCCGTCGGGGGCGAACCGTTCGGGCGTCTCCAGGGCGGCCTGGAGGGTACGGGCGATCCACTCGGCCTCGTCGGACTCGGTCGGCAGCAGCGCGCAGGTGACCGCGCCCCGGCCGCGCCGGGCGGGTCCCGGGTGCAGCACCGGCACGTAGGACGCCTCGGCGCGCAGGTCGGCGGAGATCCGTTTGGCGACCTCCAGGACCCGCTCCCCGTTGCGGAAGCTGGTGGCGAGCTGGCGGACCGGCGCGGGGCGGCCGGGGGACTCGGGAAAGTCGGTGGGAAAGCCGGTGAGGTTGCCGGAGCTGGCCCCACGCCAACCGTAGATGGACTGGCAGGGGTCGCCCACCGCGGTCACCGGGTGCCCGTCGCCGAACAGCGCGCGCAACAGGACGAGCTGGGCGTGGCTGGTGTCCTGGTACTCGTCGAGCAGGACCACGTGGTAGCGGCTGCGCTCGATCATGCCGACCTCGGCGTGGCGCTGGGCGATGCGGGCGGCGAGGGCGACCTGGTCGCCGTAGTCCATGACCTCGCGGGCGGCCTTCTCGCGGGCGTAGCGTTCCACCAGGGGCAGCAGCTGCTCGCGGCGGCGCTGCGTCGCGAGCACGTTACGTGTCTTGGCCGTGATCCTCTTCAGCGTCTCGGCGCGGCCGTGCAGCCACTCGCCGACGCCACGCACGTCATCGGGGGCGCGCAGGTGCTCGGAGAGCTCGCCGGCCAGGGCCAGCATCCGTTCGGTGACCGTCGCCGGCGTCGCGTCGATGGCGTCCATCGGCCCGTTGTAGGAGGACACGATGCGCGAGGCGAGCTGCCATGTCTGGGCCTGGCTGATGAGCCGCGTCGAGGGTTCGACGGCCTCGCGCAGCGCGTGGTCGCCGACCAGCCGCGCGGCGTAGGCGTTGTAGGTGGAGACGGTGGGCTCGCCGTCGAGGACCTCTGCGGGCACCTGCTCGGTGGCGCGCAGCTGTTCCAGCCGTTTACGGACACGTTCGGCGAGTTCCGCGGCGGCCTTGCGGGTGAAGGTGAGACCGAGGACGTTCTCGGGGCGGACCCGGCCGTTGGCGACCAGCCACACCACCCGCGCGGCCATCGTCTCGCTCTTGCCGGACCCCGCGCCGGCGACGACGACGCCGGGGCCGAGCGGCGCGGAGATGACGGCGGCCTGCTCGGCGGTCGGCTCGGGCTGGCCGAGCAGCCGGGCGAGCTCGGCGGGGGTGAGGTCACGGCCGCGTGGGGCCGTGGTCGGCTCGGTCTCGTTGTCGGACATCGTCTCCCGGTCCGTGGTCGGGGGTGTGGGGCGGTGGGGTTCGGGGGCGGGGCGGTGGCGCGGGTTCAGGTCCGCCGCCCCTCGTTGTGCGCCGGGCAGCTGGCCCGCACCGCGCAAGAGTCGCAGTTGAGGTTGGGGATGGCCTGGAACCGCGAACCGGACATTCCGTCGGCGACGCCGCGCACCATCTTCTCCGGCCAGGCCGGGTCGGGGTCCTCGTCCAGGGGGCGTTGGGGCTGTTCGCGTACCCGGTCACCGTAGCCCGCCTTACCGACCTGGACGAGTTCGGCGCCGCCCGGTTCGGTCAGGCCGAGCCGGGCGAACGCCGACCTGAGCACGGCGAGCTGGTAGACGCCGAGCTGGGGGTGGCGGGCCAGCTCGTCGTCCTTGGGCCGGCCGCCGCCGGTCTTGATGTCCACGATGACGGCGCGTCCCCGCTCGTCGCGTTCCAGGCGGTCGACGCGGCCGGTGATCTCGATGCCGCCGATGTCGACCTTGAACCCCTCCTCGGTCGCGACGAGTTCCCTGGGGTTGGACTCGTGCCAGGCCAGGAGCTTGGCGACCATGCCGTCGGCGCGTTCGCGCATCTTGTCCGCGTACCAGGGACCGCCGAAGTCCAGGTCGGCCCAGATCGCGTCCATGCGGCGGTGCACGTCCTCCAGGCCGGCGCCCTCGGCGACGAGGACGGCGACCGCGTGCACGACCTTGCCCAGCGCCGAGGAGGTCTCGGCGGCCGAGGCGCCCACCGCGTTCTCCAGCAGCCAGCGCAGCTCGCAGGTGGCGAACCCCTCGACCTGGGACGGGGAGACGCGGATGGTGGCCCCCTCGTCGACGAGGGGGCGGTCGTCGGACCACTCCGTGAGGGCGTGCCAGCCGCCGGGATCGGCGCCGCGTATCCCCTCGTCGGCGAGCCGGGCCAGGTGCGCGGCCGCGGCCCGGCGCAGCGGCAGGGGGCTCGCGGGGTCGGTGACGACGGAACGCAGGTCGGCGACGAGCGCGGGCAGCGACAGCCAGCGCCGGCCCGTGGTCACCCGTTCAGGTTCGCCCGCCCCCAGCTCGGCGAGGAAGCGGGAGGGCCGCTCGTCGGTGTCCTGTCCGCCCACGGCGGTGACGACGAGACGGCGGCGGGCCCGGGTGACGGCGACGTAGAACAGCCGCCGCTCCTCGTCCAACAGCCGCGAGGCGACGGCCGCGCCGCTGTTCTCGGGGAAGCCCGCGACCGTGTCGACGAGCTGTTCCACCCCGAGCAGCGAACCGCGCAGGCGCAGGTCCGGCCAGTCGCCCTCCTGCACCCCGGCGACGACCACGACGTCCCACTCCAGGCCCTTGGCGCGGTGGGCGGTGAGGACGCGCACGGCCTCGCCGGTCGGCGCCTGTTCGGCGAGGGTGTCCGCGGGGATCTCCTGGGCCTCCAGGTCGTCGAGGAACCCCTCGGGCGTGCCGGGCGGCAGTCGGTCGCAGTAGCGGGCCGCGCTCTCGAACAGCGCGACGACGGAGTCGAGGTCGCGGTCGGCGGCGGCCCCGCGCCGGCCCCCGGCCTGGCTGGCACGTGACAGCCGGTCGGCCAGGCCGCTGGCCTCCCACACCGCCCACAGCACCTCCTCGGCGGAGGCCCCGGCGGCGGTGCGGCCCCGGACGAGTTCGAGCAGGGCGGCGACGCGCTCGGCCGGCGCGCGCACCTCGGGGGCGATCGTCGCGAGGTCACGGGGGTCGCGCAGCGCGTCGGCGAGCAGCACCGCGGCGGGCCGCTGGCCCCCGGAGTCGAGTTCGAGCTGGCGCAGCGCGCGGCCGAGTCTGCGCAGCGCGATACTGTCGGCGTCACCGAACGCGCTGCTCAGCAGCTCGTGGGCGGACGCCTCGTCGAGGCTGGCCGGACGCAGCGCGCAGCGGATGAGCAGGAGCATCGGCCGGACCAGGGGTTCGACGGCCAGCGGCAGGTCGTCCCCCGCGACGGCGACCGGCACGCCCGCGGCCATGAGCGCCCGGCGCAGGGTCGGGACCTGCCGGGTGGCCGAACGCACCAGGACGGCCATGCGCGACCACGGGACGCCGTCGACGAGATGGGCCCTGCGTAGGGTGTCGGCGACGATCGCGGCCTCCTGGGCCGGGCTCTCGGCGACCAGCACCGACACGTCGCCGTTGGGCGCCTCCGGCGCCGGGACGAGGGCGCGGTGGGCGTTGACCGGTCCGCCTCCGGGGCTGGGCGCGGCGGGGAGCCTGCGGGCGACGCCGCGCGAGGCGGCGAGCAGTGCCGCGCCCCCGCGCCGGCCGACACGCAGCGCCACCACGGGGGCGGGGTCGCCCGTGACCGTCGGGAAGCGGCGGGGGAAGTCCAGGATGTTGCGCACGTCGGCGCCGCGGAACCCGTAGATGGACTGGTCGGGATCGCCCACCGCCACCAGGTCCCGTCCGCCGCCGGCCAGGGCCTGGAGCAGGGCCTCCTGCGCCGGGTCGGTGTCCTGGTACTCGTCGACGAAGACGATCTCGCGGGCGGCCCGCTCCCTGGCCTGTACCTCCGGGTCGGTGAGCAGGTTGGCGGCGATCCGCACCAGTTCGGCGTAGTTGAGGGTGGGCACGGGGGCGACGTCGAAGCGGCCGGTGTAGCGGGCCAGGAAGCCGCCCGCCGCGGTCCAGTCGTCGCGGCGGAGGTCCTGGCCGAGCCCACCGAGGCGGTCCGCGTCCAGGCCGCGCTCCTCGGCGCGCATGAGGAAGTCGCGCAGCTCCTCGGCGAACCCGCGGGTCTCCAGGGCCGGGCGGAGGCGTTCGGGCCACGCCCCGGCGCCGTCCAGCACCTCGCCGGACAGCAGCTCGCGCACCTCCATGAGCTGTTCGGGTCCCGACAGCAGGCGCGGCGGCTGGTCGCCGGCGAGACGGAACTCCCGGCGGATCAGCGCGTAGGCGTAGCCGTGGAAGGTCATCGCGAGGGGTTCGCGCGTCGTCCGGCCCAGGCGGGCGGTGATGCGCTCCCGGAGCTCCTGGGCCGCCTTGCGGCCGAAGGTCAGCACCAGGATCCGCGCGGGGTCGACGGCGCGCCGCTCGATCCGGTCGACGACGGCCTCGACGATCGTGGTCGTCTTGCCCGTGCCGGGGCCGGCGAGCACGAGCAGCGGACCCGAGGGGTGGTCGACCACGCGGCGCTGGTCGTCGTCGAGCGGGGGCGGGGCCGCGGGGGGGCGCGCCCGCCGGACGAGACGGTACGGGGAGGAACTCACTCCACCTAGTTCACCAGATGATCAGGACGAAGCGGGCACGTCACGGCTCACCGCCGTCCCATCTGGCCCGTCGCATGTCCACCCGCCCGTTCGGGCGCAGGGGCGTGGCCTCGGCCGCGTAGTGCTCGCGCGCCCGGACCTCGTGCCCGGGCGGCGGGCTGCCGTCGGCGCGGATGACCCGCCACCACGGGACGGCCCCGCCCCAGGCGGACATGACCGCCCCCACCTGGCGTGGCCCTCCCTGGCCGAGGTACTCGGCCACGTCGCCGTAGGACATGACCCGCCCTGACGGGATGCGTTCGACCAGGTCGAGGACGCGCTCGGCGTAGTCGTCGGGGTGGGAGGGGGGCCGGGCCATGGGCCCACCCTAGCGGCCCGCCCCCGGGACCGGCTCCGCGCGGGCGGACCCGGCCCGCGGAGGGGGCGTCTCGTCTCCGACCGTCGCGCTCAGTGCGGGATCGCGCGGTGGTGCGCCGTGGTGCTCAGGGGCAGGCCGACCAGGCCGACGACGGCGATCACCGCCCCCGCCAGCCAGGCGGTCCACGCCGCGGCGGGCACGTCGGTGAAGCCCAGCCCCCACGGGGTGATGAACAACAGCGCCCCCAGCAGCAAGGTCGCGCCCTCGGTCGCGATGACGCCCGGGCGGGTGATGGACATGACCGAGGCCAAGACGACGAGCACGCCGATCACGAACATCGCCGCCGTGCCCACCCCGGTCATGCCGTGCCAGAGCCAGCTGACGGCCGCGGCCAGCCCCGCGACCAGGGAGACCCAGTCCTCCCAGCGTCCCTTCGTCCTCATGTCGCACCTCCCCGGTCGGTACCGGTCTCTCTCGACGGACCTACCCCGCGCGGGCGGGGTCCCAACCGGCGCGGACCGGGAACGCGACGGGGCCGCCACGCGCTAGCGTGACGGCCCCGTCGAGGACGGCCGAAAGGCCCTCCCGATCCGGTCAGTAGGTCGGCAGGCTGGGGTCGATCTGGTTCACCCAGGCCAGCACGCCGCCCCCGACGTGCACCGCGTTGGCGAAGCCGGCCCCCTTCAGCGCGGCCAGCGCCTCGGCGGAACGCGCGCCGGACTTGCAGTGCAGGACGATCTTCTTGTCCTGCGGGAGCTTGGCGAACGCCTCGCCGTTGAGGAACTCCCCCTTGGGGATGAGGACGGCGCCGGGGATGTTGACGATCTCGTACTCGTTCTTCTCGCGGACGTCCACGAGGTAGAAGTCCTCGCCCCGGTCCATCATCTCCTTGAGCTCGCCCGCGGTGATGGTGGAGCCCGCGGCGGCGTCCTGCGCCTCCTGCGAGATCGTGCCGCAGAACGCCTCGTAGTCGATCAGCTCGGTGATCGTCGGGTTCTTGCCGCACAGCGGGCACTCGGGGTCCTTGCGGACCTTCACCGAGCGGTAGTTCATCTCCAGGGCGTCATAGATCATCAGCCGGCCCACGAGCGGGTCGCCGAATCCGGCGAGCAGCTTGATGGCCTCGTTAACCTGGATGGAGCCGATCGAGGCGCACAGCACGCCCAGCACGCCGCCCTCGGCGCAGGAGGGGACCATGCCCGGCGGCGGCGGCTCGGGGTACAGGCAGCGGTAGCAGGGACCGTGCTCGGCCCAGAACACCGACGCCTGGCCGTCGAAGCGGTAGATGGAGCCCCACACGTAGGGCTTGCCGAGCAGGACGCAGGCGTCGTTGACCAGGTAGCGGGTCGCGAAGTTGTCCGTACCGTCGACGATGAGGTCGTAGGGCTCGAAGATCCGGAAGACGTTGTCGGTGTCCAGGCGCTCCTCGTGCAGCACGACCTCGACGAGCGGGTTGATCTCCCGGATGGAGTCACGGGCCGACTCCGCCTTGGACCGGCCCACGTCGCTTTGGCCGTGGATGACCTGACGCTGGAGGTTGGACTCGTCCACGACGTCGAAGTCGATGATGCCGAGGGTGCCCACACCCGCGGCGGCGAGGTAGAGCAGCGCGGGGGAACCCAGCCCGCCGGCGCCCACGACCAGGACCTTGGCGTTCTTCAGACGCTTCTGGCCGTCCATGCCAACGTCGGGGATGATCAGATGGCGAGAGTAGCGGCGCACCTCCTCGACGGTGAGCTCGTCGGCTGGTTCGACCAGCGGCGGCAGCGACACGGTAGCTCCTCAAAATGGTGATGTCGCCACGGCCCCCGGCGACGCGCGGGGGACGCGATCGGTCTTTCCTTACCCAACCTACGCGGTGGGGTTTCGCATTCCCGCCCCGGGATCCCCACCCGGTCGGCCCGTGAAGTGCTTCCTTGCTCACCTCCGACCGAACCCCCACCCACCCTTGACATGGGCCGGGGAGGGGCGGAGTAGCGTAGGAGGGACGTTCAGTAATCGACCAGGGAGCCTCTTGTGACGTCTGATCCGCAGCGGACGCCCGCCTCTCGCCCCGACGAACCCCTCGAGGAGTCCTCGGTCGAGGCCCCCGAGGCCGACGCCGCCGAACAGCGCGCCTCCCTCGGCGACGAGGAGGGCGACTGGCTCGACCGGGCCTCGGCCGAGGCCGACCGCGAGGTCTCCGAGGGGGACGCCGTGGAGCAGGCCATCGAGGTCCAGCTCGACGAGGACGACTACCGCTGACCAGGGGTTGCGTCCCGAAGGCCGTGGGTTCCGCGACTCCAGCGGAACCTACGGCCGAGTAGGATGGTGCGATATGCGCCTGGTTCGCGACGTCCCGTCCCGTACCCGGCCATGTTCGACAGGAGCGTGCGCGGCCCGGCCCGCGCCGTGCGACCAGTTCGGAGAGTGTGGGTGTGACAGCTCCTTCAGACGCCCGTCCGAGGGGAACCCGGCTGCCTCGGGTCGCGCGCCGCCGCCAGTTGCTGGCCGCGGCCCAAGAGGTCTTCGTCGCCCAGGGCTACCACGCCGCGGCGATGGACGAGATCGCCGAGCGCGCCGGAGTGAGCAAGCCGGTCCTCTACCAGCACTTCCCGGGCAAGCTGGAACTCTACCTCGCCCTTTTGGAGCAGCACTCCGAGGCGCTCGTGGAGAAGCAGCGCGAGGCGTTGGAGTCCACCGACGACAACCGCCAGCGCGTCATCGCCAGTTTCCGGGCCTACTTCGACTTCGTCGCGGGCGAGGGCGAGGCGTTCCGGCTCGTGTTCGAGTCGGACCTGCGCAACCTGCCCGCGGTCCGGGAGAAGACCGAGCAGACGCTCTTGCAGTGCGCGGACCTGATCGGCGCCGTCATCCGGCAGGACACCAGCATCTCCGACGACGAGGCGCACCTGCTCAGCGTCGGTCTGGTCGGCCTGGCCGAGACCAGCGCCCGCTACTGGCTGAGCAAGTACGGAACGATCCCCAAGGAGGCGGCCGAGCAGCTCATCGCCCGGCTGGCGTGGCGGGGGATCAGCGGCTGGGACCTCACCCGGGAGTGACGGCCCGGACGGTCGGGGCGACCGCGTCGAGGGCGCGAGATCGATGAGGGCGGGGCCAGGGGCTCCGCCCTCGGCTTATGTCCCCGGGAGGGCGTGGTGGGGGCCTACAGGAACTCCTCGGCGTTGACCTCGTCCCGGGACAGCCGGTCGATGCGTCGGACCACGAGCACGATGAGCGTGAGCAGTCCGAGGAAGGACAACCAGAAGGCCAGGCTGGTCACACCACTGAGGATCATGACGACCAGAGTGATGACCGCCAGCACGGCGAAGAGGGAGAAGTCGACGCGATCCTGGTAGATCACGACGCTGAGCGGTGGACGCGCCGCCCCATGCCGGCCGCTCCTCATGTGCTCTTCCTTTCTCGCGGCACCTTGACGGCCGCGTTTTTGGTCACGGGGCGGGTCCCCTGATTCGTTCGAACGGGTCGGGCGCGTCGATCGCGCCGCCCGATGTGCTCCGCTGCACTCACGCGGGGACACGCGGCGGGCACACTCCAGATACGGCTCAGAGTACGCCCGGCGGGCGGGTCCCCGTGATCACCTCGCGGATCGCCGAAAACGCGGCACTCGGCGGTCCCGCCGAGAGCGCAACCAACTTAGCGGACGAATCCCCGTTCCCCCGCCACTCGGGGATCGGCGAACGTGGGCGGGCCCGTCCGTCCGCCGGCCTCGGTCCTTGAGGGGAGGGCGGGCCGAAACGGTGGACCCGGGTGTCCCCCGGGTCGGGGGAGAGGGCCGTGGCCGCCTCGGGCGGCGGGGCGGCGACGCGGGGCGCGGCACCGGACCGCGAGGCGCGGCGGGGGACCGATGTCGGTCCTGAGGGCCGGAAAGCCGGTCGCCGGACCGGATTCCCGCGGAGGCCGAAGCGGCGGACGCTCGGCGACGGACCCACAAGACATTGTGAGGAACCTCGAAGCGGACGTGGCCGGAGGGAACGGAGCCGACTATATATCGGAACCCGTGGTGCCAAGGGCGGTGTGACGGATCGGACAGCACCGGGTGCGGGTACCGCGCGGGGCCGTCCCGTCCGTGGCGCCTCGCGGCCTCTGAAGGGGTCAACACCGCCGGGGGTGCTGGAATTCCCGCCGGCCCGTCTCAGGCGGACAGGCCCATCGCCTTGACCCGCGCGGCGTGGGCGTCGGTGATCCGGGCGAAGACCCTGCTGACCGACGCCAGGTCGCTGTGCGAGTCCGTCTCGTCCTCGGCCGCCAGCAGCGCGGCCAGTTCGGGCCGCTCGGTGGCGACGCGCTGGGCCTGGCTGAGCGCCTCGCCCACCAGGCGCCTGGCCCACAGCGCGAGCCGGCCGGCCAGCTTGGGGTCGTCGGCGACGGCGGCGCGGACCTTCGCGGCGACGAACTCCGCGCGGCCGGCCTCCGACAGGACGCCGTGCACGAGGTCGCGGGTCTGGGCGTCGGTGAGCTCGGCGACCTGGCGGTAGAAGTCGCCGGCGATGCCGTCGCCGACGTAGGCCTTCACCAGGCTCTCCAGCCAGTCCTGCGGCTCGGTCCGGGCGTGCCAGGCGTCCAGCGGGGCGACGAAGGGGCGCATGGCCTCCTCGGGGTCGGCCCCCAGTTCCCTCAGCCGGTCGCGCAGCATCCGGTAGTGGCCGTACTCGGTGGCGGCGAGCCCGGCGAGCTCGCCCTTGTCGACGAGCGTGGGGGCCAGTTCGGCGTCGTCGGTCAACCGGAAGAAGGCCACGAGCTCGGCGTAGGCCAGCAGGCCGAGCAGGTCGAGGACCGCGCCGCTGGCGCGGGAGCCGTCGGTGGGAGCCGGAGAACCGGACGCGGAACCGTTGGTCATGGGTGCAGCCTATCGGCCGGCCGACACCGCCCTCGGCCGGGAGCTCACGGGCACCTGGACGTCCAGCCCTGCGGGCGGGACTAATCGGGGCCGCCGCGTCGTTGCCTGTCATGAGACCGCGGGGGCCGTCCCGGACTCGCGGTAAAAGCGGCATATCCAGCGGCAGAGCCCTCAGGATAGACTCAGCCCTGTGACCGGCACCGGCTGGTCACCGCGCGGAGTCCCCCGCTGCACACGAGCACGCGAAGGTCGCGGAACCCGGCACGGGGCCGACCCCGCGGTGCCCCCGACACCCGGGACCCACAGCGCGGCGTGCCGCCGCGCACGACGACAACCCAGCGGACGACCCCGCATGCTGATCGCAGACCACCACCTGCGGCGCCCGTGGACGTGAGGCCGCGCCACCGCCTTCCGGCTGGCCCGGAATGCGTGAGCAGCGCCGTACCTCCCTTCTGAGGGGTCCACACCAGGCGCCCGGCTCGCCGGCGGGACGGTCCGCGCACGTTTCAGGCCATTCAGCACCCTGTGCGGCCCGCCCAAGATGGAGGCACGAGCCCTGACCAGCACACAGAACACCACACAGACCAAGCGGACATTCCGTGATCTCGGCGTCGCCGACGACATCGCCGACGCCCTTGAGGCCGAGGGCATCGTCGAGCCCTTCCCCATCCAGTCCCTCGCCCTCCCCCTGGCGCTGACCGGTACCGACATCATCGGCCAGGCCCGCACCGGCACCGGCAAGACGTTCGCCTTCGGCATCCCGCTGCTCCAGCGCTGCCAGGAGACGCCCGGGACGTCCAAGCGTCCCCGCGCGCTCGTCGTGGTCCCCACCCGCGAGCTCGCCATCCAGGTCGCCGCCGACCTCGCCACCGCCGGCAAGCGCACCGGCGCCCGCATCGTCACCGTCTACGGCGGTCGCGCCTACGAGCCCCAGATCTCCGGTCTCAAGAGCGGCGTGGACGTCGTCGTCGGCACCCCGGGACGGCTGCTCGACCTGGAGGGCCAGGGCCACCTGGTGCTGGACGGCACCGCGGCGCTGGTGCTCGACGAGGCCGACAAGATGCTCGACCTCGGCTTCCTGCCCGACATCGAGCGCATCCTGAACAAGGTGCCGCAGGAACGGCAGATCATGCTGTTCTCGGCGACCATGCCCAGCGAGATCGTCACCCTGTCGCGCAAGTACCTGCGCCGCCCCACCCACGTGCGCGCGGGCGACGACGACGAGCCCGAGGGGCGCCGCACCGGCGGCATCGACCAGTACGTCTACCGCACCCACCAGATGGACAAGCCGGAGATGCTCGCCCGGCTGCTCCAGGCCGAGGGCCGCGGCCTGACCATGGTGTTCTGCCAGACCAAGCGCGTGTGCGACCAGGTCGCCTCGACGCTGAAGGAACGCGGGTTCGCCGCCGCGGCCGTCCACGGCGACCTCGGGCAGAGCCAGCGCGAGCGGGCGTTGCGCGCGTTCCGCAACGGCAAGATCGACGTCCTGGTCGCCACCGACGTCGCGGCGCGCGGGCTGGACGTCGACGACGTCACCCACGTGGTCAACTACGAGTGTCCCGACGACGAGAAGACCTACACCCACCGGATCGGCCGCACCGGCCGCGCCGGCCGCTCGGGGACCGCGGTGTCGTTCATCGACTGGCGCGAGATCGCGCGCTGGAAGCTGATCAACAACGCCCTGGGGCTGTCCTTCGGCGATCCGGCCGAGACCTACTCCACCTCCGACCACTTCTTCTCGGACCTGCGCATCCCCGCCGGGACCAAGGGGACGCTGGCCAAGGAGCGGCGCGAGCGCGCGGGGCTGGAGGCCGAGGAGGTCGAGGACATCGGCGACACCGGGCGTCCCCGCCGCGACCGCGCGGAGGAGTCCCCGCGCCGGGGCCGCTCCCGTAACCGGCGGCGCACCCGTGGCGGCTCCGGCGCGGAGCGTCCCGCCGACTCCCCCGCGGCGGCCGAGCCCACCCCAGGGGACAACGAGGCCGAACGTCCGCGTCGGGTCCGGCGCCGCCGGCGCACCCGCAGCGGCGTCGAGGTCCGCAACGACCAGGACTGACCCCGGACGGGCGGGACGGCCGGAGGTTCTTCCCCCGGTCGCCCACGGCCCCCCGTGGCCATCGATCGTCTAGGGTGAATCGTCGTGAGTACGCCTCGGTTTCTGGACCTGCCGCCCGGAGTGCGGCGGATGGACGTCGCGACCCCGGACGGCCCGATCGCTGCCCTGGCGGCGGTCCCGGCCGCCGGCGGCTGTGAGTTCCAGGCCGCCGTCCTCGTCCCGGGGTTCACCGGCAGCAAAGAGGACTTCATCGCGCTGCTGCAGACGCTCGCCCAGGCCGGGCGGCGGGTGTACGCGATCGACCTGCCCGGCCAGTACGAGTCGCCCGGCCCCGAGGACCCCGCCGCCTACACCTGCGCGGCGCTGGGGCGGTGCGTCACCGATCTGATCCGGGCCCTGGACGAGGGCCCGGTCCACCTCCTCGGGCACTCCTTCGGCGGCCTGGTGACCCGCGAGACCGTGCTCTCGGGCGAGGTCCCGCTGCTCTCCTACACCGCGATGGGGTCGGGGCCCAGCGGGATCGCCGGCACCTCCGCGGCCAACGCGCGGGCGCTCATGGCGCTGCTCGGCGACTCCCCCACCTCGGAGGTGCTCGCCGCCATATGGTGGGAGCACTTCGACAGCCAGGCGCGTTCCAGCGTCCCCACCGAGGAGCTGTACGCCTTCCTGCGCGACCGCATGCTCGCCAACTCCCCGATCGGCCTGGTGCGCATGGCGCACGAGGTGACCAGCGCGGCCGACCGCACGGGCGAGCTCGCCGCCGTCGACCTGCCCAAGCTCGTGCTCTACGGCGAGAACGACGACGCCTGGCCGCCGCAGGTCCAGTCGGACATGGCCGAGCGTCTGAAGGCCCAGCGCGTCGTCGTGCCCGGGGCCGCGCACTCCCCCAACGTCGAGGCGCCCGAGACGACCGCGAGCGCCCTGACCGACTTCTGGAACTCGGTGGAGAAGACCCGCAAGCCGTGACCCGGCCCGCCACGGCCGCCCCTCGCCCTGGGACGGCCGTGGGGCCGTCAGTCGCCGGCGACCCAGCTGTCGAAGTTCTCCGACTCGGCCGCGACCGTGGTCTCCTCGCCGCTGGAGGGCAGCACGCGGGTCTTCGGGGGGAGTGACAGCAGGATCTCGCCCACCGAGGCGAGCTGGCGGGTGTAGTCGACGTAGCCGCCGCCCACGGTGCCCAGGTTGCCCGCGACCAGGGTGTCGCCGCTGAAGACGACGCCGAGCGAGGCGATGTAGTAGGAGACCGATCCGGGCGCGGTGCCCGGGGTCGGCAGGATCTCCACCTCCAGGTCGCCGACGTCGAGCACGCCGCCGCCCTCGACCTCCCAGTCGGGCTTGCGCTCGATCCCGTGGAGCTTGCGCCACGCGCGCAGTTCGCGGGCGTGCAGGGCGATGGGGGCCTCGTCGCGTTCGGCGACGGCCACGGCGCCGGCGATGTGCGGGGCGTAGCCGTTGGTGCAGGCCACGAGGTAGATCTCGCGGTCACCGACGGCTTCGAGGATCGCCTCGGCGTCGTCGGCCGGGTCGATCACGATGACGCCCTCGTCGTCGGCCGGGACGATCCAGGTGTTGGTGAGGACGTCGTGCTCCTCGCCGTCCACCTCCAGCTTTCCGGGGATCTCGACGCGCTGGATGGCGGGGGCGTCCTTCTCCGCCGTCTCCTTCGCGCTGTCGGTGGAGTCGGCCGTTGCGGCGGTGTCGGGGGTCTTCTCCTCGTCGCCCGCCTCCTCGACGGTCTCCGTCTCGGTGCCGCCCGTGCCGGTGACCTCCTCAGCCTGCTCGGCCTTCTTCTTGTCCTTCCGCTTCCAGAACACGGTGCCGACCCTTCGATTCCGTCTGACTATGACGTTGTGCGGGCCTATTGTCGCGGCCCCGCTGTGTAGATGTGTACCGTCCGGTTCGCGGCACATCAGCGTCGTGCCCGTTTCGTAAAGTCCGGATAAGTCACTGAATCGCCGACCGCGGGCGTCGGGACCGGGGCCGCGGATCAGCCCACGACGGGCGTGGCGCCGGTGGCCGGCGCGATCAGCTCGGCGTAGGCGTCCGGGTCGGTGGTGCACCGCCCCAGCCGGTGCCCGGTCAGGTCGCCATGGTCGTCGCTGGACCCGGTGACCACGAGCCCCAGCTCCGCCGCGCGGGCCCGCCAGCGGGCGCGCTCGGCCTCGTCGTGGGAGGGGTGGTCGGCCTCGATCGCGCCGAGCCCGGCCGCGGCCATGCGCTCCACCAGGTCGTCGGGGACGGCCCCGGTCAAGGCGCCCTCGCCGCGGGCGGGGTGGGCGAGCGCGCACACGCCTCCGGCCTCGCGCACCAGCCGCACGGCTCGCACGGGGTCCAGGGCGTAACGCGCGACGTAGGCGGGGCCTCCGGAGCCGATCCAGCGGTCGAAGGCGTCCTGGACGCTGTCGGCGGCGCCGGCCTCGACGATGGCGCGGGCGATGTGCGGCCGGCCGACGACGTCGTCGCCGTCGATGTCGCCGGCGATCTCGCGCACCCGTTCCCAGGTGACCCCGACCCCGGCCTCCCGCAGCAGCTCCACCATGCCGCGCGCGCGGCTCACCCGATCGTCGCGGATGCGGACGAGTTCGGCGGCCAGCCCGGGGTGGCGGGCGTCAAAGAGGTAGGCCAGCAGGTGGACCGAGGAGCCCTGGTGGGCGCAGGACAGCTCCATGCCGGGGACGAGCGTGAACCCCGGGGGCAGGTTCCCTGCGGCGTCGGGGATCCCGGCCACGGTGTCGTGGTCGGTGAGGGCGAGGACGTCCAGGCCGGCCGCGACGGCGTACTCGATGACCTCGGCCGGCGCGTCGGTGCCGTCGGAGACGGAACTGTGGGAGTGCAGATCGATGCGCATCGCAACGATTGTAGGGAGGGGGCGCGGCCGCGGGGAGGGGCCGGATTTCAGGGATTCATCGGGCGCAGCCGTCCGTCGAGGAAGGGCGACAGGGCGCCGAAGGGGGGTTCGAGCGCCGCTCCCCCGTCACGCCGGTCGCGCAGGTCGCGCACCGTGGACAGCTCGCACATCATGAGCCCGGTGTCGGAGGGGGCGAGCAGGAACCACATCCAGCTGGCCATGGCCTCGCCGACGTAGACCGCGCACTCCTTGCCCGCGTCGACGCTCCACAGGGCGATCTCGTGCCCGTCGTGGCGGACGTGATCGTGGGGAGGACCGGAGTCGAACCCGTCGCCGGGATCGGGGCCCTCCAGCCCGGCCAGCCGGGCGCCCAGCCCGATACCGGGGTCCTCGGCGACGATCAGGAGCTCGCCCACCCCGCCCAACGGAGCGGGGCCGGACAACGCGACCGCGACGGCCAGCGAACCGCTGCGCTCGTCACCGGCCTCGGCGAAACCGGTGATGACCCAGCCGCTGGGCAGCGGCCACGGCACCCACACGGGAACCTGCGCGGCCGACAGGACGAGTTCCAGCGACTCGGCCCCGGGCCGGCGAACGGGCTGCAACGGCGCCACGGGGCCGTGCAGGGGACAGTGCCACGCGCTCGTCCACACGCTGGGCGGGTGTACGGCGTGGCCACATCGGGGACACGACGGGTCAGCCTTCATGATCGAGGGAGGTGATACCCGGACGGTCCGACGGGAAAACACGTCCCCGCCGGTCAGCCGCCGTAACGGTGCCGGTGGTCCCGCCGCTCCTCGGTCTCGGAGGCGGCCGGGCGCAGCGCCCAGCCGGGCGATCCGGGGTCGGGGGCGGGCGAACAGGCGGGGTCGGGCGCGGGGGCGGAACCGGGAACCACGCGCCGCAGCCCGGCGCGGCGGGCCAGCCACACCACCACCAGGCAGTACACGACGAGCTGGGCCACGGTGCCGGCCAGGCTCTGCCAGCTCCCCGAGCCGCCGCTGGCGCCGAGCGTGCCCTCATAAGCCGAGATGCCCATGGCCGCGAGATTGTGCAGCACGTGCAGCGCGATCGGCGCCTCCAGCCCCCCGGTGTACCAGGCCAGCCAGGCCATGGCGACGCCGAAGCACAGCACCTCGGCCAGCGCCCAGGCGCTGTAGGTGTGCAACAGGGCGAACACCCCGCCGCTGACCAGGATCGCGGGCAGCGGGGACCGCAGCAGGCGGGTGAGGGGGCCTCCCCCGGGTCCGGGAGCCCCGTAGGAGCCGACCGCCTGCATCACGAAACCGCGCAGCGCGTACTCCTCGGCCGCCGCCTGGAAGGGCACCAGAAGCACGACCACCAGCAGCGCGCCGAGGAACAGCCGCGGTCCCACCCACTCGCCGACCAGCGGGCCGCTGACACCGGTCGCCAGGTACAGCCCGAAGCGGGCGGGCACCATCACCCCGACGACGAGGAGCGCCACCAGCGAACACGTCAGCAGCCACCTCACCCGCAGCCTGCCCTCGACCGAGGACAGCGTCCCGACCGGGCGCCACTGGACGAACCGGGCGATGAACATGACCACCGGGATCATGGCCGCCAGCAGGACGAGTTCGACGGCGAGGTCGGGGACCTCCGAGCCGAAGAAGACCGTCACGTCCAACGGCGCCCCGGCGACGACCGCGACCAGTTTGGCCGCGAGCACCAGCGGGATCTGGACGAGGAGATACAGCGCGACCGCCGCGACGACGGCCAGCGGCGGCACCCACCAGCGGAAGCGGGCGGTGCGGGCGAGACGGTGGTACGGGGTGCCGGGCGGCGCGGACACCACCCGGGAACGGCGCACCCGCGCGGCCGGCGGGGGCGGCCACGCCCACACCGGGTCCCCCTCGGCTCCGGGCGGCCACGCCCAGGCCGGGGAGGACGGCTCGAACTCCGGACGATCGGGCCCTTCGGCTCCGGACGCCCAGGACGAACCCGGCGGTGGTGACACGTTTCCCATCGCTGCCGAGGTTACTAGCCGGTGGTGTATCGACCGTGTTAAGGCGCCGGACGCAACGGGCCGCCACGTGGCACACCGCCCCGGCAGCGCTCCCACCTGCCCCGGAGCAGGGCGGGAACTGTGGACCTTCCCCGGTGCCCCATCGGGAATACGCCTGTTGCGCGCGGGAACGCGCCCTCGCGCGCGGGTCTGCGGCCCACGGGCCGCCCCGACTTTCGTACCATTGAGTACATGTCCTCCACACCCACCACCGAGCAGGTGAACGCGGCCCTGGCAACGGTCCAGGACCCCGAGATCCGCCGTCCCATCACCGACCTCGACATGGTCAAGAGCGTCGAGATCGGCGACGACGGCGTCGTGAAGGTCGGCGTCTTCCTGACGGTGGCCGGTTGTCCCATGCGGGGACGCATCGAAAAGGACGTGTCCGAGGCCGTCGCCAAGGTCCCCGGTGTCTCCCGGGTCGCGGTGGAGCTCGACGTCATGAGCGACGAGCAGCGCAAGGCCCTCCAGACCAAGCTGCGCGGCGGGCAGGCCGAGAAGGAGATCCCCTTCGCCAAGCCGAGCTCGCTGACCAAGGTGTTCGCGGTCGCGTCCGGCAAGGGCGGGGTCGGCAAGTCGTCGGTGACGGTGAACCTCGCCGCGGCCATGGCCGCCCAGGGCCACAAGGTCGGCGTCGTCGACGCCGACATCTACGGCCACTCCGTGCCGCGGATGCTGGGCGTCTCCGACCGTCCCACCAAGGTCGAGGACATGATCCTGCCCCCGACCGCGCACGACATCAAGGTCATCTCCGTCGGGATGTTCACCCAGGGCAACCAGCCCGTCGTGTGGCGCGGCCCCATGCTGCACCGCGCGTTGCAGCAGTTCCTCGCCGACGTCTTCTGGGGCGACCTCGACGTGCTGCTGATGGACCTGCCCCCGGGCACCGGCGACATCGCCATCTCCGTCGCCCAGCTCCTGCCGGGCGCCGAGATCCTCGTGGTGACCACCCCGCAGCTCGCCGCGGCCGAGGTCGCCGAGCGCGCCGGCGCCATCTCCGCGCAGACCCACCAGCGGGTGGCCGGCGTCATCGAGAACATGTCCTACTTCGTCGCCCCCGGCAGCCAGGAGCGCACCTACCTGTTCGGCGAGGGCGGCGGCCAGGCCGTGGCCGACGGCCTCACCAAGGCGTTGGGCGCCAACGTCCCGCTGCTGGGCCAGGTGCCGCTGGAGATGGCGCTGCGCGAGGGCGGCGACGAGGGGAAGCCGCTGGTGCTGGACCAGCCCGACTCCGAGGCGGCCAAGGTGCTGCGCACGATCGCCGGCGAGCTGGTGGGCAAGCCGCGCGGCCTGTCGGGCCTGCAGCTGGGGATCAGCCCCGCCCGCCGCTAGACCGTTCTTCACGCGCGAGGCCGTCACCGCTGTGGGTGACGGCCTCGCGCGTGTCCGGGAACACACCCCCGACCGTCCATCTGACCTGGACATACGTATAGAGTCTTCGAGGCCGTTCGGGACTCGCGCCCGATTCGCCCTGTTGCCCTCGCGCCGGCGGGGTGGTCTCCTCGTCGCACGGAGGCCACACGTTCTTCCATCCCACCGTCGAATGGGGGCTTCCATGTCCGATTCCGCGCGGTACGCGCAGTGGTTGCAGATCGCCGTCGAGGAGGCCGAGGCGGGCCTGGCCGGCGGGGGCATCCCCATCGGCGCGGCGCTCATCGGCCGCGACGGCGAGGTCCTCGGCCGCGGCCACAACCGCAGGGTGCAGGACGACGACCCGTCCGTGCACGGCGAGACCGCCGCGTTCCGCAACGCCGGACGGCAGCGCTCCTACGCCGGCACCACCATGGTCACCACCCTGTCGCCGTGCTGGTACTGCAGCGGCCTGGTCCGCCAGTTCGGGATCTCCCGCCTGGTCATCGGCGAGGCCCGCACCTTCAGCGGCGGCCACGAATGGCTCGCCGAGAACGGCGTCGAGGTCGTGCTGCTGGACGACCCGGGCTGCGTGCGGATGATGTCGGACTTCATCGCCGCCAACCCGGCCCTGTGGAATGAGGACATCGGCGAGGACGGCGAATGACCGCCACCGCGCCGGAGGAGACCGTCGACCCCGACTACCCGGTCGAGCCGGTCCCCGTCCACGCGCGCAAGTCGCTGTTGTCGCTCAGCGTCGTCCTGGTCGGGTTCACCCTGTTCACGCCGACGATGCTGGCGGGCGCGCAGGTGGGCGCGGCCTTCCGGTTCGGCCCGCTCGTGGGCGTGCTCCTGCTCGGCTCGCTCGTGCTGGGGCTCTACGTCGGCGTGATCGGCTGGATCGGGGCGCGCACCAACCTGACCACCGTCATGATGTCGCGCTACTCGCTGGGCACCGGCGGCGCGAAGCTGGCGTCGCTGCTGCTCGGCGGAACCCAGATCGGCTGGTACGGCGTCTCCATCGCCACGGTCGGCCTGCTGACGGCCCAGGCCGCGGGCTGGGAGGGCGACCTGCCCGGACAGCTCGTCATGGTGGCGGCCGGCGCGGTCATGGGCGTCACCGCCTACATCGGCTACAAGGGCATGTACTGGCTGTCGGTCGTGTCGGTGCCGCTGCTGCTGATCCTCGCGGGCTGGGTGACGTGGCGGGCGTTCGCGGAGACGGGCGGCCTGGCCGGGCTCAACGCGGTCGAGCCCACGCAGGGCATGACCCTCACGGCGGCGATCACCGTCATCGTCGGCACGTTCGCCTCCGGCGGCACCCAGGCCCCCAACTGGTCGCGTTTCGCGCGGACCCCCTCCGCGGGGTTCTGGGCCTGCGTCGTCGCGTTCTTCGGCGGGCAGTTCCTCATGCTGTTCTGCGGGGCGATCGGCGCCCTCGCCTTCGGCGAGGGCGACTTCGTTCTCGTGCTGTTCCAGATGGGGCTGGTGGTCTGGGGGGTCGTCTTCCTGGTCGCGAACATCTGGACCACGAATGACAACGCCGCGTACGCCGTGGGAGTCGCGGGGGCGGAGATCTTCAACACCCGCTCCCGCAAGCCCTGGGTGCTCGTGTGCGTCGTGCTGGGAACCCTGCTGGCGGTGACCGGCATCTACGACCACCTCACCGCCTACCTCACCTGGCTGGGCATCCTCATCCCGCCGCTGGGCGGTGTCATCATCGGCGACTTCCTGCTGCGCCGGCGCGGCGAGCTGCCCGACGCCGCCACCCTGCCGGTGGCGCGCTGGGACGTCATCGCGGTCTACGCGGTCGCGTCGCTGGCGGCCTGGTGGAGCAACGAGGCCGGCTGGTTCGTGCCGCCGGTGGTCGGCATCCTCGTCGCCACGGGCGGCGCCCTGGCCCTCAGCGCCCTGTCCCGCCGCCGGACCGGCTGAGGCCGCTCCTCCCATCACATGCGAAGGGGCCGGGAAACCCCCGGCCCCTTCACCATGCCTCCCGCCGACCACGGCACAGGAGACCTCCCGCACTCGGGCCCCACCCGCACCGTCCCACGACCGGAGCCGCGGTCCCTCCAGGGATGATCAGCGACGTCCCACATCCGGCAGCGGCCGGACGCGCTCCCCCTGTTGCGATCCCTCTAGGGATGATCAGCGACCCAAGAGTAAAGTCGCAGGTCAAAGCCGTCTTACTGGTCTCTCCAGACCCCATTTTTGCAGCGGTCCGCCGGTAATGCATCAGCGCAGGTAGAAAGGCTGCGATGGTCCTTTTCAGGGCGGTGCTTTCAAAGGCCTTTTCCGTCATGAGAGGGCAGCAGGCGCCCCGCGAACATCTTCACGGAGACAGCCGAAGACTCCCCCGCGCGCCCAGGGCTTACGAAGGAACTCGCCTGCGTGTCATCGGGCGAGCCGGTCCATCCCCGCCTGCGCGGGGCTTACCGCGGACTCGAACACGTCGCCGCTGACGGCCGCGGTCCATCCCCGCGTGCGCGGGGCTTACTCGTCGGTGGTAGGTGCCGACGTCGAGGAGACCGGTCCATCCCCGCGTGCGCGGGGCTTACGTGCGACGTGTGTGGCGGTCCGATGTACGTCGCGGTCCATCCCCGCGTGCGCGGGGCTTACAGAAGATGACCTGCGGCTTTGCGGGCCGTTATCTCCGCTTTATAAATCCCGGGACCTGCCGGACCGGTCGGCGGACCGGCGCCGGTGGCCGTCATTCTGCCGGACGGTCGCCCCGTCCGGGGGCATGAGCCGGAAAAGGTCACGTGTGCGGCCGGTTCCCGTTTCCGGGACGCGATGACCGCCGAGAGGGGCGCGGGCGGCCCCGCCGGGCGAGGACGCTACGACCCTGCTCCCATGGAGATGGCGATCAGGACGACGGCCAGCACGACCAGCGCCACGACACCGGTCGTCAGGAGACCCAGCAGGTAGGGGTGCCGCTCGTACCACGGGACGATGCCCGGGTAGATCTTGGCCAGTTCTCCGGCGCTGACGGGACGGCCGGGGCCTTCGCAGGGCAGTCCGAGCGCGCCCACCAGCCGGTTGATGTCCTCGGTCGCGTAGTTGAGGCCGTACACCCGGAAAAGCACGTTGTCGTGGGCGTCGAGCAGGAACAGGGTGTCAGAGGCCCATCCCCGTGATGGGACGACGGTCGCGCGAACCACCCGCACGGCCTGGGAGCGTGGCCGGCGCTGCCGGAAGACCATCCCCTCCACGGCGATCTCGTACGGTGTCAGGACGATCCGGGCGTGGCGCAGATGCCCGATGACCACCGCGAACAGCACGATCCAGAAGACGACCGAGGCCAGGGCGACCTCCCAGCCGACGCGGAACGCGATGCTCACCGTCATGACCACGGCGATCACCGCCGAGACGGCCAGCTTCGTCCGTCCCGACCGGCGATCGGGCCGTAGCACGAGTTCGTCCCGTATTTGACGCATGCGGGCGCCACCTCCCGGTTTTCAGGTGTCGAGGAGATCCTGCCGCAGCGGTAGGACCTTTCTGGACGAACCGGGCTCCGGAACGTGTCTCAGGTGAACGACCATCCCGACCAGCGCAGCACGTCGACCAGGATCATCGGCCCCTCGGGAGGTATGTCACGGTATTGCCGGTATCGGGCAATCAGCCGGGATCGGGCCTCCGTCCACGGCCGGCCGTCGCGGACGACGCGCGCCCTCCCGTCCGCCCGCGCCCACCACAGCCGTTCCCAGCCCTCGTCGTACTCGTCGGCGAGGAGACACACCAGCGGGTTCTCCGCGATGTTGGCGAGCCGTTTCAGGTTGTGGCCGCTCTTCGGCTTGTGGTCGATACCGATCGCGACCGTGTCGCCGCGGACGGCGAACGTGACCGGCACGAGGTGGGGGCGTCCCCGCCCGTCGGCGGTCGCCAGGCGGGCGACCCGGCTCGCGGCGAACCGCTCCCGGGCGTCGTGCGGTGTCAGTCTCATGGTCCGAGGCTCGCACGGCGCCCCCGCCGCGCGAAGCCTCTCCGGCCGAGCACCGCTCCCCGTGGGCCACACGGCACCTGCGGCGGAGGGAGCCCTCGCCCTGGGCCGTTCCGGCGGATCGGCCCGTCCCCGCGCACATGGCCCTTCCCACGGGCCTGGTCACTCGGGCGGGTACATCTCCAGCCGCACCTTGGCCCTGTCGAACCTTCCCTCGGCCAGGTCCTCGGGACGTATCAGCCAGAAGACCGTGCCGCTGTTCGAGGATCCCTCCCTTGCCGGGCGATGGGCCTGGGCCAGCAGCCGCCACGGCGTGTCGTCACCGCCCGGATAGGGAGGAAGGCACGGATCGTCCCAGATGGGGGAGGCGTGCCCGCCCAGGGTGAGTTCGCCGGCGGAGGAGTTGTCGTAGCCGAGGTCGCCGAACTCCTCCCAGATCTGCGCGCGTTCCTCGTCCGAGTCGATGACGTCGTGGCCGGGACCCGGCAGGTTCCAGGCGACGTGCCCGTGGAGCGGGAACGGCTCGTCGAGGTAGCCGGCGTACTTCTCCTCGGGCCGCCGCTCGGCGGTCGGTGTCCCCGCCGGGACGTACACCACCCGACCCTCGATGTCCTCGGAGTCGTCCGCCCACGTCGGGTCGTCCTTGCTGGCGAAGAACAGGAGGTGGCCGTCCGTGGGCATTGGAAGGTCGAGCGCGCCGGCGGGCAGGGCCGCGCAGTCGACCGAGGCGAAGAAATGCGGGTAGCCGGACCATTCGACGTCGGCCGGGAGGGCGGGCAGACCCCCGTAGCGTCCGACGACGGGACCGTCGCTCTGCCCCTCCGGCCGCAGTTCGATCTGCGGCAGCGCGAACTGGAGCGCCCAGTCGACGGTGTGTTCGGGGATCCCCATTTCGAGGGCGGATTCGCGAAATTCCTGGCGTCTGTCCATGAGGTGAGAAGTCTGTCACATGTTCATCCCGGCCTATGAACGCCTGAATCTCGGAAGATCCACGACCCGGCCGGCCGTGGACTCCGCGCGGCGGAAACCGCGGGTGGGGCGGCCGGCCGTCTCCACGCGCGTGAAGACGATCCCTCTCGGTGGGGCGGGTCCGTGGACCGTGACCGGACTCCTCCGTGGCGGGTTCCGCCCCCATTCGCCCACCGGCGTTCCCCCGTCCGCCCCCGCGCCGGCCGGTCCCGCGTCAGGCGGCGGGGCGGGAGCCGGGGGTGTGGCCGAAGGCTCGGCGGAAGACGTCGATGAAGGTGCTGGCGGACGACCAGCCGCATCGGTGGGCGACGGTGGTGACGGGGGTGTCGTCGGCCAGGAGGATCAGGGCGTGGTGGAGCCTGATCTGGGTGCGCCATTGGGGATAGGTGAGGCCGAGGTCGGCGCGGAGACGGCGGGAGAGGGTGCGGGCGCTGGCGCCGATCTGCCGTCCGAGTTCGTCGAGGGAGCGGTTGTCCGCCGGGTCGGCGCGCAGGATGTCGTGCAGTTCCCGCAGCAGGGGGCTGGTGGGAACCGGCAGGTGCAGGGGCTGCTCGGGGGAGACGGTGAGCTGGTCGAGCATGACGGCGCGCAGGCGCAGGCGGGGCGGGCTGTCGTCCTCGGGGGCGCGCGTGTAGGCGACGATGAGTTCGCGCAGGAGGGGGCTGACGGCGAGGACGGCCGGTTTGTCGAGGCCGAGCGGGTTCTCCGTGACGGGCAGACCGACGAGGTGGAGGACGAGTTCGCCGTGAGCCTGATGCTGGTGGACGGTGCCGGCGGGGATCCAGATCGCGCGGGTGGCGGGGGCGACCCAGGAGCCGGCGTCGGTCGTCACCGCGATGGCGCCCCGGCTGGCGTAGGCGATCTGGTGGTCGTCATGGCGGTGCGCGTCGATCTCGCCGCCGGAGGCGAGATGCTGGGTCCGGGTCGGCGCGACAGGCGTGTGGCGGATTTTCTGCAACACCTGGCAATCTATCGAAAGCGGGCCAGCGGGTGGGTCTTCCAGCATGGGACGGGTGCGAAGGAACATCCCGATCTCCCTGCTGGCCGTGGGGCACGCCTGCGTCGACGTCTACCAGGGCTCCGTCGCGGCGCTGATCCCGTTCTTCGTGGCCGAACGGGACTACGGCTACGCGGTGGCCTCCGGAATCGTGCTGGCCGCGTCGCTGCTGTCGTCGGTGGCCCAGCCGCTGTTCGGCGCGCTCACCGACCGATGGCCGATGCCGTGGCTGCTGCCGGTCAGCACCCTGCTGGGCGGCCTGGGCATCGCGCTGAGCGGCCTGAGCGGCTCCTATGGGCTGACCTTGGTCTTCGTCGCGGTCTCCGGGATCGGGGTGGCCGCCTACCACCCGGAGTCCGCCCGCGTGGCCCGGCTGGCCAGCCGGGGCAGCCACAGCGCTATGAGCTGGTTCTCCCTCGGCGGCAACATCGGCTTCGCCCTCGCCCCGCTCCTGGTGTCGGCCGTGATCGGAAACGGCTCACTGCGCTGGACGCCGGTCCTGGTGCTGCCCGCGCTCGTCGGCGCCGCCCTGTGCGTGCCCGTGCTCCGGATGCTCGCCCGGTCTCAGGCCGGCCCGTCGAAGACGCCGGTGCCCGCGGGCGCCGACGACGTGGCCTCCTTCGTGAAGCTGTCCCTGGCGGTGGTCTTCCGCTCCATCGTCTTCACCGGCCTGAGCACCTTCATCTTCCTCTACGCCCAGCAGCGCATGCAGGGCAGCGCCACCGCGGGAACCGTCGCCCTGTTCCTGCTGTTCCTGGGGGGCGCCGTCGGCTCGCTCCTGGGCGGATCGCTGGCCAACCGCTACGACCGGGTCCGTGTCTCCCGCTGGTCCTACCTGCTCTCGATCGCCGCCGTCGCCGGGGTGATCTACCTGCCGGGCCCGGCGATGTTCCTCTTCGTGGCCCTCACCTCCGCCGGCCTGTACGTCCCCTTCTCCCTCCAGGTCACCCTCGGCCAGGACTACCTGCCCTCCCGTGTCGGCACCGCCAGCGGCGTCACCCTCGGCCTCACCGTCAGCGTCGGCGGCCTCGTCAGCCCCCTGCTGGGGTATCTGGCCGACGCCACCTCCCTGCGGACGGCTCTCCTCCCCCTGATCGCCATGCCCGCCCTGAGCTGGCTGCTCTTCCGCTCCCTCCCCGAACCCGCCGCCCGCCCGCCCCAGGCCGCCGCGCCGGCACGGCAGGACGGGGAGCCCCGCGCGGACCGGTGAGCGCGCCTGGCCCGCCGGGAGGGCGAGGAGGTGTCCGATCACGGAACCCGCCGTCCACCGTGGCGGGCCGACGGGGAGGGCGTGGGGGCGATGGCGCCCTTGCCGCCGTTGGACGAGGCCGGCACATCGACGCGGGCGCGTCCCAAGCCCGGCGGCGTCCTGGACGCCTTCCGCCCGGCCACGGCACACCGAGATCAGGAGGCTGCTCGGGGACGGCCGCCCCGGGGCCGCTTCGAGGCCGCGACGTCGGGGAGGCAGCGTCGCACCGACCGGTGGACGGCCGGCGTACGCGGCCCCAGAGGCCCGCTGAGGACGCCGACAAGATCGAACACGTGATCCGGGGATCGAGTGGCGGAATCGGGGAGACGCGAACGCCCAACGGTGGATCGGCGACTCCTGTGCGCGGGTTGAGGACGAAGACGGACCGGGCACCGGCGGAGACGGCCCCGGCGCGATGCTCCACGGACCGGCTTCACCCCGCGGTGGGCGCCCCTGGTCGTGACTCGAAGGAACGGCGTCCCGCCCACCCCAGGTCAGGGGGACAGCCGGCCCACCCCACACGCGCGAGGCCCCTCTGCGTGGTACACGCCCACCGGCCGGCCACCGCCTTGTAGGCTCGAACACCATCGGTGAGCCGGCCTGCGGCTTCTCCCGTCTCCCGCCTGCGCGCGGTCGGCCATGGAGGGGGTTGCTTCCAGACCGGGGTGGAGGTGGCGGGTGGCGATCGCTGACGCGCACATTTCGGCCACGCTGGCCGCCTACCTGGAGCGGTTTCCCGAAGAGGCCGCGGGGCTCGCCGAGCCGGCGCTGTTGCTGCGGCAGGGCCGGGATTTCGCTTCGCGCTGGACCTTCCCCATGCACGTGACCGTCGGCGCGCTCCTGGTACGCGGTGAGGCCGAGATCCTTCTGGTCGAACACCGCGCATACGGGCTGCTGTTGCAGCCCGGTGGACATCTCGAACCCGCCGACACGACGCTGATCGGCGCGGCCGTCCGCGAGCTGGCGGAGGAGACCGGTGTCGACACCGACGCCGTGCTCCCCGTCTCGTACTCCCCCGCCTACATCGAGTACGGCCGGGTTCCGGCGCGGCCGGACAAGGGCGAGCCGGAGCACCATCACCTCGACATCGGGTTCGCGTTCACGACGGTCCGCGCCGAGATCGGGCGCGTCCAGGAGGCCGAGGTCACAGGTGCGGGCTGGTACTCGCTCCCGATGGCCGAACGGCTGGTCGGGCCGCGCGTCGCACGCGCCGTGGGCACGCCGGGGCGGAGCGGTTGACGGTGGGCGACCCGATGGGCATGCCGACCGCTCCGTTCCCGCGCGCAGGGGACTCGTCTGCACCGACTCGCGGTCGAAGAACAGACCGTTCGCTGAAATCCCTCCAGGAATGATCAGCGAGCGAGGGGAAGTCCGTATCTTGCCGTCCTCTTGGAACCCCGTTTCCACAGCGACCCGTTAGCGATTCATCAGTACAGATGGAAACGGATAAAGACGAGTATCCTCAGGAACCGTTCTCAAATAACTTATCGCTTCATCAGCGAGAAGCGGTTCCCCTCTCTACGGAGATAACCGAAGGACCTCTCCGCGTATGCGGGCTCGCGGCGTGTCGAGAAAGTCGCCCTCGGCGCGATTGGGCGAGCCGGGGATCAGTGTCGGTCAGACGGTGAGGTGCTCGGGTGTCTTCGCGGGGTCTTGATGGTGGTGAGAGCGACGCCGAGACCTGGCAGCGAACCGGAAGGCGGCCACGGCCATGGCCAGGCCGATGAGGTGGCCGGCGGAGTTCACGACGAAGTCGGCGAGTTCGCTGCTGCGGGTGGCCGCCATGGCCCATTGCAGGAACTCGATGGTGAAGGACAACCCTGGGCCGAAGGCCAGGCGCGCGGCCCACGAGGAGAAGGCGGCAAAGGCCACGATGCCAATGGGGATGAACAGCAGGGTGTTGACCGTCTTCTCCTGCACCAGCAGGCTGGGAGCGACGTTGTCGTCGACGCCGGCGGCGTGTTCCTCGTAGAGCTCGTCGAGCTGGGCGGCCACGTCAGGCGCGAGCTCCTCGCCCTCCGCGTCGAAGTAGGCGACTTCGCCGGTGGTGAGCGGGTACCGGTGGTAGTCGGCCGCCAGATAGTAGTCCTCTCCCTCTCGTTCGATCTCGGCCTGGACCTCCTCCAGCCGTTCCGGTGAGACGGGGATGACCCGCAGGCTCACCGTCTGGGATCTGTCTGCGGGATAAGAGATGGAGACGCCCTCGGTCGGGGCGTTGTCAGCCTTGTAGTAGGCGACGGGATTCCAGATGATCTCGCGATCGCCCTCCCCGATCTGGTCCCAGCTCAGGATGGGCGCGGCCAGGATGAGCAGGTAGACCGGTGTGGCCGCGGCCAGGATCCATTTCGCCTCACGGGGGAAGGTTCCCGGGTTGTTCCGTAGCAGGCGGGCCACCACCACCGCCGCCACCGCCAGCACCGCGAGGGTGATCCCCACCGTCAACGGTGTGGTGTAGAGCAGGACCTGCCACATGTTCGAAGACTCCTATAAAACTGCTGAACCGCCTGCCCATTCCGGCCCTGTTCCGGAAGAGCAGACGGCTTAGCCGTCATGTCTGTTTCTTCTCAGGCAGACCGATGGACCTGGATCGCCCGGCGTGTTCAGGGATACCCGGAGAAAGCAGAAGCGTTTTCCAAGCCCGCTCTGGCCGGGAAATGCGAGGAGGACTCGTCACAGAAGGCCGCATGTCTCCGGTTACCGGGAAGCAGCATTCCAGATTTCTACGCACAGTCCATCTTTTGACCAAGGTAGGCCACTGCGCGCCATATAGCAGCAGGTAAGAAAGGTGAACTAATTGCAGGTTGAAGTCACAGCGGGAAATCCGTGATACGAAGAGCCCTCCCGCGAGCCTGACGCCCGCACGCGGGCGCACCAGGACGGGAACCCCTGGCCGGATGTCCCCCTCAGCACACCTGCGTCCGGCCGAGGCACCGCACGAACGGCGGGTGGAGGGGTGGAGTGAACACCGGCGGGCGGGTACGGCCCATCCCCGCGTGGGCATGCCCCCGCCGATCGGTTCCAGCCGCCCCCTGGGCGAGGGGCGGCCGCTCGGCTGGAGACACCGTTGGGGGCTCCCCCACAGTCGGCTCCACCCCCACCGCGCTCGCTGATCCGATGGGAGCGCGAAACCGCTGGTCCACCCCGCTGCCGGCCCCGTGGCGCCGCCTCGGCCACGCGGTCCGGACCCGGCCGGCTCCGGGGAGGCGGACGGTCCTCGCCTTCCCCGGCCCGGCGGTCAGGGCTCCGTCCACCGGCCCCGCGGCGCGCGGCCCTCCGCCCCACACCCCCGCGAGGCCTCCCCGCCCGCCTCAGCCCGTCACGGGCGCGACCGTGAACTCCCCGTTCTCGCCGTACTCGACCGCGACGACACCGTTGGTGGTGGCCGGCGCCATCTCCGCCAGGGTCTCCAAGTCGGCGCCGTCGTCGAGGTCGAGCACCACCGCTCCGCCGCCGGCCTCGCCGTAGAGGGCGCCCCTCCACGCCCCCGTGGGGTCGATGTCGGCGCGTTCCGCCTCGCCCCCGAACTCCTCGACCCAGCGGAGCGCGCCCTCCTCGGTGTCCAGGGCGAAGACCACGGTGGAGCGGATCTGCGGCGCCCATCCCCAGCAGGCCAGCGTGCGTTCGCCGTCGTGGCGGCATCTGCCGTCCACCCATCCGCCCCAGTCGTTGTCCATCCGCTCCCGGATCTCGGGGTCGAAGGCGAAGCTGTACTCGATCCGCCCCGTCTCCGCGCTCACGAGCAGGACGGTTCCGAAGACCTGGGTGGGCTCCTTGCCTCCGGCGACCTGCATGTGGAGGTTCGTGTTGAGGTAGTTGAAGGCCACGACGGCGAACCGTCCCGGCCCCGCCGGGAAGAACTCCTCGCGCACGGGGGCGCCCTGCCGCTGGCTGTGGACGAAGTACCCGTAGTACTCGGCCGCGGCGTCGGCGACCTCGCCCGGTTCGGCCCCGCCCTCCTGGAACTCGGCGAGGAGGTCGAGGCGCTGGTCGGAGGCGAGGTCCTCGGCGTAGTCCTCCCAGGCGGTCCACAGCTCCTCACCGGTGGCCGCGTCCACGGCCCGCATCCAGGTGGAGCGGTCGAAGTGGCTGACCGTCCCGATGACGGTCGACCCCATGACCAGGCGTGGCTCGGACTCGTCGCTCCAGGTCACCTCGCCGCCGGCGAGGTCAAGGGCGAGCGTCGTGCCCGCGTTGAGGATGACGCTGTCACCGCTGACCCCGACGACGCGGGGCGTGTACTCCTCGTACTCCTCGTGGTCGTGCACGGCGTGCCACAGCAGGTCGCCGCTGTCGGCGTCGGCCGCGATGACCTCCACCTTCGACGAGGCCCGCGTGGTCCCGGACGCGGTGGTGTGGGTGCGGAAGGCCCCGAAGACGACGGGACCGTCGTCCGTCTCGACGAGCACCGCGCTGTGGCCCGGGTTCTCGGCGTCGAACGTCTCCTCGGTGCTCAGCGTCCACAGGGACTCGTCCCGGATGGTGTCGTGCGCGATGAGCCTGTCGCCGGAGGTGTAGTAGGCGACGCCACCGCGCAACGCCACGGGGAGCCGTTCGGCCCCCTCCCCCAGGAAGTCGCGCTGGAGCGTCACGGAGGCGTCGGTGTCGAACCGGGTCGCCGGGACGATCGGCTCGGCGGGAGGCTGCGCGGCGCCGCTCTCCGAAGGCTTCGGGGAGGGAGCGTCCTCCGCCGGCGTGGAACACCCGCCCACGGCCAGCAGGGCCGCCAGGGACAGCGCGGTCGCGAGGGGACGTCGGTGTTCGGGGCTCATGCTGACTCCGGCCGTCATTGCGAGGGGCACGAGAGATCCTAGAGCGGCCTCGGATCTACCACACGTCCGAATCGGAAAGAAGGCCACTTGTGGCCGTGGAGCCTCCGTTTCGCGGGGACGGCAACGCTTCCTCCCCGGCGCGGAGATGCCCGGTGGCGCGGGCGGGGCAGGGCCACGGCCGTCCGGAAAACCGGGCGGCGGCCGCGCGGGACTCCGCGGGACCTGGGCGGCGGCCCCGTCCCTACAACGGCGGCCTCCCCTTCCGCGCGCGGTGCATCCAGTCGAGAGGCCCGCGGGCCAACGCGAGGTCCGCCAGGCGCTTGGCCGATTCCGTCGTCAGCGACGCCAGCGAGGTGTCGATCCACGCCCGGGTATGCCTGTTGCCCTGTTCCCGGTACTCCACGGCCTGGAGCAGGCATTCCAGCTTGTCGGCGTCACGGGCGCACACCGCCTCGACGGACTCCCGCCCCTCGTACTCGGCGACCGCATCGGCGATCACGCCGGCCAGCTCCCCGGGCAGGCCGGCGACCTGGTCGCCGGTCACCTCGCCATTCGGCACCGCCTTCAGGTAGCGCTTGCCCAGGTGGGGGATGTCGGTGGTCCGGGTCTCCTGCGTGTCGTGGAACAGCGCGAGGAACGCGGCGCGCTGCGGGTCCGCGCCCTCCGACGAGGCGATGACCGCCGCGATGATCGCGGTGCGGTGGGAATGGTCGGCGACGCTCTCGGGGTCGGAGACGCCGGCGATGACCCAACCGGTGCGGGGGAGCCGCTTCAGCAGTCCCATCTCGTAGAGGAAGTCCACGGTACGGGCGTCCTGGTCGTCGGCCATACGATCCCCTCTCGGCGCCGGCGGGTGGTCCGTAGAGCGTAGAACACCTCCCCCGGATCCACGGCGGGACCAGGGCGGAGGATTCCGGCGCCGCGCCTGGCCGCGCGGGCCGCGGCGCCCCGCCGGAGACGGCCCGGTGAGCGGCGGACGCCCGGCACGGATGCCCGCCGTCTTCCACTCACTGTCTGTGAAAAACTAGGGGTCCCCCCCGTCCGCCGCCGGAGGACCTGCTATGAGCACGCCCCCCACCCGTCGCTACGAACCCATCAGGGTCCTGGTCGTCGACGATCACGCCCTGTTCCGGCGCGGTCTGGTGTCGGTCCTCGAAGTGGAGCCGGACATCGACGTGGTCGGCGAGGCCGGTGACGGCGAAGAGGCCGTCCGGCAGGCCGGCGACCTGTCGCCCGATGTCGTGCTCATGGACATCCGCATGCCGCGCAGCAGCGGGATCGACGCCTGCGCCGGGGTGAAGGCGATCGCCCCGATGGCGAAGATCCTCATGCTGACGGTCAGCGACGAGGAGGAGGACCTGTTCGAGGCGATCAAGGCGGGGGCCACCGGTTACCTGTTGAAGGAGATCCCGGTCGACGAGGTGCCGGCGGCGGTGCGCGCGGTCTCCGACGGTCAGTCGTTCATCAACCCGTCGATGGCGGCGAAGCTGATCGGGGAGTTCGCCGCGCTGGCGAAGAAGGGCTCCTCACGCTCCCCGGCGGAGTCCGCGCCGAGGTTGACCGAGCGCGAGACGGAGGTCCTGCGCCTGGTGGCGCGCGGGCTGAAGAACCGGGACATCGGCCAGCGCCTCTACATCTCCGAGAACACCGTCAAGAACCACGTCCGCAACATCCTCGACAAGCTCCAGCTGCACACGCGGATGGAGGCCGCCCTGTACGCCCAGAAGGCCGGACTCGGGGACTAGCCCGGTTCGTCCCGGCTTGCACGGGCTTACCCCTTCCCCGAGAAGGAGCGACTACTGCCGACCGGCCCACCCCCCGCGTGCGCGGGGCTTACCCGGTCCAGGCGGGCGTTGACCTGTGCGAAACCGGTCCATCCCCGCGTGCGCGGGGCTTACCGGCACCGGGGCCTCGCCCGGCGCCGGAGGATCGGTCCATCCCCGCGTGCGCGGGGCTTACTATCCCTCCTTACCTGGGTTGCCGTCATAGGGCGGTCCATCCCCGCGTGCGCGGGGCTTACCGAGGGTGTGGGCAACGCGCTCATGAGCAGGGCGGTCCATCCCCGCGTGCGCGGGGCTTACGGCGCCCGCATCCTCGACGACGTCGCCGACGCCGGTCCATCCCCGCGTGCGCGGGGCTTACGCCGTGCGCATCATCGGTCCCAACCCTGAGCGCGGTCCATCCCCGCGTGCGCGGGGCTTACGCGCGCGCGCGCGTCCCATCCTCCCCCTCCCGGTCCATCCCCGCGTGCGCGGGGCTTACACGCGCGCGCGCGTCCCATCCTCCCCCTCCCGGTCCATCCCCGCGTGCGCGGGGCTTACAGAAGATGACCTGCGGCTTTGCGGGCCGTTATCTCCGCTTTACCAAATCCGGAAGCCCACCGGAGTGGGCGGCGACAGCCATTCTGCCGGAGAACCGCCCTCTCACATGACACGTTCCCCTCGAACGTTCCACGCGCCCTTCCGCACGCCCCGTCTGTCCCGCCGCGCAGCGGTCCGGCCACTCCCGGATCCGCTCCTACGCACCCCGGCACGCGGCCCTCGGTGATCGATGCTGCGGCCCTGATCCAGGGCCGCTATCTGGATTACGAGCTCCGATGACTCTCGATAGCGGTCCCGCTGGTGGGCGCCTGGACTTCTCATCCCCCACCCCGTCGTGGTTTCCAGCGCCGGGCAGGTTGCGGGGCCATAAGGGCGAGCGGGCCGGGTCACCATACAGAAGGGGATGTCCCGTCCCGTGCTAGGCAACCGGGTGCGCCGGGTCGTCCAGCCACACGATTTGCCGGTCCGGGGTGACAGTGAGGCCGAACCTGGTGTGGTCGGGCTTCCCCACCTCCTTCCACCACTGGTAGGCGCGAGCCAGTTCGTCGAAGAGGCTGCGAGGGCCATGCTGCTTCACCACGTACTCGCGAGGACCCGGCTGGATGTGCCACGAGGCCCACGACCCGGATCGGGGGTCCATGAGATAGACGGTGTAGCGCTGGGAAGCGGGGTCGTCCCGGTCATAGACCAGAGTCGATGTCATCCCTGGGACCAGGGCACCGATCGCGAATGAGGCGGAGAAGTCCCCGACGGGCTCGTAGGGGTGGAGATCGGTGACCGTCTCGGCGTAGTCGTGCTCGGGGCTCACCCGGTCTTCCACCGCGCCGTGCGGGGGGCGCTGGTCGCGGACCCACATGAACCCGGTGTCGCCTTCGAAGTGGCCCGATGCGGCCCCGTCGCCGTTGACGTACAGGCGGAGCAGGGCGCCGCTGTGGAAGGCGGTTCCCCAGGGGGTGACCACCTTCCCTCCGGGGGCGGCCTGTTCGATCCACGGGTAGGGGACCTTGTAGACCGACGCCGTGGACAGGATCCGGTCGTAGGGGGCGCCCGGCGGGTACCCCTGGGTCCCGTCTGCGGCCACGGTCTCCACCGGCCATCCGGCATTCTTCAACGCTTCGCGGGCCTGCTCGGCCAAGTCGGCGTCGATTTCGACCGTGGTCGTGTTGTCGATCCCCACACGGCAGGCGATCAGGGCGGCGTTGAATCCGGTCCCGGTGCCGATTTCCAGTACCCGGTGCCCGAAGCGCAGCTCTGCCGCTTCCAGCATGAGCGCGACGACGCTGGGCATGGACGCTGACGACGTCACGTAGCCGCGCCCACTGCCATCGCCGTCGTCGAGCTGCACAGCGATGGGCTCGTCGCTGTAGCAGGCCTCCAACCACCGCTCCGGTGAGTCGGCTCTGCGCAGTGGGACGGGACGGCCTTCCTCACGAACCCAGACCGTGTCCGGGATGAACAGGTGCCGGGGGACAGCCATGAACGCGGCCCGCCACGCCGGGGGAATCTTTCGGGCCAAGCGGGCCTGAAGCTCATCAGGACTCACTTGTCGTTTTCGTCCCTCTCGTGCTTCCCGCCGCCACTTCCTCCGCCGTCGGGGGTCGGCGGAGGAATCGGCTTGTCCTTCTGGCCATCCCAGCGGGACGGGTCGTCGTGCTTGCTCACTGCGGCACCTCCGGGGCCAGGGGGAACGACCGGACGTGTTCACCGGTCCCCGGCCTTGGAACCTCGGAAACGAGAACAGGGTGACCGAATGCGGCACGTCGGTGACTCTACGAACACGGACCATCGGGAAGAACGCCACTCCCTTGCCTCTGCCCGGTGAGGGGGTTCGTTGCGTTCTGGGGCTGCTGGTCTGAGGCGGACAAGATCAGCACACGGCGCGGGAGGCAGGTCACTGCGTTCCCTGGCGCTTGCAGCATGTGCACGCATCACCGTTGTGGTCGATGTCCTGTCCGTTGCGAATGCCGCATGTCTCGGAGTCGGTGCGTTCCATGGGCGGACTCCATTCGCTGCTCGGAATGGGCGGACCGATGCCTGAAGCCGGCTCCGTGACGGACAGAGGGTGGTCCGGGACGGTCCCTCTACCGTCCCGGACCGGGGAACACCCCTCATTGGTTCCCCGGGGTCCCGCGCGCCGGGCTCTGAGAACGACGCGCGGGAACCTTGTGGGCCGCCCGCCCCGCGCCTGAGACGGGCGGCCGGCCAACGCCGGGGTTTCCGGTGAGCAGGACGCTCACCCCGACGCGGCCGTCTATGCGGAGGCGGGCCGCCCCCACGAGACCGGGCCGGTTGGTCTGACCGGTCTGGTCTGGGTCCAGGTGGTGTCGGTCGTGTCGGCGTCGGCCAGGTGATCGCGCCCGGGCAGAACCATGGAGCGCGGGGGAGGTTCCTCCCGTGTCGGGATGAGGCCGCGCGCGGCGAGCCTCATCCACATCTCCTCAGCGGTGGCCGCGATGAGCAGTTCATGCCCGACCAGAGCCAGATAGCCGCGTGAGGTTTCCCCGTGCCACACCAGCACGCCGCTTCGGCGGGACAGATCACGCGCGACAGCGTGACCGGGAAGACAGGGCCGCCTCACCGCCGGTCCCCTTCCAGCAGCGCGCGGATCTGGTCGGCGGGAATCCGCCAGTGACCTCCCAACGTCCGCTGTCCGCGCAGCCGTCCTTCCTGTAGCCATCGGCCGACGGTGCTGGGGGCCACCCGGCACAGATCGGCGACCTCGATCGTGGTCAACAACTCCGGCCACTTCGCGGCGGGTGTCTGCGCGATGGGAAGGTGACGCCCGTTCACCCTGACCGTCACCTGCACGCTCACCACCGGACCTCCCGCTCCAAACGGTTCAGGCGCTCCTGCACCCGGGAGAGCAGGCCATACACCTCGCACCGGCCATCCGGCCACAACAGGCAGTACTCCCACCCGTGCCGGTGCTCCTCCCACGACAAGAGCAGGCCCAGCAACCGTGCCCGCTCTGACACCCGGCACTGCGCCGCGTAATGCTCCCGGCTCGTTTCCGGCCCCGCGGGGGTACAGGCGCTCACCACGCCCCTCCCGCCGGGGCCATGAACACCAGATCATTCAACGCCGCCAACTCCTCGGCGCGCTGGCGCTCCTCGGCCTCCACCACATAACGGCGCACCCGCGACGGCGGCTCCGCCACCGACAACATCACCTCGAACAACTCCCGATCCGTCGCCGCGAACACCAGATCCGGCTGCCCCCGATGCCGCGCCCGATACGGCATCACCGCGTCGTAGTCATAGGTGAGCTCCCACTTATGCGCATACCGCTCCGCGAGCAGGCACCACCCGTAGTGATCCGGTACACGTTCGGCATACTGCGCGAGCTCCCCAGAAGGAGATCCACCCGCGCGAAGCTCTCTTGTAGGAGTCGATGAGCGGGACGGCTCGACCGGGCATGGCGCTGTGCCGGGAACGCCCACGAGTTCGGGGATGGGAACGAAGAACGCCCGGAGGTTCCCGACCGCCAGAACGATTTCTTCTCGAAGACGAATCGCGAAGATCCGTGTCCATTTCGGACTACGATGAGCCATGTCTCCCTGCTCTCTTCAGGCGAGGCCACGCCCCGGGAGCGGACGCACGCTCGCCGGGGCTTTTTCGGTCAGCATCTTCTAATGCTTAGTATTAGAAGTTAGAGTCACCTGCGTTGACAGCGCAAGGGGGATGCGGAAGATTCTCGGTTCACCGTCACGAGAGGACCCGACATGGGATGGAAACCGACGTACGCCATCATCGCTGAGCGCATTCGGAGGCAGATCACCGAAGGCCAGCTCACGCCCGGCTCACAACTCCCGTCCGAGCGAGAGCTGTGCGACGAACACGCCGTGTCCGCGACGACCATCCGCCGCGCTCTGGCCGAGCTGAAAAACCTCGGGCTACTGGAAAGTCACCAAGGGCGTGGCGTCTTCGTCCGAGAGGGGCGCCGACCGCTCATACGGTACGCGCCACACCGATTCTGGCCTCAGGACCACCCGCAGGCGAGCTACTACCGCGAGGCCGAGACGGCCGGACGGTCCGTCGACGTCATGGCCGAGTCGGTGCGCACCACGGCCTCCGAGCGGGTGGCCGAGTGGCTCGGCATTGAGGTGGGTGACGCCGTGGTACAGGTGACGTATCGCATCACGATGGACGGGCAACCGGTGTCGTCCTCGGTCTGCTGGGAGGTCGCCCGGATCACCGACGGCACCGCGATCGCTGATCCGACCTCCGGCCCGCATGCCGGCGCCGGCCTGGTCGCGCGGTACGCCGCGATCGGACGACCGATCACCGGCATCGCGGAGGTGATCAGCGCGCGGATGCCGAGCACCGCCGAGGCGCAAACGCTCGACATTCCCAGTGGCACCCCGCTGTTCGTGATCGAGCAGACTGCGCACACCGCGAGTGGACCTGTGCAGGTGTCCGAAATCGCCATCCCCGCGGACCGATACCGGCTGTCCTACGACATGCCGATGCCATCCCCGACAGAGGAGTAAACGACTAGTCGTGACAAGTGGGACAGGGGCCGACCTCTCCCCACTCGGGAGAAATAACAATCTCCCCCGTACCGTGACAGGTGGGGCAGACCTGCTCACCGCACTGCTCGCTCATGCGGCCAGATTAGGCCGCCGACTGTAGACCGAGAAGCAGAATGGCCCCTGGAATTCACCGATCGCGCGGGGGCCGTTTGCGACCGATTCCCGAGAAGAACGCACTCTCCGACGTCTGTCCGTGGGAGCCAGCAGCGATACGGACACGATGCCGTCGCGAATCGCATCGGTGATCCACCGGTGAAGCGCCTCAGCCAACATCATGTGAATGACCACCCCGACCACGTGGAGACCTCGACGGTGATGATCGGGCCGCACGCGGCGTTGACTGGCGGCTTCGTCATCCTCGACTTTCCGACCCCGGACCCCAGTGTCGTTTACTTGGAGTCAGCGTTCGACGAGCTGTACCTAGAGAGGGACGAAGAGGTACAGCGGTATGAGCATCTGTACAGGGGCATCCAGCCATCCGCTCTGTCTGTCGACGACTCCGTCGCCTACATCACCGATCTACTGAACACCATGTCGTAGAGGGATACCCATGAACATTTCCCACTCCCACTCCATGAAGTTCCGAAAGTCCAGCTACAGCCAAGCCAAAACGCAGAACTGCGTCGAGGTCGCCGACCTCCCCGGCGCCCAGGCCGTGCGTGACTCCCAGAACCCCGACCTCGGCCACCTGACGTTCCCCGCCGCTGAGATGGCCGCGTTCCTCGACGCCGTGAAGACCGGCCGACTGTAACCGGACAACAGAAACAAAAGAGGCACCAGCGAACCGCCGGTGCCTCTTCGTATGCATACCCAATGCATTTCCCACAAGGAATCGTACCCATCGACGGCCGGCCACGCGAGCCGCCGATGAACCGAGCCCCGACGTAGCATTGGGGCCTTCCTCTCGGGCATCCTCACAAGTGGATACCCGAGAAGAAGCAGAGATGCCCTACGACCAGGTAGTCCCTGGTTCAGTTCACGCTGGCGACACGGTGCCCTCTCGTCAGGGACGCACTCCCGGGCCTTAGCGCTCCAAGGCGCCCGGGACTCCCCCGCGTGCGCGGGGAGCAGCATGCCCGCCTGGTCAGGCCGGCCGCGTGGCCGGCCTGACCAGGCGGGCGAGGGCCGCCGTCCCGAAGCCCTCGGCACCACGGCCCGCATCCCCTGCTCACCGGCGGCGGACCGGCTCCGATCCGCCGCCGGTATATGCCTTTGATGGCCACCACGACCGGGATTCCGATCCTCGGCAGCCTCTCGCGGACGTCGATCCAGGCCACCGTGGTGGTGAAAGGCGCCATTCCCGCCCTCGCCCGGTCGCCCCGCCCCCGCCGAAGCGGGGCTTCCATGTCGGTCCATATGCGAGAAGCCCTTTCGGGGCTCGCGGAGGTCGCCAGGTGGTGTCGCCCGCCCGAAGGATCCACTCCGCCGACCCGGCAGCGCCCATGACCAGGCGGAGCGCCCGCACGGGGACGGCCGGAACCGGGCGGACGCGGCCCGGCTCCACCCCGCGTGGGTCACGGGTTCCAGGTCATGGTGGCGTAGACCCGATCGAAGCGCCCCGCGGCCAGGTCCTGCCGGGCGATCGACCACGAGTAGAGGGCCATCTCCAGGCCGTCGATACCGTGCTGCCACTGGGCGAGGCACACCCAGTCCTCAGGGCGCACGTCCGCATCGGACGGGGGCAGTTCGCCCCGCGCCTCCGCCCGTGCCGCCTCCCGTCCGGCCGCAACGCTGGGGTCCTCCGCCTGGTACTCGTCCTCGGCGTATCCGCCCAGCTGAAGCCCGACGCCGTAGTCGTTGCCCGGCAGCTCCGCCCACACGTCGATCAGGTCGTGGGCCCTGGGGTGTTCCGGGAGGGGCTTACCGAACGGGAACCCGGGAGCGTGGACCGAGGTGTGGAAAGGCAGGGAGACACCGGTTCTCAGGTGGAGCAGCCCCTCCGGGAAGTCCGTTTCGTGCGGGTAGTTCCTCCATTCCGGATCGTGGTCTATATGGCGCTCTTCGACGGCCGTGCCGGCCGGGATGTGCAGCGCAGCGCCCAGGTTCCCCTCGCCGATCCGGTCGGGATCGGGGTCGGCGAACAGCAGCAGGTGACCGTCGGCGGGAAGGGCGAGGTCGGTCACCCCGGCGGGCAGCGCCGCGAGATCGAGAGTGGCGGCGAGCTTGCACCAGGGGTCGGGGGCGTCCACGGGGAGCAGGAGGGGGCCGCCGAGCCGGCCGACCACCGGCCCGTCTCCCCTCCGTTCCAGGATGGCGCAGGGGCGGGCGGTGTCCGTCCATCGCGCGATGTCGTCCGGGGGGATGCCCGCCGCGAGCGCGTTCTCACGGAACTCGTTCAGTGTGTCGAGCATGTCAGGGGTCAACCAGGTCAACGGGATCTCCTGCTGAAAGGGGGGCGACGGTGGGAACACGCCGGATGATCGGCCGATCGTGGACGGTCAGCCGTGGATGGTGACCGTCACACCTCGTGCCCTGAGGTCGGTCACCACGGGATCGACGACAGCCGAGGACGAGAGGCACGCGCTCTCGGCCAGGTGGACGTGTCGCAGCGACGGCAGGTCGAGCAGGAGCCGGATGTCCTTGAGCGACTGGTGGCTCCGCAGGTCGAGTTCGGCGAGGTGGGAGAGCGCGGTGAAGGGGGCGGCGTCCTCCGGTTCGGATGTCCCCGGCCCACCTGTACGGGGACCGCGCGGGCCGACCAGAGACGACAGGTCCGCCCAGCGCGCGCCGGACAAGGAGAGCCGTTCGAGGCGGTCCAGTGGGATGTCCTCCACCAAGGGACAGTCGGTCAGCTTCAGTTCACGCAGGCCGGGGCAGTCCTGGAGAGCGCTGAGGGACTCCAGGTCCTTCATGTAGAGGAGGGAGAGCGTGACCAGCGGAGAACCGGACAGGCCGCCGAGATCGCGAACGGCGGTGCCGTTGATCAGCAGCGACCGCAGCGCGGGCAGCCGGCCGAGCCCCGTGAGGTCGGCCAGCGCCGGGCAACTGGTCAGGGTGAGCTTCCGCAGCGCCGGAAGCTCACCCAGCCCTTCGAGGGTGCGCAGTTCAGGGGCACGGATCGCCAGCTTCGTCAGCCGGGGAAGGCCCCCCAGCCCTTCGAGGGTGCGCAGTTCGGGGCCGGCGTCGATCTCCAGCTCCGCCAGCTGGGGAAGACCGCTCAGCCCGTCCAGCGTCCGCAGCCCCTTGCGACTTTGAACGTGGAGCGAGCGAAGGTGCGGGAAAGCGGCGAACGGCGCGAGGTCACGAAGCCCGTCGAGGTCGCTCAGCCGAAGGTCGGTGAGGCTCGGCAGTTCGGCGAGTCCGTCCAGGTCCGTGAAGGACCGGCAGGAACGGAGATCCAGGGTCTCCAGAGCGGGGAGCGCCTGACCGAAACCACGGACCGAACCCACCTTGGTCCCGCGCAGGATCAGTTCCCGCAGACCACTGAGACGCAGCAACGGCTCGAAGTCCTCGATCGCACCGCAGCCGCCCAGATCAAGGCGGGTGAGCCGGGAGAGACGGCCGATCGGGGTGAGATCCTCCACCTTGCCGCAACCGTAGAGAACGAGGTCCGTGAGGCCGGTGAGTTCACCGACCTCACCGAGGTCGGTGAACTCACCACACCACTCGAAGCGGAGCGATTCGAGCATGGTGAGATGGCGCAGACCGCGCGGGTGGGAGACGCGGGGAAACCGCAGTTCCGTCCTGCCCTCCCGCCGGAACACCGGTGCGAGCAGGTGCTCGGCGAAACCGTCCGGGTCGCGGACCGTCCCCCACAGACGGACAAGGAACTTGGATGCGTACGTGTCCGCCGAGATGAGCCGGGCGGCGAGTTTCAGGGCATGGCCGCCGTCACCCGGTTCGGACAGCTCCACGAGTTTCCCGACCGCCTTGCGCGCGCGGTACGCCGGAGCCGGCAGGTTCTCGCAGAAGCCGAACGGGTCTCCGTCGGCGATCGCCCATAACCGGACCAGTTCCTCAGTGGAGCAGTCGGATCTGCCGCTGTACCGGACGGCCAGGTCAAGGGCCTCTCTGCCGCCACCCGACGCGGCCAGCGACATGAGTTCCCGCACGGCCTCACCCGCCTCGGCGGGACTCGCGGTCTCCAGAAATGCCCGCAACCGGTCGATCCGGGCTGCGGTGTCGTCGTCTTCATGGGAGTCGCCGGTGGGAGCGCCAGGGGAGGTCGGTCGTGTCATGGGAGGGACTGTAGAGGTAGGGGACGACGACGGGAGCGGCGCGGTCAGCGGACGGGGCCGGCCCCAAGCCTGAGCCCGAAACGGTCACCGCGGAACGCCAGTGAGGGACGGCGTTCCCGCCGACGCCGGCTCCAGGCACACGACCGACATCCATCTGCGGGGGCTCACCCGCAGATGGAGGCCGCAACCAGGCGGCCGCGTCTCCACCACCGTCTGCACGGTCCGTCCGCACCGCAGCGTCTCCACCGCCGCAACAGCGAAGGACGGCTCTTCGCCTTCACACTGAGGACCGGCTCACCTGGGAGTCAGCAGCCCTTGTCACCCCTCGGGGCGCCATCTCCCTCATGGCGAACATCTGGATGACGAATGTCTAGGTGGTCCCTAGTTGATAGTGGGGACACAGTGCCCTCTCGCCAGGGACGCACTCTCGGGCCTTGTACTCCAACCAGCCCGGGACTCCCCCCGCGTGCGCGGGGCTTACGAGGCCGCCGCCGAGCGACGCCGACGCCTCGAGCGGACTCCCTCGCGTGCGCGGGGCTTACTCGCTTCCATGAGGAAGACGCATTCCGGCGCGGGGTCCATCCCCGCGTGCGCGGGGCTTACCGGGTCTGGCAGACCAAATGCGGGACCTGGGTCGGTCCATCCCCGCGTGCGCGGGGCTTACCGCACGGCGGCCTTGAGGGCGGCGCGGATGTCCGGTCCATCCCCGCGTGCGCGGGGCTTACCGGGTCCGCCCGGACGGCACCGAGTACATGCCCGGTCCATCCCCGCGTACGCGGGGCTTACGAGATCGAGGCCCTGGTCGGCGACCCGCAGGAGGTCCATCCCCGCGTGCGCGGGGCTTACATGCCTCGCAGGTAGGCGGTCAACGCCGCGCCCGGTCCATCCCCGCGTGCGCGGGGCTTACCTCCAGGCCGACTACCCCGACCTGATGGGGGCCGGTCCATCCCCGCGTGCGCGGGGCTTACGCTGCCTACCCCCGGCTCACGCCGGGGCACAGCGGTCCATCCCCGCGTGCGCGGGGCTTACCCCACAGCGGCCCCCACATCCAGGCACAGACCCGGTCCATCCCCGCGTGCGCGGGGCTTACAGAAGATGACCTGCGGCTTTGCGGGCCGTTATCTCCGCTTTACCAAACCTGGAAGCGCACCGGAGTGGGCGACGGCCCCACGCCGGTGACGGTCATTCTGCCGGAGAACCGTCCCGTCCGCACCAAGGGCGGCTGAAAAGACGCCCCGACCGCGGGGAACACCCGCCCGCCGGCGGTCACTCCTCGGAGGCGCCCAGGGTGAGGGTCGTGGTCCGCCGTTCGCCGTCGCGCTCGTAGACGACGTCCACCCGGTCACCGGGCAGCTTGCCGCGGATGAGGGTGATGAGCTGGTCGGAGCCGCGCACCGCCGTCCCGTCGAACTCGACGATGACGTCGCCGGGCCGCAGGCCGGCCTCGTCGGCGGGGCCTCCCTGCTGGACCGCCTCCTCGCCGCCGCCGCCGCTCTCGGCGATGAGCGCGCCCTCCTCCTGGTAGCGGGTGTCCAGCAGCGCCCCGATGACCGCGTGCGGCGCCCGCCCCGTCTCGATGAGCTGACCGACGACCCGCTCGGCCTGCGCCGACGGGATCGCGAACCCCAGGCCGATGCTGCCGGTCTGCTCACCCGTGGGGCCGCCCATGGTCGCGATCGCGGAGTTCACCCCGATGACCCGCCCCCGGGCGTCCACCAGCGGGCCGCCCGAGTTGCCCGGGTTGATCGCCGCGTCGGTCTGGAGGGCGTTGATGTAGGTCTCGCTGCCCTGCTCGCCGACCGTCACCGGCCGTTCCACGGCGCTGATGATGCCGCTGGTCACCGTCCCCTCCAGGCCCAGCGGCGCCCCGACGGCGATCACCGTGTCCCCGACCGTCACCGCGTCGGAGTCGCCGAACTCCAGCGGCTCGACGTCGACGGGATCGGCCGGGTCCAGCACCGCGAGGTCGGAGCCCGGCGAACTGCCGACCACGGAGGCGGAACTGGTGCTGCCGTCGCTGTAGACGATCTCGATTCCCTGCCCCTCCAAGGCGGCGGTGACGTGGTCGTTGGTGACCACGTAGTCGTCGCGGATGACGAAGCCCGACCCGTTGCCGCTGCTCTGCGCCCCTGCGCCCTGGATCGACACCACGCTCGGGTTCACCCGCTGGGCGACGCCGGCGATCGTGTCCGGCGGCCGGCTCGGCACCCCCTCGGGTACCTCGTTGGCGAGCCGGCCCGACGAGGAGAGGGAGGGCTCGTCCGCGCCGATACGGCCGCCGATCAGGCCGCCGATCCCGGCCGCGACGAGCGCGACTGGCAGCGTCACCGCGGCCAGCGACCACAGCGGGACGGTGCGGCGGGGCCGGCCCCCGCGTCCCGGATCGGCCCCCGCTCCCCCGGCCTGGTGGGCGCCGGTGTACGGGGGCTGCGCGGGGCCGCCCGGCGTTCCCGTTCCGTACCCGCCCCAGGCTCCGCCGTGCGCGGCGTGGGACGGGTACCCGTGCCGCGGCCCCCACTCCGGGCCGGGACGGTCATCCCCGATCGGGTGCGTGGCGTCGTGACCCGCTCCGTCGTCTCCCGGCTCCTCCTGGTCGCGGCGTCCGGTCTCGTCCGTCATGAGATCTCCGTCCGTCGGTGCGCGCCCCTATCCGGAAGAGCGGCCACGAAGAGGCATTCAGCGGATATTCCATACGATTCTGACCGCCTGTAGCTATAAAACACCACGCGAAGGCATCAAAGCGGAGAAAAGCGCCTTATCGGGACGGTGATCCCAGGCCCAGCCAGGACCCGAACCGGTCGAATCCACGCCCCACCCGGGCCCAGAAACCGTCGTCGCCGACCGCCGGCAGGGACCCCACCGCGGTGTCGACGACCTCGGGCGGCGCGTCGGCCATGAGGGTGTAGACGAAACCGCCGGACTCCCACACCCTGCGCTGCTGCCCGGACTCGCTGACGTAGACGGTGCGCCCGTCCTGGACGACGGGCCGCAGCCCCTCGACGGGCTCGCTCGTGCGGGAGCCCAGCCGGCCCCACTGCACGAACACCGAGACGTAGGAGAGCCCCTCGGAGTAGGACAGGTGCACGACCCGCTCCGCGCCCTCGCCGGTGGACCGCGCCTCGACCAGCGACAGGCCGCCGTCGAGCCGTTCGGGCAGCCACCAGCCGTCGTCGGCCAGAGCGGCGCGCTCGCGCTCGTCCAGCACGTCGCCCCACGGCGCGCCCCGCACCACCTCGGTGCTGTCGGGCCGCTCCTGCGGGCCGAACTCGATCGAGACGAAGGCGCTGGCCTGGGCCACCCGGCCGGCCTCGTCGAAGGTCTCGCGGCGCAGGAGCAGACCGGACTCGACGTCGATCCAGAACCGGCCCATGACCGAGCCGTCGCGCCCGCGCGCCTCGACCACCCGGGCCGGGCGCCCGCACACCGACCCCTCGCCCGCGCGCACCACCGTGTAGTTGGCGCCGAGCAGGTCCAGCAACGGGTCGTCGACGTCCAACGTGGTCGCGGAGCCGACCAGCAGCCCCGGGCCGCCCTTCTCGTCCGCGTGGCCGGCGCCGACGTAGGAGGTGCCCTCGCCCGGCCGGTGGACGACCTCGATCAGCTCGGTGTCGGTGTCGTTGCCGTTCCACGACGCCACGAACTGCACGCCCGAGTAGGACAGGGCGGGCCCCTCGGCCGCCGCGCGGCGCAGCTCGGCCATGCCGTCGTCCACGCCCGGCGGCGCCTGCCAGACCGGTCCGCTGTCGGAGGAGGTGATGGTCACCAGGAGCAGCGCCGAACACAGCAGGAGGACCGCCATCACGACGTTGGGACGCCGACCGGACCGGAAGGTCCCCGCGCTCACCGCCGCGTGGACTCGCCCACGCGGGCGACGCCGTCCACCGGGAGGACCTCGGCGGCGCCGTCCCGGTCGCCCTGGACGGCGGGGGCCACGGTGAGCCCGACCGCGGTCATCGAGACGGGATCGGCCAGGGAGGCCTGACGTGAGGTGACGGCGTGCTCGACCGCGTAGTCGGCCAACGGCGGGGTGACCACCGGCGCCCGGTCGCCCTGTCCTCCGGCGACGAAGGCCGTGCCCAGGGTGAAGCCGACCACCGACGCGCCGGCCAGCGCGTAACGGGCCTGGGCCCAGCGGGGCCGCGAACGGGGCGCGGGGATCGCGTCATGGGGCGCCTCGTCGGCCGGCGGGTCGGCGAGCGCGGTGGGGGCGGAGTCGGCCGCGGAGGAGCCCCCCAACGGGTGCCCCCAGCCGAGCGGCCGCCCCTCGCCCAGGGGGCGGCTGGAACCGAGCGGCGGGGTCGTGCCCAAGGGGCCTGACGGCCCTCCGCCGGGGTCGCGGCGGCGCAGCCCGGACAGGAACCCGCGCGAGGAGGGCGCGGGCGGCGGATCGAAGCGGTCGTCGGGCGGCGGCGCGTCGAGACCGGAGAGGGCCGCCAGGCGGCCCATGAAGTCGCTCGACGGTTCCGGCGGGTCGAGGCGGGTCAGCCGTCGCTTGAGCCGGCGCAGCATGTCGGCCTCGAAACGGCAGGATTCACAGACCGCGAGGTGTGCCAGCGCGCGATCGCGCTCGGCGTGCCCGAGCTCCCCGTCGACGAGCGCGGACAGTCGTTCCCCCAAGTGGTTCACCGGCCCTCCACCTCCTGGGTCGCACTAGGCGCCACCCGGTCGTCCCGCGGCGGCGCGTCGGCCTGTTCGCCGCGTCCGTCACGCTCGGCCGCCTGGCGCCGCCGGTGTTCCAGGGCGTTGCGCAACTGGGCGCGGCCCCGGTGGATGCGGCTGCGCACGGTTCCCAGCTTGACGCCGAGCGTCGCGGCGATCTCCTCATAGGACAGCCCCTCGATGTCGCACAGCACGACAGGGGCGCGGAACTCGGGGGGAAGCGCGTCGAGCGCGGTCTGGATGTCGGCGTCGAAGTGGCGGTCGTCGTAGGCCTGGGCGGGGGAGGGCTCGCGGCCCTGCATGCGCTCGTCGGCGGTGTCGGCCAGCCCCTCGAAGCGGATGCGGGCGCGACGGCGGGCCATGTCGAGGAAGAGGTTGGTGGTGATGCGGTGCAGCCACCCCTCGAACGTTCCCGGGGTGTAGTTGGCGAGGGAGCGGAAGACCCGGATGAAGACCTCCTGGGTGAGGTCCTCGGCGTCGTGCTGGTTGCCGGTGAGCCGGTAGGCCAGGCGGTAGACCCGCGCGGAATGGGTGCGGACCACCTCGTCCCAGCTCGGCGGCTCCCACTGGTCGAATTCAACCGCAGGTCCGGAATCCGCCACCGACGCTCCTTTCGTCTCCGCGGAGTGGTGTTCCGCGTGAGGCACGGTCCCATCGACACGAGGGAACCTTCCCCCTCTGCAACGCCACGACGCCGGATTAAGTTCCCGTACCGCTCCCGGAGCTTCCAGCGGGTTACGCTTTGCCCAGGGACACCACCTGGGTGTGACCGGTACATGACACCGAGTGACCTCCGGGACCGCCGTTCCCCCGGGAACGCGCGCGGCGCCGCGACGTCGGGTCGCGTACGGGCGGGCACGTCCCCGTCCCCGATCACGCCACCACGCACGGGAGGCCGTCATCGCCAGCCGAGACGACACACTGGCCTACATCGAGCGCTACGCCGTGGAGGACGACACGCTCACCTCCACGCGCCGGCTCGGCCAACGGGCGGACACCCATCCGATCAGCGCCGCGGGCGGCGCCGCGTTGCGCTTCCTCGCCACCGCGATCGAGGCCCGGGCCGTGGTCGAGATCGGCACCGGGTGCGGCAGTTCCGGCATCTGGCTGCTCCGCGGCATGCGCTCCGACGGCATTTTGACCAGCGTCGACATCGAGCCGGAATACCAGGCCTTCGCCCGCGAGGCCTACCGGCGGGCCGGATTCCCCGCGAACCGGGCCAGGCTCATCCACGGACGCGCGCTCGACGTGCTCCCCCGGCTCACCGACGGCGCCTACGACATGGTGTTCGTCGACGCGGCCAGGAGCGAGTACCCCGACTACCTCGACGAGGCCCTGCGCCTGCTGCGCCAGGGCGGCGTCGTCGTGTTCAACGACGCCCTGGCCGCCGGCTCGCTCGACGACGGGCCGCTGGGCGCCAGCGACCCCGGCACCATGGCCGTCCGCGAGGTCGGCCGGCTCGTGCGCGAGGACGAGCGGCTGGTGCCGCTGCTCATCCCGGCGGGCGGCGGCCTGCTCGCGGCGATCCGCACGGCCTGACCCGTCGTCTTCCCGCGGGGCCGCGGCCCCGCGGGAAGACGACGGGAGGCTCACGACGACAGCCAGCGCAGCAGGAGCCGGGTGCCGAACCCGGTGCCGCCCTTGGTGAGGACGCCCTCCTCCGCCATCGACCGGCCGGGGCCGGCGATGTCGAGGTGCGCCCAGGGCACGTCGCCGACGAACTCCTGGAGGAACAGGGCCGCCTCGGTGGCACCCGGGTTGCCGTAGTCGCGCTTGGTGCCGATGTTGGCCAGGTCGGCCACCGGCGACCGCAGGGCGTCGCGGTACTCCTCGACCAGCGGCATCCGCCACACCGTCTCGCCGGAGCCCTCGCCGGCGCCCCGCAGGGCGTCGGCCAGCCCGTCGTCGGTGGCGAACAGCGCGCCGATGCCGGTGCCCAGGGCGAGCTTGGCTGCGCCGGTGAGCGTCGCGACGTCGACGATCGTGTCGGGGGCCAGGTGGCGCACCGCGTAGGCCATGGCGTCGGCCATGACCAGGCGCCCCTCGGCGTCGGTGTTGAGGACCTCGATGGTCCGCCCGCCGTAGGCGGTGATGACGTCACCGGGACGCTGCGCCGAACCGGAGAAGGAGTTCTCCGCGATCGCGAGCAGACCGGTGACCCGGACCGGGACGCCGAGTTCGGCCAGGGCCGACATGACCCCCAGGACGATCGCCGCCCCGCTCATGTCGGTCTTCATCAGCTTCATGTTGTCGTTGGGCTTCAACGACAGACCGCCGGTGTCGAAGGTGATGCCCTTGCCGACGAGCACCACGTGCCGATCGGCCCCCTCGGGCGCGTAGTCCAGCCGCACCAGACGGGGCGGGCGGGAGGACCCGGCGCCGACCGCCAGGATCGCGCCGAACCCGTCACGGGCCAGGGCGGACTCGTCCCACACCGTGGCGGTGAGCCCGACCCGGACGGCGACCTCCTCGGCGCGGGCGGCCAGCCAGGCCGGGTCCTTCTCGGCCGAAGGGGTGTTGATCAGGTCCCGGGCGAGCGCGGTGGCCTCGGCCAGGACCCGACCGGTGTCGATGGGGCGCCTGATGTCCTCGGGGTCGGCGCCCAGCACGTCGACGGCCGGGACCGGGAGGGGTTTCTTCGGTTCCGACCGCAGGGAGAAGGTGTAGGAGGCGAGCAGCACCCCCTCGGTGAACGCGGTCAGGGCCGCCTCCGCCTCGACGGAACCGTCCCCGAGCGCTCCCACCGTGGTGGCGACGCGCTCGCGCCCCTTGGCCAGCCGGGCCAGGGTCGCGCCGGCCTTGCGCAGGTGCCCCGCTGTCGCGTCCCCGACCCCCAGCAGGACCAGCCGGACCAGGCCGCGGCCCAGGTCGACCGGGAGCTCGACCGTCTCTCCGGGTCTGCCGGCGAGGTCGTAGAAGGCGACCAGGTCGGCGAGGGGCGCGGGAAGACGCGCGTCGAGCGCGGCGGGCTCCAGCCCGATCCCGTCGCGCACCACGGCCGGAGCCTCGCCGCCCCGCACGGGGAGGGCGAGAAGATCGGCGGCGGAGTCGACGAGGTCTCCTCGGACGGGACGAATCTCCGTTGCGAAAGGCACGAACGCTCACATTCTGTGCGTACTCGGCTGCCTGGGCGATCTCGCGCGACTGACCCTGTGGATGTCGGGAGGTGGTGGTCAGGTGTGGCCGCCCATGGACAGGACCTCGGGTGGTGGGAGGGCCGACCGGCTAGCCGACGACCCCGTTCAGGGCCTCGGCCAGCGCCGCGGCCTCGTCAGGGGTCAGCTCGACGACCAGCCGACCACCGCCTTCCAGGGGGACCCGCATGATGATGCCGCGACCCTCCTTGGTGACCTCCAGCGGACCGTCACCGGTCCTCGGCTTCATCGCCGCCATGCCGTATCCCCTTTCCTCGGAAAATTCCTCGCGTGAATGGGCCGGTCCTTCGGCTGCTCGGCCCGCCTTCCGGCGAGCGCGAACCGGGAGTGGAGCCGCATCCGCGTGATTCAGGGAATGAATCACTGGTCTGTCATTATCTCGGGTTTGGGACCTGAATGGGAACGATCGAACGTCCCCCAGACCCACTGGCCCGAAGATCGTGAACGGTTAAGGTTATAGCCGCAGCGCCCGGACACGCCTCCCGGGCCGCCCGCCGACCACACCAGGGAGTCCCCCTTGTCCGAGTCAGACAGCGTCGTCTACGAGCTCTCGGAGGGCGTCGCCACCATCACCCTCAACCGGCCCGACGCGATGAACTCACTGACCGTCGAGGCCAAGGAGGCCCTGCTGGCCGCCGTGGAGCGGGCCCGCAACGACAACTCCGCGCGGGCGGTCGTCCTCACCGGGCGCGGCAAGGCGTTCTGCGCCGGCCAGGACCTGCGCGAGCACGCCGCCGTCCTGGGATCCGGCGAGGGACTGGGCGACACCGTGCGCAAGCACTACAACCCCATCGCGCTCGCGCTCGCGCGGATGCCCAAGCCCGTCATCGCCGCGGTCAACGGCGTGGCCGCCGGCGCCGGGGCCTCGCTGGCCTTCGCCTGCGACCTGCGCGTCGCCTCGGAGCGCGCGTCCTTCCTGATGGCGTTCGCCAACGTGGGCCTGGGGTCGGACTCCGGCGCCTCCTGGACGCTGCCCCGGCTGATCGGGCACGCCCGGGCCATGGAGATGCTGCTCCTCGCCGAGCCGGTGAAGGCGGCCCGCGCGCTGGAGATCGGCCTGGTGAACCGGGTCGTCCCGGCGGACGAGCTGGCCGGGGCCACCGGTGAACTCGCCCGGCGCCTGGCCTCGGGGCCGACCGTTGCCTACGCCGCGATCAAGGGCGAGCTCAACTTCGGCTCCGGACTGGACCTGGAGAACGCGCTGGAGATGGAGGCGGCCCTCCAGGACCAGTGCGCGCAGACCGCCGACCACCTCAACGCCACCCTGGCCTTCGTCGACAAGCGTCAGCCCGAGTTCGAGGGGCGCTGACAGCGGCCCGCCGCCGCAACGGTCCGCGACCGGGGCGGCGGCGGGTCAGCGGGTCATCGTCCCGGTCGAGGTCATGTGGCTGCCGCTGTGGGAGGACGCCCCCCACTCGGCCTCCAGCGTGCCCTCCTCGGCGCCCGGCCGCAGTTCGAGGGTGCCGGAGTCGATGCAGCGTTCGTCGCCGTCGTAGGTCTCGACGTAGTCGAAGACGATCCGGTCGTCCTCGCGCGCGGTCAGTTCGAGGCTGACGCGGCATCCCAACGACACGAACTGGCTGCTGCCGCGCTCGGCGCCGGCCTCCAGGTGCACGGTCGCCTCCCAGTCGGCGACGTGCGTCCCGTCCTGGTCGTGCTGCGACATCTCGCCGCTCCACTCGCCGGCGTAGGCCGCTGGGACACCGGTGGCGTCGTCGCCGCCCGAGGACAGGGCCCAGACCGTGACACCGCCGGCGGCGAGTAGCGCCGCGCCGGCCGCGACGCCCATGAGGAGCATGCTGCGACGGCGCCGTCCCGCGTGCCGGGTGGAACGGGGCGGCGGCCACAGCGACATCTGTCGGATGGGAGAGGCCGCGTCGGGGGTCGCGGCGCCGGGGGCCGCCGGGTCTTCGGGGCGCGTCGGCACGGCGCTCACCGGTTCTTCCCCGAGCGGCGCGGCGCGGACCGGTCGTGGCCGGCTCGGACGAGGGGTCCCGCCCACACGGCAGCCTGATCCGGGTAGGTCATCGCTTCCTCCAATACGAGCGGACGCAGGGGACCGCTCGCGGGTACAGCGAAAGAGGATAAGCCACCAGGACTTTCCCAAAGGTACCGTCACGAGTGACGAAGGACACAACGAGCCCGCGATCGTCGGCGGGGCGGGGCGGCCACGCCGGGTGTGCGATGGGCGACCCCGGGCGGGAAACAGTGGCGCGGGAGAGCCTACCCGGCCAGCCGGCCCAGTCGGCGCAGGGAACGGCGCAGCAGCACGCTCACCGGGATGCGGACCAGCGGCCAGCCCAGCCGGCCGAGCGCCCCCAGCGGGAGTTCCAGCCACTCGACCCACACCACCCGGCTGCGCCCGTCGGGCAGCGGGAGGACGTCGAACCGGCCGCGGCCCCGGACCAGGCCGCCGAGATGGCGGACCTCGCAGCGGCCCGCGGATTCGCGGGTGGCGGGGACCCACGCGGTGATCTCCATGTGGTCGGTGAAGCCCACCGGCCCCACGCCGGTGAACGCCTCGACCCGGGCGCCCACCCCCTGACCGCCCCGGGCGCGGGTGCGGTACATCCAGCGTTCGTGCAGCCGCCAGTCGACCAGGGTGCGCCAGACCCGGTCGGCCGGGGCCGGGCACACCTGGGACACGGCGACGCCCTGCACCGGGCTCACGCCTCGTCGCCCGCGCCGGAGTCGCGGGGGGCCTCGTGCCGTCCGGCGCTCACCGGCAGGGAGGCCGACTCGTCATCGGCGTCGCCGTCGCGCGGCGGCGCCGGCTCCTCCGAGCGGGGGTACAGCACGCGGGGGCCGGCCGGCTTGGCGGACAGCTCGGCGACGCGCTCCTCCAGCTCCGCGATGCGGGTGTCGCGCTCCCCCAGCGCGACGGCGACCCGGCGCAGCACCTCGTCGACACCGCGCACGTGGTAGCCCCACAGCGCCAACGGCAACCGCACCCGGCCGACGTCGGCCCCGGTCACCGGCCGATCCACGGGCAGCTCCAACGGCGGATGGTCGGCCTCGAAGCGGGCCAGCCGGCCGCCTCCGCCCATGACCACGAGCGCCACCCCGGCGAGGACGGCGACGGCGGCCAACGCGATCAGGATCAGGATGGCTAGGTTCACGCTCCGATCGTGCCACATCGGCCGCCGCTCGGGCCAAGGACCGCACCGCGCGCCCCACCGGCCATGCGAGACTCGACGGGTGCGCGAGGCAACAGGATTCAGCGTGGTTCCGCCGGACGCGACGGTCGACGGCGCGGTCGACGCCGGATACCGGCCGACGGTGGCGCGCGTGCGCGAACTCGCCGCCGGCGACCGGCCGGTGCTCGTCCGCTGCGCTCCCCCCGGCGAGGCCGGCCCCGGCCGCGAGCCGGGACCGGCCGAGACGATCGCCGCGGTGGTGGTCTACGCCTGGTCGGGCGCGCGGGTGTTCGCCACCGGCCACCCCCGGGAGGTCGGCCAGGCCCTGGACATGGTGGCCTCGATCAGCGGCGTGCGACCCCCCGCCGTGGCGCGCCGGGGACTGGTGTGACCCCTCAGGTGCCGTTACCGGCCTGCTGGGCGTCCTGCACCTCGTGAGCGGTCTCCTCGACCCGCTCCGCCTCGAACCGGCGCCGCTCCAGGTCGACGTGGGCCTTGCGGATGGTCTCGACGACCTCGTCGGCGTCGTCGGTGAGGTACATCAGGTCCGGGTCCGAGGGCGAGATGACCCCCTCGTCCAGCAACCGGCCGCGGATCCACTCGACCAGGCCGCCCCAGAACTCCGTTCCGACCAGTACGACGGGGAAGCGGGTGACCTTACCGGTCTGCACCAGCGTGATGGCCTCGAACAGCTCGTCGAGGGTGCCGAACCCGCCGGGCAGCACCACGAACGCCTGGGAGTACTTCACGAACATCGTCTTGCGGACGAAGAAGTACCGGAACGTCACGCCCATGTCGATGTGCTCGTTGAGCGACTGCTCGAAGGGCAGCTCGATGCCCAGGCCGATCGAGGGGCCGCCGGCCGCCTTGGCGCCCTTGTTCGCGGCCTCCATCATGCCGGGGCCGCCGCCGGTGATGACGGTGTACCCGGCCTCGGCGAGCTTGGCGCCGATGCGCTCGCCCAGCGCGTAGTAGGGACTGTCCGGCTTGATCCGGGCGGAGCCGAAGACGCTGACGGCCTGACCGACCTCCGACAACAGGCCGAAACCCTCGACGAACTCCGACTGGATGCGCATGACCCGCCACGGGTCGGTGTGGACCCAGTCGCTGGGGCCGCGTCGATCGAGAAGGCGCTGGTCGGTGGTGGTCTCGGGGATGGCCTGCCCGCGGTAGGTCAGGGGGCCCGCCCGCCGGACGTTGGATCGAGATTCCGTCATGGCGTAACGCTACCCGTTCCGCCCCCACCTCCACTGGCGTGTTGATCACCCTGGTGTGACGTGGTGGGGAACGCTTGATGACGTCGACGCGCCGCGCGCTCAGACCGTCCCGGCCCCGCTCAGCCAGGCGACCATGCGGCGCTCGGCCTCGACGACGGCCGCCAGCTCGACCCACTCGTCCCTGGTGTGGGCGAGGGTCGGCTCCCCCGGACCGTAGTTGACCGCGGGGACGCCCAGCTCCGACATCCGGGCGACGTCGGTCCAGCCGAGCTTGGCCCGCGCCTGCCCGGAGCCGACCTTCTCGACGAAGGCCGCCGCGGCCGGGTGGTCCAGGCCGGGACGGGCGGGCGGGGCGGCGTCGGTGACCCTGACCTCGAAGCCGTCGAACACCTCGCGCAGGTGCGCCTCGGCGTCGGCGACGCTCAGGTCGGGGGCGAAGCGGTAGTTGACGGTGACGACGCACTCGTCGGGGATGACGTTGCCGGCCACGCCCCCCGAGACGAAGACGGCGTTGAGGCCCTCGTGGAAGCGGAGCCCCTCGACCTCCGGCCGGCGCGGCTCATAGGCGCGCAACACGTCGAGGATGCGTCCGGCCTCGTGGATGGCGTTGCGCCCCATCCAGGAGCGGGCGCTGTGCGCGCGTTCGCCGCGCGCGACCACCTCGACGCGCATGGTGCCCTGGCAGCCGCCCTCGATCACGCCGCCGGTGGGCTCCATGAGGACCGCGAAATCGCCGGACAGCCACTCGGGCGAGGTGAGGGAGAGCCGGCGCAGCCCGTTGCGCTCGGCGTCGACCTCCTCGCAGTCATAGAAGACGTAGGTGACGTCGTGGACCGGCTCGGTCACCGTGGCGGCCAGCTTGAGCTGCACGGCGACACCGCTCTTCATGTCGGAGGTGCCGCAGCCGTAGAGACGGCCGTCGACGACCTTCGAGGGGACGTTGCCCACGATCGGCACGGTGTCGATGTGCCCGGCGAGGACCACCCGCTGGGGACGGCCCAGCTCCGTGCGCGCCACGATGGCGTCGCCGTCGCGGTGGACCCGCAGGTGCGGCAGGGCGCGCAGCTCCGTCTCGATCGCGTCGGCGAGGACGCGCTCGCCCCCACTGACCGACTCGATGTCGACGAGGCGGGCGGTCAGGTCACGGACGTCGGCGGTGAGGTCGAGCATGGCGCGCTTTCGAGGTCGGGGACGTTCCCCGCCCGGCGGCGTGCCGGGCGGGAAGCGGACGGGACGGAAGGGACCCTAGGCGTTGACGCCGTGCTCGCGCAGCAGGTCGTTCAACGCCAGCTTGTCGTGCTCCTGCCCCTCCTCCAGGCGCTTGAGCACCAGCAGGCAGGGCATGGCGAAGTCGCCGCCGGGGAAGCTCTTGACCCGGTTGGCGGTGACGCACACCGACCAGGCCGGGGCCTCGCCCCGGGGCAGCTCCTCGCCGGTCTCGGCGTCGAAGACCCGGGTCGAGGAGGTCAGCAGGGTGCCGGCGCCGAGCTTGGCGCCACGGCGCACCCGGGCGCCCTCGACGACCATGCTGCGCGAGCCGATGAAGGCGTCGTCCTCGACGATGACCGGGGACGCCTGCGGCGGCTCCAGGACGCCGCCCAGACCGACGCCACCGGACAGGTGGACGTTCTCGCCGACCTGCGCGCAGGAGCCGACGGTCGCCCAGGTGTCGACCATCGTGCCGGAGCCCACGTAGGCGCCGAAGTTGGTGAACGACGGCATCAGCACGACGCCCGGCGCGAGGTAGGCGCCCCAACGGGCGATCGCCCCGGGGACGACGCGCACGCCGTCGAAGCGCTTCTTCAGCGGGATGCGGTCGTGGTGGTAGAAGTCACCGACCTTCGACTCCTCCATGCCGAGCACGCGGAAGCTGAGCAGGATCGCCCGCTTGGCGCGCTCGTCGACGACGACCTCGTCCGTCGCGGCGTCGACGAAGGCCACGCGGGCCTTGCCGGCGTCGAGTTCGTCGACCGCGCCGACGATGACGTCGCGGGCCTCGGTGTGGTCGGGAGTGAGCTCGGAACGGCGCTCCCAGAGTTCGTCGACGGCCTCGGGGAGCGGACTGGTGAACGAGGTGGTCATGGCTGTGGAGCCTACCGTTTCCCGTCCCTCGGCCACGAACGGCCCGCCCGCGGCCACGGGGACACCCGGCGGGCGCCACCACGACGCTCCTCCTCCGAGCGCCTACTATCGGTACCGGTCTCCCGGCCCCACCGGTCCCGCTGCCCAGCGCCGGCACCGTCCATGACACGGCCGGGAAACACCACCCACCCTGTACGCCGAGGCGGGACACGGCCGCATGCCGTCCGTGATCGCGCCCCACGAACCATTTGGTCTACGTGTGCCTAGCAAGCGTCGAAGAATCTCCGCGTTCTTCAAGATCCTCATCGTGCTGACGGTGGTCTGCGGCGCGCTCGTCGCCGGTGGGTACTACCTCATGCACTCGATCCGACCGATCGAGCTGACACCCCCCGAGCCCGTCGCGGCCTGCACCGTCACCGCCCGCGACGACATGGACGAACTCGAACCGGAGCAGGCCGCCAACGCCGCCACGATCGGCGGCGTGGCCTTCAGCCGGAACCTGCCCGAACACGCCGTCGTCATCGCCTACGCGACGGTGTGGCAGGAGACGAAGTTCTACAACATCGCGCACGGCGACCGGGACTCCCTCGGCCTGTTCCAGCAGCGCCCGTCGATGGAATGGGGTGACCCCGAGCAGATCATCGACCCCGTCTACGCCAGCGGCGAGTTCTACGACGCGCTGGCCGAGATCCCCGACTACCAGGACATGCCGGTCTACGAGGCGGCCCAGGCGGTGCAGCGCAGCGCCGACGGCTTCGCCTACGACCAACACGAGGAGCGGTCCCGCACCATGGCCGCGGCCTTCAGCGGTTCCGAGGGGCCCGCGGTGAGCTGCCGCTTCGAGGCGGAGGAGGCCGCCGAGACGGACGTGGCGGCGGCCGAGCAGGAGATGGAGCGCGTGTTCGGCGTGGCACCGGGCTCGCTTCCGGTCGCCTCGCCCCCGCAGACCGGCGACCTGGGCTGGGCGATGGCGATCTGGGCCGTCACCCACGCCCAGGAGTACGGCCTGTCCTCGGTCACCTACGACGGCATGCGCTGGCGGGCAGCCGAGGGCCAGGAGGGGTGGGTCAAGGTGTCCGACGCCTCTCCCGAAGGCCAGATCGTCCTGGGCTGAACGAGCGGGGCGCGGCTCCCCCGGTGGGGGGCCGCGCCCCGGACGCCGTCACGGGCCGGTTCAGCCGGCCACGGCCTCCAGCCGCTTGACCGCGGCCGCGACCCGCTCGTCGGAGGCGGTGAACGCCACGCGCACGTGGCCGGCCCCCGAAGGCCCGTAGAACTCGCCGGGGGCGACCAGGATGCCGTGCTCGGCGAGCAGCCGAACGGCCGACCAGGCGTCGTGGCCGGGGAGGGACGCCCACAGGTACAGCCCCGCCTCGGAGTGGGTGATGCGCCATCCCGCCCGCTCCAGCGCCCCGCGCAGCAGTTCGCGGCGCACCCGGTAGCGCTCCTTCTGCTCGTCGGCGTGGGAGTCGTCGTCCAACGCCGCGACCATCGCCGCCTGCACCGGCGCCGCGACGATCATCCCGGCGTGCTTGCGCACCTCCAGCAGCTCGGTGACGAGCGCGGGATCACCGGCGAGGAAGGCCGCCCGGTAGCCGGCCAGGTTGGAGCGCTTGGACAGCGAGTGGACCGCCAGCAGCCCCTCGTGGGAGCCACCGCAGACATCGGGGTGCAGGATCGACACGGGGCGGACACCGTCCCAGCCGAGGTCGATGTAGCACTCGTCGGAGGCGACCACGGCGCCGCGTTCGCGCGCCCACGCCACCACCTTGCGCAGGTGCTCGACCGGCAGCACCCGGCCGGTGGGGTTGGCCGGCGAGTTGATCCACACCAGCGGCACACGGGCCGGGCCGAGCGCGGTCAGCCCGTCGGAGGCCACGGGGGTGGCCCCCGCCAGCCGGATCCCCACGTCATAGGTGGGGTAGGCGAGCTCGGGGTGGACGACGGTGTCGCCCGGTCCCACCCCCAGCAGGGTCGGCAGCCAGGCGACGAGCTCCTTGGAGCCGATGGTGGGCAGCGTGGCGGCCGGGTCGATGACGGCCCCGTGGCGCCGTCCCAGCCAGTCCGCGATCGACTCGCGCAGCCGGGGCGTCCCGTAGGTCGCCGGATACCCCGGTGTGTCGGCCGCCTCGCCCAGCGCCCGCTGGATCACCTCGGGAACCGGGTCCACGGGGGTTCCCACCGACAGGTCGACGATGCCGTCCGGATGCGCCGCGGCGACCTTCTTCGCGGGGGCCAACCGGTCCCAGGGAAAGGTCGGCAACCGGTCCACCACACGCCGTCGTTCGGCCATTGTTCACGTCCTCGCTCACCTGCGGAAAAACCGTCGCGCCGCCCCATCAGGGACGGCGCGACACCATGATCGCGCGCGGCCGTGCCGCGCGGCGGCACGGCGGTCCCGCGCGTCTCGCCTATTCCTCGCCCTGGGGCGGGAGGGCCGCGACCACGGCGTGGTCCTTGTCGATCTGCCCCACCTTGGAGGCGCCGCCCGGCGAACCCAGTTCGTCGAAGAACTCCACGTTCGCCTTGTAGAAGTCCGACCACTGCTCGGGCAGGTCGTCCTCGTAGTAGATGGCCTCTACGGGGCACACCGGCTCGCAGGCGCCGCAGTCGACGCACTCGTCCGGGTGGATGTAGAGCATGCGCTTGCCCTCGTAGATGCAGTCGACGGGGCACTCTTCGATGCACGCCTTGTCGAGCACATCGACGCAGGGCTGCGCGATGACGTAGGTCACGTCGTACTCCTCTTCGGTCTTCGCCACGCTGACCGCATATGGGTGTCTCCGATGTCACATAGCCTGACGTTGCCGGAACGCCGGCAGCGGGTACGCCGAGACCATCTGACACGCGATTCGCTGCTTCCAGTATTGCGGTGGTCGGGGTGCCGAGACTAATTGGGGGTAACAGGTGGGTTTCGTTGCACGGCTCTCCGATTCCGTTACGCCGCAGGACATCGGTCGGCGCGTCACTGTGCGCATCCAGCTCCCGGACGGGCGCTTCCGGGATATCGTCGGGATGCTGGAGGCCTGGGAGGACGGCCTCATCACCGTCCGCAGGCGCGACGACACTGTGACCGAGGTCACTGCTGACGACGTGGTCGCGAGCAGGGTCATCCCCCCGTCCCCGCCCCGGCGCCGTCCCCGGACCGGCGCCTGAGTCCCGCCCGCGAACGCCGCTCCCCAGCGGCGCCGACCATGATGTGGAGCCGTATCCCCACGCGAACGGCCTGATCTGGAGGTGACGAGGTTCCGTCATGCAGGAGACCGTCGCGTCCGCCCTCGCGCAGATGGCGCGGCTGGACCCCAAGGCCGCCCGCTCCGCCGAGAGCGCGTTGGAGACCCTCACGGCCGGACGCGGCCTGGAGACACTGAGCCAGCGCGCCGTCCAGGAGTTCTGCTGGTACGTGCTCCCCCTGCGGTTTCCCACCGAATCCGCCGAGTGGGGGTTCGTCGCCGAGTCTCTCGGCCACCTGTTCTCCCTCCTGGACCTTCCCCGCTACGCCGAGATCTGCACCTCCGGGCGCACCCGCGACATCCTGTCCGCGCACGCCGCCGGGCACGGCCGCGGCGTGCTCGCCTACGAACGGAGCATGCGCGCCTCCGGCGTGGAACCCCCCGACCTCGCCGAGCTGACCTGGGGCACGGCGCTGGGCCAGGCCGAGATCGAGGCCTACCAGGCGGCGTCGGCCGCCCTGGAACTGAGCATCGCGGCGGGCGAGGTCCGACCCGGCTCGCGCGGCTGGCGCTCCGCGCAGGAACGGCACGCCCGCGCGTTCCTGACCCGGCCCGACGGGCAGGGACGCAGCCGGCTCGACCGGATCCGCGAGGAGCGGGTCCGCGAATGGCTCTCCTCCCCCTCCCACCCCCACCGCCGCCGCCTGTGGCCGCTGCTGGACCAGATCACCGTGGGCGCCGAACCCCCGCACGACGCCGCGCGGGCCCTCGCGCCGGTGCAACGGCTGCTCGACTACGCCGACGACGGGATCGGCCTGACCCAGATCGGCTACATCTCCCCCTCCGTCGTGCGGGAGCTGTGCGGCGAGTTCGCCTGGGAGACCACCCCGTCCTCGCCCCGCAGCGAGACCGACGTCATGCAGATCATCGCGCTGCACAAGCTGCTGCGCACCATGCGGGCGGTCCGCCGCTGCGGCCGGCGCCTGGTGCTGACCAGACGGGGCCGCCAGCTCCACGAGAGCACCGAGGCGCTGTGGCGCGCGGTCGCCGAGAGCGTGCTGTGCACCGACGGGTTCGAACAGGCCGCCACCGAGACCCTGCTGGGGCTGTTGCTTCTGCGCTCCCCTCGCTCGCGCGGCAGCCACTCGCGCGACGGCAACGTCGACATCGCCGAGGAGGCGCGGCTGGCGCTCGCCGACGCCGGCTGGGAACACCCCTCCGGCGACGACGAGACGGACGAGGACTCCCCCGACGGTTCCCGCCGGTGCGGCCGGCGCAGGGTCGAATCGGTGCTGATCACGGTGACCTGGCTGCTGGAGACCCTCGGCTGTGTCAGCGGGCACGACCTGCTCGGCGAGGGACGCACCTCCCCGCGGCTGACGAAGGTCGGCCGGGCGTTCGCGCTCACGGCGATCCACCTCTCGGCCACCTCGCCCCGCGCCTCGCTCTAGCCCGGCGCGGCGAACGGTCACCCGGTACCGAGACGGGGAGACGACCCCCTAGCCTTGCAGGTGAGCCGCGGACGCCCTCGTCCGCGCCGACACCAGGCGACCACCACCAGCAGGAGCAGCATGTCCACGCCCGATCCGGAGCAGCGCGACGAGCCGGCGCAGACGTCCGGGGACGCGACCGCGCCGAACGCGGCCGGCGCCGAGTCCGCCTCCGCCGGAGCGGCCACACCGGCCGAAGCGTCCTCGCCCGTCCAGCCCGAGGGGGAGCGGCCGTCCCGCTCCATCGTGGACGTCCTGCCCAGCCCGGTGTTCGTCCTGCTCGTCGGTTTGACCGCGCTGGCCGGCTGGCTGTCGTGGACCCGCGGCGAGGAGGACTGGTTCACCGGCTCCCAGGTCTACGCGCCGTTCGTGTTCATCCTCGGCGGCTGGATCGTGTCGATCGCGGTACACGAGTTCGCCCACGCGGCGCTGGCCTACGCGCTCGGCGAGCGCTCGCTGCGCGGCAGCGCCCGCCTGCGCCTCAACCCGTTCGCCTACCGTGACGGGTTCGCCGGGTGGGTCCTCCCCCTCGTCTACCTGTTCTTCGGCGGGTTCGGCCTGACCGGCCCGGCCGTCCACCCGGAACGGCCCGCCGTCACCGGGCGGGTGCGCCGCAGCGTCATCGCCCTTGGCGGCATCGCCGCCAACCTCCTGATCGCCGTTGTCCTGGCGGTCGTGGTGAAGGCGCTGATCCCCGAGGGGTCGGTGACCAACAACTGGATGATCGTCGGCCTGATCTACCTGTGCTTCCTCAACGTCACCTCGGCGTTGGTCAACGTGCTGCCGATCCCCGGCCTCGACGGGTTCGACGCGATCGCCCCGTACCTGCCCGGGCGCCTGGGCCGGCGCTCGCTCACCACCGCGGTCTTCGGCTCGGTGGTGGTGTTCGCGATCCTGTGGTTCCCGCAGGTCAACACCGTCTTCCTGAACGCCGTCCACGCCCTGCTCGGACTCGTGGGGATGAACGAGGAGTACTTCGCGTTCGGTGACCTGCTGTTCCGGTTCTGGGTGAGCTGACCTCGCCGGGTCAGCCCCGGGGCGGGGTCAGCACGGTCGCCACCACCACGGCGGCGATGCCGCCGAAGACGAACCCGTAGTTGATCGTCGCCGAGGTCAGCACGACGTCACCGCCGGAGGACCAGCCGATCAGGGCGAAACTCGCGGCGACCCACCCCGCCGCGGGGAACCCGGCGCCCGGCCGGCCCAGCTCGCGTCCGGCGAGCCGGCAGGCCAGGAACAGCAGCAGCAGGAACGCGACGAGCCCGGACACCGCCACCACCGTGCCGGCCGTGCCCGTCTGCGACAGCCACGCCAGCCACCCCTGGGCGATCCCCGCGACGATTCCCGCCACGAACCCCAGGACCAGCAGCGCCGCGTAACTGGCCATGACGATGGCGTCGGGCAGGAGGCGGGGGCCGGGTGAGGCGCCGTCCTGACTGCGCGACGCCGGCCGGGATGCGGAAGCGGACATGTCCGCAGCGTATCGGCTCACCGGTCGCACCGTACGGGCGGGAGCGCGACCGGCCGCGGCCCGCCGGTCAGGCGAACAGGTCGGTCTCGAAACCGTCGGGGCCACGGCGCGGCGCTGGGCCGCGCAGCAGCGAGAAGTACTCCACCGCGTCGATCTCCTGGGCGATGTCGTTGGACAGCGCGAACCGCTCCCCGGCCACGGTGATCTGGGTGGCGTGCTCCCGCATGGCCAGGGCCTTGGCCGCCCAGTGCGCCGTGGCGTCGATACGGGTGGTGACGGCCCCGTCGGGGGTTCCCGGGGCGATGTCCCCGATCCCGGCCGGCGCGGTGAACGGTCCCGGGTCCTCCTGGAGCCGGGCGACGGCCGCGGCGAGCACCGAGCGGGGCTGGGCGATGGCGTAGAGCTTGCGGGTCTGCCAGGGGGTTCCCGGCAGGGAGCGGTCGGCGGCCATGGCGAACGCCCGCAGGGCCACCCGGTGGGCCTGGATGTGGTCGGGATGGCCGTAGCCGCCATTGTCGTCGTAGGTGACCATGACGTGCGGCCGGACCTCGCGCACGATCGTCGCGAGTTCGCGCGCGGCCTCCTCGACGTCGGCCCGCCAGAAGCAGTCGGGGTCGTCGTTGGTGGCGGCGCCCATCATGCCGGAGTCGCGGTAGCGGCCGGCCCCGCCGAGGAAGCGGTGGTCGCCCACCCCCAACGCGGCGCACGCCCGTTCCAGTTCGCCGATGCGGTACTCGCCCAGTCCGCCCTCGCGGTCGGCGGCCAGGTGAGCGAGCTCGGGCGGGATGACCTCGCCCTGCTCGCCGAGCGTGCAGGTGACCAGGGTGACCTCGGCGCCCTCCGCCGCGTATTTGGCCATGGTCGCCCCGGTGACGATGGACTCGTCGTCGGGGTGGGCATGAACCAGGAGCAAGCGGCGATCCGTCATATGCGGGACGATACCCGTGCGCCGGCCGGGGTAGTCCACGCCGTTACCGGTGTGACCCGCGCCGCCCCGCCGTCACGCGCCGCCACGCGCGCGCTGCCACAATCGGCTCATGAGTTTCCCACGGCAACAGGCCCGGACCCGGCGGTTCTCCCTCGGTGTGCCCCGGGCCTTCCAGATCTCTCCGGACGGTCGGCGCGTCACCTTCCTGCGTGGCAGGCACGGCCTGGATCCCGCGACGTGCCTGTGGCTCCTGGATCTGGACAGCGGCCGGGAACGGGTCGTGGCCGACCCCCGCGAGCTCGGCCGCACCGACGAGGACCTTCCCCCCGAGGAGCGCGCGCGCCGCGAGCGGCTGCGCGAGACCGGCGGCGGCGTCGTCTCCTACACCGTCGACGACGGGCTCACCCGCGCCGCCTTCACCCTGTCCGGGCGGTTGTACCACGTCGACCTGGTGGGAGACGGGGCGACCGCGCGCGAGCTCCCCGTCACCGGCCCGGTCGTCGACCCCGTGATCGACCCGCGCGGGGAGGCGGTGGCCTACGTCAGCGGCGGCGCGATCCACGTCGTCACCATCGCCGACGGGAACGTGCGAACGCTCACCGGCCCCGAGGGGGAGGGGGTGACCTGGGGACTGGCCGAGTTCATCGCCGCCGAGGAGATGGGCCGCTACCGGGGCATGTGGTGGGCCCCTGACGGCTCGGCGCTGCTGGCCGCCCGGGTGGACGACTCCCCGGTCGCGCGCTGGCACATCGGCGACCCCGCCCACCCCGAGACCGCCCCGCAGGTCATGGCCTATCCGGCGGCCGGGACCGCCAACGCCGAGGTGCGCCTGGCCGTCCTGCCGCTCGGGGAGAGCGCGGAGGGGCCGGCCAAGCCGGCCTGGATCGACTGGGACCGCGAGGCGCTGCCCTACCTGGTGACGGCCGGGTGGACGACCGGACCCGACGGGACGCCGACCGTCGTGTTCACCGCGCAAAGCCGTGACCAGCGGTCCATGACCGTGTTCAGCGCGGACCCCGCCACCGGTCTGGTGTTCGACCTGCTGTCGGAGGACGACGACACGTGGGTGGAGATCATGCCGGGCGTCCCCGCCTTCACCGCCGGGGGCGACCTGGTGTGGATCGGGGCCCGCGGCGAGGACCGCGAACGCCACCTGTACGTCGCGGGGCGCGCCGTGGAGGGCAGGGGCCACTACGTCCGCGGCCTGGTCGACGTCGACGGCGGCCTGCTGCTGTACAGCGGGTCGGTGGCGGGGTCGCCCGGCGACGTCGGGCTGTGGCTGTTGGACGTCACCGAGGGCGGGGCGCTGCCCGTGGAGTTCCCCGGCGCGTCGACCGGCGGCGTCCACTCGGGCCGGTTGCGCGGCGGGACGCTGGTCCTCCAGCGTCGCGACCTGGAGAACGACGGGGTGCGCACGGTGGCGATCCGCGAGGCGGCCTCCGAGACCCGTCGCTCGGTCACCCCGATCGACAGCTTCGCCGAGACACCCGACCTGCCGGCCCCCCGGGTGCGGATGTGGGCGGCCGGGGAGCGTCGCATCCCCTCCGCGCTGCTGCTGCCCTCGTGGTACGAGTCGGGGTCGGGGCCGCTGCCCGTGCTGATGGACCCCTACGGTGGTCCGCACGCCCAGCGGGTGCTGCGCGCCCGTGGCGCCTACCTGACGTCGCAGTGGTTCGCCGAGCAGGGGTTCGCGGTGCTCGTGGCCGACGGCCGGGGGACCCCCGGTATCGGGTTGGAGTGGGAGCAGGCGATCTCCGGTGACCTGGCCTCGGCGGTTCTGGAGGACCAGGTGGCGGCGTTGCACGACGCCGCGGCCCGCTCGGAGGACCTGGACCTGGATCGGGTCGCCATTCGCGGCTGGTCGTTCGGCGGGTACCTGGCCGCGCTGGCCGTGCTGCGCCGTCCGGACGTCTTCCACGCGGCCGTCGCCGGCGCGCCGGTCACCGACTGGCGGCTGTACGACACCCACTACACCGAGCGTTACCTGGGACTCCCCCAGGAACGACCGGACGCCTACGCGGCCAGCTCCCTGCTGGGGGACGCGCCGAACCTGCGCCGCCCGCTGATGCTGATCCACGGGCTGGCCGACGACAACGTGGCCTTCGCCCACTCCCAGCGATTGTCGTCGGCGCTCCTGGCGGCGGGCCGGCCGCACACGGTGTTGCCGCTGTCGGGGATCACGCACATGCCGACCGAGGAGTCCACCGCCGAGAATCTGCTGTTGCTCCAGGTGGAGTTCCTGCGTGAGGCGCTGCGCGGGGAGGGCTCCGGCTCCTGACGAAAGGCCGCGGACAATGTCGCGGGGGGAATGCCGGATCTGGCATTCCCCCCGCGACATTTCGCTCTACCCGGGCGTCCGGGAGGCACCCCTCAGGACTGGCCGGATCCGGCCAGCGCTTCCCTCTTGCTCTTTCGTGCCGCTTCTCCCCGGGCGTTGGAGACGACCGGTCAACTTCGGTGTTTACAGATTCGTCATCTGAGCGGATGTCCCCGCATTCCGGCCTCTGAAGATCATCATTACATGTCGGGATTTTTCTCTTTGTGTTGGGTCTATTGCGAAGCGTTCCGATGACTTATCGTTTCCAATCGTTTACCGAGTGTCCGGTGAACACCGCTGGTCATCGCCCCACAAGGGCGGCGCCAGCGGGGATTCGCGTCGAGTCCCCGCTCGTTGACGCGGATCCGCCCTGGTCATCCAGAGAAAGGGCTGGAAGTGAAGAAGTCCCCCGTGTTCCGTGCGCTGGGCGGTAGCGTCCTGGCGTTCGGCCTGGTGCTCACCGCGGTCCCCGCCGCGAGCGCCGCCCCGGCACCCGCCGCCCCCGCCGCACCGGCCGCCCCCGCCGCCACCCAGGCGGAGGCGCTGGAGCGTGACCTCGGCCTGTCCTCCACCGAGGCCGCCGAGATCACCGCGAAGCAGGAGAACGCCGTCAAGGTCGAAGAGGAGCTGCGCGCGTCGCTCGGCGACGACTTCGGCGGCAGTGTCTTCGACGTCCAGACCGGGAAGCTGACGGTCTCGGTCACCGACGAATCCGCCGCGGCCGAGGTTCGCGAAGCCGGGGCCACCCCCCGGGTCGTCGAGTTCGGCGAGAAGGAGCTCGACTCCATCGTCTCCGACCTCAACTCCGAGGAGACCACGGCCGACGCCGCGGTCACCGGCTGGTACACCGACGCCGCGGCCGACGCCGTGGTGATCACCGTGGAGAAGGGCCAGGAGGCCGCGGCCGAGGAACTGGTCGCCGCCGCCGGGGTCTCCGCCGACGCGGTGCAGATCAAGGAGACCACCGAGGAGCCCCGCACCTACGCCGACATCATCGGCGGCAACAAGAACAGCCTGAACGCCGCCGGCACGAGCTACTGCTCCGTCGGCTTCGCCGTCCAGGGTGGTTTCGCCACCGCCGGCCACTGCGGCAGCGTCGGCGCGACGAGCTACTCCCCGGCCGGGACGTTCGCCGGTTCGATCTTCCCCAGCCGCGACATGGGCTGGGTCCGGACGACCAGCGCCTGGGTTCCGCGTCCCTACGTCAACAACTACTCCGGCGGCACGGTGACCGTCCGCGGCTCGCAGGAGGCCGCGATCGGCGCCTCCGTCTGCCGCTCCGGTGCCACCACCGGCTGGCGCTGCGGTGTCATCCAGTCCAAGAACCAGACCGTCCGCTACGCCCAGGGCGCGGTCTACGGCCTGACCCGGACCACCGCCTGCGCCGAGCCCGGCGACTCCGGCGGCTCCTGGCTGAGCGGCAACCAGGCGCAGGGCGTCACCTCCGGTGGTTCGGGCAACTGCCGGACCGGCGGGACCACCTACTTCCAGCCCATCAACCCGATCCTCAGCCAGTGGGGCCTGACCCTGGTCACCGGCTGACCTCCCCTCGGGTGAGCCTCCGCGCTCCCCGATGACCGAGTAGGGGTTCCCCGGCGTCGCTCGCGGCGCCGGGGAACGCGCGTCCCCGGCCACACGCCACCGACCGGTACCTCTCCCCATCCCCGTACCGGTCGGTCTCTCATGTCCACTGTCTCATTATGCGGGACAGGCATCTCATGCACCGGTTCTCCTGCCGTACCCTGAAGCGGTCAAACAGCAATAAACCGGAGGTAGTGGCACCGTGGTCGCGCAGAATACGGACCCAACCGGCGAGAAGGCACCGCCCACCAACCCGGCCGGCCGGGTCATCACGGCCAGCCTCGTGGGAACGTCCATCGAGTTCTACGACTTCTACGTCTATGCGACGGCCGCCGTCCTCGTCTTCCCCCAGCTCTTCTTCCCCGCGGGGGACCCGACCGCGGCGACCCTCCAGTCGCTCGCCACCTTCGCCATCGCCTTCGTCGCCCGCCCCGTCGGCTCGGCCCTGTTCGGCCACTTCGGCGACCGCATCGGCCGCAAGGCCACGCTCGTCGCCTCCCTGCTGACGATGGGCATCTCCACCGTCGCGATCGGCCTGCTGCCCACCCACGCCCAGATCGGCGTGTTCGCGCCCCTGCTCCTCGCCGTCTTCCGCTTCGGCCAGGGACTGGGCCTGGGCGGCGAGTGGGGCGGTGCCGCCCTGCTGGCCACCGAGAACGCCCCCCGGGCCAAGCGCGCGCTGTTCGGTACCTTCCCCCAGCTGGGCGCCCCCATCGGGTTCTTCCTGGCCAACGGCGTGTTCCTGCTGCTGTCGGAGGCCATGAGCGACGACGCCTTCCTGTCGTGGGGCTGGCGGGTGCCGTTCCTGCTGTCGGCCGTCCTGATCGTCGTGGGCCTGTGGGTGCGCCTCTCCCTGCACGAGACCCCCGCCTTCGCCAAGGTCGTCGCCTCGGGCTCACGCGCCAAGGCCCCCGTGACCGAGGTGTTCCGCACCGCCACCCCCGCCCTGGTGCTGGGCACGTTCATCATGCTCGCCACCTACGTGCTCTTCTACCTGATGACCGTGTTCTCGATGTCCTACGGCACCAGCCCCGAGGGACTGGGCTATGAGCGCTCGGAGTTCCTGGCGCTGCTGCTCGTCGGCGTGGTCTTCTTCGGCCTGACGGTCCCGGTGGCGGGCGTGCTCGCCGACCGGTTCGGCCGCCGGCCCACCCTGATCGTCACCACCTCGGCGATCCTGCTGTTCGGCCTCGTCCTCGGCCCGCTGTTCGGCGCGGGATCGGTGCCCGCCGTCCTCGCCTTCCTCATCATCGGCCTGGCGCTGATGGGCTTCACGTTCGGCCCGATGGGCGCGGTCCTGCCCGAGCTCTTCCCCACCAACGTCCGCTACAGCGGCGCGTCGATCTCCTACAACCTGGCAAGCCTGCTCGGCGCCTCGGTCGCCCCCTACATCGCCACCTGGCTGGCCGACTCCTTCGGGCTGGCCTGGGTCGGCGGCTACCTCGCGATCGCCGCGGCCATCACCCTGGTCGCGCTGGTCATCAGCCGCGAGACCCGCGACACCTCGCTCGACGAGATCGGGACCGCCGCGAAGTCCTGACACCCCACGACCGCGGGCGCGGGCGGGCCGTCGCGGCCGGCCCGCGCCCGTCGTCCTGTCCGGGGGCGGCCGTGCCCCCGGCGGGCCTGGCCCTAACCTGGGAGCATGCGTTTCCCCTGGGCCGTTCTCATCGACCTCGTCTGCGTCCTGGCCTTCGTCCTCATCGGGCGTTCCAGCCACGGCGAGGGCAACGCCCTGCTCGGCCTCGCCACGACCCTGTGGCCGTTCGCGGCCGCGCTCGCGGCCGGGTGGCTGCTCACCCGGGCCTGGCGGGCGCCCGCCGCGGTCCTGCGCACCGGGGTGGGCGTGTGGGTGGTGACCGTGGCCGGCGGCATGGCGCTGCGGGCCGTCACCGACGCGGGGACCGCCCCGTCCTTCGTGGTCGTGACCTCGGTCTTCCTCGGTGTGACGCTCCTCGGCTGGCGTGCCGTCGCCACCGCGGTGCTGCGCCGCCGCCCGGGCCGGGCCACACCGGCCGCGTCCCGCTGACACGCCGGCCCGGCGTGCCGGCGGCCCTGTCCCGCCTCTCCCGCCACGGCTAGGCTGGACCGCGGAAACCGGCCCTGCGCGATCCGGCCGGACGTCTCCGGCGGATCCCCGCCCTTCCTGATGGGAGCGCCATGGACGAGGTGATGATCGCCCTGGCCGCCGCGGTGGCCGGCAAGGTCGGCGAGTCGCTCGCCGAGAACCTGCGCGAGCCGCTGAAGCGGCTGCGCCGGGCGCTGCGGGAGCGCTTCCGCGACGCGCCGGACGCCCGCGCCGCGTTGGAGGCCGCCCAGGACGACCACGACGACGCGGTCGCCGTCGAGGAGCTGGCGGGCCACATCGCCTCCGTGGCCTCGACCGACGCCGAGATCGCCGAACTCGTCGCGCGCCTGCGCCCCCACGTCGCCACCGGCCGGGGTGACGTTGTCAACACCATCCACGGCGACGTCTCGGGAACCGCGATCCAGGCCGGCGAGATCCACGGCGACATCCGGCTGTGAGGGAGCCGGGAGGAGCCACAACGTGAACGGAGACGGCCGCTAGGTCCCGTTTTCGTTTCACCCCTCCCGGAAGGTGCGAAACGGTCCCGTCCCTTGTCTACCCTGGATCGGGTGAGTGAGCAGGTCGTCGCGTTCCCCGCAGCAGCTCCCGAAGCAGACCGGCCCGAGGTCGGTGTGGGCCCCTGGGAGGGGCCCTGGCCTGAGGGGGACCACTACGACCCGGTGCTCCTCGCCGAGGGCGACCGGCGCAACGTCGTCGACAGGTACCGCTACTGGAAGCGCGAGGCCATCGTCGCCGACCTCGACACACAGCGCCACCCGTTCCACGTGGCCGTGGAGAACTGGGAGCACGACTTCAACATCGGGTCGGTCGTGCGCACCGCCAACGCGTTCGGCGCCAAGGCCGTCCACATCGTCGGCAAGCGGCGCTGGAACCGGCGCGGCGCGATGGTGACCGACCGCTACCAGCACGTCCACCACCACCCCGACACCACCGCCCTCCTCGCCTGGGCCGAGGAGGAGGACCTTCCCGTCATCGGGGTGGACAACCTCCCCGGTTCGGTCCCGTTGGAGACCTATCCCCTGCCCCGGGCCTGCGTCCTGGTCTTCGGACAGGAGGGGCCGGGACTCTCCGAGGAGGCCCGCTCGGTCTGTCGCGCGGTGCTGTCGATCGCCCAGTTCGGCTCCACCCGCTCCATCAACGCCGGCGCCGCCGCCGCGATCGCCATGCACGCCTGGGTACGCGCCCACGTCTACGGCCAGGGCCTATGAGCGGCGTCGGCGAGGCGCGCTGGTCGGGCGGGCTGGCCCCGCACCAGCGCCAGGCGCTGGAGCTGCTGGCCGAGCGGTGGGCCACGGGCCGCAACCGCGCCTGGCTGGTGCTGCCGCCCGGCTCCGGGAAGACCCTGGTCGGCCTGGAGGCCGCGCGCCGACTGGGCCGGCGCACCGTGGTGTTCGCCCCCAACGCCGCGGTCCAGGGGCAGTGGGCCGCGCAGTGGCGGTCGTTCGAACGCCCCGAGGGCTGCACCGCCGGTGTCGACCGCCGGCTGCGCGACGACGTCACCGTCCTCACCTACTCGTCCCTGGCCTTGTTCGACCCCGACGCCGAGACCGACGAGGAGGGCCGCCCCCAGGCCCAGCCCAAGCGGCTGCACGGCAACGGCTCGGCGCTCCTGGACACGTTGCGCGCCGAAGGCCCCCTCACCCTGGTCCTCGACGAGTGCCACCACCTGCTCCAGGCATGGGGGCGCCTGCTCGGCGAGATCCTGTCGGGTTTCACCGACGTCCACGTCATCGGCCTGACCGGCACGCCGACAACGGCCCTGACCCCGAGCGAGTCCGCGCTCGTCACCCGCCTGTTCGGGGAGCCGCTGCGCGGCGCGTCCACCCCGGCGCTCGTCCGCGAGGCACGCCTGGCCCCCTTCGCCGAGTTCGCCTGGATCACCGAACCCACCCCCGCCGAACACGCCTACATCGGCGAGGAGGGACAGCGCTTCGCCGACCTGTGCGCCGACCTGCTCTCCCCCGGGTTCGCCTCGACCGACTTCCTGCCCTGGCTGCGCGCCCGCTTCCACGAACGTGTCGGCGCGGACGGGACGGCGGTGCCCTGGTCCCAGATCTCCGCCGAGACCCCCGAACGCGCCGACGCGGTACTGCGGCTCCACCACGCGGGCCTGTGCGAGCTTCCCCCGGGCGCGCGCTTGGTGGAACGCCACCGCCGCCCGCCCCGGGCCGAGGACTGGACCGCCCTGCTCGGCGACTACGTGACGACGGGACTCCAGGTCGCCGCGCCTTCGCCCGATGACGAGAAGGCGATCGAGCGCATCCGCGCCGCGCTGCCCTCCGTCGGCTGCACGCTCACCAAGCGGGGAATCCGCGCCGCGCGTTCCCCCGTGGACCGGGTGCTGGCCCGCAGCTCCGCGAAGGGGCACGCGGCGGTGGAGATCGCCGCCGCCGAGGCGGCGACCCTGGGCGAGGAGCTGCGCGCCCTGATCCTGTGCGACCACGAACGCGCCACGAGCCACCCTTCGACCCGGTTGCGCGAGGTCCTGGCCGACGACGCGGGCTCGGCCTGGGCGCAACTGGACCTGCTGGTCGCCGACGAGCGGACCCGGCCGTTGGCGCCCATGCTGGTCACCGGCCGCACCGTGGCGGCCGCGCCGGACGTGGCCGAGGCGTTCGTCGCCTGGGTGCGACGCCGACGCCCCAACCTGCGCCTCGACGTGACCCCCACCGAGGACGGCCGGCTGGCGCGGGTCGAAGGCTCCTGGACGCCGCGGCACTGGGTACGGCTGGCCACCGCCTACTTCACCAAGGGGGCGAGCCGGCTGCTGGTGGGCACGCGGGCCCTGCTCGGCGAGGGGTGGGACGCCCCCGCGCTGAACACCATCGTGGACCTGACCACCGCGACCACGGCCACCGCCGTCACGCAGAGCCGCGGCCGGGCGCTGCGGCTCGACCCCCGCCGTCCCGGCAAGGCCGCGCACACCTGGACGGTCGTGTGCGTGAGCGACCGCCACCCCAAGGGCGCCGCCGACTGGGACCGCTTCGCCCGCAAACACGAAGGGGTCCTGGGCGCCGACGAGCAGGGCGAGGTGACCAGCGGGATCTCCCACATCGACCCCTCCTTCTCCTCCTACGCCCCTCCGTCCCCCGGGGAGTTCGGCGCGCTGAACGCGCGCATGCTGGCCCGCGCCGCGGACCGGGAGGCGACCCGGGCGCGCTGGCGGATCGGCGCGCCCTACACCGACGAGCTGCTGCCGACGCTGCGGGTCCGGCCGCTGTCCGAGGACTCCGCCACCCCTGCGCGCCCCGTCCCCGGCCCGGTGCACCCTCCCGAGGCGATTCCGGCCGCCTCCGGGGTCGCCCCACGCGAACCGCTGTCATCGCGGCCCAACGGAACGTCGCTGCTGGCCGGTACGGCCACTCTGGCCGGCGGGACGGTGCTGCTCGGCCTGGTCCTGCCGGCGGTCGTGGCGCTGGTGGCCGCGGTCGCGGCCGGCGCCACCGTCGAACGGCTGGCCACCCGCGCCGTGCGGGAACGCGCGGCCACCGGACTGGTCATGGCCGCCTCCGAAGGGCCGGAGGTCTGGCGGTTCGGTTACGCCGTCGCCGACGCGCTGCGATTGGCGGGACACTCGACGATCGGCGCCGAGGGCGTGCGCGCGCGACCCGGCCCCGGCGGCACCTACCTCATGTCGCTGAGCGGCGCCGGCCCGCACGCCGCGTCCCTGTTCTGTGAGGCCCTGGAGGGCGCGCTGTCGCCGCTGGTGGGCAGTCCGCGTTACGTCATCGCGCGCTTCTCGCTCGCCCCGGCGGTGTCGGAACCGCACGCGGCGCGGCGCACCGCGGCGGCCTGGCTGCGTGGCCGCGCCCCCGTGAACCCGGGATCGCCCCACCCCGTTCCGGCGCTGTTCGCCCGCGACCGCGCGGGGATCGAGGCGTTCGCCTCCGCCTGGAACCGGTGGATCTCCCTGAGCGAACCGGTGTACACGGCGAGCCCGGCGGGGGCGAAGCTCCTGCGGGAGTACTACGCGACCGACTCCTACCCGGTGTCCACCTCGCTGCGGTTGACCTGGTCCTGACCCCCGCCGCCGGGGCCACATGCCGCCCCTCCTCACGGGGCGGGACCACCGCGGCGCCGCGCGCCCGCCGGCCCCCACCACGGTCACGGCCGAGCCCGGCAACGCGAACGGGGCCGCCCCCGGAAGGGAACGGCCCCGTTCACGGACGGTGTGGGACGCCTTAGAGCTTGCCGCTCGCCAGCGCGCCCAGCAGGTCCTTGTTGAGCTGGGAGATCGTGTCCAGCGGGATGCCCTTCGGGCAGACCGCCGCGCACTCGCCGATGTTGGTGCAGCCGCCGAAGTCCTCCTCGTCGTGCTGGTTCACCATCTTGACCACGCGGGCCGCCCGCTCGGGCTGGCCCTGCGGGAGCATGCCCAGGTGGGTGACCTTGGCGGCGGTGAACAGCATGCCCGAGGCGTTGGGGCAGGCCGCCACGCACGCGCCGCAGCCGATGCAGGTCGCGGCGTCGAAGGCGCGGTCGGCGTCGGCCTTGGGGATCGGGTTGGCGTGGGCGTCGGGCGCGGTCCCGGTCGGGGCGCTGATGTAGCCGCCGGCCTGGATGATCCGGTCGAAGGCGCCACGGTCGACCACGAGGTCCTTGATGACCGGGAACGCCTTGGCCCGCCACGGCTCGACGTCGATGACGTCGCCGTCCTTGAAGCTGCGCATGTGCAGCTGGCAGGTGGTGGTGGTCTCGGGGCCGTGGGCGACACCGTTGATCACGACACCACAGGCACCACAGATGCCCTCGCGGCAGTCGTGGTCGAAGGCCACCGGGTCCTCGCCCGCGAGCGTGAGCTTCTCGTTGAGGACGTCGAGCATCTCGAGGAAGGACATGTCCTGGGACACGTCCTCCACCTTGTAGGTGACCATCCGGCCCTCGTCGCCGCGGCCCTTCTGGCGCCAAACGCGCAGGGTGATGTTCACTTGTAACTCCGCTGCTTCATCTCGACGTATTCGTATTCGAGGTTTTCCTTGTGCAGCACCGGCTGCTCGCCCGTCCCGGTGAACTCCCAGGCGGCGACGTAGGCGAACTCGTCGTCGTGCCGCAGCGCCTCGCCGTCCTCGGTCTGGCTCTCGGCGCGGAAGTGACCACCGCAGGACTCGCGGCGGTGCAGCGCGTCGATGCACATGAGCTCGGCCAGCTCGAAGAAGTCGGCGACGCGGCCGGCCTTCTCCAGCGACTGGTTGAGCTCGTCGTTGGTGCCGACGACCTTGACGTTCTGCCAGAACTCGTCCCGCAGTTCCCGGATGCGCTCGATGGCCTTGCGCAGCCCCTCCTCGGTGCGCTCCATACCGCAGTACTCCCACATGATGTGGCCGAGTTCCCGGTGGAAGGAGTCGACGGTCCGGTTGCCGTCGATGGAGAGCAGCTTGTTGATGCGCGCGCGCACCGACTCGGCCGCCTCCTTGGCCTCCGGCGTGTTCTCGTCGAGCTTCTCGAACGGCCCCGAGGCGAGGTAGTCGTTGATCGTGTTGGGCAGGACGAAGTAACCGTCGGCCAGGCCCTGCATGAGCGCGCTCGCGCCCAGGCGGTTGGCGCCGTGGTCGGAGAAGTTCGCCTCGCCCGTCACGAACAGACCGGGGATGGTGCTCTGGAGGTCGTAGTCGACCCACAGACCGCCCATGGTGTAGTGCACGGCCGGGTAGATGCGCATCGGAACCTCGTAGGGGTTCTCGCCGGTGATGCGCTGGTACATGTCGAACAGGTTGCCGTACTTGGCCTCGACGGCCGGGCGGCCCATCCGCTTGATCGCGTCGGCGAAGTCCAGGTAGACGCCCAGGCCCCCCGGCCCCACGCCGCGGCCCTCGTCGCAGACGTTCTTGGCGGCGCGGGAGGCGATGTCACGCGGCACCAGGTTGCCGAAGGACGGGTAGATGCGCTCCAGGTAGTAGTCGCGCTCGTCCTCGGGGATCTGGCGCGGGTCGCGCTGGTCGCCGGCCTTCTTGGGCACCCAGATGCGGCCGTCGTTACGCAGCGACTCGCTCATCAGGGTCAGCTTGGACTGGTAGTCGCCGCTGACCGGGATGCAGGTGGGGTGGATCTGGGTGAAGCACGGGTTGGCGAACAGCGCGCCCTTGCGGTGCGCCCGCCAGGTCGCCGTGACGTTGCAGCCCATGGCGTTGGTGGACAGGAAGAACACGTTGCCGTAGCCACCGCTGGCGAGGACGACCGCGTCGGCGAAGTGGGTCTCGATCTCGCCGGTGACCATGTCGCGGGCGATGATGCCGCGCGCCCGGCCGTCGACGACGATGAGCTCCAGCATCTCGTGCCGGGTGTGCATCTTGACCGTGCCGGCCGCCACCTGGCGCTCCAGCGCCTGGTAGGCGCCGATCAGGAGCTGCTGGCCTGTCTGGCCGCGGGCGTAGAAGGTGCGGGAGACCTGGACGCCGCCGAAGGAGCGGTTGTCCAGCAGACCGCCGTACTCGCGGGCGAACGGGACGCCCTGCGCGACGCACTGGTCGATGATCTCGACGCTGACCTGGGCCAGGCGGTAGACGTTGGACTCGCGCGACCGGAAGTCGCCGCCCTTGACGGTGTCGTAGAACAGCCGGTAGATGCTGTCGCCGTCGTTGCGGTAGTTCTTGGCCGCGTTGATGCCGCCCTGGGCCGCGATGCTGTGCGCGCGCCGCGGGCTGTCCTGGTAGCAGAACGACGAGACCTGGTAGCCGGCCTCGCCCAGCGTGGCGGCGGCCGAGGCACCGGCCAGACCGGTACCGACGATGATCACGGAGAGCTTGCGCCGGTTGGCCGGGTTGACCAGCTTGGCGGAGAAACGGCGCTTGTCCCACCGCTGCTCGATCGGGCCCTCGGGGGCCTTCTCGTCGCGGATCGGGTCGCCCTCGATGTACAGCTCGGTCATTTAGCTCACCAGCCCGAAGAAGACGGAGAAGGGCGGGATCAGGAAGCCCACCGTGATGACGAGCGCGATCGCGGTCGCCGTGATGTTGAGCACGCGCTGACGGGAGGCCTTGTTGGCCCCCAGCGTCTGGGTCGCGCTCCAGATGCCGTGACGCAGGTGGAAGCCGACGGCGATCATCGCGATGAGGTAGGTGAGGAGCACCCACCAGATCTGGAATCCGTTGACCACGCGCTCGTAGGGGCTGTCGGAGGCGCCGCCGGGAGCGATGTTGTTGGTGGTCAGGTGGAGGATGTGGTAGATCACGAAGAGCGCGAGGATGACCCCGCCCCAGCGCATGGTACGCGAGGCGTAGGTCTGCTGGACCGGCTTGCGCCGCGTCTGGTAGCGCTGCCCGGCCGGCCGCGCCCGGCGGGCCCGGGCCCACAGGGTGAACGCCGCGTAGGCGTGGATCAGGACGCTCGCCAGCAGGACGATGCGGATGATCCACAGCGCCCCCTCGGGCGGGAGCATCGGCTCACCGATCACCCGGATGTGATGGGAGTACTCGTCGAAGACCTCCTGGCCTCCGAAGATCATCAGGTTGCCGTACATGTGCACGATCAAGAACAGCACGAGGATCCCACCGGTGACCGCCATCGCGGATTTGAGGGCCACCGTGGACTTGAATGCCGTTGACCGCTGCTTGGTCAGGGTACTGTTCGCCACAACCTGTCACTTTAAAACTTGGTGAACAGCACCGTCTAAGTCATGAGAACGCTGGTCTCCATAGACATAGGCTATCGAGCATGCAGTTCCAGCAGCTGGCCTACTTCGTCGCGGTCGCCAAGACACGGCATTTCACCCGCGCAGCGGAGGTTTCGCGCGTCGCCCAGCCCAGCCTGAGCAAGCAGATCCGGGCCCTGGAAGAGGAACTGGGAGCACCGTTATTCGTTCGTGCCCGGGGAAATATCACACTGACTCCCGCCGGTGAAGTCCTTCTTCCCCTGGCCCAACGCATCCTCACCGACATGGAGACCGCCCGGCGCGAGGTCCAGGAACTCGCCGGCATGCGACGCGGCCGCGTCCGCCTGGGGGCCACCCCCTCCCTGTGCGCGGGGCTCCTGGCCCCCGCCCTGGCCTCCTTCCACTCCCGCTTCCCCGGTATCGAACTGCACGTGGAGGAGAGCGGGTCACGCGACCTGATCCGCGCCCTGGGCCGGGGCGAACTCGACCTGGCCCTCATCATCCTGCCGCTGCACAGCAGCGACCCCGCGTTCGTCACCACGCCGATCCTGCGCGAGAACCTCGTCGTCGCCAGCCCCCGCGACGCCCCGCCCCCGAGCAACCGGGCATCGATGCGCATCACCGACCTGCGCGACAAACCCTTGGTGATGTTCCGCCGCGGCTACGACGTGCGCGAAGCGACCCTGCACGCCTGCCGCGCCGCCGGGTTCGAACCACGGCTGGCGGTCGAGGGCGGCGAGATGGACGCCGTCCTACGCTTCGTCGAGGCCGGCCTGGGCCTGGCGGTCGTGCCCAGCATGGTACTGAAGAATCGACCGGGCCTGCGCGGCACCCCCCTGGCCCGCCCCCGGCTGCTCCGGACGATCGCCCTGGCCCACCGCAAGGACGTCGAGCCCTCCAACACCGCCAAGGCGTTCCGCCGCGGCCTGATGAACCACCTGAGCGCGCTACCCCCCGAGGAGCTCGGGGCCGATCTGGAGGTCATCTCCTCCCCCGTCGTCTGACCCGAAGCGCCGGCGTCAGGCGACCAGGACGCCGCTGCGCTTGAACGGCCCGACGACGAGCGCGGTGTCGACCACGGTCGCCTCACGCGCCCACTCCCCTGCGGTGATGAACTCGTACAGGTCCGCCTTTGACGGCGCGGCCACATGGCACAGGAGCTGGTACTCCCCCATCAACGCGGCGGCGTAGCGTACCCAGTCCGATTCGAGCAGCGCGCGACCGACCCGGTCGACCGCGTGCGGCGCGGTCGTGATCCACAGCAGCGCCTCGACCGGCAGCCCCAGCAGCGCCGGTTCCACCACGGCGCGCAAGTGGACCAGGCCGCTGGAGCGCAACCACTCCACCCGCCGCCGCGCGGTGGGCTCCGAAACCCCCGCCAAACGCCCCAGGGCCTCGTGGGTGAGCCGGCCGTTGTTCGACAGCGCGCGCAGGATCGCCTGGTCGGCGTCGCTCAGCTCCTCCACCATGGGAGTCTCGGCGGAGGACGGGGCCGGTGCGACGTCGCAGAGCTCCGCGACCTCCTCGGGGGCGAGGATTCCGGGGAACCATTCGTGGACGGTGCGGTAGTAGCGCAGCACGGGAAGCGTCTCGACACCGACCACCCCGGGAAGGCCCGGCAGCTCGTCCACGGTGACGGCCAGCAGCCGCCGCGGCGCGCAGAACAGTTCGGTGACGCAGTCCACCGTTCCGGTCACGGCGTAGCTGAACGTGGTGTCGGGTCGGCGGGCCAGCGCGGTGCCTCCCATACGCAGACCGCCGCTGGCGTGGCGGGTGCGGACGATGACCGGGTCACCGGTGACGCACAGGCCGATGACGGTGATGAGCCGCCGCTCCAGGAGCCGGTTGCCACGCCGGGCCACCGAGCGTTCGGGCTCTCCCAGCACCGAGGCGATCCGACGCCAGGAGGCGCGCCCGTTCACCTGGAGCGCCGCCGTGATGCGCCGGTCCAGCGCGTCGAATTCCCGGGCCATCCCAACCTCCCCGGCCAGCAATGTGGCTGTTTTCGTCAGTATGCCGTTTTCACTTGTCGGTAACGGAAGAGACGTGCATTCTCTGTCCCACATTTCCTTCGTCCGAGGAGGCCGTCATGCCGGGTCCCGTCTCTCCCCGCGCCCCGGGACGGTCCGATGCTCCACACAACGCCACCCGGCTCCCCCCTCGGTCACCTCCTCGATGTGGCCGCGTCCTGTGTCTCCGGCCGCCTCTGATCCGGTCTTCCCACCCTGGCCGTGTGAACCCCGGCGCGGAACCCGGCCCCCTTCCCTTCCCCGCCCTGGCCGTCATCGGGACGCCCGGCCACGGGACAACGGCGAACCGGTCACAGCGGACCGGGGGTGGCCCCGGCGCCCTGGTCCCCCTGGCGGGCGAACCATTCCCCGTCCCCACCCACCGCTCGCCCGCACCGGGGTGGCCGTGGCGACGACGTTCGCACCGGCGGGATTCGGTCAGGTCGGTGAGGGAATCGTGGGACTGGCCGGGAACGTCGGGGCGGTCGTTGTCGCCCCGCCGGCGGTGAACGCGCGCCGGCGTGACGCACGCCCCTCGGAACCGTCCACGGCCCAAGAGCAGAGGAGCCGCGCATGACCCGAAACGCCGAGCTCAAGAAGGCCGTCTGCGCGGAGATCGACCGTCGCGCCGCCGAGATCACCGCGATCTCCGAGGAGGTGCTGCGCCACCCCGAGACCGGCTGGCGCGAGAGCGAAACCGCGCACCGGGTCCGGCGCTGGTTCGACGGGCTGGGGCTCGCCCACGAGGACGGGCTCGCCCTGACCGGGGTCAAGGCCCGCATGCGCGGCCGGACGTCCCGGCGCAGCGTCGCGGTCCTGGGTGAACTCGACGCGCTGCTGGTCGACGGCCACCCCTACGCCGACCCCACCACCACGGCCGCCCACGCCTGCGGGCACAACGCCCAGATCGCGTCGATGATCGGAGCGGGCTACGGACTGGCCCCGGTGATGGACCGGCTCGACGGGGACGTCGTCCTGTTCGCGGTGCCGGCTGAGGAGTGCATCGAGGTCGACTGGCGGCTGCGGCGCCGCGAGGCCGGCGACTTCGAGTTCATCGTGGGCAAGCCGGAACTCATCAGGATCGGCGCGTTCGACGACGTGGACATGGCGATGATGACCCACGCCGGCCCGACGGTCTCCGCGCCGGCGGCGGCGGTCGCGGCCTCGGCCAACGGCTCCCTGGTCAAACGTGCCGCCTTCACCGGCGTGGCCGCCCACGCCGGCGCGACCCCGTGGGCCGGCGCCAACGCGCTGAAGGCGGCGACCCTGGCGATCGCCGCGATCGACGCCCAGCGGGACACGTTCGACGACGCCGACACCGTCCGGGTCAGCCAGATCCTGACCGGCGGCGAGGCCGTCAGCGCCGTCCCCGCCCACGCCCACATGGAATTGATGGTCCGCGCCGGCTCGGTCACGGCCATGCGCGATGCCGCCGACAAGGTGGACCGGGCCCTGCGCGCCGGCGCCTTCGCCCTGGGAGTGGACGTGCGCGTCGAGACGGTCGGCGGCTACCTGCCGCTGTCCGTCGACGAGCCGCTGGCCGACCTCCTCCACGACAACTGCGTCTCCCTGTTCGGCGCGGACGCGGTGATCCGCGACAGCGGCCGCATGGGCGGATCCACCGACATGGGCGACCTCGGCCACATCATGCCGGTCGCCCATCCCTGGGCGGCCTCGGGCAGTGCCGCCCCCTTCCACGGTCCCGGGTTCTTCACCACCGACCACGTCGCCGCGGCGGTGAACCCGGCGAAGTTCATGGCGATGACCGTCGTCGACCTGCTGTGCGAGGGGGCCGAACGCGCCGAGCAGGTCCTCTCCACCAGCGGCCCCAAACTGTCCCGCGACGCCTACCTGGAGTTGCGCCGCTCCTTTGACACCGTGACCGGAGGAATCGTTGAACGCTGAGTTGCACCACCGTGAGGCCGTCGAGCTCGCGCGGATGCTGCGATCGGGGGAGGTGTCGGCGCGCGAGGTCGTCCAGGCCCACCTGGACCGCATCGAGGCCGTCAACCCCGCGATCAACGCCGTCGTCACCCTGTGCCCCGAACGGGCCCTGGACGAGGCGGCGGCCGCCGACCACCGACACGCCGCGGGACGGCCCACCGGCCCCCTGCACGGTCTGCCCATCGCCGTCAAGGACACCCACGAGACCGCCGGCATCCGCACCACCCACGGGTCCCCCATCCACGCCGACCACGTTCCCGAACGGGACGAGCTCGTCGTCGAACGCCTGCGCGCCGCCGGCGCCATCGTCATCGGCAAGACCAACGTCCCCGAGTTCGCGGCCGGCTCCCACACCTTCAACCCCGTGTTCGGCACCACCCGCAACCCCTACGACACCAGCCGCTCGGCGGGAGGCAGCAGCGGCGGCGCGGCTGCGGCGCTGGCCGCCGGTCTGCACCCCATCGCCGACGGCACGGACATGGGGGGATCGCTGCGCAACCCGGCCTCCTTCAACAACGTGGTCGGCCTGCGCCCCACCCCTGGGCGTGTCCCCACCTGGCCCAGCACCCTGCCATGGGAGACCCTGGCGACCTCGGGTCCCATGGGGCGGACGGTCGCCGACACCGCGCTGGTGCTGTCGGCCATCGCCGGCCCCGACCCGCGTTGCCCGTTCGCCCTGGCCGAGGCGGGGTCGACCTTCGCCCCGCCCCTGCACGTCGATCTGCGCGGGCTGCGGGTGGCGTTCTCGCCCGACTTCGGCGGGACGCTCCCGGTGGAGGCCGAGGTGGCGCGCGTCGTCGCTGAGGCGGCCAAGACCTTCGCCGCCCTGGGCTGCCACGTCGAGGAGGCCGCCCCGGACTTCTCCGGCGCCGACGAGGTGTTCCGCACGCTGCGCGCCTGGCAGTTCCACCTGAACCTCGGACCGCTGATCGAGGCCAACCCCGGCCGGGTGAAGGAGACGGTGGTCGCCAACGCCGCGGTCGGCCGGGCCCTGTCCGGCGAGGAGGTGGGCCGGGCCAAGCAGGGGCTCGCGGAGCTCTTCCACCGCTTCGGGAGGTTCTTCGGCGACTACGACCTGCTCCTGCTGCCGGTCAGCCAGCTCCCGCCCTTCGACGCCGACCTGGAGTATCCGACCGAGGTCGCCGGCACCCCGATGGCCGACTACCTGGACTGGATGCGTTCGGCCTACCAGGTGACGGTGACGGGCTGCCCGGCGATGTCGGTACCGGGCGGGTTCACCTCCGACGGCCTGCCCGTGGGGGTTCAACTGGTCGCCCGCCACGGCGCGGACCTGGACCTGCTCCGCTATGGCCACGCCTTCGAACAGGCCACCGGGTTCGGTCGGCGCCGCCCGCCGCTGGGATAGGCCCGGATCCCGCCGGTGGCCGCGGGGCGGCGAGGCGACCGGACGGTCCCCGGCGTCGCGCCCGCCGGCGAAACGCCGGACGCGCCCGGTCCAGGGGCCCTTCCCGGTTCCCGGCCGGGCGCGCGGAAAGGGACCGGTGGGGCGTGTGTTCCCCATGTGCCCCACCTTTCGTCCGCTTTTCCGTAAACGCGATTTCGCCATTTCGGCGAGTGGTTTTTTTCACACTGGAAACACGTGAACCCATTGTCGAATTCCGCGGCCTCGCCGTTTTAACGTGGCTACCCCGCCCGCCTCCGCACGGACCGTACGACGCGCGAGGGTGGCCGGCCCGCTCCGTGTCGCGGCGTCCGGCCGGCCCTTCACGGGATGGAGATGCCGCGACGATGACAGCGCCACCGCCCGTACCCCGCGAGCCCGTACTCGACCGCGCCCGGCTGGGGGCGCGGACCCTGCGCCGGGACCGGTGGTGGGTCCCACCCCTGTTCACCGCGCTGGGGCTGGCCGCGTTCGTCGGCTACGCCACGTTCCGGGTGTTCCAGCAGGACCATTACTGGGTGGCCGACTACCACTACCTCACCCCGTTCTACTCCCCCTGTCTCAGCGCCGCGTGCGCGCCGGGGTCGGCCGTGTTCGGCACGCTCCCCTTTGAATTCCCGTGGTTCCTCCCCTACGCGCTCGTCTCCCTTCCTTTCCTCCTACTTTTCCGATTTACCTGTTATTACTATCGAAAAGCGTATTATCGTGCGATTTGGCAGGCTCCCCCGGCCTGCGCGGTACGCGAACCCCATCGGCGCTACACCGGCGAATCCCGCCTCCCGCTGATCGGGCAGAACCTGCACCGCTACTTCTTCTACGCCGCCGTCCTCATCTCGCTGCTCAACACCTACGACGCGCTCGTCTCCTTCGCGCACGGCCACAACGGAGGCTTCGGCGTCGGACTGGGCAACCTCATCCTGCTCGGCAACGTGATCCTGCTGTGGTGCTACACGCTGTCCTGCCATTCCTGCCGGCACGTCGTGGGCGGAAGGCTGCGCAGCTTCCGCCGGCACCCGCTGCGCTACCGGGCCTGGACCTGGGTGTCCCACCTCAACGCCCGGCACATGGCGTTCGCCTGGATCACCCTGGGCACCCTCGTGCTCACCGACCTGTACGTGGCACTGGTGGCCAGCGGAACGCTGACCGACGTGCGGCTGTTCAACTGACCCACCCGCCGGCACGAAAGGCCAGGGCAGATGACCGAGACGACGCGCCTCGCCTACGACGCCGTGGTGATCGGCGCCGGCGGGGCCGGACTGCGCGCCGCCATCGAGGCGCGCCTCCACGGCCTGCGGACCGCGATCGTGTCCAAATCACTGTTCGGCAAGGCCCACACCGTGATGGCCGAGGGCGGTGCCGCCGCGGCGCTCGGCAACGTCGCCTCCGACGACGACTGGCGCGTCCACTTCCGCGACACCATCCGCGGCGGCAAGTTCCTCAACGACCCGCGCATGGCCGAACTCCACGCCCGCGAGGCCCCCGACCGCATCCTGGAACTGGAGTACTGGGGCGCCCTGTTCGACCGCACCGAGGACGGCCGGATCAGCCAGCGCAACTTCGGCGGCCACGAGTACCCGCGCCTCGCCCACGTCGGCGACCGCACCGGGCTGGAGATGATCCGCACCCTCCAACAGCGGATCGTCCAGCTCCAACAGGCCGACGCCGCCGAGTACGGTGACCCCGAGGCCATGCTGAAGGTGCACGCCGAGACCACGATCACCGAACTGGTCACCGACAACGGACGTGTCGCCGGGGCCTTCGGCTACCTCCGCGACAGCGGGGAGTTCCTGCTGCTGGAGTCGCCGGTGGTGATCCTGGCGACCGGCGGCATCGGCAGGTCGTTCGAGGTCACATCGAACTCCTGGGAGTACACCGGTGACGGCCACGCGCTCGCGCTGCGCGCCGGCGCGGCACTGATCAACATGGAGTTCGTCCAGTTCCATCCCACCGGCATGGTCTGGCCGCCCTCGGTGCGCGGCATCCTCGTCACCGAATCGGTCCGCGGGGACGGCGGCGTGCTGCGCAACTCCGCGGGGAAACGGTTCATGTTCGACTACGTGCCCGAGGTGTTCCGCGCCCAGTACGCCGAGTCCGAGGAGGAGGCCGACGGCTGGTACACCGACCCGCGCAACCACCGCAGGCCCCCCGAACTGCTGCCCCGCGACGAGGTCGCGCGGGCCATCAACACCGAGGTGAAGGAGGGGCGCGGCTCCCCCCACGGCGGGGTGTTCCTGGACGTGTCCGAACGCCTGTCGGCCGAGGAGATCACCCGCCGGCTGCCCTCCATGTACCACCAGTTCAAGGAACTGGCCGACGTCGACATCACGGCCGAGCCGATGGAGGTCGGACCGACCTGCCACTACGTGATGGGCGGCGTCGCCGTCGACGCCGAGACGGGGGCCGCGTCGGTGCCGGGGCTCTTCGCGGCCGGCGAGGTCGCGGGCGGAATGCACGGCTCCAACCGGCTGGGCGGCAACTCCCTGTCCGACCTGCTGGTCTTCGGCCGGCGCTGCGGTCTGGGGGCGGCCGCCTACCTCGATTCGCTGGGAGCCGACCGGCCCGCCGTCCCCGCCGCGGCGGTCGCCGAGGCGGCCACCGCGGCGACGGCCCCCCTCTCCCGATCCGAAGGCGACAATCCCTACCTGCTGCACCGCGAGATCCAGCGGACGATGAACGACCTGGTCGGCATCGTCCGCAACGGAGCGGAGATCGAGCAGGCCATCGCCAGGCTGGAGAAGCTCGACGCGCGCGTCGCCGGCGTCCGCGTCGAAGGCGGCCGATGCTACAACCCGGGCTGGCACCTGGCCCTGGATCTGCGCAACATGCTGCTGGTGTCACAGGCCGTCGCCCGCTGCGCCCTGGAACGCGAAGAGTCCCGCGGCGGCCACACCCGCGACGACTTCCCCCGGATGTCGGCGCGGTGGCGCCGGATCACCCTGGCCGCCCGGCTCGACGGCTCGGACGTCGTCGTGGAACACCGCCGGACGCCGCCGATGCGCCGCGACCTGCTCGCTTTGTTCGAACGCGGCGAGCTGGAGAAGTACCTGACCGAGGAGGAACTCGCGGACGGCTCCCCCGAGGACACGGACGAGGAGGAAGGCGCGTGAACGGCGAAACGACACTGCGCGTGTGGCGCGGCGAGGGCGGCGAGGGCCGGTTGGTCGACTACACCGTCGCGGTCGAGGAGGGGGAGGTCGTCCTCGACGTCCTCCACCGGCTCCAGGCCACCGCGGCGCCGGACCTGGCGGTGCGGTGGAACTGCAAGGCCGGCAAATGCGGTTCGTGCTCGGTCGAGATCAACGGGCGTCCCCGGCTGGCCTGCATGACCCGGATGAACCTCTTCGCCCCCGGCGAGACGGTGACCGTCACCCCCATGCGCACCTTCCCCGTCATCCGCGACCTGGTCTGCGACGTGTCCGCCAACTACCGCAAGGCGCGCGAGATCCCCTCGTTCACCCCGGACCCGGCGACGCGTCCCGGGGAGTTCCGGATGTCACAGGCCGACGTCCAGCGCCAGCAGGAGTTCCGCAAGTGCATCGAGTGCTTCCTGTGTAACAACGTCTGCCACGTCATCCGCGACCACGAGGACAACACCGCGCACTTCTCCGGGCCGCGCTACCTGATGCGGGTCGCCGAACTGGAGATGCATCCCTACGACACCGCCGACCGGCGCAAGATCGCCCAGGAGGAGTTCGGGCTCGGCTACTGCAACATCACCAAGTGCTGCACCGAGGTGTGCCCCGAGAACATCCAGATCACCGACAACGCGCTGATCCCCCTGAAGGAGCGGGTGGCCGACCGCCGCTACGACCCCCTGGTGTGGCTCGGCCGGCGCATCGGGCTGCGCCCGGCGTCACAGGACACCCCGATCCCGCCCGGCGTCCGGCAGGACGGCCGAGCCGCCGCCCCCCGGACCGGGGAACCCCGCCGAAAGCCCGGACCGGACACGACATGACGGCGGCGCCCACGCCCCGCCAGGGGAAGGGTCACACCCGAGCGGGTTCGACGGGAGGACGCCAGTCATAGAGCCGGTCCAGGAAACGGGTCACCGTCCCCGGCGCCAGCCGGCCGAGCAGTCCCGCGCCGACGTCACGGAGGCGGACGGCCGAGGGGGACTCGCTCTGCACCGCCTCGGCGAGCTGCGCCGACCGTTGCACGGTCTGGGCCGTCCGCTCCATCCTGGCCTCGGTGTAGGAGTGCAACGCGGTCGGCAGGTAGGCGGTGGAGCCGTTGACGTGGTGGGCGAGGACGACCGCGTCCTCGATGGCCTGCCCCGCCCCCTGCCCGAGGTTGGGGGTCATGGCGTGCGCGGCGTCGCCGAGCAGCGCGACGCGCCCCTTGTGGTAGGCGGGCGGCGGGGTGTCGATGTGCCAGACGTCCCCACGGCGCACGGACTCCGACGGCGCGGCCGCGAACAGGGCCGGCAGCGGGTCGTGCCGGACGGCCAGCCGGCCGAGCAGCTCGGCCTTCTCGTCCCCGGCGTTCTCGCCCGCGGGGGCGTTGGCGGTGGCGTAGCAGTGGAGGCGTCCCTCGGGCAACGGCAGCACCCCGACAAGGCCGCCCCGCCCCCAGGTCTCGCCGAAGGCGACCGGGACACCGGCGTCCGGCACGACGGCGCTCCAGGTCGTGAAACCGGCGTAGACCGGTCCCGGGTGCTCCAGGAACAGCGCGGAACGGACGGCGGAGCGCAGGCCGTCGGCGGCGACGACGAGGTCGGCGCTCACCTCGCCCGCCTCGGTGCCGACCCGGGCGAGCCTGCGGGTGTCGCCGGGTTCGACGCTGGACACCGCGGTGGCGGTGTGCACCACGCCGGCCGGCAGGCGGGTGAGCAGCAGGTCGACGAGGTCGGAGCGGAGCAGCACGTGCGCCCCGCCGTCGAAGCCGCGTCTGGCGCGGGATGCCAGGCGCAGCAGGCGACGCCCGTCCCCCCGGCGGATCTCGATCCCCGAGGTGTGGGCCGACCGCGCGCGGACCGCACCCCCCAACCCGAGGGTGTCGAGCGCCCGAAGCGCGTTGGGGGCCAGGACCAACCCGACCTCGGCGGGGTCGGGCGCCGGCGCGCGCTCGCACACGGTCACCGCCCACCCCTTGCGGTACAGGGCCACGGCGGCGGCCAGGCCCCCGATACCGCCTCCGACCACGACCGCGTGCGGTTGTGCCATGGAGCCGACCTCCGGATTGGCTGAGGCCCCTGGGCGCCGGATGCCGGAAGGGCCCTGATGCCCCAGGCTAGGCGGGCCGGCCCTGGACGCGCCACGGATCACCCGTTTTTCCGGACTTCTGGCCCAAGCCGGACTTCCAGCTCGTCATTCCCATCCCGACAGCGCCACCGGAGCGGACGGACCTCCCCGCCGAACGCGAAAAGCGCGGAGCGCCACCCCCTCGGGGCGACGCTCCGCGCTCGACGTCGGGACCTCCGTCAGGAGGAGCGCTTCTTGTGCGCCGTGATACGGGCGCGCTCCTTCTGGTCCAGGATGACCTTGCGGATGCGCACGGCCTCGGGCGTGACCTCGACGCACTCGTCCTCGCGGCAGAACTCCAGGGCCTGCTCCAGCGACAGCCTGCGCGGCGGCACCAGGCGCTCCAGCTCCTCCCCCGTGGAGGAGCGCATGTTGGTGAGCTTCTTCTCCTTGGTGATGTTGACGTCCATGTCGTCGGCGCGCGCGTTCTCACCGACGATCATGCCCTCGTAGACCTCGGTGCCGGGCTCGACGAACAGGATGCCCCGCTCCTGGAGGTTGAACATGGCGTAGGTCATGGCCGAGCCGGAACGGTCGGCGACCAGGGAGCCGTTCTGGCGGGTACGCAGCTCACCGAACCACGGCTCGAAGTCCTCGAAGACGTGGTGGGCGATGCCCGTGCCGCGGGTCTCGGTGAGGAACTCGGTGCGGAAGCCGATGAGGCCGCGCGAGGGCACGAGCCAGTCCATGCGGATCCAACCGGTGCCGTGGTTGGTCATCTGCTCCATCCGCCCCTTGCGGACACTGAGGAGCTGGGTGATCGCCCCCAGGTACTCCTCCGGCGCGTCGACGGTGAGGCGCTCGACAGGTTCGTGGACCTTGCCGTCGATCACCTTGGTGACCACCTGCGGCTTGCCCACGGTCAGCTCGTAACCCTCGCGGCGCATCTGCTCGACCAGGATCGCCAGGGCGAGCTCACCACGGCCCTGAACCTCCCAGGCGTCGGGACGGTCGGTCGGCAGCACCCGCAGCGACACGTTGCCGACCAGTTCGCGGTCGAGGCGGTCCTTGACCAGGCGCGCGGTGACCTTCGCCCCCTTGACCCGTCCCACCAGGGGTGAGGTGTTGGTGCCGATCGTCATCGAGATGGCGGGCTCGTCGACGGTGATGAGCGGCAGCGGGCGCGGGTCCTCGGGGTCGGCCAGCGTCTCGCCGATCATGATGTCGGGGATGCCGGCGATGGCGACGATGTCACCGGGGCCCGCCTTCTCGGCGGGCTTGCGCTCCAGGGCCTCGGCCATGAGCAGCTCGGTGATCTTCACCTGCTGGGTGGACCCGTCCGCCTTGATCCAGGCGACCTGCTGGCCCTTGCGGAGTTCGCCCTGGTGGATCCGGCACAGCGCCAGACGGCCCAGGAACGGGGAGGCGTCCAGGTTGGTGACGTGGGCCTGCAACGGCGCTCCCGGCGTGTACTCCGGTGCCGGGATCGTCTCCAAGATGGTGCGGAACAGCGGCTGGAGGTCGTCGTTGTCGGGCACCGAGCCGTTGTCGGGGCGCTCCAGGGACGCCTTGCCGTCACGGGCGCAGGCGTAGACGATCGGGAAGTCGATCTGGTCCTCGTTGGCGTCCAGGTCGAGGAACAGCTCGTAGGTGTCGTCGACGACCTCGGCGATACGGCTGTCGGGGCGGTCGACCTTGTTGATCACCAGGATGACCGGGAGCTTGGCCGCCAGCGCCTTGCGAAGCACGAACCGCGTCTGCGGCAACGGCCCCTCGCTCGCGTCGACCAGGAGCACGACGCCGTCCACCATCGACAGGCCCCGCTCGACCTCGCCGCCGAAGTCGGCGTGGCCGGGGGTGTCGATGATGTTGATGACGACATCCTCACCCTCGGGCGTCGTGTAGTGGACGGCCGTGTTCTTGGCGAGGATGGTGATGCCCTTTTCGCGCTCCAGGTCGTTGGAGTCCATGACGCGCTCGTCGACGTCCTGGTTGGCGCGGAACGCGCCGGACTGCCAGAGCATGGCGTCGACGAGGGTGGTCTTACCGTGGTCGACGTGGGCGACGATGGCGACGTTACGAAGGTCGGTGCGGCGGGCGGAGCCTTCGGGCGTGGCGGTGGACATGCGAAAGTCTCGATCTCATCTGCTGGGGAACACCGCGATTCCCGCGGCCGTCCATCAGTCTATGCGGTGATGGCCTGCCCCCCGGGAAACGGGCAAGTCACGTGGGACGACGGCGCGATGGCGGTTTCGGGCCGCCCGTCGAGGGCGCCGCGTCACCCAACGAAACGGAGTCACCAGGTCCGCTATTCCCGCTCCCCGCTCTCGAAGGACCCTGACGCGACAAGAACCCCCTCTCCGACTTAGGATAGCCAAACCTCACCCTTACGGGCGGGTGGATCCGTCGTGCCGCCGCACGCCCGGCTCCGTCCGCCCGCGGACACCACCTCTCCTACCTGGGGGTCATCCATGCTGTTCAGTCATCCGACAGGCCGGCGCGTCCGGGGCCTGCGCGCCGGGGCCGTGGCCGCGGTCGCCGCGATCGCCCTCAGCAGCTGCGGTACGGACACCACCGAGGAAGAGACCGCCGCGCCCTCCGGAGAGGGATCGGGCGCCTTCCCCGTCACCATCGAGCACGCCTTCGGCAGCACCGAGATCACCGAGAAGCCCGAACGGGTCGTGACCGTCGGCTGGTCCGACGAGGGCACCCTGCTCGCCCTCGACATCGTCCCGGTCGGCATCGCCGAGTCCACCTTCGGCGCCCGCGAGGACGGTCTGCTGGAGTGGGACGCCGAGAAGCTGGAGGAACTCGGCGGCGAGAAGCCCACGCTGATCAGCAACGACGACGGCATCCCGGTCGAACAGGTCGCCTCGCTCGCCCCCGACCTCATCCTCGGAGTCCAATCGGGCCTTGAGGAGAACCAATACGAGCAGCTCTCCCAGATCGCCCCGACCATCCCCTACCTGGACAAGCCCTGGCAGACCGCCTGGCAGGACCAGACCGTGGCGGTGGGCCGATCCGTCGGCATGGAGGAGGAGGCGCAGCAGCTCGTCGACGACACCAACGCCTACATCGACGGGATCGCCGAGCAGCACCCCCAGTTCGCGGAGAAGACCTTCGCCTTCGGCACCGTCACCCAGGACGGGCAGCTCGCCTTCTACATCGACGGTGAGCCCCGGGCCGAGGTGATGAAGCAGCTCGGGTTCACCCCCGCGGGCATCACCGAGCAGCTCGACGTGGCCGAAGGCCAGTTCTTCGGCACCACGAGCATGGAGAACGCCGACAAGGTCGACGCCGACGTGATGGTCATGTGGTACAACAGCGCGGACGCGCGCGAGGCCGCCGAGGCCAACCCGGTATTCCAGCAGATCCCCGCGGTGCAGGACGGCGGCTACGTCGCGTTCGACGACGACGCGGTGGCCATGGCGATGTCCGCGGTCAGCCCCCTGAGCCTGCCGTGGGCGGTCGACCAGTTCCTGCCCGACCTCGTCAAGGCCGCCGAGGGCAAGGCCTGAGACCGTCGGCGCTCCCACCGAGACGACCCCGTGCCGCCCCGGCCGGCTCAACCGCCCCGGGCGCCGGCCACGGGGTCGTCGCTTTCCAGATAGGGGCGGATGGCGGAGAGGAAGGGCAGGTCGGCGGGCAGCCAGTCGACGTCGTGCAGCGCGTCGGCCGACAGCCAGCGCAACGACAGGTGTTCCAACGGCCGCGGCTCCCCTTCGACCAGGTCGGCCACCCACACCCGCAGCAGCGCCGGCGGAGCGCCAGGACGTTGCGGGAAGGCGACGTCCCGGCCGATGCGCTCCAGCAGGCGGACCCGGACGCCCAGCTCCTCCTCGCACTCGCGGACCAGCGCCGCCTCGTCGGTCTCGCCGGGATCGACCTTGCCGCCCGGCAGTTCCCAACGACCCCGCATCTGCGGCGGCTCGGCGCGCTGGGCGGCGAGGAGGGCGCCGTCACGGACGATCGCGGCGCCGACGACGATCAGGGGTTCGGTCATGACGTCCAACGCTACTCAACTGCTGTGACGCCACAGGCACGCGGTGGACATTGGCCCGGTCCGGCCTTAGGCCGCGGCGCGTAGCGGCTGCGCCAGTCCGCACAGCTGGCGCGCCGCGCCTTCGGGGTCGTCGGCCGAGTGGGTCACCGTGCGTCCCAGTTCGTCCTGCCAGCGGAACATCCCGTTCATGCACCACACCGTGAGACCCGCGCGAATGGACAGCGACGCGACCGTCGTCCGGCTCGCGGCGTAAAGCCGCTCCACCCCCGCCGCTGTGAGGTAGCTGTGCAGCATGCTGACGGCCTCGGCGGGAGTCGCAGGGTGAGAGCCGTCGATCCACGAGATGGTGCCCACGGATGCGTGCCTTTCCATGAGGTCGCACGGATGCCCCCGGACACCCGTGATGACTGCGAGGAGGTGCGGCATGCAGGTGCGGTCCCGCTGCCAGCGTGGCTCATACCCGTACCGGCCGAAAGCGTAAACGTTCCGTTTTCATTTTCATTACTAATTGATTACGGAGACTCGCTCGGAACAGGGCGGTTCCCCACCCTCTTCTCCCCCTCCCAGAACACCGGTCTCCATTACGGTCATCCGCTCTGCAGTTTGGCTACGTTCCGTTTCAGGCTGGGCAGGCTATGGCACACGACCTCCGGTGACACGCGCTCACCCGCGCCGAACGAAAACCCCGGGCACCGGACGGTCGGCCGGTGCCCGGGGGCTGACGCCCTCTAGGGGGAGTGAGCGGGCGTCAGCGTCCAGGACGCCAGAGGGAACCACAGCACTTCTTGTACTTCGCCGCCGCCCCGCACCAACAGGGCGCGTTCCGCCGCGGCGGCCAGGCGAGTGCGACCCGGCGCTCCAGCAGGTGACGCAGGTACTCCTCACAGGTGCGGCCCGAACGCGGATCGGCGACCGCCCGCGCGGCGAATCCGAGGTAGTCGTCAAGGCGGACCGGAAGCAGGGCGATCCGGCCACCGAACGCCCACCACTCGCGCTCCAGCACCCCGAAGTAATGGGCGGGCTCATCCGAGGCGAGCTCCCCCGGGAGCAACACCCCCCGCCCGTACGCCCGGGCCAGGTCCGAGCGCGGCACGAAGGCGGCCACCGGCGGCCCGGCCACGGGCTGGGGGGCCGCGCAGTCGACACCGTTGAACGGCTCGGACTCCTCCTCGTAGGAACGGGCGACGACGGCGTCGAGGTCGTCGGGTGCGATGCCCAGCGCGGCCCGGGTGCGGGCCCGCCCCTCGGCCGACTCGAACTGGACCAGGTACCTGGGAAGGTCGTCCGGATCGATCCGATCCAGATCGGTCCGCAACGGAGCGCAGGCGAGGTCGTAGAACTCCAGTGCGGCGCGATACCGCCCCAGGGACTCCAGCAGCTCGGCCACGAGATGGGCGGGACCGATCCCGATCCGGCCGCTTCTGAGCGCCCCGAGCTCGGCCTCGAACTCCTCCCAGCGTTCCTCGGCCGCGAAGACCTCCATACGCCGCAACCGCGCGAATCCGACCCCCTCCTCCCCGCACGCGATCGCCCGCGCGCACAGGTCGAGTGCCCGGTCGGACTCGCCCAGGCGGTGCCACAGTCCCGCCGCCTCGCACAGGATCTCGCCGCGGTCGCCGGGGAATGCCTCCGCATCGGCCTCCAGGCGAAGGGCCTCGGCCCGGACCTGTTCCCGAGACCGCCCGACGAGCAGGCCCGCCCCCGGTTTCAGCTTCATGAGGGGAGCCTAAACCGACGTTGGGAACCGGGAGGCGAAAACCCGGAAATCGATGAGTACTGGTCCGGGGCTGCCCCGCGCCCATTCTGCGAGGGAGGGGTTTCGCAGAATAGCCCCCGAAGTTCAGGCAGCCCCGGCCCACATGGCCCGCGCCCTGGGAGGGAGGTCGGGCGGGGGCCATGACCCGCGGTGACACGTCGGATAAGGGGGAGGACTCCACGCGACCGCACGCCCAACGCTAGACCGTCGGGGGACGGATTCCATTGGGCACCTTGCACGAATTCCGCGGACGAATACGGGCGTGCTGCACAAATCAAAAATGGAATCGCGGACTATGTAGCTTTTTAGGTAGTTTCGCGAATATCAGCGGCAGGACGTCCTCTCTATCCCCTTATGAGGCACCTGTCGCCCCCCGGCCCGCCCCGCGCCGGCCAGGCCGCGGAGACCCATCTCACACTCACCGCGGGACGGTGGACCTCGCGCGCCACGGCCCGCCGGAGATCCCGCGCATCAGCAATCCGGCCAGCAGAGCCCAAAACGCCGAACCGATACCGGCGACGGTCACCCCCGACGCGGCCACCAGGAACGTCACCGCGGCGGCCTCCCGCCAGGACTCCTCCTCCAGCGCCCCCTTCAGAGACGCGGCCAGGGTCGTGATCAGCGCGAGCCCGGCGGCGGCCTCCACCAGGCCCGCCGGCGCGGCGGCGATCACCGCGGCGAGCGCGGCCGACAGGACCGCCAGGAGCAGATAGGACCAGCCCGCGGCGACGGCCGCGCGCCACCGCCGGGCCGGATCGGGATGGGCCTGCGGCCCCGCCGCCAACGCGGCGCTGATCGCCGCCAGGTTCACCGCGAACCCGCCGAACGGCCCCGTCAGAACCGTGGCGGCCCCGGTCGTCACCATCGCCGAGCGCCACGGCGTCCGATAGCCGAACGAGGCCAACACCGCTGTTCCGGGCACGTTCTGCGACGCCATCGTGACCACGAACAGCGGGAGGGCCACGCTCGCGACCGCCTGCCAGGTCAGGGCCGGCGTCGTCCACTCCGGAACCGGGAGCAGGACCGCCGGATCGACACCGGCGCCACCACCGCGCAACGCCCCCAGGGCCACCACCAAGGCCGTGAACAACGCCGCGGGGACCGCCCAGCGTCGCGCCACCACCAACATCACCAGCCACACCAGCACCACCGGGCCGACGAGCAGCGGCTGTTGTGCCACCCCCTGGACCGGGGCCAGGCACAGGCTCAGCAACACCCCCGCCAACATGGCCTGAGCCAGCGGAACCGGGATCTGGGAGATCGCCCTCCCCAAAGGGGCCACCAGGCCGCTGAGCACAACAAGGGCGCCGACCAGTAGGAACGCGCCCACCGCGGCCGGCCATCCACCGGCCACCTCGCCCGTGCTCGCCAACAGCGCCGCGCCCGGGGTGGACCAGGCCAGGGTGATGGGGATCCGGTACCGATGCCCCAGCCACAGCATCGCCACCCCGATGGCCAGACACAGGACGAACAACCCCGAAGCGGCCTGGGCCTGGGTGGCGCCCACCGCCCGCAACCCGGCGAGGACGATGACGAACGAGCTCGAGAATCCGACCAGGGCGGCGACCAGCCCCGCTCCCGCGAGGTGGAGGCGCTCGGAACCGGCGAGGCGAGAGGAATCGGACATGGGCACCTGCGTTCCACGACGGGGAACCCGACCGCGAAGCCGGAGCCGAGGGCGACCGCCGGCCACCCACCGGACGCCGCCACGGCCGCGAGGGGAAAGGGTCCGGTGATCCTACCGACGCCCTCTTGTCATGCCTTTCCCCGGGGCGGCCCTCTCCTGCGTTCCCACCTCACGGTCACGACGGCGGGGGCGCGGCCCACCAGGCCACGCCCCCGCGCGTACCGCCCACCGCGGCCGGTTCAGGCCCCGCCGGCCCCTCGCACCGGCGCGCCCGAGCGCCGGTGCAGGAAGAACTCCCGTGACGGGGTGACCAGGACGAGCGCGAGGAGGATGATCGGCATGACAAGCTGCGCCCAACCCGACCAGCCGGACGACAGGGAGACCAGGGCCATCACCAGGGAGAGCCCCTGAATTCCGACGATTGTCCAAAATGTCCAGCGGCGCCCCTTGCGCATGACGACACCGAGCACGACGCACAGGATCCCGTAGGCGACGAGCCAGACCGACGAGAAGATCGTGGCGGGGACGGCGCTCTCGGGCACCCCCGCTCCCCCGGACGGGGAGTCCGACAACAGGGAGATCCCCAGGAGGGCGAATCCGGCGAGGACGATGGCGGTGCCTCCGGTGATGAAGAGCAGCACTCTCGCCACTTTGAGCGTGGTAGGCATCGGGGGGTTCATCGATCTCCTCCTCGGAGCGCTTTTCCTTTTCCCTTCCCTCTCCGAATTCAGATCCTTCATTCCCGGGTCGGGAAAACGCCATCCGATAGGGAAAACGATCTACACGGTTTACGGAACGCCCCAGCCGTCTTTTTCGGATGCCTTTCCGAAACAGCGCCGGATCGCGGCCCGGACGGCACGATCGTCGGAACGGGTGGCCGCGGGGTCACGTCACGTCCGTCCTCTTCGGCCCGCACAGACGAGCGGCGGAGCCCACCGGCTCCGCCGCTCCTGCGATCACCCACGGGCGCCGCGTCACCTCTTCCTGAACACGTCCATGATGGTGTGTCCGGCCTGGCGGAATTTCCCCTCGGCGTGATCGGCCCGGCCCTCTGCGGCCAGACGGCGGTCGCCGGTGAGCCTGCCCGCGGCCTCCTTGGCCTTGCCCTTGAGCTGCTGGATCTTGCTGTCGGCCTTTCTGCCGGCGTTCACGTGGACCTCCAGCGGAGAATGGTCGGTCCGGATCGGAGAACGGACCTCGTGTCCTTCCCCTGCCGCGTTTCCCGGGGTTTCATGCATCCTTTTCGGCCGCGATCCCATCCAAAGGACGAAAGCACCTTGGAACGCGACCGGGACGGTGACCTGGCAGGGTCACCGTCCCGGTCGCACGACACGCGGAACACATATGCCGCGTTCGAGCGGTCAGCGTTTGTCGTCGCGGGCGCCCCGAATCGTGCCGCGTACGGTGTCCTCGGCGTTCTGCGCCGTCTCGCGCACGTTGCCCTTGGCCTGCTCGGTCTTCCCCTCGGCCTTGAGCCTCTCGTCGCCGACGGCCTTGCCCGCGGCCTCCTTGAGCTTGCCCTTGATCTGCTCGCCCTTGCCCTGGGCCTTTCCATCCCCCATTTGGTCCCCCTTGGTACTCGTACGAGCCGACCACGGCTGGTCGCCCCTTCTCCATCCCCTGCCTCGCCTGAGCTCTTTCATGCGCGAGGAAGCACCGGGAGGAGCGCCGTGAGCCGGTCACCGACCGTTCCAGGAGCACGGTGAGGAGAGGAGAGCGCCCGCCGGTCGGCCCCTGCACCATGCTTCCCCGCCCCCGAGATCGGAGGCCGCCCTCCTGTCGGGGCGGCGCCCCGGTTCGTCCTCCCGCCGGCGCGCGAGTTCCGCCGCGAAACGGCCGCGTGACCACGGGAACGTGTTGCGCCGGCACGGATGGTCGCCCCCTTTCGCCGCCCCGTCCCGCCGCGGGCAGATGGCGCGGCGGGCACGCCGCCTTCCCGACGCGGACGAGCGGCGGGCCCCCGAAAAACCCGCCGCTCGTTTCCGGACACCGGCCGACGCCGGCGTGTGATCCGGTCAGCGTTTGAAGGCGCTCTTGGCGTCCTGGCCGACCTCTCGGCCCTTGCCCTCGACCATGTCGGCGCGTCCCTTGTTCTTGAGCCGGTCGTTTCCGGTCGCCTTGCCCACGGTCTCCTCGGCCTTCCCCTTGACCTGCTGGCCCTTGGCTTCGACCTTCTTGCCGGTGCTCATCTCGACCTCCAGCTCGTGCGTGTGGCCCGCGCGGCGAGGTGCCGCGTCCGAACCGTCCGTACGCCCTTACGCCTGCCGCACAACGCGCCGCCTATACATATTTCTGCCAAGAAAATCCCAAAAACGGCCGATATCGCACGTCAGAGCGCCATCGGATCAAGCGGGGACGAGAACACGGTTCCGCCGGGATCGAGGCCGGGGAAGACCAGACCGTCCGGCTCCACACTCAGAGCCGACCGAACGCGCCCCCACCAGACCACCCCGCCACCACGACCGACCAGGCCGACCCGAGAGACAGGCACCCCGCTCAGCCAGGGCACGTCAGCCCGTCAAGAGCACCCTCACCGAACGAGCGGCGTCCCGCCATGCTCAGCCATTCACTCCGAGAAGCCCATGACCACTAGCTCCCCAAAAGCAAATGACACAAGACATTAATAAAATCCGCCATGATTCTCGAATCAGACAGGAAGGACGATGTCGCAACCCATTCGAGCGAATCGAACAAATTGAACCTCAGAAGAAAACTTCAAAGGAGTATCTCGATATTTCACAAGTCTACGGCTTTCAACTGAAGACAGAAAGGACCGACTCACCCCTAGAATAAGCAAAGCAGACAGAGAAGCATCGAAGACACCGAAAGGGACGCTCGAGCAGCTCGACGCTCGAGAGAGCGTGAAACATCTACAGAAATCTCTACACTCAATCGGGGATGATCCGATCGAAGCGCATTTGAATGTCGGGCATCATCTGTCGAATCAGGGACCGATACTCCTCTTCAAGATCCCCTCCGCCCCCCGAAGAACTCTCCCCTTCTATGGAAATCTCAAATACGCTACTTTTGACAAGACCGACGAAATGCATCGCCTGCACCACCTCTTCATCCCGCACATCCCCGTAGACATAATATCCACCTCCTTCAAGTCCACCGATATCCCCCTCAGAAACAACACTTAAAAACCCTTCGCCAACTTCCGACCTCTCCCGCTCGAATTCTAAAGACGCCTTCTCCGTCGCAGACTCTCCAGAAGGAACTGCAGCGATAGACCTGTACGAGAGGGTGAAGAGCGACTGTTCCAACCCTCCAATATTCAACACCCAAGAGCACTCGTTCTCTATAACCCTAGCCTCTTCCTCAGGGTTTTCCAGAGCCGTATCCGAATACCTCTCCCCGGAGTCCACCCTTTGAGGCATGGCAGCACTGAAAGCCTGTATATTCCCTAGGGAATCACAGAGATCAAATCCTCCGGGCGCCAAAGAGGAGACCACACCCCTCGTAGGCGCAGCAGCAGCGAAGTCTCGCTCTTGTGGATTTACATTAATCGCAGATGAGAATAGACGGAGGGCACCAAATATGACTCCTATAACCAAGAAGGCGGCAGCTGTTCCCGAAGAAACGACTAGAAAGAAAGCCTTCCAACCACTCACACCGCGTCTTCTTTTTTCTGCCCCTGCCGCTTCGGACACAGAACTCCTCCGTCTACAAGCATCTTACCGTCCCCTCATCCCCGCTCTTCTAGCTGCGCCTTCACAGACGGCTCCTCCAAGGGACGAGTAAATCCCACAATCTCCGCGCGGTTCGGATCGTCGTACTCCCTAACGGCGATCGGACCGCAGTTGGTGCACCACGCCTCGACCATCAGACCGTCCCCGATCACCATTCCGACATGCCCAGGCCCCGGCGGCTCGCCTGTTCCGACCCGTTGGACATCGAAGAACACCAGATCCCCCGGCTGTTCCTCACCTTTCTCGATGCGCGGTCCGAACTCCCACTGGTGCTGTGAGACACGCGGGATCGTGACGCCGATACTCTCGTAGGCCTTCATCATCAGCCCCGAGCAGTCAAACCCGTTGGGACCCACCCCGCCCCACACGTACGGCTTGCCGCGCTGGGCCAACGCCCAGTCCACGACGGCCTGCGTCAGTTCGTCCGGTGCCTGGCCGATCAGCGTGCCGTCGGCGTTGACCTGACAGTTGACCGCGGTCTCGATGGCCTGGTCGGTGGAGTAGTCCCCCTCGGCGTACTGCTCGGCCCAGCCGAGGACGTCGTCCACGTACCACCAGGCGTGGTTGTAACCGAAGATCGCCTGGCGGAGGTCCTCCTCCGCGCCGTGGGCGATGAGGTAGTCGGCGGCCGCGGGAATGGCGTCGGCCGGATCGTAGACGCTGACGATCCCGTCGTCGTTGCCGTCCTGCCCGTAGCCTTCCTCCGGCCGTTCCTCCACCTCCATGATCGGCTCGCCGCCCCAGCTGTTGCCCGCCGCCGAGCCGTCCTTGGCCCCGAACTGCATCGGTCCGGCGGCCCCCCAGTCGTTATGCCCCTCTGTGATCCCCGGTCCTTCCCAGCGGCCGTGGTGACTCTCCACCTGCCCGATACCGGCGAGGACGTTCCAGGGGATGCCCTTCTCCTCCCCGACTTCACGGTAGATCTCCAGGTAGTTCTCGGGGATGGAGTCCTCCGCGTACCCCGACGCCTCCACCTGTTCGGTCCGCGGGGTGCACTGCAACGAGGTCAGGGCCGTCATCCCCTGGTTGATCGAGGCCATCGGGATGACGAGAATCGCGAGCACGAGCACGCCCGCGATGAGCAGGCCGGCCCCGATCGCGAGACGGGTCGCGCAGGACCCGTCATCCGAGGGCGTAGGCCGTACGAACAGCCGGATCATCATCCGCCTCCCAGGTTCCCGGCGTCGGCGGGCTGGAAGTCGAACACCTTCCACCCGCCCTCCTCCTTGACGAGGGTCACCGCGAAGTCCCCAAGGTCCTCGCGGGCTCCGTTGCTGCCTTCGGTGATGGACTGGGCCGTGACGACGAAGACGATCGAGTCGTCGTCGAATCCACGTACCGAGTCGACGGAGGCCCGTCCCTCGGCGACGGCCTCGGCCTCCCGCATCTCGCCCCACAACGCGCCCGCGCCAGAGCTGTTCGCGAGCGTCTCGGCGTAATCGGCGGTCGCCAGGCGCCGCATCCGGTCGTAGTAGGCCTCGGGGGACTCGGAGTAGTCGATGGTTCCGTAGGCGGTGGCGAACTGCTGCGCCACGGCGGCGGCGGCACGGAAGTCCTCCTCGCCGAACGGTAACCACTCCATGACGTCGGCGTCCTGGGCGTCCGTGGTCGGAATCGGGCTGGGAGGCGGCGCGTCAGCGGCCTGACCGTCCGGATCCCGTGGCGTCTCCACGACCGTTCCGGCCTGTGGCTCTTCCTCTGCCCCATCCCCCTGGAACCCTCCCAGACTCAGATAGACACCGAACGCGACCAGGACCACGACGAGGACGCCGAAGACGAGGCGCTGCGCGCCGTCGGAGAGGGGCTTGGGCATGTGGGGGCTTTCTCTTCAGCGATGGACGGTAGAGACAAAACGGGGGTCTTTGCTGACGGACGTCACCGACACGCGTGTTCCCATTCCGGCTTCAACTGTCGTGACGTCCATATCGGGAACATGGGAGAGGCGGGAAACCGATGGAGTCGAAGACGCGCCTTCGCCATCACGTTCCCGCCTCCCCGGATCAGTCCTCGTCCCGCAACCAGAACGGAACGTCCCTGTTCCTGTCCCGCTGCTGTTGGGGATCGGAGGCCCAGAAGGGACTCGTGGGGGCGTCCTTGTCTCGGCCGCCCTGTGAGCCCTTGAACCAGTTGCCACCCTCTTCCCCACCGCCGCCAGGTGCCGGTCGCGGGGTTCGCGGAGGTGCCGGACGTTCCCTTCGGGAGGGCGCGGCCCCCCAACGCGACCCCTTCGCGGTGGTGTTGCCCTGGGGCGGGGTGGCGGAACGACCGTTGAAGATTCCCCGGCCGTTGCCGGGGGCTGGGCGCTCCGGGGCCTGCGGGGCGGGCGCGGCTCCCCCGTCCGATGCGGAGGCGGACCGCCGGCCGTTGCCCCCGCCCGTTCCGAACACGGATGCCCATCCGGTGTCGCCCGCGCCCGTGTAGCCGCCGGCGGGACGGGGCGGGATCGCCCCGCTCGGGGTGGCGGGGCCACTGCCGAGGCCACCGCTGGCGGCGGCGGTCTCGGTGAGCCGAGGAGCCTGGGAGGAGTCGCGCAACGGTGGAGCGGAGGAGGCCCGTCCCCCCTCGCCCGCGGTCGGTTGCGTTCCGAGCTGCAACGGCGGCGGGTTCGCCCCTCCCCGGGCCCTTCCGTATCCGGTCCCCGCGACACCGCGTGCGCGCCCCTGGTCGCCGCGGACCGTGGAAGCGTCGTTCGCACCGGTGTCGGCAGCGGCGATGGCCGCGGCCCCGCGTCCCGTCTCGCCTCCATCAGGCACACCGCCACCCGGCGAGACCGCGGAGGCCGCGGCGGCGAGCTGCGGAGCCTGCTTCAGTCCCCACTTCTGCGCCCGCATGTAGGCGACCGGCGGCAGGAGGTTGGCGCTCTTGCTCAGCGCGGTGCTCGACACGGCGTCGCTGACCATCCGGGAGGTGAAGGTGTTGGCGTTGACCGAGGCGAAGAGATGCGCGAACGGCTTGCGGTAGATGAACGTCGCCAACGTGAACAGGGCCAGCAGAATCATCTGTAGGCCCCACCCGAGATTGGTCGCCATAACCAACCCGTAACACATCACCAGCAACGATATGAGCAACACGATAAAGATCTGCTTCAATAGCAGACCGATCAGCATCTCAAACCAGCGAAGAAGGACAGTCCTACCATATCCCGGATGGATGCCAATCAGGAGGAATACTGGAGCCAAAAGCAGAAGCAGCAGGAAACCGATCTTCAAGACGATGAGAGCCACAGAAGCAGCGAGTATTAGACCTCCGGCGAAGACTGCAGCAAACAGCGCCAAAGTCGCCACTCCAAGCCTACTCCCCTGCTGCTCACCCGAAAAAAGAGGATAGACCTCTGGGTAAGTATTCTGCACATCCGCCGCTATATCTTCATAAGCAGCCTGTTTGTCCGCGTAGAGCTGTGCCGCATCAATCTCTCCAGCACTTATCCCTTGCTGCTCAAAGCGACTAACCCCTTGCGCCTGAATCAGCGCAACCCCGTGCTGCTCGACGGCCGTATTAGCCGCAGGACCGGTTCCGAATACACCCGCAACCCACGGCCTGCAGACAAGTCCCGACCAGAGCATCTGCGAATTATTTCTGACCACAAAGTCATTTTGACTTTCCCAATCAGCCTTTTCTATCTCTGGAGCATTCAAAGGACATGCAACAGCCGCACCCGGAACAGACACTCTAGAGATGGCCGTGTTAATGAGCTGGCCGCCCGAATTGACCAACGTCCCCGCAGACGAGAGGATATACGAAGGGTTGACGAGTATCCATATACCAAGAACTGTCGCCAAGACCATCCAAACCGCGCTTTCGATGGTCAAGGTAACCCTCTTGCGAACTAGCCCATACCAACCGAGCCAGACCGCCCCCAGGATTACGACCGTCGGAAGAAGTGGTCGCCAGACGCCTTCACGGAGCCCTTCAATTACCCCTTCAACGAGAGAGTTGAAACTGTTAAGAAGCCCGTCAGAGGTCGCTGCCTGATAGACAGTTATCGTTGACTGGTTGATCGTCTTCGACAAGTCCCATGCGGTGTTGCTGAGCGTCGCGACTGCACTTGAGCTGAGCTTGTCCACGCAGGATTCACGAATGACATGCCATTGTTGGCCAGCTGTCCCGTACTGACCGTAGAGGCTCGCGTCTGGTGGAAGACCGTCAGGCGAACCAGAGATCGCGGCCTCTGTTCTCGGCGGCACCAGCAACCCGTCGGCTCCTGATCCCGCCGCCTCGGGGACAGGGGCCGGTTCGCCCTCGCAGCCCGGGACGGCCGCGTTGACCGACCCGAGGGGAACCAGGAGGAACGCCAGCATGAGCACCGCCATCATGGCGGCGCGACGCAGGCGCCCTTCGTGTTTCTTCGTCATCACCGCAGCTCCTGCCCCGTGCCCACCAAAGCACCGTCCTCCTCAAGATCGGGCCGTTGTCGCGTCGGGTTCGTGTCGAGCCAGCGCAGCAGCTCACCCGACACCAGGTCGACGGCGATGCGTCCGGCGCGGCCGTCGAGGTCACGGAAGATGCATTCGCCGTTGCCGAGGTTGCGCAGGACGGCGTTGTGTTCCTCTGAGGGGTCCACTCCGAGCAAGGCCATGACGTTGTCGACCTCGACCCGTTCGGTGGAGCGGAAGGCGAACACGGAGGAGAGACAGTTGGTGACCTGTTCGTTGAGCAGGTCACCGGCGTTCTGGCTGACGAGGATGAGGGCGGTGTTGCGGGAACGTCCCATCCGGGAGACCTCGGGGACGAGCTTGGCCCCTTCCGGGGTGGAGGTGACCGCCCACGCCTCGTCGAGGAAGATGGCCTTGGGCAGGCGCCGGTCCAGCCCGTTCATGAGCCGGCGGGCGAACTGGCTGACGAGGTACAGCAGGGCGACGGAAAGGCGCTGTTCGTAGCTGTAGTCGTCTCGTCCGATGGTGGAGTCGGGCAGGGTGAGCCCGCCGAGGGTGAACACCGTGGTCCATCCCTCGGTGTCGACCTGCTGGTCGCCCTGAGGATCGAAGCAGAGGCTGGCCAGCCGCATCTCGGACATGGAGCGGAGGACCGCGCCGAGGTTACGGGAGGCGGGGTCGTGGGAGGACTCCAGATAGGAGACGACCTTGGCGAGGCTGGGCCGCGGCTGGTTGGCGACGGCGGCGACGGCCTGGATCATGGCCGACTCGCGTTCCTCGCTCATGCGTGGCAGGAGCAGCCGCAGCGTCTCGGTGGCCATGGTCTTCTTGGCGGGCAGGTCGTCACCGAACCCGAACGGGTCGAGCAGTCCCGGCGCGGCCGATTCGAGGGACATGATCCGCGCCTTGCGCCCGCGCCGTTGGAGGAGCCTGACCAACGACTCGGCGTCCCCCTTGGGATCGATGGCGGCGACGGTGACGCCGCGCAGGGCCAGCTGGTAGATGAGCAGCAGCGCGAGGGTCGTCTTGCCTCCGCCCGGTTCCCCGGTGATGGCGATGGCGGTGGGACGGTTGCGGGCCGCGGCGAGCATCGGGTCGAAGTGGACGATGGAACGCGCCCGTCCCAGCGTCTCGCCGATGTAGGGGCCGACCCAGCCGGCCCCGTGGGAGTCGACACGGTCACCGAGGTCGACGGTGGCGGTGGGCATCCCTCCGGCGATGGTGCGCAACGGTTGGCGCTGCGCGTAGGCGTTGAGGCGGATGCGGTCGCCGGGCAGGGACTCGCAGAACAGGGAGAACTGGTCTCCGGTGGAGTTGACGATGTCGATGCCGATGTCGCGGTAGTGCTCGATGACGGCTTCGACCCGTTGGACGAGGAGCTCCTCGGTCGGCGCGGACACCATGAGACGGTGCCACCCGTAGACGAAGGGGAGCCGTTCCTTGGTGATGCCGTGTTCGAGCATGCGCGCGGCGTCGATCTGCTCGGCGAGGGCGATGGGCGCCTCGACCCCGGCCTCGCGGATGTGCGCGTCCATGTCACGGGCGTGGGCGAGCTTGCGCCCGACGTCCTTGCTGGCCTTGGCCGGCGGGACGAGCTTCATCCGCAGGGAGACCTCGACGGGGAAGGGTAGGGCGTCGGCGTAGTGCAGCCAGGGTTCCCCGTCGGGGAAGGGCATGAGGTCGGGGAAGCGGGAGAAGGAGAGGTAGGCCACGTGGGTGGAGCCGTTGGGCTGTTCCAGTCGCAGCATGGAACGCCCGTTGTGCAGCACCCCTTCGACGAGCGCCTCGATCTCGCCCTTGCCCCAGGTGCGGCGCCCCGTCGCGGAGGGGCGGGGTTCCTCGATGCTGCCGGTGACGGCGTGGCGGATGAGCCAGGCGATCTCGGTGCTGGTGGCGTGCCGGGCGTGCAGGGAGCTGGCGGCGAGGGCCCGGCCCAGGCGTTCGGCCTGTTCGGTCCAGCGGGCGATCTCCTTGTCGTCGATCGCGTCGTCCTCCAGGCCGAGGACCTGCTCGGTGCGCTGGTAGGCGGAGAAGAGCTGGGCGAACATCCCTTGGGAGAGCTGGGCCCGCACGCCGCGCTGGCCGAGCCGGACACCGAGGTAGACCTCCTTGGTCCAGAAGTCCTTGGCCCAGACGTGGCGGTACATCTCGTCGAGGTAGTCGTACCAGCCGGGCCCGGAGTCGGAGGTGCGGTCGAGGCGGGTGGCCCAGTCGGCCGCGGGGTAGGTGCGGTGGGCGACGCGCAGGTGGACCTCGGCGTCGGGCATGCGGATCGCGGCGAGGGCGATGGTGATGTTGGTGGCGAGCGCTTCGCGTTCCTCGGGGGTGGAGAACTCGTAGGACACCGTGGGTAGCCGGAAGTAGGCCCAGGCTTCGACGTCGCTCAGCAGGACGCGATCGTCGAAGTAGCGGACCGCCAGGCGGCTGGCGCCCCTGCTGCCGTTCATCGGTTGTCCTCCTGCGGAGTCGCGGTACCGGGTTCGTGGACACGGGAAGGGTGGTCCGGGGATGCCCCGGGACAGTGGTACCCGTGTGGTGGCCTGTGGAAGCCGTGGACACGCCGTCCGGCCGGGGACGGGCGGTGGGAAACGGACGTGGTCCCGCTCGCGTCCACGGTTCCGCCGCCTGTGGTGGGGACGTCCGGCGGGCGCGGAGCACGACGGTGGGCCGGCAGGGCGAAGGCCACGGCCCGCCTCGCCCGGGTCACCTCTGCGCCTCCGAGGCGACCCGGGACCCTCCGGCGCCACCGTGCCCGCCGGTGAATCCGGTGACGATGACACCGGCGAGGGCGGCGTGGGCGCGACGTGTGGTGGCACGCAGCGTGGTGACGTCGACGACGCCACGCGCGGCGGCCAGGTGGTCGTCCCAAGGGACGCGCACGATCGCGCGACAGCGACCTCGGGCGACCTGTTCCGCGGCGTCGACGTCGGCGAGGCTGCGCCTGCTGACGCCGTTGATGACGACGATGGCCTTGGCGCGCAGGTCGGCGTAGCCATGGCCGTCCAGCCACTCGAAGGTCATGGCGACCGCGCGCGCGGCGTCGGCGCTGGCCGGCGCGACGAGCACGAGCGCGTCGACGATCGGCAGGGCGCGTGCGACACCGGTGGCCGCCGGGTCGAGCAGGGTGATCTCGTAGAAGCGTTCCAGCAGCCCGGTCAGTCCGGCGTAGTCGCGGTCGTCGAGCGTCTGCACGTAGGGGTCGTCGAGGGTGGTCACGACCTCCAGGCCGGTGCTGGACTGCGAGGTGTACTGACGCATGCCGAGATAGCCCTGGACCCCGCCGGTGTTGGCCAGGAGCGAGGTGAGTGTCTCGGGGGTCTCGGTGCGGATGCGCCGGGACAGGCCCGTGCCGCCGGGGTTGACGTCGACGGCCACGACCGGACGGTCGCGGTGCTCGGCGAGGGTGTGGCCGAGCATCAGGGTGGTCACGGTCTGGCCGGCGCCGCCGGTGCAGCCGAGCACGACGATGCGCCGGCTCCCCTCGAAGGGAGCGCGCAGCCGTTCCAGGTCGGCGGCTGGCAGGTCGGTGCGGGACTGGACGGCGTTGCCTCCGGTGACGACGCGGGCGAGACGCCGCCATCCGCGCGTCCCCGAGTCGGGTGTGTCGGAGGGCGCCGACCGCTCGGTTCTGCCACGGGCGGGCCATCCGGCGCCGGTGCGACGGCCGACCGGATCGTCGTCCGGAGCGGCGGCGCCGGGCAACGCCTCCTGTTCGCCGGTGCCGTGGTCGAGTTGGAGCTCGGGTTTTTTGTTGCCGGCCGCGCTGGAGGGTCGCTCCTGGGGGCCGTTGGGGGTGGGGACGCCATTGGGCGGGGTGAAGAGGCGGCTGAGCCTGCGGGCGTTGTCGGTGACGCGGGAGAAGACGCCCCCTCCGGTCCGGTCGCCGCGTTCGTCACCCGTCGGGGCGTCCTCTTCCTGCCCGGCCGCGGGCTGGGGTCCGGTGCCGGCGGAACGGACGGTGCGCGAGAGCCGGCCGGAGCGGCGCGGTTCGCCGTGGTCGTCGGGGGTGGCGGCCTCCTCGCGGGCCTCGGGTCCGCCCGTGTCCCGGCGGTCGCGGGCCTGGAAGGCGGCGCGTTCGGCGGCTTCGAGCTGTTCCAGCGTCCGGCGCGGCCGGGGGTCGGTGATGTCGCTGAGGCTTTCGTGCTCGCCGGTGCCGTGGTCGAGTTCCAGGACGGGCTTGACCGGGAGCAGCAACGGGGCGACGGCCGGTTCCCGCGCCGTGTCGTCAGCGGCCCGGGGGGTCGAGGGCTGTGGGGTCTCCTCCGTCTTGGGGGTGTCGTCCGTGACGGGAGTGTCGTCTCGGGGGGTGGCCGCGCGCTCGGAGAGGGACTCCTCGTCGGTTTCGGCCCGCCCGGCCTCGCGGTCCTGCCCCGTGCTCTCGGCCGGTTCGGGGGCGTGCTCCTCCTCGGCCTTGTCAACGGCCCGGCCCTCGACGGGGTCGTGCGCGTCCGCGTGTTCGCCAGCGTCGTATCCGGTTCGTACCGGTTCCTCGGCGGAGGCGGTGGGCGCCGTCGCCGACGCGGTGGTGTCGGCGGTGGGCTTGGGAGCGCGCCGGTAGTGGACGACGTCGATACGGGGCCAGGTGGTGGCGCTCGCTTCGGCGTCCTCCTCCGTCCGGGAGGTGGCCGACACGGTCGCGGCCGTGGTGTCCGGTGCGGGCGCGGCCTCCTGCGGGACGTCCGGTCCGGTCGTGGGCCTATCGTCGGCTTTCTCGTCGTCCGGTCCCTGTTCGCGTGGAGCGGTGCCGTGCCTCTCGTCGCCCTCCGTGCCGGAGCCGGCCGGAGGAAGGTCCCAGGGGGCGGCGTGCGGGCGGGGGCGGGGCCGGCCGACCCGTTCCTGCTCCCGTGCCTCCTCCGGGCCGGCGGGATCGCCGAGCCCGCGCGCGACGGAGGGCGGCGGGGCGGGCTCGACGGTGGACCGTTCGCGGTCCAACCGCCGGGTGACGGCCGCGCTCTGGACGCGACCGCGCAGACGCCGACGCGCTTCGGCGCCGTGCCACGGGTCGCCTTCGGGGGCCGGTTCCCTTCCGGGGGCCTCGGCTCCACGGCGGGCCTCGGCCCGCTCCTTCGGGGTGCTGATGTCGGCGGGACGCGAGTAGCCGTTGGCCTCTGGGACGCGGGGCGTCTCCGTCCCCTCGTCCGCCCGCGCGGTCTCGTGGACGGCCATGGCCGATTCGCGGTCCGACACCGAAGGATCCGGTGCCGCCATGATCTCCTCGGCGCGCCGCCGCGCGATGAGGCGCTCGGGGTCGGGATCGGGGACGCGCATGGGAGCGGTGTCGCCGGTGGTGTAGGCCACCTTGGAGGACAGCGGCCACGGGGTCTCACCAGAGGGGGTGCGCAGCGCCGTGAACCAGGCGTCGTTCTCGCGTTCCTCCTCGGCTTCGCGCAGCTCCTCGGAGGTGCCGGGCCTCGGCGGGGGCGCGACCTCCCGGGCGCGTGTCTCGCGGCCGTCGCCTCCGAAGGGGTCGGGGGCGTCGTCGCGGTGGCGGGTGGTGGCGAGCTCGGTGCGCTCGGCGGCGGGGACGGCCGGGGAGGCGGTGGGCACGGCCTCGGTGTCCTCGGCCTGCGGGCGTGGCAGGGCGAACCCGAAGTAGTTGAGGACCTTGCGGCCCAGGGAGCGCCGGTCTGAGGGGGCGGCCGCACGATCGGCGCTCCCTTCGCGCTCCTCGTCCGTGGCGGGACGAGAGGAAGATCGGGGGGCGTTTCGGGGTCCGGTCTCGACGGCGGGGTGGAGCACCACCTCGGCGTGGTCCTCGGCCGTGGGGACGGCGAGGTCGGTGGCCGTGGTCTCGCGCTCTTCCACCTCGCGCTCCTCGACGGGCCCGCGCGCGCGTCCGCGCCCGCGGGCCGCCCGGCCTCCGACCGCGGGCAGGGGTCCGGCATCGGGATGGCGATGCCAGACCCTGACCGCGACGGTGACCTCGGTGGGTTCGTACTGGGGGGCGAGTCGGGTGTAGACGCGCGCCTCGGCGAGGAAGCGCGCCTGTGACAGCAGTAGTTCGGTGAGCCGTTTGCCCTCGATGACGGGCCGGGTCGCGAAGAACGCGATCACCAGTGGCGGCACCAGCCACAGAACGTGCCAGGGCGTCTGGAAGGGGACGCGTAGCACGCTCATGAGAAAGGCCCAGACGATGGACACACCCAGCCACACACCGAAGGTGACCAGCGGAAGCGGCCTGGGCAGCCGGAAATCGTACAGCTTGTAGAGCCGTTTCTCGATCCGCCAGATATTGGTGTAGGTGGGTAGATCCACGTCCAGGGCCTCCTACTCGGTCTGCACGCCCATCGCCCGGGCAATGGCCACGGCGATGACCTCGATGATCCCCGGCACATAGAAGACGATCCCGATGAAGATCGCCAGGATGATGAATTGCGCGAACCTCGTGATCTCCCGCGTGAACAGGAAGAAGATCGCCACGATGGACACGATCACGAGGAACAGCGGCCCGAAGAAGCCGCGTAGCCAGTCGGCGAGCCCGGAGGTGTCGGGTCCGTCCGTCACGGTGCTCTCGGCACCCGCCAGGACGAGGGGGCCGATGTCGGCGGCGGTCTGCGCCGCGTCGGAAAGCAGGGGGAGCATTTAGCGGACGCCCTCCCTCGTCTCGAATGTGAATTTCATGATCGTTCTCCTCACTGATGCCTGTGCCGGCTCACCATCATGGCGGTCACGAGCCGAAGGAGTTCGAGGCACCCTGGATATCGCGCACGTACCAGTCGCCGTCCCTGACGACGGTCAGACGGTAGCTCTGGGAGAGGTCGGCCTCGCTCCCGGCCAGCCGCCACACGACGGTGGCCCGGACCTGACGGACGTCCTCGCCTCCGGAACCGCCCGCGGGTACCACCACGTCGCGGAGTTGCGCGAAGGTCAGCGTGTCGGCGGGCAGAGGGGTGATCCGCGCCTCGGACTCGACATAGCGGGAGAGGTGTTCGGGGGTCTCTGCGTAGGCCTCGAAAAAGCCCTCGAGGATCGGTTCGAGCTCACCACGGGCCTGGGCGTCGGTCTCGCCCTCGGAGGTGGCGGGCAGCTCGGCCCGGCCCGGCGCCGCAAGCAGGGCGGGCTCGCCGGAGACGACGAGCTCGTCGCCGCCCGGGGCCGCGTAGACCGGGACGTCCAGGCTCATGGGGGTGTCGTTGACGTCGGCGCTGACCCGGACGACGGCGTTGTTCTCGTCCTGGACGTCGACGCCGAGGACTTCGATGTTCTCGCCGGTGAGGGCGGCGCCGTCGAGGGCGAGGGCGCTGGCCCGCCCCTCGGGCACGAACTCGGCGAGCGCCGCGGCGCGCTCCTGGGCCTGGTCGGGGTCGGCGTTGAGGTAGGCGTGGGAGAAGCGCAGGGCGAACGCCGCCGCCGCGGTCTCGGGGAAGTCGACGGTCTCGGTGGCCTCGGAGTCGCCGGCCGGGGCTTGGGCGATCCCCGATCGGAAGGGCATCCAGATTCCGTTGATCAGGACGACGAGGATGAAGGCCCACAGGAGGGCCCGGCCGACCCAGACCCACCAGCGTCCCCCCGCTCCCGCCCGGGGGCGACGGGGACGGCGGCCCTTGACCGGGGCGTCGTCCCAGGCGTCGGCCGGTGGCGCGGAGGAGACGCCCTCGTCCAGGGCACCGCCGCGCCTCGCGGTCGACTTGCGAGCCATCACGCCTCCATCCACCCCAGACGCGCCGTCGCCGGCGGCCGAGTTCGTCCGTCGCCTGCCTGTCCCATCCTCTATGGTGCGGCATGACCCGGGATCTCCATCGCCATTACGGGATGGTGTTTCTTCCCGGACTCCTGCTTCTTGCCCGCACCACATTCCAGCAAAGCCACATGACCGGGTATTTCATACCCAATCGGAGAAATTAGGTTGACCCGATGGCGCGTTGCTGGCTGTCCGGAAAGGAGAGAATCACCTTTCCGTTAGCCAAGTGTTACCTTGGAGGATCTTTTAGCGAAGAGGGCTCAACATTCCCGGTTATTCCAACTCAGGCAACCCCATCTTCCGAGGTCGGACCTGGGGATGTCGAGGACACGCACGCCCCTGTGGACAACCCCCCGCCCCCATCCGCCCGCCCCGGAGAGGGCGTCGGATACCGACGCGGGACGCCCACAGGTCCGGACCGGGAGCGGAGGTGATCTCGCTCTCCCCTCCGCCCTGCCCCGGAAGAACACAAATTCGGGGCAGGACGCCAGAAACGCCCCAGAGGGCCGGATCCTCCCCGTCACACGAGACCGCCGGGGCGGCCGCCCCGGCCTCCCCCATCGTCATGGCGGCGAGGCGCGGACCATCCGCCCGAAGACCGGTCCGGCCGGGCGGCGCGTGGCACACCTCTCCCCCTTCAGCTCCGCCGCAACGGCGTCAAAGGGCCAAGGATCCATGGCCGGCGCGGGAGGGCGGGAGCCCCGTCAGGCCGCCCGCCATTCGGGGGCGAGCACCGACCAGACCTCGATGTCCTGACGCTCCCCCCGATGCAGGTGGCTCTGGCGCAGCACGCCCTCCCGCGTCATCCCGAGCCGCCGGGCCACGGCGATGCTGGGCTCGTTCGCCGTGGAGACCAGCCACTCGACCCGGTGGAAGCCCCGTTCCCTGATGACCCAGTCGATGATCACGCGCGCGGCCCGGGTCACCAGTCCCCGGCCGACCGCCGCCGGCTCCAACCAGCAGCCGGCCTCGGCCGTGCCCTGCCCGGCGTCCATCACGCGGAAGAGGACCCCGCCGACGAGCCTGTCGTCGGCCCAGATGCCGTAGATCCGGCCGGTGTCGGCGGCGGCCCGGTCGGCGTACCTCTGGAGGAACGCGCGGCTGGACTCCAGGTCGGTGACGGCGTCGGCGAGGCCGACGTGCCTCCCGATGTGCTCGCGTCCGCGGTCCATGTGGGCCAGGAACTCCTCGGCCCGCCATGGTTCCAGCGGACGCAGTCGGGCACCGTCGTCTCCCAGGGACACCTCGTACATCTTCACCTTCCGCCACATCGAGCCCGCAACGCGAAGGATCTTCGCATAAGCGGCATCCCAACGCCTGGGATTTTCACCCGCGGCCCGCTCCGGGGAAGGCCGCCCGATCCGGAAGGACCGCACCTCCACCCGCCCGACCGGCGCAGAACCATAGGAGGGAAAGGGCCGAACCTGACGGTCCGGCCCCATTGGGCTCCCCTGTCCCGAGCGAAGGCCACCCGAGGAGTCACACGTTGAAGCGGAACTCCCGCCACAACGCCCCCACCTGCGGAAACGCACCCTTTCGAGGTCGTATCCAGCACAGATCCAGCACGGTAGCGGCCCACCCGGCACCCTGGAGCGCGACAATGAGCCGTTGTGTACACTTGCGACACTCGGTACTCTTGTGCGCATGACACAGCCGCTGCCCATAGAGTCCATCCGCGATGTCCGGGCACACCTAGCCGAGGTCGTGGAGCGGGCTGACCGCGACGACCTGCCCACGGTGATCACGCGCCGGGGCAAGCAGGTGGCTGCCGTGGTGTCCATCGAAGTGCTCCGGAAATACCAGGAGTGGGAAGAGCGCGAGATCAACCGGATCATCGACGAGCGCATGGCCAACCCGGCTCCCGGCGTCCCGATCGAGGACGTCATGAGGGAGACCCTGGCGCGCAGTGAGTGAGTACCGCACCGTCTTCCGACCCGAGGCTCAGGCCGAGCTCCGCAAGGTCCCGCGAGACATGGCCCTCCGCATTCTGGCCAAGCTGACCGAGCTGGAGAGCGACCCGCTGGGGTTCAACACCACGGCCCTCGTCTCCCAGCCCGACCGGCGCCGCCTACGGGTGGGCGACTACCGCGTGATCTACACGATCGACAACGGTGAGCTGGTGGTGTGGGTCGTCCATGTCGGGCATCGCTCCACCGTCTACGACACCTGAGCGCGCCTGACATCAGGTCGGAAATCCAGCACGGGATCCATGAAGGGGCCGTGCTCCCACGAGCCCGACCCCTTCTGACCTGTATGTTTGTCGCGTCAGCGACGTGGTGTTATTTCATCCGCTCACACGTTGAACCGGAATTCCACGACGTCGCCGTCGTGCATCACGTAGTCCTTGCCCTCCATGCGGACCTTGCCCGCGGCCTTGGCCGCCTGCATGGAGCCGGCCGCGACCAGGTCGTCGTAGGAGACGGTCTCGGCCTTGATGAAGCCGCGCTGGAAGTCGGTGTGGATGACCCCGGCCGCCTCGGGCGCCGTGGCCCCCTTCTTGATGGTCCAGGCCCGCGCCTCCTTGGGACCGGCGGTCAGGTAGGTCTGAAGGCCGAGCGTGGCGAACCCGACGCGGGCGAGCTGGGCGAGGCCGGACTCCGTCTGGCCCATGGACTCCAGCAGCTCGGCCGCCTCGGCGTCGTCCAGCTCCACCAGCTCCGCCTCGATCTTGGCGTCGAGGAAGATCGCCTCGGCCGGCGCGACCAGGTCCGACAGCCGCTTGCGCAGTTCGGCGTCTGCGAGCTCGTCGGTGTCGAGGTTGAACACGTAGATGAACGGCTTGACCGTGAGCAGGTTGAGCTCACGCAGCAGGCTCAGGTCGATGCCGGCGGCCGGCCCCCCGGTGGAGAGGGTACGCCCCGAGTCGAGGACCTCGCGGGCGGCCTCCGCCGCGGCGAGGACCTGCTGCTTGTCCTTGTCCTTGGCGTTGGTCCGCAGCTCCTTGTGCAGCCGCGGCAGCGCCTTGTCCAGGGTCTGAAGGTCGGCGAGGATCAGCTCGGTGTTGATCGTCTCGATGTCGCGGGCGGCGTCGATGTCACCGTCGACGTGGGTCACATCGGGGTCGCGGAACTCGCGGATGACCTGGCAGATGGCGTCGGTCTCGCGGATGTTGGCGAGGAACTGGTTGCCCAGGCCCTCCCCCTCGGAGGCGCCGCGGACGATGCCGGCGATGTCGACGAACGTCACCGTCGCCGGGATGATCTTGGCCGAGCCGAAGATCTCGGCCAGCTTGTCGAGCCGGGCGTCGGGGACACCGACGACACCGACGTTGGGCTCGATGGTCGCGAAGGGGTAGTTCGCGGCCAGAGCGTCGTTCTTGGTCAGGGCGTTGAAGAGGGTGGACTTGCCGACGTTGGGCAGGCCGACGATCCCGATAGACAGACTCACGACTTCGAAGTCTAGGCGCTCGCGCGCCTCCCCTCTTCCCGCCCGTTTCCCCTCGTCCCGCGAGGTCGGCCACCCCCGGGAACGGCCCCGGGGGGACGTCCAAGGGGACACACGCCCACCCTGGAAATCCAATGACCTGCGCCTTCCCCCGACTTGGGAGTAGCGTCGGTGCCGGGGGCGTCCGGCACCGGCGTTCCCCGCCGTGACCGGCCCGGGCCGCAGTGGAGGGTTTCAGTGGTACCTGACCAGGTGCGCGCGTTCGTCCGGCGCCACCCGGCCATTCGGCACGCGACCCGGCGCATCCGGGTCCACCTGCCCGAACGTCTCGGTGGCCTGGATCCGGCCCGGGTGCCGCCCCGGGTGCGCGTGTTCGATCTGCGGCTGCCCCGCCGTCCGGGCGGCCCCGCCATCGGCCCCGACGTGCTGCGCGTGCGCGCGCCCGGCGACTACTGGGTGCCACGGCACCTGGAACGCACCGGCCTGGCCGGTTACGAGCCGGAGGCGCTGGCCTGTTTCCTCGCCACGCTGGACCACGCCCGTCCAGGGGCGGTGTTGGACGTCGGGGCCAACGTCGGTGTGTACTCGGTGCTGGCCGCCGCCCGCACCTACCGTCCGGTGCACGCGTTCGAGCCAACCCCCGAGATCGCCGTGACGGCGCGGGCGATCGCCGCGGACAACGATCTCGACCTGCGGGTCGAGGAGCTGGCGTTGAGCAACCACACCGGGAGCGCGTGGTTGCGGTTGTCGGCGACCACCGACGCGTCCAATTCGCTGGCGTCGGGCTACCGGCGCGAGCTGGGCCGGATCCAGGTGCCGCTGGACACGTTGGCGCACTGGCGGGAGCGCGCCTGCGTGGTGCCGGCCGTGGTCAAGATCGACACCGAGGCCACCGAACCCGACGTCATCGCCGGAGGGCTGGAGGTGTTGCGCCGTTTCCGGCCGTGGGTGTTCTGCGACGTGCTGCCCGATCACAGCGTGCAGGAACGGTTGATGGCGCTGTTGGAGCCGCTGGGGTACGGCTGGTACCACCTGTGCGGCGATCCCCCCTACCCGGCTCGTGACAGCATCTCCGGGCACGGCCCCAAGGCGCGGGAACGCATGTGGATGTTCGCCCCCGACTCCCCCGGGCCGCGGTTCTGGCGGACCGTCCTGGGCTGGCGGGAGGCCGTCGGCGCCTGCCTTCCCTGACCCCGCGTCCCTCCCCGCCGTCGGTCTGGCCGGGCGTGGCGCCGCGCCCGCGGGACGGCGCCCCTGAGAGCATGGGCCGCCATGGACGGGCTTTACGTGATCCTGGTGTTCTTGGCGGGTCTGGGCGTCGGCGCCGCGGTGGGGTGGGTTCTGGCGCGCGGCCGCGACGCCGAGGCGCGGGCCGAGGCGAGGGCGGCGCGGGAGCGGGCCGAGTATGTGGAGGAGCGGCTGGCCGAACGCTTCCGGGCGCTGTCAGCGCAGGCGCTCGACGCGACCAATGAGCGTTTCCTCCAGCTCGCCGAGGGCCGGTTGAGGGCGGAGAACCAGGCCGCCGGCCACGATCTGGAGCGGCGCCGCCAGGCGATCGAGCACCTGGTCGCCCCGCTGAAGGACACGCTCGCGCGGGTCGAGGCACAGCTCCGCGAGGTTGACGCCGGTCGTCGCGCCGCCCACGCCGAGCTGGCCAAGCAGGTGGAGATGGTGCGCGAGGGGTCGGAGCGGTTGCGGGACCAGACCGGGGCGCTCGTGACGGCGCTGCGCCGCCCCGAGGCGCGCGGCCGGTGGGGTGAAGTGCAGCTGCGCCGCGTCGCCGAGCTCGCGGGCATGGCCGAACACTGCGACTTCGAGGAGCAGCCGTCGACGGTGACCGACGACGGTCTCCAGCGTCCTGACATGGTGGTGCGGCTGGCCGGCGGCAAGAACATCGTCGTGGACTCCAAGGTCTCGCTCTCCGCCTATCTGGAGGCGGTGGAGAGTGACGACCCGAAGACACGATCCGCCCGGCTGGACGCGCACGCCCGGCAGGTGCGCGCGCACGTCGACCGGCTCGCCGCCAAGTCCTACTGGGCGGCCTTCTCCCCCGCCCCGGAGTTCGTGGTGCTGTTCATCCCGGGCGAGGCGTTCCTCGCCCCGGCGCTGGAGCGCGATCCGGGGCTGTTGGAGCACGCGATGGGGCGCCGGGTGCACATCGCGACGCCGACGACGCTGATCTCGCTGTTGCGCACCGCGCAGTACGCCTGGCAGCAGGAGGCGTTGAGCGAGAACGCCCGTGAGGTGTTCGAGCTGGGACGCCAGCTCCACGCGCGGCTGGGCACGTTGGGCGGGCACGTCGACGGGCTGGGTAAGGCGCTGTCGCGTGCCGTCGTGGCCTACAACCAGGCGGTGGGTTCGTTGGAGAGCCGGGTGCTGGTGACGGCCCGGCGGTTCGAACGTCTCGGGCTGGTCGAGGGCGGGCTGGAGGCGCCGGCGGGGGTGGAGGAGCAGGCGCGTCCTCTGGCCGCGCCCGAGTTGGCCGCGCTGGCCGGGGAGGGGCCGGATTCGGTCGGGGAGGAGAGTGGAGGGTCACTCCCGCGCGCGGGTTCCCCTGGGTACGGTGACGGGCAGGGAGCGGAATCGGCCGGGCCCACCCCGTCCGGCGACACGGCCGGTCGAAAAGATCACGATTTTTCACACGAGATGACACACTGAACACTGTGAGTTATACGAGGGAGCCCACGGCGATGCCCACGCGCAACGCGGAAGGATCCCGGCCGGCCCGCCCGGCCCGGGCGCGGCGCGGTGGGCACCGCGCGGTGCCCGCCGCCGCTCCCCGCGGCCCCGTCCGACTCACCGCGCGCGGCGCGCTCCTGGGAATCGTCTTCGTCGCCTTCGGGGCGGCGCTGCTCGACTCGGCCGTGGGGCTGCCCGTGGTCAACGGCGCGGGGTTCGTGGTGGCGGGCGCCAACGCGGCGCTGTTCGTCCGACGCGAGGACCTGTTGACCCTTTCGGTCAGCCCGCCGCTGGCCTATTTCGTGGGCGCGCTGGCCGCCGAGATCGTCCTATCCCTGGGCGGTTCGGGGTTCGCCCGTTCCGTGGCCATCGGGTTGGGCACCCGGCTGGCCGAGGCCGCGCCGTGGCTGTTCTGCGGCACGATTCTGGTCCTGGTACTGGCGTTGCTGCGGGGGATGGCGCAGAACGTGCGTGACCTCAGCGCGGAGCTGAACGGCCGGCGCCCACGCACGCACCGCGACACCTCGCACTGATCCGGTCCGGGACCGGCTCAGACCGGCGTGACCGGGAGGGAGCGGTGGCGCAGCGATCCCTCGGAGTCGCCGCGGCGGCTGGGGCGCAGCTCCTTGGGCAGCGCGAAGGTGAGTTTCTCGCGCTCGGTCTCGATCTCCTCGACGTCGCCGAACCCGCGCTCGGCGAGCCATTCGAGCACCTGCCGCACCAGGATCTCCGGCACCGAGGCGCCGCTGGTGACGCCGACGGTGGCGACCCCCTCCAGCCACTCGTCCTTGAGGAACGAGGCGTTGTCGACGAGGTAGGAGGCGTCGGCGCCGGCCTCAAGGGCGACCTCGACCAGCCGCACGGAGTTGGAGGAGTTGGCCGAGCCGACCACGACGACGAGTTCGCACTGCGGGGCGATCTCCTTGACCGCGGCCTGGCGGTTGGAGGTGGCGTAGCAGATGTCGTCGCTCGGCGGGTCGATGAGGTTGGGGAAACGCTTGCGCAGGGCGTCGACGGCGGCCTTGGTCTCGTCCACGGACAGGGTCGTCTGTGACAGCCAGGACACCTTGTCGGGGTCGCGCACGACGACCTTATCGACCTCGTCGGGGCCGTCCACGATCTGGATGTGCTCGGGCGCCTCGCCGCTGGTGCCCTCGACTTCCTCGTGGCCGGTGTGGCCGATCAGGATGATGTCGTGGTCCTCGGCCGCGAAGCGCTGGGCCTCCTTGTGGACCTTGGTGACCAAGGGGCAGGTGGCGTCGATCGTCTTGAGGCCGCGTTCGGCCGCCTCCCGGTGCACCGCCGGCGATACGCCGTGGGCCGAGAACACCACGGTGGCGCCTTCGGGCACCTCGTCGGTCTCCTCGACGAAGATGGCCCCGCGCTCCTCCAGCGTGCGCACGACGTGCGTGTTGTGCACGATCTGCTTGCGCACGTAGATCGGCGCCCCGTACTGCTCTAGGGCCTTCTCGACCGTGACGACGGCACGGTCGACCCCGGCGCAGTAACCACGGGGCTTGGCGAGCAGGACACGGCGGCGATTCGTCGCAGTCATGCCCCCATCCTAAGGGCCACGCAAGGGCCGGGGGCGCGGTGTGAACCAGCCTGTGAGCGGCTCCACCCCGGTCCGGCCGGACGGGAGGGCCGGATACGGGGTTCCGGGCCGCCCCGCCCCGCCGCGGAAGAGCGAATTCGCCGTCATTCGCCCCGCTGTGGACGCATTGTTCTGCCTTATTCTGGCTAGTCTGCGTAATACAAGAGCGTCGTGCCAGCGGCCCGCACGCCGGACGGCCCTCCTCCTCGACCACCTTCCGGGGAGGCACACACTCCGCATTCCCGGCCGCGAGTACCCAGGAGTCTCCGAGTCCATGTCGAAACCGTCGTTCGCCAGCAGATTCTCCGGAGCGGTCAAGCGCCTCTTCGGCAAATCCACCCGGCCCGTCGTATCCAGTAAGCCCGAAGACCTCAAGGCCGGCGACGCCGCCGTGCAGGACAGCTCCTCTGAGACCAACGAGGCGCTTCCCGCGGACACCTCCTCCTCCGTCGCCGAGGAGTTCACCACCGAGGCCGTCAACTCCAGCGAGTCCCCCGTGACCACCGGGTACGTGGGCTCCACGCCCACCCCGCTGTCGGACCGCGCCGAAGCGGAGAAGCCCTCCGCCGGGGAGGAGCCGTCGAGGGCGGACGCCTCCGCGAAGCCCCCCGCCGGTGACGCCGGCGACCGGGCGGAGGAACCCGCCGTCTCCGCGGCCGAGGACGCCCCGGCCGCCCAGGGGGACGCGGCGCGGCCCCGTGAGGACGAGAAGGACGAGAAGCCGGAGCCTCCCGGCGACGACCCGGCCGGCGGCCCGCGCCCCGGCCCGGGCGCGGCGCTGGTGACCGCTCCCGCCGACGAGCCGAGCGCCCCTGCCGCGCCGACCGCCGAGGGCCCTTCCGCCGCCGAGGGCGCGGCGATCGCCCGCGAGCTCGACGTCGCCGAGGCGCCCACCCAGGCGGCTGACGCGCGCCTGCTCGCCGAGATCCGCGCCGGTGGCCCCGAGCCGGCCGAGGAACTGCCCGTCCCCGGCTACGACGGGCTGACGCTGCCCTCGATCCGGGCGCGTCTGCGCCGCCTGACCATCGACGAGGTGCGCCGGCTCCGCGTCTACGAGAGCGCCAACGCCGCGCGGCCGGAGTTCCTGCGGATGTATGACAACCGCATCGCCAAGCTGGAGGCCGAGGCCACCGCCGAGTGATCCACGACGCGGTCCGTCCCCGCGTGGGACGCGCCCCCGCGCGTCCCACGCCTGTCCTCGTCCTCCTCTAGGCTCGACTGCCATGGGGATGGAGAGTTCGCCCGAATCACCGCAGCCGGTGCGCGTCGTCATGCAGGCCGTCGGCGGGTGGATCGGACGACTGGGCCGCATCTGGGTCGAGGGGCAGATCGCCGAGCTGAACCGCCGGGGTTCGACCGTGTTCATGACGCTGCGCGATCCCGTTGCCAACGTCTCGGCCCGGGTGGTGTGTCAGGCGAGCGTCTTGGCCGCCGCGGCGCCCGAGCCGCAGGCCGGCGCGCGGGTGGTCGTCCACGCCCAACCCGATTTCTGGGTGGCGCGTGGCACGTTCTCGCTGCGCGCGCTGGAGATCCGGCATGTCGGGCTGGGCGAGCTGCTGGCCCGCCTGGACCAGTTGCGCAGAACGCTGGCCGCCGAGGGCCTGTTCTCCGACACCCGGAAGAAGCCGCTGCCTTTCCTGCCCACCGCGGTCGGCCTGGTCTGCGGCCGCGACTCCGCGGCCGAACGCGACGTCTTGGAGAACGGTCGGCGGCGTTGGCCCGCGGTCCGGTTCGAGGTGCGGCAGGTCGCGGTGCAGGGCGACCGCGCGGTCGGCGAGGTCATCGAGGCGGTGCGTGAGCTGGACTCGCGCCCCGACATCGACGTGATCATCGTCGCCCGCGGCGGCGGCTCGCTGGAGGATCTCCTGCCCTTCTCCGACGAGGCGCTGGTACGCGCGGTCGCCTCGACGCGCACGCCCGTGGTCAGCGCCATCGGGCACGAGCAGGACAACCCGCTCCTGGACCTCGTGGCCGATCTGCGCGCCTCCACCCCCACCGACGCGGCCAAGAAGGTCGTGCCCGACGTCGGCGAGCAGCTCCAGCTCGTGGAACAGCTACGCGACCGGGCGCGGCGGGTCATCACCGGCGGCCTGGCCCGCGAGGAGGCGTGGCTGGCGGGCATGCGGTCGCGTCCGGTCCTCGCCAGTCCGCTGCGTGAGATCGACCGGTTGGCCGAACAGGTCCAGGGCCTGCGCGACCGGGCGCGACGGTCGGTCTCGACGGCGTTGGACCGGGCCGGCGACGACCTGGGGCACACCCGGGCGCGACTGTTGGCGCTGTCGCCGGCGACGACGCTGGCCCGCGGCTACGCGATCGTGCGACGCGCGGACGGTTCCGTCGTGCGCTCGGCGGAGCAAGTCGAACCGGGCGAGACGCTGCGGGTGCGCTTCGCCGAGGACGGCATCACCGTGACGGCCGGGGAGAAGACCGGCGACGAGGGGGACGAATGAGCACCGAGGAAACGGCCGAACCCGAGCTGAGCTACGAAGAGGCACGCGAGCAGCTCACCGAGGTGGTGCGCCGGCTGGAGTCGGGCGGGTTGACGCTGAAGGAGTCACTGGCGCTGTGGGAGCGCGGCGAACGTCTCGCCGTGACCTGCGAGGAGTGGTTGGAGGGGGCGCGGGCGAAGCTCGCCGCGGCCCTGGACGAGGGACCAGGTGATGGGGACGACGCCTCCGCCCCCTTCTGACCGCCGCCGGAAACGGTCCGATCCGTCCGGCGGAAGACGAGGAGGAGCCGCCGCCCTGGGGGCGGCGGCTCCCGGTTCCGGAGCGGGCTAACGCCCGGCGTCCGGATCCGCCAGGTGATCCATGATCGCGCCGGTGGCGGCTCCGGTGGGATCCTGGACGACCTGGCCCGCCTGGTCGACGTAACCGTCGACGACCTGTCCGGTCTCGGCGAGATGGCCCTGGACGGCCTCCTCGGCCGCGGCGGCCGGATCCTGGAACGTCTGGGCCGCCTCCGCGGCGTAGGACTCGGCGGCGGCCGCCTGGTCGGTGAACGTCTGCCCCAGGGCGTCGACCTGCCCCTCGGCCCCCGCCGCCCACTCCCCGGCCTGTCCGGCTGTCTCCTGGACGGTTCCGGCGGCCTCCTCGACCGTGCCGCCGACGAGCCCCTTGAACCAGTCGAAAATCTCGTTGAGCACCTGACATCAACTCCAAGCTGGGACGCCTCGTTCGCGTCCGGGTCGTGGAGGTCCAGGTGTACCCGCTGTTACCTTAACGTCGCGCTAAAGCGCGCCGAATCCGGCCCGTGACCTGGCCCACGTCCCTCGTGGAGGCTCACCGCTCCCCTTCGGGACGTTGCAGCGAACCCGCGAGGGTCTCCAGCTCGGCGTAGTCGGAGCTGCCGGCGACGACGATGGTCGCCCCGTCCTCCTCGCGCACCAGCGAACGCTCGCTCTCGTCCTCGTTGTAGTAGCGCTCCCAGGTCTGTCCTCCGACCTGGGACCGCCCGTCGGGCTCTCCGTCGAGGGTCTTCTCGGTGATGAACGTCTCGGCGGGGGCGTTGCTCATCGAGAACGCGGCGTGGCGGTCCTCGGGCGTGGCGAATCCCAGCGTCCAGGTCACCGGGCCGCCCTCCTCCTCGCCGGTCTCCAGGCGGGAGCTGGTCGGCACCCATCCCTCCGGCAGCCCTTCGGGGGCGTAGACGGGGTAGGGGGCCTCCTCGGAGAAGGACGCGAGGTCGATCCTGTAGTCGACGCTGGGGATGTGCTCCTTCTGGCGCCCGTTCACCACCAGCGCCATGGCCACCACCACGGCGACCACGATGCCGAGGGCCACCGCGTAGCCGCCGAATGTCGCGTTGGAACGGTCGTACTTGCTCATCTCGCGCGGCCCCCGGGATCTTCGCTGCTCTTGCTCACGATTGTCCAGCTTGCCGCAGGTCGCGCGGTCGTCAGGACCGGGGTGACTCCAAACGCGCGAGGATGGCGATGACGTCGTCGGCGAGCCGGCGCGCCTGGGCCAGATCCTCGCGCCGCACGACCTCGGTGACGGCGAGGAGCATCGCCCCGCTGACCACCATCAGCAGCGCCTCGTCGACGGGCTCGTCGGCCTTGCGGAACAGGGCGACGTTGCGGTCGGTCCACTCGGTCAGCCGGTCGCGCATCGTGGAGTCGAACCCGGGCGGGCTGTCCCCGCTGAAGAACAACCAGGCGGTCTCACGCTCCTCGATGCACCCCTCGAGGTAGGCGCGGGCGGCGGTGTTCATCAGCCGGGTGGGATCGGACTCACCCGCGGTGCGCGCCTCGGCGACCGCCTGGTGGGTGCGGTCCTGCTGGCGCTGCTGGAACTCCTCGTACAGGGCCTGGAACAGGTCGGCCTTGCCGGTGAAGTGGTGGTACAGGCTGCCCACGCTGGCCCCCGCCTGGGCGACGACCTCGCTGACCCCGGCCTTGGCGAAGCCGACGGTACGAAAGACCTTCGCCGCGGCGTCGAGCAGGGCGCTGCGCGTGGCCGCCCCTCGCACCGACGTCCGCACTGGTCTGTCCACCTTCTCCACCTTCCAACCCCATCATGCTCATAAGTGGGCGATCGGCCCGCCTGGGATGAGGTTACGCCAGGTGACTACCCTGGTCCCAGCAGCCGAGGACGCCCCGGCGACCCCGGGGACCAGCGCGCCCACTCCCACCAGGGTGCCAGAGCCGAACGAAAGGCCGACCATGACCACTCCGTCAGCTCCCGTGCCGACTCCCGCAGACGCGCCCGATCGCAACCTCGCACTGGAACTGGTGCGGGTCACCGAGGCCGCCGCGCTGGCCGCCGCGCGCTGGGTCGGCCGAGGGGACAAGAACGGCGCCGACGGTGTCGCCGTCCACGGTATGCGCCACCTCATCAGCACGGTCTCCATGAACGGCACGGTCGTCATCGGCGAGGGCGAGAAGGACGACGCCCCGATGCTCTACAACGGCGAGCGGGTGGGCGACGGCAGTGGTCCCGAGTGCGACGTCGCCGTGGACCCGATCGACGGCACCCGGCTGACCGCCATGGGCATGCCCAACGCGGTGTCGGTCCTCGCCGTCGCGCCGCGCGGCTCCATGTTCGACCCCTCGGCCGTGTTCTACATGGAGAAACTGGTCGCCGGACCGGAGGCGGCCGACGCCGTGGACATCTCCGCCCCGGTCGCCGACAACGTCCGCGCGGTGGCCGCGGCCAAGGGCGTGCGGCCCCAGGATGTGACGGTGGTCATCCTCGACCGCCCCCGGCACGAGGACATCGTCCGCCAGGTCCGCGAGGCGGGCGCCCGCATCAAGTTCATCACCGACGGCGACGTGGCCGGGGCGATCATGGCGGCGCGCGCCGGCACCGGCGTCGACCTGCTGCTGGGGATCGGCGGGACGCCCGAGGGGATCATCGCGGCGTGCGCGATCAAGTGCCTGGGCGGGGTGATCCAGGGCCGGCTGTGGCCCAAGGACGAGGCGGAGCGGCGTAAGGCGGTGGACGCCGGACACGACCTGTCCCGGATCCTGACGACCGACGATCTGGTCTCCTCCGAGGACGTGTTCTTCGCGGCGACCGGCATCACCGACGGCGAGCTGGTCGACGGGGTCCGTTACGCCGCGGGCGGCGCGACCACCGACTCGCTGGTCATGCGCGGTCGCAGCGGAACGATCCGCCGGGTCCGCAGCGAACACCGGCTGAGCAAACTCGCCACCTACAGCGGTATCGATTTCGACTCCGCGAACTGAACGCGTCCCCGCCGCGGTCCCGGGAATGGCGTTCCCGGGACCGGGAAATCGCGTTCCGCCTTCTCACAAAACCGCAAAGATGCTGAGAGCAGGGGGAATTACCGAAAAAGGGGTTGGTACCTTCGTACGGCATACGTATGCCTTCCGGAGGTTTGATGTCTTATCCCGACCCCCCGAATCAGCCCTCCTGGCCGTCGGCGCCGCCGCCCGGCGGCCAGGCTCCCCCTCCGGGTGCGCCCTTCCCTCCGCCCCAGCCGTCCGGGCCGCGCAGCCGCGCCTGGCTGATCCCCGTCGCCGCCGGTCTGAGCGTGGTGCTGATGGGAACGACCGTGTGGGCCTCCTCCGCGCTGGTCGACAACGTTTTCGGCGGCGCGCAGCCCGAGAGCGCGCTGCCCGCCTCGGCCATCGTCTTCGCCGAGCTCGACCTCAAGCCCACCGGCCGGCAGTGGGCCTCCTACGCCCAGTTCGCCGGAAAACTTCCCGACACCCTCAAGAACGAGCTCGGTGACGTCGAGGAGGGACCGGCCCGCCAGCTCGTCGAGGAGGCCTTCCCCGAGCTCGACTACGACTCCGAGGTGGAGCCGTGGCTCGGCCGGCGCTTCGGCCTGGCCCTGTGGCCCACCAGCACTCCGGGGGCGTCGCTGCCCGGTGACGAGGGGCTCGCCCTCGCGCTCGCGGTCGCCGTCGAGGACGAGGAGGCGGCCGGCGAGGCCCTGGCCAAGGTCCGCTCCCGGCAGGAGCACTTCTTCTTCGAGGTCGACGACGACTTCGCGCTGCTGTCCTACTCCCAAGGCGCCCTCGACGACCTGGCCGCCCAGATGGAGGCGCACGGCTCCCTGGCGGACGCCCCCGACTACTCCTCCGACATGAACGCGATCGGCTCCGACAACATCGCCTCGGCCTGGGCCGACCTGGCCGCGGCCGCGGAGGTCGCCACGACCGCCACGGGCCTGTCCTCCCCTTATGGCACCGACCCCGACGACTTCGGCGAGGTGAGCGGGCGCCTGGCCATGGCCCTGCGGATCGAGGGCGACTACCTGGAACTGCGTGGTGACACGTTCGAGGTCACCTACGGCGGCTCCCCCATGGAGGGATTGGCCGGGGAAAACCCGGGGCTCAGCGAGCTGGCCGAACTCCCCGACGACTCGGTGCTGGCGGTGGGCGGGGACAACCTGGACACGCTCGCCACCCGGCTGTGGGAGGACAACCGGGAGCTGCTGGAGGAGATCCCGGAGTTCCCCGACTTCGAGATGGCCCTGGCCGAGATGGGGGTGTCCCTCCCGGGGGACTTCCCCCGGTTGCTGGGAAGCAGGACCGCGTTCGCGATCACCGGTTCGCTGGCGGGTTCCTCGGACAGCTGGTCGTCGGGAACCTCGTTCCAGTACCGCGCGGCGGGGGCCGACCGGGAGCTCTTCGAGGACCTGCTCGCCGGCTCCGGGGGCGGACCGGCTCCCGGCGTGAGCGACGACGGCGGCACCGTGGTGGTGTCCTACGGGACCACCGGCACCGGGCGGCTCGGCGACGATCCGCTGTTCGGGCAGACGATGGCCGGTCTGGAGAAGTCCACCATCGGCTTCTACCTGGACGTTCGCGATGTCCTGGCAGCGGAGGGGCAGGGCGACGCGGCACAGTGGGGGGCTCTCGGCGGCTCGGTCTCCTACGACGACGAGGGGAACAGCTCCCTGGTGGCCCGTTGGGCCCCCAGCGGCGGCGCCTAGAAGGGGCGCGGGGCGGGGCCACGCCCCCGCCCCGCCACCGACCTCAGTCGATGAGCCGGCGCCTCATCTGGAAAACCGCCAGGCACCAGGCGAGCGCGACGAACGCCAGGATGGCGGCGAAGTGGCCGAGGTCGGCCCATGGCTTGAGGCCGAACGCCGCGTGCCGTACCAGCTCGACGCAGTGGTAGAGGGGGTTGACCTGGGCGAGGGCGCGCGCCCACTCCGGGAAGTCGTCGAGCGGGAAGAAGGTGCCGGCGATGAGGAACAGCGGCGTGATCAGGCCCGAGATGATGTAGTCCATCGTCTTGATGGACGGCACCAGCGCCGACAGCCAGATGCCCAGGAGGGCGAACCCGAATCCGGTCACCAGCGCGATGAGCGGGACGAGCAGCATGGCGCCCCGGGGCTCCAGGCCGAACGCGATCGCGACGAGCAGCGGCGCGCAGCCGTAGACGCCCGACTTCAGCGCGATCCACGAGGCCTCGGCGGTGACCAGTTCGCGCACGTCGACCGGCGCGGCGAGCATGCCCTCGTAGGCGTGCTGGAAGACGCGCCGCACGTAGGTGTCGATCAGGCCCGGGAACATCGAGGTGAACAGGACCGACATCGCCACGATCCCGGTACCGATGAACTCGATGTAGCGGTACCCGCCGATGGCGCCGACCAGCGACCCCATGCCGAACCCGAAGGCGAGCAGGTAGATGACCGGCTCGACGACGGCGGCGAAGGTGGTCGGCGCCCAACTGCGCCGGTACAGCGCCCATTCACGGGCGAGCACGCCGCGGACCGGGGCGAACTCGAACCGGCCGGGCGGGGTCTGGGGCGGGCGGGCCGCGGGGGTGGTGGTCGTCGTCATTCCACGGTCTCCCCGGTCAGGGTCACGAACACGTCCTCCAGGTTGGCGGCGCGGCGGTCGCCCTCGCCGATCTCGTCGCGCACGGAGTCGGGAAGCTCCTCGGCCCGCAGCACCGCCAGGGAGGCACCGGTACGGCGCGTAGGGAGCCCGGTGGGGCGGAGCAGGCGTTCCAGCCGTTCCAGGTCGGTGGGGGCGGCGGGGAACTCCTCGACGGCGCGTCCGGCGTAGCGTTGGACGAGCTCGGCCGGAGCCCCCCGGCTGACGACGCGGCCCTTGGCCATGAGCGCGACCTCGTCGGAGAGGCGTTCGGCCTCCTCGATGTAGTGCGTGGACATCAGGACGGTGACACCGTCCTCGCGCAGTTCGGTGATCAGTCCCCACAGCTCCTGACGGATCTGGGGGTCCAGACCGACGGTGGGCTCGTCGAGGAGGACCACGCGCGGCCGGTGGACCAGGCCACGCGCGATGAGCAGGCGCCGCCGCATACCACCGGAGAGCTTGTCGGTGCGGGTGTCGGCGCGGTCCTCCAGGTGGGCCATGCGCAGGGCCCGCTGGACCGCCGCTGGACGTTCGCCGCGGGGAACCCGGTACAAGTGGGTGAACACCGTCAGGTTCTCCCGGACCGTGAGCTCCTCGTCGAGGTTGTCGTGCTGGGGGACGACCCCCATGAGCGCGCGGGCGCGCTTGGACTCGCGGGGGATGTGGTGGCCGAGGATGGTGATCTCTCCCTCGTCGGCGCGGCTTTGGGCGGTGAGCATCCGCATGGTGGTCGACTTGCCCGCGCCGTTGGGGCCGAGAAGTCCCAGCACGGTCCCGGCCGCCACCTCCAGGTCCAGCCCGTCCACCGCGGTGAAGGAGCCGAAGCGCTTGACCACCCCGCGTAGGGAGACGGCGGAGGAGGTCGCGGGCGCGAGGGTTTCGGAGGGGGCCCGAAGCCGAGACGAAGTCATGAGGACAAGCTAGAAGCCGTCTCCCCGATTTATCCAGCGATTTTCCCCCGCGCCGCCGTACCTTGCCGTGGGATTCACGCCGCGGACGCGGAAGATGCCAGTCGGGGGAAAAGAAAACGAGAGGGGAGGATGGATATTCGCGATCCTCTTTCGGGGAAGGCGTACACCGAACGGGTCGGTCTTCCCTCCGCGATGCCGCCACCGCCGTTCCCGCCGACGGGGCGACAGGAACGTAACGCCGGCAAAGGGAGAATACGGATAACGTGATGTTCGTGAACGAGAGTGTGCCGCCGGCCGGTCTGCGGGCCGCCAACGCCGATCGGGAGCGTGTCCTGGAGGTCCTGCGCGCGGCCGTGGCGGACGGTCGTCTGGACCTCTCGGAGTTCGACGAACGGGCCGACCGGGTGAACGCGGCGCGCACCCTGGGGGACCTCGCCCCGGTGACCGCCGACCTGCTTCCGCCGGAGCGGCAACCCATCCTGCTGGACGAGGCCCCGGTGGCGGCGCTGTTCGGCAACCAGACCCGTTCGGGACGCTGGGTGGTCCAGGCCCGGCAGGTGGTGTTCGCGCTGGGCGGTACGGCCGAGGTGGACATGCGCGAGGCCCTGTTGGTCCGCGGCCACATTCGGATGACGGCGTCGGCCCTCTTCGGCCGGATCCGACTCCAGGTCCCCGAAGGGGTCGAGGTGCGGGTACGCGGCTGGTCGTTCCTGGGCCTGCGGAGCACGTCGACCCGGCCGCCGCGGTCCGGGGACGCGCCGGTCCTGGAGATCCAGGGGTTCTCCCTGCTGGGCAGCCTGCGCGTGAGTTCACCCCGGCGCCGCCGTGGCCTGCTGGGCCGGGGCCGGGAGCGGCGGGGACTGGCCTGAGCCTCCCTGACCGCCCACGTCCCGGCCCACGCGGAACTGAGACTTCCACCACTCGCCGCCGGGGCGGCGCCCTTCCCCCGCGCCGGCCCGCCACGCGAAACCGCGCCCTTGCGCGTGGGACGCGCCCGCCGGCGCCGGTCCCCGGGGGATGGTCCGCCGCCACCCCGGTTGTGAATCCGTGTGTCCGTGCCCGGGGGCGCTGACACGACCTCACCTGCCCATCTGGCAGTCTTGAACGCAGGTTTCCGTGGAGGTGTCTTACATCTATGAGTGAGTTCCGCATCGAGCACGACTCGATGGGCGAGGTCAAGGTCCCCGTCGACGCCAAGTGGCGCGCGCAGACACAGCGCGCGGTGGAGAACTTCCCCATCTCGGGGCAGGGGCTGGAGCACGCCCACATCGCCGCGCTCGGCCACATCAAGGCCGCCGCCGCGAAGGTCAACGCCGAGCTGGGGGTGATCAAGGCCGACCTCGCCGAGGCCATCCGCGAGGCCGCCCTGGAGGTCGCCGCAGGCAAGTGGAACGACCAGTTCCCCGTCGACGTGTTCCAGACGGGCTCGGGCACGTCGAGCAACATGAACACCAACGAGGTCGTCGCGACGCTGGCCAGCGCCCGCCTGGGGGAGCCGGTCCACCCCAACGACCACGTCAACGCCTCGCAGTCGTCCAACGACGTCTTCCCCTCCTCCATCCACATCGCGGCGACCTCGGCCGTCATCAACGACCTCATCCCGGCGCTGCGCCACCTGGAGGGCGAGCTCTCGCGCAAGGCCGAGCAGTTCGCGACCGTCGTCAAGAGCGGCCGGACGCACCTGATGGACGCCACCCCGGTGACGCTGGGGCAGGAGTTCGCGGGCTTCGCCGCCCAGGTCCGCTACGGCGTGGAGCGTCTGGAGAGCGCCCTGCCGCGCGTGGCCGAGCTGCCGCTGGGCGGGACCGCGGTCGGCACGGGCATCAACACCCCCGAGGGCTTCGCCGCGCGGGTCATCGCCGAGATCGCCCGCGAGACGGGGTTGCCGCTGACCGAGGCGCGCGACCACTTCGAGGCCCAGGGTGCCCGTGACGGCCTGGTCGAGCTGTCCGGCCAGCTGCGCACGATCGCGGTCGGCTTCGTCAAGATCGCCAACGACATCCGCTGGATGGGGTCGGGTCCGCGCACCGGTCTCACCGAGATCTACCTCCCCGACCTCCAGCCGGGTTCCTCGATCATGCCGGGCAAGGTCAACCCGGTGCTGTGCGAGGCGATGCTCCAGGTCGCCTCGCAGGTCGTCGGCAACGACGCCGCCGTCGCCTTCGGTGGCGCCAGCGGCAACTTCGAGCTGAACGTCCAGCTGCCGCTGATCGCGCGCAACGTCCTCGAGTCGATCCGGCTGCTCGCCAACGTGTCGCGGGTGTTCGCCGACCGTTGCGTCGCCGGCATCGAGGCCAACGAGGAGCGCTGCCGCGAGTACGCCGAGTCCTCCCCCTCCATCGTCACGCCGCTGAACCGCTACATCGGCTACGAGGAGGCGGCGAAGGTCGCCAAGCAGGCGCTCGCCGAGCGCAAGACGATCCGCCAGGTCGTCATCGAGCGCGGTTACATCGCCGACGGCAAGCTGACCGAGGCCCAGCTCGACGAGGCCCTCGACGTGCTGTCGATGACCAACTCCGGGCGCTGAGGCCTTCAGCCGCTCCGCCGGGCCGGCGTTCCCTTGGGGGCGCCGGCCCTTCCCGTCCGCCTTTCGTCCTCTCCCTCCCTCGAGAGGCCGCGGCGAAGTCCGCCGCCGTGGAACCCAGCCCCCAGGAGCGGGCGCGCGCCTCCTCCCGGCCGTCGACGTCGTCTCGTCCCCGCGGGGACCGCCGCGGCCCCGGAAGGCGGCGGCATGGCCTCCCCGCCCGACACCCGCGCCATCGCCGGCGCCATCAGATCCGCAGACGGCTCGGTCGCGGCGGCATGGGCGCCGTGTGGCGGGCGTGGGATCCGCCCCTGGAGCGCGAAGTCGCGGTCAAGGGGATCCTGCTCCCCGAGGACTCACCGAGGCCGGACGCGAGGAGTACCGGGCGATCATCGAGGAGGTCTCCCACTCCTTCCGTCCCCATCCGTGACGAAGGACCCGCGGACGAGTCCGCGGGTCCTTCGTCACGTTCGGGTCAGTACCAGTTGTTGGCCTGCGAGTGCTCCCAGGCACCACACGGGGTGCCGTAGCGGTCCGAGATGTAGCCCAACCCCCACTTGATCTGGGTGGCGGGGTTGGTCTGCCAGTCGGATCCGGCGCTGGCCATCTTGTCGCCGGGCAGCGCCTGGGGGATGCCGTACGCCCCGGAGCTGGGGTTCTGGGCGCTGGGGTTCCAGTTGCTCTCCTTCTCCCACAGCGGTTCCAGGCAGCTGAACTGGTCGGAGCCCCAGCCGTAGTCGGCGAGCATGGCCTGGGCGATCGCCTTGGGGTCGCCGGAGGGGGCGGGCGCGCCGCCGTCGTCGGTGCTCTCTTCGCCGGCGGGCTCCTCCTCTTCCTCGGGCTCCTCCTTCTCTGCCTGGACGGAGACGGCGGCCCGGATCGAGGCGGCCCCGCTGGCCTCGTCGCGCTGCGCGCGGGCCTCGTTGATCCGCGCCTCGCGCTCTTCGGCGGGGAGTTCCTGCGCCTCGGGGAAGAAGGACGCGGTCGAGGCGGTCTCGGAGGGCTGCGGGAGGGCCGCGGAGGCGGCCTGCTCCGGCGGAGTACCACTGTCGGCGAACGCGGAGATGGCGAATGCGCCGCCGCCGACGAGGACGGCCGCTCCGACGGCACCGGCGGCCCGCAGCGAAATCCGGTTGAGTAGCAAGGACTGCCCTTTCGTCAGTCGCGCGCCCGGTGTTTCGCGCGCGATCGACCCCCGGTCTCCGGTGGGCGGGGAGGAGGTTCGGGAGCGGCGGGAACTGTGAGGGGACCGGCCGCCGGCTCCACCGGGATCTCTGCGCGGGCTTTCGGGCCGTCGGGGGCCGCACAACCGCGCTTCGGGGGTTCCTTCTGGACGGCCCCCAGCCTGCCGCATGATCACGGGCGAGTAACACCAAATCCACGGTGGGGTGGATCACACTACATAGCGTCATACAGCAGGCGGTGTCACGACCAGGCGGTTATTACGAAGTGTGAAAACCTTCGATACGGTCCGCCCGGATCACAGGGGTTTCAGTCCATGCGCCCCGGAACCGGCGGAACGTTGAACCCCTCCATGGCGATGCGCTCGCCGTCGACCCGCAACAGGGTCAGGCCGACCGAGCGGACCGCGGGCATCGCGCGACGGTACTCCTTCAGCGGGATGCCCAGGGCCGAACAGAGCACCAGGCGGATCAGCGTCCCGTGGGCGACCGCGAGCACGCGACGTCCCTCGTGGCCCCGGCCCACCTCCACGACCCACTCCACCGCGCGCTCGGCGGCCTCACGCGGGTCCTCCCCGCCGGGAAAGTGGTCGGTGACCGGATCGGCCCGGAACCGGCGCGCCACCTCCTCGTCCACCTCGTCGAGGGTGCGCCCCTCCCCGATCCCGAAGTCGACCTCGCGTAGCCGCGGGTCCACGGTCGCCTCGACACCGACCGCCGCCACGACCGGCTCCATCGTCTGCCGGGTGCGCCTCAGCGGCGAACAGAACAGGGCGGACGGCGCGAACTCCCGCGCCCAGCCGGCCAGCTCACGCGCCTGTCTACGGCCGACCTCGTCGATGGGGATGTCACTCGACCCGACATAACGGTGGTCGGCGTGCCAGGGCGTGCGGCCATGCCGGGCGATCGCCACCGTGGTGCTCATCGCGTCCTCCCCTCCGCCGGACTCACGGCCCTCCCCTGACCGGTTCGGACCGGAGCAAACGGAAGGGCCCCGGTCCGCGGAGCGCGGACCGGGGCCGACCCGGCCCTACTTCTCGGGGCGCAGTGTCCTCGTCCACAGGGACCGGCCGTCGATGTCGCGCAGGTGGACGGTGAACTCCCTGCTGCGCGGGTCGATCTCGACCTCCCCGAAGTGCTGGAATCCCTCCATGGGCGAGGCGTTGGCCCGCGGCGGCGCGTTGACGAACACCTCGCGCGGCCCGAAGGTCGGGTCGAGCCGGTTGGGGCCGAAGGCCCCTGCGTGCAGGGGACCCGACACGAACTCCCAGAACGGAGAGAAGTCCAGGTGGGTGGTCGCCCGGTCGGGCGAGTAGTGGTGGGCCGCGGTGTAGTGGACGTCGGCGGTCAGCCAGACCACGTCGGTGACCCCCCGGCGGTGCAGGTGGTGCAGCAGCCACTGGATCTCCGCCTCGCGCCCCAGCGCCTGTCCCGGCAGGTCGTTGGCGACGCCCTCGATCGCCTCCCCGTCGGGGATGACCACGCCGACCGGCATGTCCGAGGCGATGACCTTCCAGGTGGCCGTGGAGGCGGAGACCTGCTCCAGCAACCAGCGGGCCTGGGTGTCGCCGAGGACCCGCTCGTAGGGCAGCGAGCCGCCGGAGTTGGCGTCCCGGTAGGTCCTCATGTCGATGACGAACACGTCCAGGTGCGGGCCATAGGAGATCTTGCGGTAGATCCGGCCGTCGACCGCCTCCCGGGCGATGATCGGCTGCCATTCGTGGAACGCCCGGTGCGCCCGCCGCGCCAGGGTGTCGACGTCGCGTTCGGTGTAGACCCCCTCGGGCAGGATCTCGCCGGGGTACCAGTTGTTGGTGACCTCGTGGTCGTCCCACTGGACGATCTGCGGCACCCTCGCGGAGAACGCGCGCAGCGCCTCGTCGGACAGGTTGTAGGCGTACTGCCCGCGGAACTCGGCGAGCGTCTCGGCGACCTTGGACTTGGCCTCGGACACCACGTTGCGCCACACCCGCCCGTCGGGGAGTTCGACGCGCTCGGCTATGGGGCCGTCGGCGTAGCAGGTGTCCCCGCTGTGCAGGAAGAAGTCGGGGTCGCGCTCGGCCATCGCGCGGAAGATCCTCATCCCGCCGAAGTCGGGGTTGATGCCCCAGCCCTGTCCGGCCACGTCACCGCCCCACACGAAGCGGATGGGCTCGTCCTCGCCGCCGGGCGTGCGGAAGGATCCCTCGACGACCTCACTGCGCGTCCGCTCCGTTTCGGCGTGTACGCGCAGGTGGACGCGGGTTCCGGGCTTCATACCGGTCAGCCGGATCCGGCCGGTGCCGTCGCTGCCGGGGGTGAGCTGGGGTCCGCGGACGGTGCGGGCGTTCTTGAAGTCGGGGCGGGTCGACACCTCGACGACCATCCGCGCGGCCCGGTCGGCGCGGGTCCACACGACGGCGCCGTCGGTGCGCGGGTCGCCGATCTGGATGCCGTGGGTGAGGACCGGGCGGTTACGTCCCTGGGCGAAGGCGGGCGCGGCGCCGGAGAGGGCCACGGCTCCCGCCCCCACCGCTCCGGCACGCAGCAGGGTTCGTCGGGACAGGGGGTGAGGGGACATCAGGCGCTCCTCCGGCTCGGAGACGGACGCCTAGAGGTTGTATCGGGGGCCCGCATCGCGGACCCCAATTCCGCTCGAATGCCGCGTGAACAGCCGTCCGGCCCCGCGCGTGGAGCCGGACGGCTCGCCCGATCAGCCCTCCAGCATCTCCGTGACCAGTGCCGCGATCGGCGACCGCTCGGACCTGGTCAAGGTGACGTGGGCGAACAGCGGGTGCCCCTTGAGCTTCTCGATCACCGCGACCACACCGTCGTAGCGGCCCACCCGCAGGTTGTCCCTCTGGGCGACGTCGTGGGTCAACACCACGCGGGAGTTCTCACCGAGCCGGGAGAGCACCGTCAGCAGCACGCCCCGTTCCAGGGACTGCGCCTCGTCGACGATGACGAACGAGTCGTGCAGGGAGCGCCCGCGGATGTGGGTCAGCGGCAGTACCTCCAGCATCCCCCGGTCGACGACCTCGTCGATGACGTCCTGGGTGGTCAGCGCCGAGAGCGTGTCGTGGACCGCCTGCGACCAGGGGGTCATCTTCTCGTACTCGCTGCCCGGGAGGTAGCCGAGGTCCTGGCCGCCGACGGCGTACAGCGGCCGGAACACGACGACCTTGCGGTGCAGGCGGCGTTCCAGGACCGCGTCCAGGCCGGCGCACAGCGCCAACGCCGACTTTCCGGTGCCCGCCCGGCCGCCGAGCGAGACGATGCCCACCTCCGGATCGGTGAGCAGGTCCAGCGCGATGCGCTGTTCGGCGCTGCGGCCGTGCAGCCCGAAGACCTCGCGATCGCCCCGCACCACCTTGACCGACTTGTCCGGCAGGACCCGGCCGAGGGCCTTGCCTCGCTCCGACACCAGCACCAGACCGGTGTGGCAGGGCAGCTCACGCGCGGCCTCGATCTCGGCCGTGCCGTCCTCGAAGAGTTCCTGGATCTCGTGAGCGGGCACCTCCAGCTCGGCCATGCCGGTCCAGCCGTGCTCGATCGCCAGCTCGGCGCGGTACTCATCGGCGGCGAGCCCGATCGAGGACGCCTTGATCCGCAGTGGCAGGTCCTTGCTGACGAGGACGACATCGTGCCCCTCGGCCCCGAGGTTGCCGGCGACCGTCAGGATCCGGGTGTCGTTGTCGCCGAGCCGGAATCCGGCCGGCAGGACGTTGGGATCGCTGTGGTTGAGCTCGACACGGAGGGTCCCACCCTGGTCGTTGACCGGTACCGGGACGTCCAGGGAGCCGTGGGCCACCCTCAGATCGTCCAGTCGGCGCAACGCCTCGCGGGCGAAGTAACCGAGTTCGGGGTGGTGCCGCTTGCTCTCGAGCTCGGTGACGACCACGATCGGCAGGACGACGTCGTGCTCGGCGAACCGAGTGATCGACATCGGGTCGGCCAACAGGACGCTGGTGTCGAGCACGTAGGTCCGCCGTTCGCCTGCCTCGCCGGAGGGAACAGCGGACGGAAGGTCGCGGCGGTGGGACGAGGAACTAGCCACGCGTTCTCCCCTTGGGCGCCTCAAGGGCACCCTAGACTCACGGGATTCCAAGGACCGGGTCCAGCCCCGAAAGGGCCGGGACCGGCCCTTGTCACGTTGGGTTCCTGTGTCCAGGACCGTCAATGAGTCGGGGCCTCCCGAACGGACGGATGCGCACCGTCCGCTGGTACCGACGCTACCCGGCGCGCGCAAAAGAGCAAGACCCGTGGAATTCCCGGCGTGTGAACACCGGGTTACCGTGACGGTTCCCTGGTCGGGGACAGGAGAGAACGGGAAGCCGCCGGGGTCACGTGCCGAAGCGTCGGTGCCGCACGCCGTAGGAGCGGAGCGCGCGCAAGAAGTCCACCTTGCGAAACGCCGGCCAGAAGACCTCGCAGAAGTAGAACTCCGAGTGGGCGCTCTGCCAGAGCAGGAAGCCGGAGAGGCGCTGCTCCCCCGAGGTCCGGATGAGGAGATCCGGGTCGGGCTGGCCGCGGGTATAGAGATGCTCAGCGATGTGCTCGGAATCGAGGCGCTCGGCGAGCTCCTCGATGCCGGTGCCCTTCGCCGCCTCCGCGAGGAGGAGCGACCGCACCGCATCAGCGATCTCACGCCGTCCTCCATACCCCACGGCGACGTTCACAATCAGACCGGGATAGCCGGATGTGGCCGATCCAGCCTCTTTCAGGACAGCAGCGGTCTCTCCCGGCAGGAGGTCGAGCGCGCCCATGGGGTTGACGTGCCACCCCTCGCGCTGGAGACGGCGGACGGTGTCCTCGATGATCCGCAGGAGGGGGTCGAGCTCCTCGCGCGCCCGGGACAGGTTGTCGGTGGACAGCAGCCAGAGCGTGACGACCTGGACGCCGACCTCGTTGCACCAGCCCAGCAGCTCGAAGATCTTGTCCGCGCCGGCCTGGTGCCCCTTGTTGACGTTGGCCAGTCCGCTCGTCTTGGCCCAACGCCGGTTGCCATCGAGGATGACCCCCACGTGCCGGGGGGTCTGGCAGGACTGGAGCTTGCGTTCCAGTCGCCGCTCGTACAGCCAGTAGAGGGGATCACGCAGCCCCATGACTAGCACCTTTCCCGCTGCTCCGACAGCGCATGATCGTTCCGGTCCCCGGCGCGGACCCCCCTCACGCCGTCGCCTGACCCGACCGCGGTGACGATCGGGGATCAGGCCGCGCTGAGCGACCTGCGCACGTGCTTGCGCCCTTCGTGGATGCGCAACTTCACCGTGCCCAGCGCGAGGTCGAGCTCCTCGGCGATCTCCCCGTAGTCCATCTGGAACAGGTCCCGCAGGACCAGGGGGACGACCAGGTGCGGACGGTCGCGTTCCAGACGGTCCAGCGCCTCCAGCAGATCGATGCGCGAGCCCGCGACGACACTGGTGGTCCGGGGATCACGTTGACGTGGGATGGGCTCGGCTCCGGTGGTCGGCTCCGCCGATCTCCGTTTCATCGACCTGTAGGTCTGCCGCGCCGAGTTCGACACCACCGTATACAGCCACGTGGTGAACAGCGAATCACCGGTGAAACCGGTAATGCCCGCGGCGACCCGCGCCAGGGCGTCTTGGCAGGCCACCTCGGCGTCCTGCCGGTAGGGCAGGAAACGCGCGCAACGGCGCAGCACCTCGGGCTGGACGCGCCGCAGCAGCTCCTCCAGCGCCGTCTTGTCCCCGTCCCTCGCCCTGCGCGCGAGTTCTTCGACGGAGTCGGTGATCGTAGGGCTGGGACGGCGCGCCTCGGGGACGACCGCTCCTCCCGCGTCTGTGTTCCGCACGACTGACAACTCCCCACTGGGAACGGTTGGTTGGGTATTACACGCGCGACCCCCACCCGGGGGTTCACGCGGCGGACACCCTGTCACGCCCCAGCCGGGAGAGGGCCGGTCCACATCGATCTTGGGACGGCCCGATGTCGCCGTGGAGGCGGGGCCGTCCCCAAGATCATCTCGGAAGAGTCGAGCGCGCGAGAACGGGTGGGGGCTCAGCCCCCGTCGGCGGCCAGTTGCGCGACGAGCTCCCCCACGGTGGTGACCGGCAGGCGGCAGGTGAATCCCCGGCAGACGTAGGCGGTCGGCCGGCCCTCGACGAGCGGACGTCCGCGCAGCAGGCCGATCCCGCCGTCGTCGGCGCCGTCGCCGCGGCTGACCACGGCGCCCGGCGAGGTCGCCATCAGCGCGGCGCGGTGCAGCGCCTCGGTGTCGGGGTCGCCGGCGGGGCCGACGACCGCGATCTCCAGCGGGCCGGCCAGCCGGGCCTCGGCGACCGCCAGCCCCCACCCGGCGAAACGGGGGGCCTTCTCCGCGAGGAGCGTCACCGTTGCCAGCGCCCTCTCGGCTGCCTCGCGGTGTCGCGTCGAACCGGTGAGCGCCGCATAGGACAGCAGGGCCCCGGCCGCGGCCGTCCACCCCGAGGGGGCGGCGTTGTCCGTGGGGTCCTGCGGCCGGTTGAACAGTCCTTCGGCGTCGTCGGCGGTGTCGTAGAAGCCCCCGCGACCGTCGGAGAAGCGCTCCAGGACGGTGTCGAGCAGCCGTCCCGCCACGTGCACCCACCGCGCCTCCCCGGTGACGGCGTGGAGGGTGAGCAGTCCTTCGGCGACGTCGGCGTAGTCCTCGAGCACCCCCGCGCTCGGGCCGAGTGTCCCGGCCCGCGAGGTCCGGCCCAGACGGTCGCCGGTGACGTGGAGGTCGGTGAGCAACCGGGCGGCGTCACGCGCCCGGTCGATCAGGTCGGGGCGGTCCAGCAGCGCGCCGGTCTCGGCCAGGGCGGCGACCGCCAGGCCGTTCCAGGCCGCCACGATCTTGTCGTCTCGGGCCGGGGGCACCCGCTCGGCCCGCGCGCGAAGAAGCGCGTCGCGGATCCGGGCGTAGCGGTCGGGGTCGTCCGGGTCGGTCGGGAGCCGCAGCACCGAGGTGCCGCGTTCGAAGGTCCCCCCGTCGGTGACGCCGAACAGCCGCGCCGCCCAGGCCCCGTCCTCGTCTCCCAGGACGGTGCGCAGCTGGTTAGGGGTCCAGACGTAGTAGCGTCCCTCCTCCCCCTCGCTGTCGGCGTCCAGGGCGGAGGCGAACCCCCCTTCGGGGGTGAGCAGGTCGGCGACCATCCAGTCCGCGGTCTCCAGGGCCACCCGGCGGGCGAGGGCGTCCCCGGTGGAACGCCACAGATGGGTGTAGGCGCGCAGCAGCAGCGCGTTGTCGTAGAGCATCTTCTCGAAGTGGGGCACCACCCACCCGGCGTCCACGGAGTAACGCGCGAATCCGCCGCCGAGCTGGTCGTAGATGCCGCCTCGGGCCATGGCGTGCGCGGTGTGGACGGCCATCTCCAGCGCGGTGCCGCGCGTCTGCGCCGCCTCCCCGTTGAGGTGTGCGGGGTCGCCGGTACGCGCGTGGTGGCGCAGCAGGAACTCCAGCAGCATGGAGGGCGGGAACTTCGGCGCGCCGCCGTAACCGCCGCCGGAACGGTCGTAGGTGTCCTCCAGTCCGCGCACGGCGGCGTCGAGTACCGCCGCGTCGGGCGGCTGGGCTCCGGGCAGGATCCGGGGGGCGCTGAGCGCGTCCACCACGCGCTGGCCCTGTCCGACGACCCCCTCCCGGTCCTCCCGCCAGGCCTGGGAGACGCTGAACAGCAGCCGCTGGAAGTGTTCGCGCGGGAAGTAGGTCCCGCAGTAGAAGGGGGCGCCCTCGGCGGTGAGGAAGACCGTCATGGGCCAGCCGCCCTGGCCCGTCATCGCCTGGGTGGCCTCCATGTAGACCGCGTCGATGTCGGGGCGTTCCTCGCGGTCCACCTTGATGTTGACGAAGCCGGCGTTCATCATCTCCGCGGTACGCGGGTCCTCGAAGGACTCGTGCGCCATGACATGGCACCAGTGGCAGGCCGCGTAGCCGACCGAGAGCAGGACGGGCACGTCGCGGCTCCGGGCCTCGGCGAACGCCTCCTCCCCCCACGGATACCAGTCGACGGGGTTGTCGGCGTGTTGGAGCAGATAGGGGCTGGTGGCGTCGGCGAGACGGTTCGGCATGTCCCCACTCTGCCCCACGGCGCGTCGGCGACACACGGCCGGTCGCGGTGTCAAGGGATGGGTGTTCTGTCCGTGGGGAGAGGGACGGGGGGAGGAGCGGTTCCTAGGGTGGGGCCATGCGCATCGACCGGTTGGACCATTTGGTGTTGACCGTCGCCGACATCGAGACGACGGTGGACTTCTACAGCTCGGTGCTCGGCATGAGGGTGGTGAGGTTCGGCGAGGGGCGCACCGCGCTCGCCTTCGGTCGCAGCAAGATCAACCTGCACCAGGCCGGACGCGAGTTCGAGCCGAAGGCCGCCCGACCGCTCCCCGGCAGCGCCGACCTGTGCCTGGTCGCGGTCGAACCCCTGGAGCAGGTGATCGAGGAGCTCGCCGCGCACGGTGTTCCCATCGAGGAGGGGCCGGGCGAGCAGCCCGGGGCGACCGGCCCGATCCTCAGCGTCTACTTCCGGGATCCCGACCACAACCTGATCGAGGTCTGCACCTATCGCTGAGTTCCGCCCCCTCCGGCCGGGGCGGGGCCGTCGCGCGGCCTAGTCGCCCTTGCGGCTCAGCTCCTTCCACGCTTCGGCCTCCGCCCGGCGCGCGTCCTCGGCCTGGGCCGCGAGCTCGTGGGAGTAGCCGCCGACGGCCAGCCTCCGCGGCGGCTTCTCCAGGTCGAGGAGTTCCATGAGTACCGGGGCGGCTTTGGCCGGCGGCGGGTCCTGCACGCCGCTCCACATCTGCGTGAGGCGGGCGCGTAGCCCGGCGTAGGCCGGATGCTCCTCGGTGGCGGTGGTGCCCCTGGTGAAGAGCTCGGTGTCGTAGGAGGTGGGCTGTAGAACGGTCACCTTGATCCCGAACTCCTCGACCTCCAGGGCGAGGGCCTCGCTGATGGAGTCCAGCGCGGTCTTGCCCGCGGAGTACATCCCCACGCAGGAGAAACCGCCGAATGAGCCCACGGTGGCCACCTGGACGATGTGTCCTGATCCCTGCTCCCGCATGAGCGGTACGACGGCCTGGCACACCCACAGCGGGCCGAAGAAGTTGACGTCCATGTGCCTTCTCGCCTGCTCCTCGGTGACCTCCTCCAGCATCCCGTAGAGCATCTGGCCGGCGTTGTTGACCACGACGTCCAGGCGGCCGTAGACGTCGAAGGCCCGCTGGACGCCCGCCAGGACCTCGTCGCGGTCGGTGACGTCGAGGGGGAAGGCGTGCAGCCGTTCCGGGAAGCGGGCGCGCAGGTCGTCGAGGGGGGTGACGTCGCGCGCGACGCCGATGATGCGCTCCCCCGCCTCCAGGGCGGCCTCGACGAACGCGCGGCCCAACCCGCGCGAGGCACCCGTGACGAACCAGGTGCGTTCGGCGGTTCGGGACCGCTGTCCGGTCGGGGTCATTCCCCCTCCTTTCCGAGACGAGACGTCTCGTCTTGTTTGATGGGCCCATCCTGCCCCGCGGGCCCGTTGCCCGTCAAGTCGCCCCCTCCGCGCGCGGGATGGGAGACGGCGAGGGGCCGTTCGGCGCCAACGCGCCGAACGGCCCCTCGCCCACGACCGGTGGCCCCGCCCCTGGCGGTGGCCGCTCCGGCTCAGTCCTCGTGCTTGTCCCCCGCGGCCAGGAAGGTCCCCGACCTCGTCACCGACAGGTGCCGGCGCATGCTCTTCATCAGGAAGTACAGCGCGGTGGCGATCCCCGCGATGACGATGAAACCGAGGACACCCGGCGTGATGTCGGCCTTGAAGTCCGCCGAGAGGCTGGCCAGATACAGTGGTGCGGCGTTCATGTCCATCATGTTCTCACCGTCTCCCGGACCCCTGCGAAGAGGTCGTCCTCGGGAAGTTCGGTGTCGACCAGCGAGCGCGCCAAGTGGTAGTCCTCATAGGGCCACGCCTCGCGCTGGATGTCGAGCGGGACCGCGAACCAGAAGCCGTTCGGGTCGATCTGGGTCGCGTGGGCGATGAGCGCACGGTCGCGTGTCTCGAAGTGCTCGCCGCACTCGACCTGGGTGGTGATCTCCCACTGGGGGAAGTTCCGGTCCTTCATCCGCTCGATCCACTCGGCGAACGGATTGGTCAGACCGCGCTCGGCCATGATCTCGGCGATGCGCTCGAACCTTTGGCGCGGGAACGAGACGTGGTAGTAGAGCTTCAGCGGCTGCCACGGCTTGCCCGTACCGGGATAGCGATCGGGGTCGCCCGCGGCCTCGAACGCCTCGACCGAGACCTTGTGACACATGATGTGGTCGGGGTGAGGATAGCCACCCTGCTCGTCGTAGGTGATGATCACGTGCGGGCGGAACTCGCGGACCGAACGGACCAGGGGTTCGGCCGCCACCTCCAACGGCTGCACGGCAAAGCACCCCTCGGGCAACGGGGGCAGGGGGTCGCCCTCGGGCAACCCCGAGTCGATGAACCCGGAGAACTCCTGGCGGACGCCAAGAATCTGACGGGCCTGCTCCATCTCCTTACGACGGACCTCGCCGATGTTCTCGCGAATCTCGGGCCGGTCCATCGCGGGGTTGAGGATGGAGCCACGTTCCCCACCGGTGAGTGTGACGACCAGTACGTCGGCACCCTCGTTGACGTAGCGGACCATGGTGGCCGCGCCTTTGCTGGACTCATCGTCGGGGTGGGCGTGAACGGCCATCAGCCGCAAGCGCTCAGACAACGGACATCCCCTTGGGTGGATAGCGAAAGCCGACGTCGACCGCTCCGGGAACCGCGCGGAAGACGCGCCGGTCCCGTCCAAGTGGGGGTGGAGCGGGAGCCTGCTGGACCGGAGCTATCTTAGACAACGTAGACCCCACGTTCGGAGATTCCCGTATGCAGCCGAAGCCCTCTGACCACGCATCCGACGCCGACGGGCCGGCTCCCGCACCCCGACGCCGTCTGGGCAACCGGCCGGTCTTCTTCGTCCTGGCCGTCCTGGCTGCCGCGATCTTCACCGTCGGTTGGGGAACAGCGTTGCTGGGCTACAGCGGCACCCTCAACCAGGCGCACTACCAGACGATCGCCTGGAAGGTCGACTCCGCGACCGAGGCGAGTATCACCTTCCAGGTCAACGCCCGGAACCCCACCCTGTGCCTCATCACCGCCACCGACGCCCAGCACGTCCAGGTGGGGCAGACCGAGGTGGCCGTCGAGGCGGGACTGCGTGACGTCAGGGCGACCGTCGAGACGGTCCGCGAGGCCACCTCGATTCAGGTGGCCTCCTGCCGGGAACAGGAGCCGGCGGAGGCTTCCGGGGAGTGACCCGAGCGGCCTCTCCGGCCGTCCGGACGCCAGGGGAAAAGATTCTCTTGCCCAGCCTGTCACCTCCGCAAACCCGGGAGGCGCATGGCCTGGGGAGCAGGGTTTCATGCCCCTGGTTTCCAGGGGGCTCGGTGCTAATCTCGTAAGTTCAGCCGCGTTCATGAGGTAACGCGGTCACTAGACGCACCAAGGGAGTTCCCGTGACCGAGACCCGAGATGACAACGTCACCTGGCTCACCCAGGAGGCGTACGACCGGCTCACAGCGGAGCTGGAGCACCTGTCGGGGCCTGGTCGCATCGAGATCGCCGACCGGATCGAAGCCGCTCGGGAAGAGGGCGACCTGAAGGAGAACGGCGGCTACCACGCCGCCAAGGAGGAGCAGGGCAAGATCGAGGCCCGCATCATCCAGCTCCAGAGCATCCTGAGTAACGCGCGCGTCGGCGAGGCTCCGCGCAGCGCCGGCGTTGTCGGCCCCGGTATGACCGTGACCATCAAGTTCGAGGGTGACGACGAAGAGGTCACCTTCCTGCTCGCCTCCCGCGAGGAGAGTGGCGCGCCGATCGACGTCTATTCGCCGAAGTCGCCACTGGGGAGCGCCATCAACGGCAAGAAGGTCGGCGAGAAGGCCACCTACACCCTCCCCAACGGTCGCAACCTGACGGTCGAGATTCTCGACGCCGTCCCCTACGGCGGGGCATAACCCCTGAAGCGTCAACGCGGAAGGGGTGGCCACGGGCCACCCCTTCCGCGTTGGGGCACTTTTCACCGTCTCCCGCCCCGTCCGAAGCGACGATAATTCCAGAGTGCACTCCTCCCCTTCTTGGAATCCCGGACCCTCCTCCGCCCTCGGGGGCTACAGCGGTGCTCCCGGTCTGCGTCCTGCGGGTTTCGGCGCGCGCCTGATGGCCAGGATCGTCGACTACGTGCTGATAGCCGTCCTCGCCCTCCTCTTCTTCCTCGGAGTGGTCATGCTCCTGGCCATGACCACCCCGCCGGACGAACCCTTCCCCGTCGCCTTCGTCGACGCCTGGACCCTGCTGTTCCTGTTCGGTTGGGGGCCGCTGACCCTGCTGTACGACTGGCTGTTCCACGCCGGCTGGGGGATGACCCCGGGCAAGGCCCTGCTGCGCATCCGGGTGGTCCGGGCCGAGGACGCCGGGCGGCCGGGCCAGTGGCGCACCCTGGGCCGCGCCGCCCTGTTCGGACTGCCCCAGTCGGTGCCCTGCCTGGGACACGTCTTCACGCTCGTCGACTGCGTCTGGGCGGGGTTCGACGGCCTGGGCCGGTCACTGCACGATCGGGCGACGCGCACCCTCGTCGTCCGCTACTGATCCGGCGGGCGCCAGGGGGGCGTGGTGGGGCGGTGCCTCATCGGGAACCGTCGTCTCCCCCGCCGTGCCGCACACCTCGACGTCGGCGTCCTCCTCGGCGAAGACGGCGGGCACGTACTCCCCCGCGGCGAGGCGGTACCACTCGTCCTCGGTGCCGCGGGGACCGCTCACCTCGTCCCCGTGGACCCGGCAGGCCACGTCCACCACCACTCCCGAGGCCGCGCTGCCGACCTGGCGGGCCCCGCTCCGGGGCTGGGAGCGCAGCTCGACCGTTCCGCCGTTCTCGGCGCTGAGATGGACCGGATGGCTGATGCGGCCGGTCCACAGGTAGTCGACGTCGACCCATCCGCCCCGTTCGGCTCCGAGCACCTCCTGGAACGTCCCGTCGGCGAGGTCGATGCCGGCCGGGTCCAGCACGTCGCGCGCGAACCCGTCGACGCCCCCGTTGTAGCTCTCCTCGTAGGCGGCCTGGGCCTGCGGTTTACCCCTTGGCAGGTCGGTCCACATCTCCCGGCGCGCGTTCCAGTGGTCGTCCTTGACGTTCCACGGCCCCACGTCCCACACCGGGACGTAGGCGCAGCGTTGCTCACCGCACACTCGCACCACGTACTCGCCACCGTCGCGTGCGGCCAGGGGACGGCGCGACGGTAGAGCGGCGAAGCGGTCCGCGACCCGGATCTCGTGGCCGTTGGCGGTGACCTCTCCCTCCCGGCCGATCCGGGTGGCGTACAGCCGGGCGGAGAAGGGCTCGGCCGGCAGCGCGCGCCGTTCGGCGGCCCCGACGCGCGGACGCAGCCGTACCGCGCTCACCCTCGCGTCCTCACGCGCCGCCGAGGGACCCAGTCCGATGCGCACCTGGAGCTGGTCGACCGGCACGGGCAACACGACCCGACGGGACCGACCCCCCGTCGGCGACGGCGCACCACGCCACTCGGTCCAGTGCCCGTCGGCGCGCCTGCCCCGTACCTCCACGAGGAGGTCGTGTCCGCTGGCCGTCGACTCGACCGCGATCTCGGCGGCCCCGGTCCGGTACCCCAGGGCGCGCGCCGGGAACGTGGCGAGCGCGGCCGGAGCGGCGGCGCGGGCGTCGCGTAGCGAGGCCCCCATCGGCGCGCGCTCGGCGTTCTCGACGCCCAGTCCGTTCTCGTCCAACAGGGCGCCGACCCGTTCGGCCGCGGCCAGGTCCTCGGTGAACCATCCGGCGTCGCGGTCGGGCCACGTCGCCGCCACGGCGGCGCCCCGGTGGGGGCTCGGCGTCGTCGCGAGCACGAGCGTCCCCAGCAGGGCGACGGCCCCCCATCTCCTCCAGGCGTGCACCACTTCCTCCATCCCACGAGCGCGTTCGACCACGAACAGTAAGCATGCAGCAACGCTCGGCGACGAAGACGGCGCGCCGGGGAGCCCGGCCCTCATCGGTAAAGCTTGCGGAGAGGTCAGCTCTCGAAGGCGAGCAGGCAGGCCGTGAGCCCGTGCAGGTGGTTGCGTCCGGCCACGGGACCGATCTCGCCCGCGGCGAAGAACCCGGTCACCGCCTCGATGCCGAGGGTCTGACGGACACAGCGCACGTCGTGGTCGGCCGAGGAGAACATCGCGGCCCCCCGGCCGTTGCACGAGAACAACAGGGCCGCCCGGGTACGGCCGCCGGTGTCCTCCCCGAAGGAGCGCAGCCGTTGCAGGAGGTCGTCCTCTGCGGTGTCATGGTCCCGGACCTGGAAGCGGACGGTCTGCCCCACCTCGGCCACGTCCCCGATCGTCAGCGCCCCGGATTCCGGATCGGCGCCGATCAGGGCGCGGATCAAGAAGTCTCCCTGTTCGTGCTGGTCGGCGTACTCGTCCATCGCGATGCCGATGTGCAGCCCCTGCGTCAGCAGGTCCTGTTCCTCCGGTGGCAGCGCGTTGACGATCTGCTCCAGTTTGCGGTAGGCGGGGGTGCCCGCGAGTTCCAGCACGGTGTTCCCCTCGGCCGCCGTCACCACCATGGACGGCCCGATGGGGCGGCACCCCTGGCTGACGGTGGTGCCCACGACCCCCTCCCCGCCCAGGAGGAGGCCGACCGCGCCGTTGTCGACGGTGTGCCCGTCGGCGAACAGCCGGACCGACTCCCGGCCGCGAAGCCCATCAGCGAGCCCACCGACGATCGGCAGTCCGCCCAGCACGGCCGTCGAACGGCGCACGAACGAGTGCGCCGGGAACTCGTAGGGATCGGCCAGGAGCAGGGCGACCCGGTCCTCGGGGCCCGGCTCGACCATGCCGACCACCGCCAAGTGGTCGCCTTCGGGGATGGTGTCGAGCCGGAACGGGGTGATCGCGACCCCGGGCAGCATCGCCGCCCAGACGCTGACGGCCCCCTCGCCCTCGACACCACGGCCGCCGCCGATCACGCCGGTCGAACTGCACCCGATCGTGGTGGCCTCGCCGGCCAGCGCCATGGCGCGCTCGGCCGCCAGCTCCACCTCCTCGGGGTCGGCACCGGAGACGAACACGCACACGAGGTCGGCCGCGCCATCGAGCGGGGCGAGCGCCCCGCGCACCGCGCGCTCGGCCGCGCTCACGAGGTCGGCCCCCGTCGCCAGAGCATCGCCGAACCTGGCCACCGGCAGCCCCCTCACGTCCGTCCGTGCCGCGCACACCCGGGTCCATGCTCCCGAGCCGCTTCGGTGAAACCTCCGCGTGGACGATCTTGTTCCCTTCTCCTGCCCACTACCCCGTGGTGGCGCGCGTCACCGGCCTGTCCCCCGCGTCTGCATAGACTCGTCCCCATGTCCGCCGCCACACGGGAATCCGCTCCCCGCCCCACCACCCTCGGCGCGCTGCGCGCCCGTGGGCACGCCCACCGCACGGTCCGGGCCGAGATCCGCGAGAACCTCCTGGAACGTATGCGCGCGGGGGTCGACCGGTTCCCCGGCATCGTGGGGTTCGACTCCACCGTGCTGCCCCATCTCGAACGGGCCCTGATCGCCGGCCACGACGTCGTGCTGCTGGGAGAGCGGGGGCAGGGGAAGACACGGCTGATCCGGACGATCGCCGGCCTGCTCGACGAGTGGAGCCCGGTCGTCGCGGGCTGCCCGATCAACGACTCGCCCCACGCGCCGGTCTGCGCCCGTTGCCGCGGAATGGCCGCCGAGCTCGGCGACGACCTGCCGGTGGCCTGGCGGCACCGCGACGAGCGCTACGGCGAGAAGCTCGCCACCCCCGACACCAGCGTCGGGGACCTCATCGGCGACGTCGACCCGGTCCGGCTCGCCGAGGGACGCAGCCTGGGCGACCCCGAGACCGTCCACTACGGGCTGATCCCGCGCGCCAACCGGGGCGTCTTCTGTGTCAACGAGCTGCCCGACCTCGCCGCGCGCATCCAGGTGGCGCTGCTCAACGTGCTGGAGGAACGCGACGTCCAGATCCGTGGCTACACCCTGCGCCTCCCCCTGGACGTGCTGGTGGTGGCCAGCGCCAACCCCGAGGACTACACCAACCGCGGCCGGATCATCACCCCGTTGAAGGACCGTTTCGGGGCGGAGATCCGCACCCACTATCCGCTCTCGCTCGACGACGAGGTCGGGCTCCTCCTCCAAGAGGCCGACCTCCCCTCGCGCGGTCCGGCCGTCCCCCGCCATCTGGTGGAGATCGTCGCCCGGTTCACCCGCCTGGTCCGGGCGTCGTCCGCGGTGGACGCCCGTTCGGGGGTGTCCGCCCGCTTCGCCATCGCCGCGGTCGAGACGGTCGCCGCGTCGGCCGCCCGCCGCGCCGCCTTGTGGGGCGAGGAGCCCGCCATGGCCCGGGTGTGCGACCTGGCCCCCGTCGTCGAGACGCTGCGCGGCAAGGTCGAGTTCGAGGTCGGCGAGGAGGGACGCGAGTCGGAGGTGCTGACCCATCTGCTGCGTCGCGCGACGGCCGAGACGTTCCGGCACGTGCTGGGCGGTGTGGACCTGGGTCCACTGCTGGAGCGGTTCGCCGAGGGGGGCACGGTCGAGTCGGGCGAGTCGGTCACCGCGGCGGAGCTGCTGCGGCGGGTGGGACCGTTGCCGGGACTGGCCGAGCTGGTCGCCCGGGTCGCGCCCGAGGACGAGGGGCCGGGCGAGACCCCGGGGTACGCGGCGGCCGCGCTGGAGTTCGCGCTAGAGGGGCTCTACCTGAACCGCCGATTGTCAAAGGACGACCTCGCAGACCGCTCGGTCTACCGATTCTGAGACGGCACGCCGGATCGCTTGTCCACAGGAAGGGGGGCACGGCTGGCGGGCGGGGCCGGCGGAGGCGAGGATCGTGGTGAGGACGCCGCCCGGCCTCCGCACATCCACCCACCATGCTCGGGGAGCAGCCGATGAGCCGGTTCCGCTACGGCGAGTACCACGACGGACCCGATCCGCTGGCGCCGCCCTACGACGTGCGCGCGGCACTGGACGAACTAGGCCGTTCGGTCATGAACGGAACACGCCCGGCACAGGCATTGCGCGATCTCGCGCGCCACGGGACCCGGGACGTGCCGGGCCTGGACCACCTGCTGCGCCGGGTCCGCGAACAACGCGCCGCCCTGCGCGCCGCGGGCCGTCTGGACGGCACCCTGGACCAGGTCCGTTCCCTGCTGGACCGCGCCGTCGGCCAGGAACGGGCCGAGCTCTTCCCCGATCCCTCCGACGACGCCCGGTTGCGCGAGTCCGAACTCGACGCGCTCCCCTCCGACACCGCTGCGGCAGTGCGCCGCCTGGCCGGATACGAGTGGCGCTCCGCCGCGGCCCGCGCCACCTTCGATGAGCTGCGCGGTCTCCTGCGCGGTGAGGTCCTCGACTCCCACTTCCGCGGGATGAAACGCGCCCTGGAGTCGGGACGGCCCGAGGACCTGCGTCGCGTCCGCGCGATGGTCGGGGCCCTCAACGCCATGTTGGAGGCCGATGACCGAGGCGAGCACACCCAGGACGACTTCGACCGCTTCATGGCTGAATTCGGTGACATGTTCCCCGATCGGCCACGCGACCTCACCGAACTGGTGGACTCCCTGGCCCGCCGGGCCGCCGCGGCACGACGGCTGCTGGACTCCCTCACCCCCCGACAACGCGCCGAGCTGAACGACCTCATGGCCCACACCGTCGAGGAGGCGGGGCTTGAGGACGAGATGGGCCGCCTGTCCGCGGCCCTCCAGGCACGCCGTCCCGAGCTCGCCTGGACCGGCGGTGAGCCCACGCGCGGGACCGATCCGCTGGGCATCGGCGACGCCACCACCGTCCTGGAGGAACTCGCCGACCTGGCCGAACTCGAAACCTCGTTGGGCCAGGACTACGCCGGCGCCGGGCTCGACGACATCGACGAGGACGCCGTGCGGCGCGCGCTGGGACGCTCGGCGGTCGACGACCTCGCACGCCTGCGCGAACTGGAACGGGAGCTACACGACCAGGGGTATCTCCGCGGCTCCCGGTCCCGGCTCCAGCTGACCCCCAAGGCCCTGCGCCGACTCGGCGAGACCGCGCTGCGCGAGGTCCTCTCCGCCGCTCCGACCTCCCGCAGCGGACACCACGACAGCACGGGAGCCGGAGCCGCCGGGGAACCCACGGGCGCCACCCGGCCCTGGCGCTACGGTGACGAGCAGCCTCTCGACGTCGTGCACACCCTGCGCAACGCGGCCACACGGCCACACGCCCCCGGCGACCCCCCGGGACGGCTACGGCTACGCCCGGACGACTTCGAGGTGGTCGAGACCGAGCGCCGCAACGCCGCGGCGGTGTGCCTGCTCGTGGACCTGTCCTACTCGATGGCGCTGCGCGACCTGTGGTCGACCGCGAAGCAGACCGCCATGGCGCTGCACTCGCTGGTCACCACGCGCTTTCCGCAGGACGCGGTACAGGTCGTCGGCTTCAGCGACTACGCCCGCGAGCTCCCCGCGTCGGGACTGGCCGAGCTGGAGTGGGAACCCGTCCAGGGCACGAACCTGCAACACGCGCTGATGCTGGCGGGCCGCCATCTCGATCGGCACCCCGAGTTCGACCCGATCGTGCTCGTCGTCACCGACGGCGAGCCGACCGCCCACCTGGAGCGTGACGGTTCCTCGTCCTTCTCCTGGCCTCCGTCGGCACGCACCACCGACCTCACCCTGGCCGAGGTGGACCGGATGACCCGCAGGGGCGCCGCCCTCAACGTGTTCCTGCTCGCCGACGACCCCCGCCTGCGGGCGTTCGTGGACGAGGTCGCCCGCCGCAACGGGGGACAGGTGGCGCGCCCCGATCCCGCGCGGCTGGGCTCCTACGTGGTGCACGACTTCCTGGAGCGACGGCGCCGGGCCAGCTGACCGGCTCGCGCCGGACGCCGGCCCGGCTGCGACGCTACCCCTCCAGGGCCTGAAGCAGGTCGGCGGTCAGGTCGTCGGCCGACTCGATCCCCACCGAGATCCGCACCAGGTCGTTGGGGACCTCCAGGGCCGACCCCGCCGTCGAGGCGTGGGTCATGCGCCCCGGATGCTCGATCAGCGACTCGACACCGCCCAGCGATTCGGCCAGGGTGAACACCCGGGTGCGGTCGCAGACCCGCAGCGCGGCCTCCTCGCCCCCGCGCAGACGGAAGGAGACCATCCCCCCGAAACCACGCATCTGCTCCGCGGCGATCTTGTGCCCGGGGTGTTCCGCCAGGCCCGGGTAGAGGACCTCCGTCACCGCGGGGTGCCCCACCAGCTCGGCGACGATCCGCTCGGCGTTCGCGCAGTGACGGTCCATCCGCACCGCCAGCGTCTTGATGCCCCGCAACGTCAGCCAGGCGTCGAACGGACCGGCCACCGCGCCCATCGTGTTCTGGTGGAAGGCCAGCCGCTCGCCCAGTTCCGGGTCGGCGGCCACCAGCGCGCCGCCCACGACGTCCGAGTGTCCGCCCAGGTACTTGGTCGTGGAGTGCACGACGACGTCGGCGCCCAACGCGAGCGGTCGCTGGAGGTAGGGCGAGGCGAAGGTGTTGTCGACGACGAGCAGGGCCCCGGCTCCGTGCGCCACGTCGGCCAGTGCGGCGATGTCGGAGATGTTGAGCAGCGGGTTCGTCGGCGTCTCGGTCCAGATGGCGACGGTCTCGGGTCGCACGGCGGCCCGTACCGCCGCCACGTCGGACTGCGCCACCGCGTCCCATTCGACCCCCCAGCGCTGGAGCACCTTGGAGAAGAGCCGGAAGGTACCGCCGTAGGCGTCACCCGGGATGATCACGTGGTCGCCGGGCTTGGCGATGGTGCGCAGCAGCGTGTCCTCGGCCGCCATCCCCGAGGCGAACGCCAGACCGCGCGCGCCGCCCTCGAGCGCGGCGATGCACTCCTCCAGCGCGGTACGGGTGGGATTGCCGGTACGGGTGTACTCGTAGCCGCCGCGCAGGCCCCCCACACCGTCCTGACGGTAGGTGCTGGTCTGGTAGATGGGGACCACGACCGCACCGGTTTCGGCGTCGGCCTCCTGGCCTGCGTGGATGGCCAGCGTCTCAAAGCCCTCAAACGTCATGGGCCCCAGGGTAGCCGTGTGTCCCACGGTTATCGCGCGAATCCGCGACCGGCCACCCGCTAGGACTCAGGGGCCACGATCCTGTCGTCGCCCACCACCCCGGTCCTGGGAACGGGCGCCTGGCGCAACGGGGGGATCCAGCCGGCCGCGGGATCGTAGCGACGTACGATCCGCCCGGGAACACCCGCGATGACGCTGTGGTCGGGGTAGTCCCCCGGCCGGACGACCGAGCTCGCCGCGACGACGCAGTTACGGCCCAGCCTGACCCCCGGCAGGATCACCGCGTTGGCTCCGATCCAGCTGCCCGATCCGATCCGGACCGGATCATCGGCCGGCCACTGCCGTCCCACAGGGGTCTCGGTGTCGGCATAGACGTGGTTCTGGTCGGTGATGTAGACGTGCGGGCCGGTGAAGACGTCGTCGCCGAACTCGATGGACGTGTGCGCGACCACGTGGGATCCACGGCCGATCGTGCACCCGTCACCGATGCGCAGCAGCGGACGTGGACCGAGATCCAGGCCGGGTACGAAACCGGCGGTGAGCGTGATGTCGGCGCCGATCAGGGTGTGCGCGCCGATCACGATCCAGGGTTCACCGAAGATCGTGGCCGGCGGGAAGGCGATGGAGGTGCCCGGCCCGTAGGAGGCGAAGCGGCGCGCCGCGCGTGACCCCGCCCGGATGTCGGCCCTGCGTCGAGCCCATGACCACGTCGAGCGCACTATCCAGGAGAGCAGCCTCGACACCTGACCCCCAGGTCTACTAGTGGGTAACGACGAGGAACACCGTATTGGGTCCACTTCACGCTTCTCGTCCCTCCCCTGCCCCAAGAGGGCGACCACGGGGAACACCGGGAAACGGGATGGTCCGACGAAAGGACCCGGCTCCGTGGCGGCGGGATGTCACGGCGCTCGGGGCCGTTCCACGCCGGGTTCCACGCCACGTCCTCGCGGACCCACCTCGTCTCGCCGGGGCCGGACCCGTCGAGCGCGACGCTGGCCCGTTCCAGGGGACGAAGGCCGGGCGGCGCGGTCCCTGGCCACCCGCTCCCCTCGCCTCCGCGCCGGGCCGTCCCTGCGCGACCGAGCGTGCTTCCGACCCGAAGGCGCTACGACGCCGTGGCGGCCCCATGAGGGACGATCAGGAGCACGGCCCGGCCGGCCGGGGGCCCGCGCGTGCCGCGTCGGTGAACGTCCCGGCCCGCCGGACGGGGACGAACGGAACCGCCCGGGCTCCCGTCCGGACGGACGGAAAACCCCGACGACACCGCTCCCACGACCGTTCCGCGTGTCCGGCCGGCCCGTCCCACGGTGGGCTCGGCTGCGGGGGCGTCCCGTTATCCGGGACGCCCCGCCCCTCGATCCCGGGGGCGGACTCCGCTCAGCGCGAGAGGTGGGCCAGGAGGTCCTGCCGGGTGAGCACGCCGGCGGGCTTGCCGTCGACCAACACGACCAGCGCGCCGGAGCGCTCCAGCTCCTGCACGCAGCGGCTCACCGGCTCACCGGAGCCGACCATCGGCAACGGACGGCCCATGTGGCTCTCGACCGGGTCGTCGATGTTGACGCTGCCCTTGAACAGGCCGTCGAGGACGTCGCGTTCGGCGATCGCCCCCACGACCTCGGCGGCCATGACCGGCGGTTCCTCCTTCATGACCGGAAGCTGGGACACCCCGTACTCGCGCATGATGGCCACCGCGGTCCCGACCGTCTCGTGCGGGTGGGCGTGGACGAACTGCGGGAGGTCGCTCCCCTTGCTCGCGAGCACGTCGCCCGCCGTGGCCTCCTCGGTCTCGGCCGAGAGGAAACCGTAGTCGGCCATCCACTCGTCGTTGAAGATCTTGCCCAGGTAGCCCCGGCCGCCGTCGGGCAGCAGCACCACGATGACGTCGTCGGGTCCGGCGGTCTCGGCGACCTTCAGCGCGGCCACGACCGCCAGGCCGCAGGAGCCGCCGACGAGCAGCGTCTCCTCCCTGGCCAGCCGGCGGGTCATGAGGAAGGAGTCCTTGTCGCTGACCGCGATGACCTCGTCGCAGATCGCCGGGTCGTAGGTGCTCGGCCAGATGTCCTCGCCGACCCCCTCGACCAGGTAGGGACGCCCGGTCCCCCCGGAGTAGACCGAGCCTTCGGGGTCGGCGCCGATGACCTTCACCCTGCCGCCGGAGACCTCCTTGAGATAGCGGCCGGTGCCCGTGATGGTGCCTCCGGTGCCGATGCCGGCCACGAAGTGGGTGATGCGTCCGTCGGTCTGCTCCCACAGCTCCGGTCCGGTGCCGTGGTAGTGCGACTCGGGGTTGTTGGGGTTCTCGTACTGGTTGGGCTTCCAGGCTCCCGGGATCGTGGCGGCGAGCCGGTCCGACACCGAGTAGTAGGAGTCGGGGTGGTCGGGGGCGACGGTGGTGGGGCAGACGACGACCTCGGCCCCGTAGGCGCGCAGCACCGCCAGCTTGTCGGAGCCGACCTTGTCGGGGCAGACGAAGACGCAGCGGTACCCCTTCTCGGCCGCGACGATGGCCAGGCCCACGCCGGTGTTGCCCGAGGTGGGTTCGACGATGGTGCCCCCCGGCTTGAGCAGCCCCTTCTTCTCGGCGTCCTCGACCATGCGCAGGGCGATCCGGTCCTTCACCGAACCGCCCGGGTTGAAGTACTCGACCTTGGCCAGGACCGTGGGGGCCAGGCCCGCGGCCACCTTGTTGAGGCGCACGAGCGGGGTGTCCCCGACCAGCTCGATCAAAGAGTCGTGCACCCGCATCAGCGGCTCCCCCTCACATTCACCGCCGCGGTTCTCGCGGCCGGTTGTCGACCTAATGCGGCCCGTTGCGCCGCCCGTGGGCCGGTCGGCCCCGTTTCCCCGACTTTAACGCCCTGGCCATTGTGCGGGGACAGGATCGAGGGGACTGTCCGGCCCCGGGCGAAGTGAGGGAGCGTGCCGTAACCTTACTGGTGAGTAGGTCCGGACGTGGAAGCAAGCACTCACAGGTTCGGAGGCGAGGGTATGCTGCTGCGCGCCGCACGAGCTCGGAGGATCGCCACCGCGACCGCCTTCGGTGGCGGGGGGCTGACCGTCTTGGGGGCGAGCACCGTCGCGCTCCTGTACCTGCAGGCCCGGCGGGCCCATCGGACGATCGGTTTCACGGCCTGGGATTCACCCAGGGCCGACGGGCTCTACGGTTCCGGGGACGGCGCCGTCATCTCGTTCGCGATGATGGGCGACTCCACGGCCGCGGGTTTCGCGGTCACCGACGTCCTCCAGACCCCCGCGGGCATGCTGGCCGAGGGGATCTCCGCCGTGGCCGACGGCCCGGTCCGGCTGCGCAACGTCGCCCGGGTGGGGGCCACCTCCAAGGACCTGCCGGGTCAGCTCGATCGGATCCGCCGCGACCCGCCCGACCTGGCCGTGATCTTCATCGGCGCCAACGACGTGATCCGCCGGGTCCGGCCGGCCGACTCGGTGCTCTACCTCCAGAACGTGGTGCGCGAGCTGGTCGGGATGGGTGCGGCGGTCGTGGTGGGAACCTGTCCGGACCTGGGCACGGTCCAGCCGATCGCCCAGCCCCTGCGCTACGTCGCCCGCAGGGCGTCACGCCAGCTCGCGGCGGCCCAGACGATCGCGGTGGTCGAGGAGGGCGGGCGGACCGTGTCGCTGGGCAGCCTGCTCGCCGACGACTTCCTGACCTACCCCGACGAGATGTTCGGCCCCGACCGTTTTCATCCCTCCGCGCGCGGCTACGCGCAGGCGGCCTCGGCGGTGCTCCCCTCGGCGTGCGCGGCGCTGGGCCTGCTGCCCGACCTGGCCGTGGCGTCTGAGGCAACACGCGACCGCGGGGTGCTGCCGGTGGACCTCGCCGCGGTCGAGGCCGCCGAGACGTCCGGCACGGAGGTCAACGCCACCCGGATCGCCGGCCGCGAACGGGGGCCACGGGGCCGCTGGGCGACCCTCATACGCCGCCGTCTCGGCTGGGAAGCGGTGGAGCCGGCCGAGCACGCGCACGCCGCCGAGCCGACCCCTGAAGGGGACTCACCCGGTCCGGCACGTTAACGTGCCGGTAGCAAAGCGTCCGACCGCCTGGTCGGTCTGTCATCTCCAGAAAGGGCCGCGAGCATGCCCGAAGCCGTCATCGTCGCGACCGCGCGTTCCCCGATCGGGCGGGCGTTCAAGGGTTCCCTCAAGGACCTGCGCCCGGACGACCTGGCCGCCCAGATCATCTCCGCCGCGCTCGCGAAGGTTCCGCAACTCGACCCCACGACCATCGACGACCTGCTGCTCGGCTGCGGGCTGCCCGGCGGCGAGCAGGGCAACAACCTCGCCCGGGTGGTCGCGGTGCAGCTCGGCCTGGACACCGTCCCGGGCGCGACGATCACTCGTTACTGCTCCTCCTCGCTCCAGACGACCCGCATGGCCTACCACGCGATCAAGGCCGGTGAGGGCGACGTCTTCGTCTCGGCCGGGGTCGAAATGGTGAGCCGGTTCGTGAAGGGCAACAGCGACTCCCTGCCCGACACCCGCAACCCGTTGTTCGCCGACGCCGAGGCCCGCACCGCGCGGCGCGCCGAGGGGGACGCGCCGCAGTGGCACGACCCGCGCGAGGACGGAGAGCTCCCCGACGTCTACATCGCCATGGGGCAGACCGCCGAGAACGTGGTGCAGCTGCGCGGCCTGTCGCGGCAGCGGCAGGACGAGTTCGGCGTGCGGTCGCAGAACCTCGCCGAGAAGTCGCTGGACAACGGTTTCTGGGAACGCGAGATCACACCGGTCACCCTGCCCGACGGCACGGTGATCAGCGCTGACGACGGGCCGCGCCGGGGCACCACCTACGAGGCGGTCTCCCAGCTCAAGCCCGTCTTCCGTCCCGACGGCACGGTGACGGCGGGCAACTGCTGCCCCCTCAACGACGGCGCCGCCGCCGTTGTGATCATGAGCGACATCAAGGCGGCCCAGCTCGGCATCACCCCGCTGGCCCGCATCGTCTCGACGGGGGTCAGCGCCCTGTCCCCCGAGATCATGGGCCTGGGGCCGGTCGAGGCGTCGCGCCGGGCCCTGGCCCGCGCGAACATGTCCATCAGCGACATCGACCTGGTCGAGATCAACGAGGCGTTCGCCGCCCAGGTGCTGCCGTCGGCCGACGACCTGGGGATCGACATCGACTCCCAGCTCAACGTCAACGGCGGCGCGATCGCCGTGGGCCACCCGTTCGGGATGACCGGCGCCCGCATCACGACCACCCTGCTCAACGGCCTGCAGTTCCACGACAAGACCTTCGGTCTGGAGACCATGTGCGTGGGCGGCGGCCAGGGCATGGCGGCGGTGTTCGAGCGGCTGAGCTGATCCGGCGCACCGCCCGGCGGGCGGCCGCGCGGCGGGGCGGGACGTCCGGGGCGTCCCGCCCCGCGGTGTCATGACCCGCCCCGGGAACGCATTTGCCGAGGCGAACGTAAAAGCTGTCCCGCACCCCCTTGTCCGAATCGTCATCGTGTTGCAGTCTCACTGTTACGACGACGCTCTCTCGGAGGTGCCCATGTCGGTAACCCACTCGCCGGAGACACACGCGCTGCTCATCGCTCGCGTCCCGACCGTGACAGGCCGCGAACTCCACGAGTGGTTCACCACGCTCGACAACGGGCCAGGGCTCAGGCGTTGCTCGGAACGTTCGAACTGGCTCGCCGACGAGCACGGAATCAGCCTCGGCTACGCCCGCGCCATCGTCCAGGAGTACGACCGGCGCCGCCACAACCGTTCCGCCGTCCCGCCGCAGCGTTCCTGAGGCCCGGCCCCGACACCCGTCCCGACCGGATCGGGAAAGGACGACGCCCCGCCCGGATGTTCCGGGCGGGGCGCCGTGCGTATGACCGACGCGAGGGTCAGTCGCTGCTGAAGATCGCCTGGATCATCCACAGCAGACGCAGGATCTCGACGTAGAGCCAGACCAGCGTGACCGTCAGGCCGAAGGCGAGCTGCCAGGAGTACTTCTCGGGCAGGCCCATGCCGATGGCGTCGTCGACGTTCTTGAACTCGATCGCCAGCACCAGGGCGGCGAGCACGATGGCGACGGCGCTGACGAGCAGGCCGAGCGGGCCGGCCTCGCGCAGGCCCAGACCGAAGCCGCCGTTGAAGAAGCTGATGACGAAGTTCACCAGCAGCAGGATGGCCAGGCCGAGGACCGCGGCCGTGACCACCTTGACGAAGGTCCCGGTGACCCGGATGACCTTGAACTTGTACAGCGCCAGCATGGCGCCGGCGACGAACAGGGTGCCGAAGATCGCGGGCACCACCAGGCCGCCGGGGGAGACCCCGGAGTCGTACAGCGAAGCCTCGAGCACGAAGCTGATGCCGCCGACGAACAGACCCTCAAGAACCGCGTAGGTGAGGATCAGCGCGGGGTTGGTGGACTCCTTGAAGCTGATGACCAGCCCCAGCACCAGCGCGCCGATGGCGCCCACGACGGCCATGATCATGGCCAGGCCCGGGTTGGCCAGGGCCAGGAAGTAGGTGATCACGGCGGCGACGACCACGGCGCCGAGCGTGAACCCGGTGCGCATGACGACGTCGTCGATGGTCACGTTCCGGCCGCCCGCCATGGGCATGCCGGGCTGGGGGTGGCCCGGGTACTGGCCCTGCGGCGCGTACCCGGGGTGACCCTGCTGATAAGGCTGGCCATACCCCTGCTGGGGGTAGGGCTGGCCGTAGGGCTGCTGGTAAGGAGCCTGCCCGTACGGTGCCTGGTAGGGCTGCGCGCCGACGCCCCCCTGCCCAGCTGACATAGCCCGCTTGAGAGCGGGGTTCGAACTCCGCATCCGCATGTTCGTCAAAGCCTTTCAGGGCGTAATTGTCCTGCGGTCAAGGTAACGCACGAACCCTCCGTAGGAGTTCCCCCGCCCCGTCACAGCTCGGACTCGTCGTGATCTCGGACGCCTCAGCCCTTGGGCGCGAGCGCCCGGAAGAAGAACACGAGGTTGGCGGGACGCTCGGCGAGGCGGCGCATGAAGTAGCCGTACCACTCGTCGCCGTAGGGGACGTAGACCCGCATGCGGCGCCCCTCGGCGGCGAGGCGCACCTGCTCGGCGTCGCGGATGCCGTAGAGCATCTGGTGCTCGTAGTCCTCGGGGGAACGGCCCGCGTCCTCGGCGAGCCGGCCCGCGATGGCGATCATGCGCGGGTCGTGCGAGGCGATCATCGGGTACCCCTCGCCGTTCATGAGGATCTTGGCGCAGCGCACGTAGGAGCGGTCGACCTCGGCCTTGTCCCGGTAGGCCACCGACGCCGGCTCGTCGTAGGCGCCCTTGCACAGCCGCACCCGGGATCCCGCGTGGGCGAGGTCACGGCAGTCGGCCTCGGTGCGGCGCAGGTAGGCCTGGAGCACGGCCCCCACCCAGGGGAAGTCGACCCGGAGTTCGCGCAGGATGCCCAGCGTGGAGTCGACCGTGGTGTGGTCCTCCATGTCCAGCGTCACCGTGGTGCCGACCGCGGCGGCGGCCTCGCAGATGCGCCGCGCGTTGTCCAACGCGATCTTCTCGCCGTCGGCGGGCAGGAACTGGCCCACGGCCGACAGCTTGACCGACACCTCCGCGCGCCCGGCCAGGCCGGCGTGGCCCAGCTCGCCCAGCAGCCGCGTGTAGGCGGTGACCGTGGCCGCGGCCTGGGCCTCGTCCGTCACGTCCTCACCCAGGTAGTCGAGGGTGACGTAACGGTCCTCGGTCAGCTCGCGCACGGCGGGGAGGGCCTCCTCCAGCGTGGAACCGGCGACGAAGCGGTCGACGAGCCCCTTCGTCAGGGGCATGCGCTCGACGAGGGTGCGGCAACCCGTGGAACGTGCCGCGAGCAGCAGTGGGGTACGAAGCATGGTGGACCTCGCCCTTTCGAACCGGTGGGAGGGCGGCCCCGGACGGGTGACCGGGGCCGCGGGGAAGGCTCCCGCGGGAGCGGAGACGGGACGGGCCGGACCCCGATCGAGGTCCGACCCGCGCCGGGTTCAGCCCTGGTGGGGGTAGGAGGAGACCGTCGGCGCGACGAACGTCTCCTTGATCGAGCGAGGGCTGGCCCAGCGCGCCAGGTTCTGCGCCGAGCCGGCCTTGTCGTTGGTGCCGGAGGCCCGGCCGCCGCCGAAGGGCTGCTGGCCGACGACCGAGCCGGTGGGACGGTCGTTGACGTAGAAGTTGCCCGCGGTGAAGCGCAGCGCCTCGTGGGCCTTGATGATCGCCGCGCGGTCGCGGGCGATCACCGCACCGGTGAGCGCGTAGTCCGAGCCCTCGTCGACGAGCTTGAGCACCCGGTCGTAGTCGCCGTCCTCGTAGACGTGCACGGCGAGGATCGGACCGAAGTACTCGGTGCGGAAGACGTCGTTGGAGGGGTCGCTGCCGAGCAGGACCGTGGGACGCACGAAGTAGCCCTCGGAGTCGTCGGCGGTGCCGCCGGCGAGGATCTCCAGGGTGGAGTCGGCGCGGGCGCGGTCGAGCACACCGGAGAGGCGGTCGAAGGAGCGCCGGTCGATCACGGCACCGAGGAAGTTGCCCAGGTCGGTGACGTCGCCCATGGGCAGCGACTCGACCTCGGCGATGAAATCGTCGCGCATGCGCTCCCACACCGAGCGGGCGATGAAGGCGCGAGAGGCCGCGGAGCACTTCTGCCCCTGGTACTCGAAGGCGCCGCGCACCAGGGCGGTGCGCAGGATCTCGGGGTCGGCCGAGGCGTGGGCGACGACGAAGTCCTTGCCGCCGGTCTCGCCGACGATCCGCGGGTAGGAACGGTAGCCGGCGATGTTCTCGCCGACCGTGCGCCACAGGTGCTGGAAGGTCCGGGTCGAACCCGTGAAGTGCACGCCGGCCAGGTCGGGGTCGGCCAGCGCCACATCGGAGACGGCCAGCCCGTCGCCCGTCACCATGTTGATGACGCCCGGGGGCATCCCCGCCTCTTCGAGCAGCCGCATCGTGAGGTCGGCGGCGAACTGCTGGGTCGGCGACGGCTTCCACAGCACGACGTTGCCCATGAGCGCGGGCGCGGTGGGCAGGTTGCCGGCGATCGCGGTGAAGTTGAACGGGGTGATCGCGTAGACGAAGCCCTCAAGGGGCCGCTGCTCCACCCGGTTCCACTGCCCGGCCGGGCTGTGGGGCTGCTCCTGCATGAGCCGGCGCGCGTAGGAGACGTTGAAGCGCCAGAAGTCGATGAGCTCACACGCCGAGTCGATCTCGGCCTGGATCGCGGTCTTGGACTGGCCGAGCATCGTGGCGGCGTTGAGGCGGGCGCGCCAGGGGCCCGAGAGCAGGTCGGCGGCGCGCAGCAGGATCGCGGCGCGCTCGTCGAAGGGCATCGCGCGCCAGGCGGGGGCCGCCTTCTTCGCGGCGTCGATGGCGGCGCGGGCGTCGTCGTGGGTGGCGTTGGCCAGGGTGCCCAGGACCGCGGAGTGCTTGTGCGGCTGGACGACGTCGACGCGCTCGCCGCCGCCCATCCGGCGCTCGCCGCCGATGGTCATGGTGAGCTCGACCGGCTCCTTCGCCAGCGCGTCCAGCTGCTTGACGAGCTCGTCCCGCTCCGGGCTTCCCGGGGCGTACGACAGGACGGGCTCGTTCACCGGCGTGGGAACGTTCGTCACGGCGTCCATGAGCGGCTGCCTCCCCTACAGAGTCATCTTTGAACTGCACAAACGTTATGTTCACGAAGCCATCGGAAGCTTGTGGGCAAGCCCACTCTTTGCTGGACTGTCTTGTCCGATCGGACAAAACAAGGGAGGCCACGATCACCACCGAAACCCCGCGTCCCACGGGGATCCCACTGCGCAGGATTCTGCTCACCGTGGGGGAACCGCTCCTGGACGTGCTGTCCGCCCCGAACGGACTGGACGTCGAGGTGCACGACGTCGTCATCCTCGACCCCGAGGACGAGACCGGCGCCTACGCCGGGGACCTGGTGCTGCTCATCGGCGCGCGGGGCCGCATCGCGGCCCGCTCGGTCAGGATGGCGGGCCGGCGCGGAGCCTGCGCGGTGGCGGTCAAGGTGGACAGCGACGAGGAGGCCGAGGTGCTGCGCGCCGCGGCCCGCGACACCGGGGTCGCGCTGCTCGCCGTTCCGCCGGACGTGCGCTGGGAACAGCTGCAGTCGCTGTGCCGAGGCGTCGTGGACGACGCCCACCTGTTCTCCGGAACCGACCCGGGCGAGTCCGCCGGTGACCTGTTCTCGCTGGCGCAGACCACCGCGACGCTGACGAGGGGGCTGGTCAGCATCGAGGACGCGGCCAACCGGGTGCTCGCCTACTCCAGCGGCGAGGAGGTCGACGAGCTGCGCCGCCTGTCGGTCCTGGGCCGGCAGGGGCCCGAGCAGTATCTCGCGCTGCTGCGGGAGTGGGGGGTCTTCCAACGGTTGCGCGCCGGTGAGGAGGTGGTGCGCATCGACGAGCACCCCGAGCTGGGGATCCGGCGCAGGCTGGCGGTGGGGATCCACGCCGGGCGCCAGCCCCTGGGGACGATCTGGGTGCAGGAGGGCTCCCAACCGCTCGCGGAGCAGGCGGAGGAGGCCCTGCTCGGAGCGGCCCGCATCGCGGCGCTGCACCTGCTGCGCCACCGCACCGAGGTCACCGCGGGGCTGCGGCTGCGCGAAGACCTCCTGGCCGGCCTGCTGGAGGGGCGGGTGGAGGCCGCGGCCCTCTCCGACGGGGTGCCCGTCGACCGCGACCGGCCGGCCGTGGTCGTCGTCTTCACCCTGCGGCCGGAGAACGCCGAGCGCTCCGAGAGCGAGCTGAAGCGGCGTCGGATGACCAACCTGGTCTCGGTCCACGCCGCCGCCTACCGCCGCAAGGCACTGGTGACCGCCATCGGCTCGCGCGTCTACGCGCTGCTGCCGGAGCTTCCCCGGCGCTCCGCCGAAGCGCCGGTCCTCGCGCTGACCCGCAAGATCGTCGCGGCGGCCCGGTCCGCCTCGGACATCACGATGCAGGGGGCCGTCGGGTCGGTGGTGGACTCCCTCGCCGAGGTCCCCCAGTCGCGCGGGGAGGCCGACCGGATCCTCGACGCGATGGCGCGCGACCTGGCGATGGACGTCGCGACGATCTCCGACGTGCGCGCCCGGGTCCTGGTCAGCGAGACGCTCGCGGTACTACGGGACACCCCCCGGCTGCGCGACCCGCGGATCGCCCGGCTGGCGGAACACGACGCGCGGCACGGGTCGGAGCTCGCGCTCTCCCTCATCGCCTACCTGGACGCCTTCGGCGACGTGCGGGCCGCGGCCGAACGGCTGCACATCCATCCCAACACCCTGCGCTACCGGGTACGCCGGGCGGTGTCGGTGAGCGAGCTGGATCTGGGCGACCCCAACGAGCGTCTGTTCGCCCACCTCCAGCTGCTGATGGAGCGCGGAGGGTGAGGTCCGGGACGGAGCGTCCCCGCCCCGGACCCCGACCTCAGCCGCCGGACGGGGGCGGCCCGGTCACGGCCCCACCGGATCGGGGCCGATTGAGGTTGGACTTGCGGTAGGAGTAGCCGAAGTAGACGACCAGGCCGATGAGCAGCCAGGCGCCGAACCGCAGGAAGGTCTGAAGGTCGAGGAAGCTGATCAGCCACAGCGAGAACACCACGCCCAGGATCGGGACGAACGGCATGCCCGGGCAGCGGAAGGAACGCGGCAGGTCGGGGCGGCGGTAGCGCAGCACGATCACCGCGATGCAGACCACCACGAACGCGGACAGGATGCCGATGTTGGTGAGCGTGGCGGCCTCGCCGATCGGCAGCAGACCGGCCAGGATCGCCGAGAGCACGCCCGCGATCCAGGTGACCCGGACCGGGACGTGGTGCTTGGGGTCGGTCTTGGCGAACCACTTCGGCAGCAGGCCGTCGCGGCTCATCGCGAACCACACCCGGGTGACACCGAGCATGAAGGTGAACATCACGGTGAGGATGCTGATCACCGCGCCGACCGCGATCAGGTTGGCCAGCCAGCCCAGGCCGACCGACGCGAAGGCCCCGGCGAACCCGGCCTCGGGGTCGATCTCGGTGTAGTTCTGCATGCCGGTCAGCACCAGGCAGGCCAGGACGTACAGGACCATCGAGATGACCAGCGACAGGATGATCGCCTTGGGCATGTGCCGCTGGGCGTCGGTGGACTCCTCCGCCGCGGTGCTCATCGCGTCGTAGCCGAACACCGCGAAGAACACCACCGCCGCGCCCGCGAACGTGCCGCCCACCCCGTAGGGGAAGAACGGCGTGTAGTTGCCGGCGTCGACGTAGAAGACGCCGATGACGACGATGGCGAGGACGATCGCGATCTTGAGCCCCACGATGGCGGTCTCGAACCGGGCCGCGTTCTTCACCCCGCGGGTCAGCAGGAAGGCGATGAACAGGCACAGCACCACCGCGACCAGGTTGATCCTGTAGGTGCCATCGGGCACGCCCTCAGGCTCCGTCCCGGGCGCCCCCATCATCCACAGCGGCATCTCCAGGCCGATGGACTGGAGGAAGAAGTTGAAGTAGCCGGAGATGCCGATGGCCACCACCGCGACGATCGCGATGTACTCCAGCAGCAGGTCCCAGCCGATGAACCACCCCACGATCTCGCCGAGCACGACGTATCCGTAGGTGTAGGCCGACCCTGCGCGCGGGATCAGTCCGGCGAACTCGGCGTAGGAGAAGGCCGCGGCGGCGCTGGCCACGCCGGCGATGAGGAAGGAGATCAGCACCGCGGGACCGGCCGTGTCGCGGGCGACCGCGCCGGCCAGGGAGAACACCCCGGCCCCGATGATGGCCCCGACGCCGATGGCGGTGAGCTGCCACAGCCCGAGCGACTTGGCGAGACCCCCGCCGGGGGTCTCTTCAGCCCCGTCGTCGATCGGTTTACGGCGCAAGATCCCCGATCCCCGTCCGAATCCCTTCTCCGCGGTCGCCATGTCGCTCCTGTCCGGTCGAGAGGTGTCGGTCATGGCGCGTCACTGTACGCGCACGGTCCGACGCACCGTACGCCCACCGCGGGCATGGCGGCTTGTCCTGGAGGACGACACTTCGGCGGAGGGTTTGTCCGGACCCACCAAGAGATCCCACGATGCCACGTCACCATGGGGCGGGGCTGGGGACGCGCGGAGGCCCGGAGAGAGGGGATAACGCGGGAGCAGTCCGGGTCATGGCTGCTCGGCTGGGTGCCCCCGGTCGGACTCGAACCGACACTTGTGACCCTTTTAGGGGGCCTGCCTCTACCATTGGGCTACGAGGGCCCGACCATCATACCGCCACCGACAAATCCGGCTTCGTCGTCGCGCGTGGCCTGTTGCGGCCCTTGACGACAACGGCCGGCCCCCTTCCGGGGACCGGCCGTCAGCGCTGAGGCGCGGGTCAGCTCACGCGGCGCAGGAGCTGGCCGTTCTCGACCTGGGGCCTGCTGGCCTCCTCGAACGCCTGGCGCGGCTCGCCCATCTCCGGCAGCGACGCGAAGTCACGGCGCAGGAAGAAGCCGAGCGTCCAGTCCGACAGGACGCGGAACTTGCGGTTGAAGGTGGGGACCGCGAACAGGTGGTAGCCGCGGTGCGCCCACCAGGCCAGCCGGCCGGTCAGCTTGATCTTGCCGAAGAGCTGGGCCGCCCCCTTGTGCATGCCGAGCCCGGCCACCGCGCCGAGGTTCTTGTGCCGGTAGGCCTTGGGCTTGCCGCCGCGCAGCGCCGCGATGACGTTGTCGGCGAGCACCGGGGCCTGCCGGACCGCGTTCTGGGCGTTGGGCGGGTAGAAGCGGCCGGGGTTGTCCAGGTCGGGGACCTGGGCGTTGTCGCCACCGGCGAAGGCGTTCTCCACCCCGTTGACCTGGAGGAACTCGTTGGTGTCGATGTGCCCCTTGGGGCCCAGCGGCAGGTCGGAGGCCTGCACCACCGGGCTGGGCTTGACACCCGCGGTCCACACCAGGGTCCCGGCGTCGAACTCGGTGCCGTCGCTCAGCTTGATGTGCTGGTCGACGGCCGACTCCAGGAAGGTCGAGAGCCGGACGTCGATGCCGCGCAGCCGCAGCTGGTTGAGCGCCTTGGCGCCGACGTCGGGGCCGACCTCGGGCAGGATCTTGTCCGCGGCCTCGATCAGGTAGAAGTGCAGGTCGTCGACGCTGATCGAGGGATAGATCCGCGTGGCGTCACGGGCCAGGTCCTCCAGCTCGGCGATGGCCTCGGCACCGGCGAAACCGCCGCCCACGAAGACGAAGTTCAACGCCTTGCGGCGGATCTCGGGGTCGTCGGTGGAGTCCGCGATGTTGAGCTGTTCGAGGACGTGGTTGCGCAGGTAGGCGGCCTCCTCGACGGTCTTGATACCGATGCCCCACTCGGCCAGGCCGGGGATGGGCAGGGTACGCGAGACGGCGCCGGCGGCCATGACGAGGTAGTCGTAGGCGATCTCACGCGGCTCACCCACGGCGGGCTCGAACTCCACCTTGCGGCCGGCGTGGTCGATACGGATGACGCGGCCGGTCAGGACCTTGACCCGGTGGAGGACCTTGCGCAGCGGGACGACCACGTTGCGCGGGGAGATGCTGCCCGCGGCCGTCTCGGGGAGGAACGGCTGGTAGGTCATGTAGGAGTTGGGGTCGACGACCGTGATGCGGGCCTCGCCGGCTCCCAGCTTCTTCTGCAGCCGCATCGCGGTGTACATGCCCAGGTAGCCGCCACCGACGATGAGGACGTGCGGGATCTCCGATTCGTCCCCACCACCGTGGACCAGACGGTAGTTCCTGCTCTCGGTCATCGCATATCCGCCCTTAGCTCCCCGTTCATCCCGCCCGGCAAGGCGGAAAAAACCGGTAAGTCTTCTTTGACTGTCATCTCTGCATTCTGTTTCAGCGGAAAGAAGCGCTTTCTTTTCGCCGATCCGGGATCTCACCCGTCCCGTACACGCTTGTGCATTCTTTCACAAGCATCACCTGTCAAGGAAGAGACGATCCCGAAAGGTTTAGACCATCATAAAGCCGGACTTGACCGCGTTATGCCAGGTCAGCCCCCTTGTGAAGGGAGTAACACGCCTCCGGCAACGTGATCGGTCTCACCCCGGTCCGCGCAGGCCAGGGGCTTGCGCCCCTTGCCCGCCGCCGGATCGCGGCTCATCCCTCTCCGACGCCCCCCAGAGACAGGCCCCAGGCGATGCCGTCGAGGATGTCGTGCTCGCTCGCCACGAACTCGCTCGCCCCGGTACGCGCCAGAACCCGGTCGAGGATGAGCGCGCCCGCGCCGATCACATCCACCCGCCCGGGGTGCATGACCGGGATCGCGGCGCGCCGCTCGCGCGGCATGGCCAGCAGCTCCCGGGCGATCTCGTGCACCCGGGCGGCCGGGACCCGGGCCTGGTGGATGCGCTCGGGGTCGTACCCCTCAAGGCCCAGGGCGATGGCGGCCACCGTCGTGGCGGTACCGGCGACGCACACCACCGTCTTGGCCCCGTCCAGCGGGACGTCGAGGGCCGCCTGGTCCAGCGCCGCGTCGATGTCGGCGGTCGCCGCCGCGATCTGCTCGGCCGTGGGCGGATCGTCGTGGAGATGGCGCTCGGTCATCCGGACGCAGCCGATGTCGACCGAGCGGGCCGCGCGGACCGGCCCCTCGTCCCCGCCGTCCCCCTCGTGGCCGAGCACGAACTCGGTGGACCCCCCACCGATGTCGACCACCAGGTAGGGGCGGGCGAACCCCGCGCCGGGCCCCTCTTCCGTCTCCAGCTCCGCGGTGGCCCCGATGAAGGACAGACCGGCCTCTTCCTCACCGGTGATGACCTCGGGCTCGACCCCCAGGATCGCGCGGACCCCGTCGACGAACTCCTCCCGGTTGGCGACGTCGCGGGTGGCGCTGGTCGCGACCATCCGCACGGTGTCGGGCCCGGGTTCGACGCCGTGGCGCCGCATCAGCTCGACGTAGCCGCGCAGGGCGGCGAAGGTGCGCTCCAACGCCTCGGGCGCGAACGCTCCCGTGCGGTCGACGCCCTGGCCCAAGCGGACCACCTCCATGCGCCGTTCCACGTCGAGGAGCTGCACCTCGTCATCGCCCAGCTCCATGACGGAGGAGACGAGAAGGCGGATGGAATTGGTGCCGCAGTCGATGGCCGCCACGGTGTTCACTGGCCGTCCTCGGATTCTTCGGTGTCGTCGTCGACGTGGACGCAAGGCCCCTTCGCCCACCAGTCGGGCAGGGCGTCCAATGCCTCGCGGCCGAACGGGTTGGTGCCCGGCGCGGCGAGTTCATGCCCCACCAGCGCGTGCAGGCACTTGACCCGTGTCGGCATCCCGCCCGCGCTCTGCATCCCCTCGGGCAGCGGCTCGACCCCGTCGGCCCGGGCGAGCTCGGCCCGGTCGGCCACGTAGGACTCGTGGGCCTTCTCGTAGGCGGCGCGCAGCTGCGGGTCCGTGTCGAGCCGGTCGGTCATCTCGCGCATGAGGCCGTCGGCCTCAAGCCTTCCGATGGCCGACGCGGCGCGAGGGCAGGTCAGGTAGTAGGTCGTGGGGAACGGGGTGCCGTCCTCAAGACGAGGCGCGGTGCGCACCACATCGGGCAGTCCGCAGGGACAGCGGTGCGCGACGCCGCGCACCCCCCGAGGCGCGCGGCCGAGCTGAAGCTCGACGGCGGCGCGGTCGGCGCTGGTGAACCGCCCATCGGGGGCGGAGGATTCGGCGGAATTCATCTCGCGTTCAGGGTATCCGGTACGGCGGCCTGGATGACCGGTTCAGTGCCGTGGGGGCTGGGCCTCGGGGATCTCCTCGGGCTCGGTCCGCGCCCGGTCGGCCTCCTCGATCGACTCCCACAGCCGGGTGAACCACGGCTTGTCGGGCACCTCGGACTCGCGGGCCCCCTCTTGCGCGCCCTCGCTGTCGAGCACGACGTAGGCGGTCTCGCCCGGATACTGGTAGTGCAGCCGGGTCCGCGCCTCGCGTTCGACGTAGGCGGGGTCCTCGAGTTCGTCCTGGCGCTGCTGGAGTTCCTCGACCTCGCGCCGGATCTGCTCCTGCTCGGCCTGGAGTTCGGCGATCCGGTAGCGCTGGGCGACGTACTCGCGCAGCGGGTAGGCCAGGCTCAGCGCGATCACGCACATGACCAGCGCGAGGATCGCCGCCCGGCTGGTCAGCGCGGGCCGGCCGCGTTCGGCGCCGTCGCCGCCCCGTTCGGGGTCGCCGGCCGTCCGGGGAGCCGGATCCACCGTGGCCCGGCGCGCGCCGTCCGTGGCGGCACGGGCCTTCCGCCCACGCGGGGCGGGGGTCCCGGCGTCCGCCTTCTTCGCCGCCCCCGCGCGGCTCGCCCCCTTCGGGGAGGTCCCGGAAGCGCCGGCCTTCGCGGCGGGCGTCCGCCCCGTGGAGGGGCGTTCCGGTTCGCCCGCGGCGCCGCCCTTCTTCTTCGCGTTCCCGCGCTGTCGCGGGACGCCGCCGGAGGCGCCGGAGGCCGGAGGTCCCGCCTTACCTTCGCGGCGGGACCCCTTCGGCTGTTCCGGCACCTTCGGCACAGCGCGTCAGCCCTCGTGCTTGAACCGCGGGAAGGCCGAGAAGCCGGCGTAGACCGCGGCGTCGTCGAGCTCCTCCTCGATCCGCAGGAGCTGGTTGTACTTGGCGACGCGCTCACTGCGGGCCGGGGCCCCGGTCTTGATCTGGCCGGCGTTCACCGCGACCGCGATGTCGGCGATCGTGGTGTCCTCGGTCTCGCCGGAACGGTGGCTGATCATCGCGGTGTAGCCGCTGCGCTGGGCCAGGGAGATGGCGTCCAGCGTCTCGGTGAGCGTACCGATCTGGTTGACCTTGACCAGCAGGGAGTTGGCGACGCCCTCGGTGACGCCACGCTGGAGACGCTCGGGGTTGGTGACGAACAGGTCGTCACCGACGAGCTGGACGCGGTCGCCGACCGCGTCGGTCAGCGCCTTCCAGCCGGCCCAGTCCTCTTCGTCCAGCGGGTCCTCGATGGAGACCAGGGGGTAGGCGTCGAGGAGTTCGCCGTAGTAGGCCGCCATCTCCTCGGAGCTGCGGCTCTTGCCCTCGAACTCGTAGGCGCCGTCCTTGTGGAACTCGCTCGCCGCGACGTCCAGGGCCAGCGCGATGTCGCGGCCCGGGGTGTAGCCGGCCTTGCGGATGGCCTCGACGATGAGGTCGAGCGCGGCCCGGTTGCTCTCGAGGTTGGGGGCGAACCCGCCCTCGTCGCCGACGCCGGTGGCCAGGCCGTGCGACTTGAGCACGGACTTCAGCGCGTGGTAGACCTCGGCGCCCCACCGCACCGCCTCGCGGAAGCTCGCCGCCCCGATCGGGGCGATCATGAACTCCTGGATGTCGACGTTGGTGTCGGCGTGCGCGCCACCGTTGAGGATGTTCATCATCGGCACCGGCAGGAGGTGGGCGTTGGGCCCGCCGATGTAGCGGAACAGCGGCAGGTCGGCGCTGTCGGCCGCGGCCTTCGCCACGGCCAGGGAGGCGCCGAGGATGGCGTTCGCGCCGATGCGGGACTTGTCCGGGGTCCCGTCGAGGTCGATGAGCGCGCGGTCGATCAGGCGCTGCTCCTCGGGGCCGTAACCGAGGATCTCGTCGGCGATCTCGTCGTTGACCGCGGTCACCGCGTTCTCGACGCCCTTGCCGAGGTAGCGCTCGCCGCCGTCGCGCAGTTCGACGGCCTCGAACTGACCGGTGGACGCGCCGCTGGGGACCGCCGCGCGGGCGGTCGTCCCGTCGTCGAGCAGAACCTCGACCTCGACCGTCGGGTTACCGCGGGAGTCGAGGATCTCCCTCGCCTGCACTGCCTCGATCGACGACAACGTTGTACTCCATTTCTGGCGTCGGATCGTGAGGCCCCGTGCGCTGGACACGGGGTCACGTTCGGCCTGATGGCCGGACGGCGCCCGGGATCGCCCCGCGCCAACCGTCCGTGGACCATCCCCGAGCCTACCGAGCCGATCGACGCGGGTCTCCCCCGCTCCCGAAATTGGTTTAGTCCATTCCGGGGCTTCCTCGCGCGGACGCCCTCCCGCCTCCCACGATGCCGGACACCGGTGCCGCGACGGGCGTCCACGCCCGGCGTGTCGCCGCCCCATCCTCCCGACGGAAAAGCCGCCCGCGCCCCATTGGATCGGGGACTTCGATCCTCTACTATTCCGACTAAAGAGGTAGAAATTAAGGGAAGGCTCCAGCGATGCAAACCCTCGTGCTCCTCGGCCTCGTCGGCCTGCTCGCCCAGCTGGTCGACGGCAGCCTGGGGATGGCCTACGGAGTCACCTCCACCACCCTGCTGCTCCTGGTGGGCACGAACCCGGCCGCCGCGTCGGCCACCGTCCACCTGGCCGAGATCGGCACGACACTGGCATCGGGCCTGTCCCACTGGCGCCTGGGCAACGTGGACTGGAAGGTCGTGCGCCGCATCGCGCTGCCCGGAGCGATCGGCGCGTTCGCCGGCGCGACCTTCCTGAGCTGGCTCTCCACGGAGGCCGCCGCCCCCATCATGTCCGGCATCCTGCTCGCCCTGGGCGTCTACATCCTGATCCGCTTCACCGCCTGGGGAACCCCGCGCGGCCAGCTCGGCAAGCCCATCCGGCGCCGCTTCCTCACCCCCCTGGGCCTGCTCGCCGGTTTCGTGGACGCCACCGGTGGCGGCGGCTGGGGCCCCGTGGGCACCCCCGCGCTGCTCGCCAGCGGCCGCATCGAACCCCGCAAGGTCGTCGGCTCGATCGACACCAGCGAGTTCGTCGTGGCGCTCGCGGCGAGCCTGGGCTTCCTCGTCGGGCTGGGATCGGCCGGCGTGAACTTCGCCTGGGCCGCGGTCCTGCTCATCGGCGGCGTCATCGCCGCGCCGATCGCCGCCTGGATCGTGCGCCACTTCCCGCCGCGGGTCCTGGGCTCGGCGGTGGGCGGCCTCATCATCTTGACCAACGTGCGCACCATCCTGCGCAGCGACGCGGTCGGCGCCTCCGACACCGCACAGAACATCGCCTACCTCGTCATCGCGCTGCTGTGGGTCGGGGCCATCGCCTGGTCCGTGCGCGCCCACCTCGCCGACCGCCGGGCCGAGGCCGCCGAGGCCGTGGCCGTCCCCGGCCAGGCGAGCGGCGAGGAGCCCCGCGTCGAGGTCAGGGACTGACCGGCGGCGCGGGGGAGGACGCGCCCCTCCCCCGCGCCGTCTCGGAACCCGCCGAAGCCCCGGCGCCACCGGGACGCCGACCTCCCACAGCCCCGCCCCTCCCCGAACGGGCCGCCGTCGTGTCCGGAAGGTGCCACGCGGACCACCCCGACCACACGGGTAGCGTCCTGTGAGGGTGAGGGGAGGGCCATGGTCGACGCGCGGACGAGACCGTCCCCGAACACCGGGCGCGCCACGGAGCTGTTCCTGCTCCTCATGGCGCTCGGAGTGGGCGTCTGCTGTCTGGCGCTGGCCGGCCTGGAACTCTCCGGTTCCCTTCCCCCGCGGTTCGCCGCCCAGGCGGGGACGCTGGCCGGCGTGGCGATCGCCCTGCACGTGACCCTACGGCTGCTCGCCCCCTGGGCCGACCCGTTGCTCCTGCCGCTGGCCGTCGCGCTCAACGGGATCGGGCTCGCCGTGATCTGGGGGCTGCACGGGGGCGAGGCGGACTGGACCGGCGTCGCCGGACGGCAGCTGCTGTGGACCGTCCTCGGCGCCGCGGCCGCGCTCGCGGTGCTCGCCCTCGTACGCGAACCGCGCCGGCTCCAGCGTTTCCCCTACCTGCTGGCCGTGGCGACCATCCTGCTCATCGCCGTTCCCGTCGTCCCCTTCGTCGGCATCGAGATCTACGGTGCCCGCCGCTGGATCGGCTGGGGCGGGGTCACCGTGCAGCCCTCGGAGTTCGCCGAGATCACGCTGGTGCTCTTCCTCGCCTCCTACCTCACCCTCAAACGCGACGTGCTGTCGCTGGCGGCCAAACAGGTGATGGTCGGCCCGGTCAAGGTGTTCAGCCTCCCCCGGCTCCGCGACATGGGGCCCATGGCCGCGGCGTGGGCGCTGTCGATCCTGCTGCTCGTGGGCACCAGGGACCTCGGTACCTCGTTACTGCTGTTCGCGCTGTTCCTCGCCATGCTCTACGTCGCGACGGGGCGCAAGTCGTGGGTGGGGATCGGTCTGGCGCTGTTCTTGGGCGCGGCGTACGTCTCGTGGTGGCTCTTCTGGCACGTCCGCCAACGGGTCACCATCTGGCTGGACGCCTTCGAGCCCGAGCTCTACCACGGCGCCGACAGCAGCCGGCAGGTCGTGGAGGGCCTGTTCGCGCTCGCCGACGGCGGCCTCACCGGAACCGGGTTCGCGCACGGGCGCGCCGCGACGATCTTCGCCGCGGACAGCGACTACATCCTCGTCTCCATCGGCGAGAAGTTCGGCCTGACCGGCCTGATGGCCGTCGTCGTCCTCCTGTTCCTGCTGGTGGAGCGCGGGTTGCGGACCGCGCTGGCGACCCGGGATCCCTTCATCAAGATGGCCTCGGCGGGATTCGCGTTCTTGTTGGCCTTCCAGGTGTTCGTGGTGCTCGGCGGGGTCACCCGGCTCATCCCGCTCACCGGCCTGACCACGCCCTTCCTGTCGGCGGGCGGCTCGTCGCTGGTGTCGAGCTGGATCACGGTGGCGCTGTGGCTGCGCATGAGCGACACGGTCCGCCGCCCGGAGACGCCACCGCCCCCCGGGGAGCCGCCCACCCAGGCGCTGCGCCCCTGAACCACCCGCCCGGCCGGCCCTTTCCCCGGGGACCGGCCGGGCGGACGGGGGCGCGCCCGCCGCGCGAACCGACGGATCAGCCCTGTGCGACCTCCCGCGCCCGCTCCCAGTAGGACCGCCACTGCTCGGGGTCCAGGTCGCGAGGATCGCGCCCGTCGGCCCTGGCCGCGTCCTCGGCCGCGCGGACCCGCTCGTCGAATCTGCGGGCCGCGGCCCGCAGGTCCATCTCGGGGTCGGCGCCCCGACGGCGTTCGGCCTCGATCGCGGCGAACAGCTCGCCGCCGGGACCACCGTCGTCACCGATGAGCTCCTGGGGCAGGCCGTTGCGCACGGCGCGCTTTTGGAGCTCGTAGGCGAGCAGGGCGGCGGGCTGCCCGAAGGGCACCCCCGCCAGGATCGACGCCTCGGCCTGCCCCTTGGCCGCGCGCTCGGCGGCCTTGATCGTCTCCCAGTTCGCGCGCACGTCGTCGGCCCCCGCCACCGCGGTGTCGGCGAACACATGCGGATGGCGGCGGGTGAGCTTGTCGATGATGGCGCCGGCGACGTCGTCGATCGTGAACCCGCCCTCGCCGGGAGAGCGCTCCTGGGCGACCCGGGCGTGGAAGACGACCTGGAGCAGGACGTCGCCGAGCTCTTCGCGCAGCGTCGCGTAGTCGCCCTGCTCGATCGTCTCCAGCGTCTCGTAGGACTCCTGGATCAGGTACTTGGCGAGAGACTCGTGGGTCTGGTCGGCGTCCCACGGGCACTCCCGGCGCAGCCTGTCCATGACCTCGACCAGGTCGAGCAGGCGGTGGCCGGGAGGCGTGGTCGGGTCGGTGCTCATGCCCTCAGCCTCCCACGCCCCCCGGGAGGGCGGGCAGGGGCTCCACCGCCGGGGCCGACAGCTCACCGACGCCCGGGACGATCGTCAGCGTGGCCGGGTCGATCTCGCCGTAGCGCGGGCTCACCTCGATGTCGACGTCCCTGAGGTAGGGGGCGAGGCTCAGGGCCAGGTAGTCGTTGACGACCTGCTGGCGCACAACGGGTTCGTTGCGGGTCAGCGCCGCCTGGATCTCGCGTTCCAGCTCCTCGCCGGACAGCCCCGCCACCGCCCCCTGGGCGGCCATGTCCTCGCGCATGGTGGCGCGGGCCCGCTCGGCCAGCACGGAGATCTCGGCGGGGTCGGCGCGCTCGACCAGCTCCTCGCCGATGACGGCGAGACGGACCTGGTCGTCGATCTGCGGCGCGGCGAGCCCCTGGGCGAGCAGGGTGTCGCGTCCGCCCAGCTCGGTGAGCTTCTCCTGGGTCCGTTGCGCTCCCGTGTCGATGCCGTTGTCCTTCGCGATGCGGTCGAACAGGGTCATGGCGATGCGGTTGCTCAGCACACGGCCGGCCAGCATCGGCCGCTGTTCGTCGGCGACCTCCTGTCCCTGACCGGCCAGCGCGGCCTCGTACTCGGCGATCTCGGAGCGGATCTCGTCGTTGCCGATCCGCTCGCCGCCGACGATGGCGGCGGCCCCGGCCTGGCCGGTGGAACAACCGGTGAGGGCGGCGAGGGCCAGGGCGGTCAGGAGCAGGGGGGCGCGGCGCGAAGAGGTGGGGCGCACGGCAGGGCCTTTCGGTCGGCGGAGGCGACCCGGGGCGGTCGCCGCGCACCACGTTACTTCGCCGGTGGCGCAGAGTCCCGGACCGGACGCGCTCCGCCACCCCCGGCTCCCGCGCGTCTCAGCGGGGCAGCCAGCCCCCCTCGCCCAGCATGGTGACGACCTCGGCGACGGACTCCTCGATCGTGGCGGCGGCGGTGTCGATCGTGAGGTCGGCGTCCTCAGGGACCTCGTAGGGGTCCGAGACCCCGGTGAACTCCGGAATCCGCCCGGCCCGCGCCTGGGCGTACAGCCCCTTGCGGTCGCGCGCCTCGCACACCTCGATCGGGGTGGCCACGTGGACCAGCAGGAAGTCGCCCGTGGCCTCCGCCATGGCGCGCACCTCGGCGCGGGTCGCGGCGTAGGGCGCGATCGGGGCGCAGATGGCGACGCCGCCGTGCCGGGCGATCTCGGCGGCGACGTAGCCGATACGGCGGACGTTGAGGTCGCGGTCGGCCCGGGAGAAGGTCAGCCCCGACGACAGCATCCGCCGCACGACGTCGCCGTCGAGGAGGGTCACGGTCCGCCCGGCGGCGCGGACGGCCTCAGCCACGCCGCGCGCCACCGTGGACTTGCCCGAACCGGACAGACCGGTGAAGAAGAGGGTCAGGCCGCGGCGGACGCGCGGCGGCCGGCGGGCCGCGAGCGCCGCGGCGACCTCGGCGGGGGTGAACCAGCCGGGCAGTTCCTCGCCCCGCGCGAGCATCAGGGCGACCTCGGCCTCGTCGGGCTCCTCGGCCGCGTCACCCGGTGCGACCAGGTCGGCCGGCCGCCAGGCGCCACGGGCCAGGTCGTAGCGCGGCGCAGGCGGAGCCAGGAAGGGGATGGGGGCGCCGTCGGCCGGAGGTGCGGCCATCGGCGTGGCGCGTTCGACCAGCACGTGCGTCGCGCCGTAGGCCCGCGCGACGTGCGCGGCGAGGAGAGCGCGGCGCGAAGCGACGTCCTCGTCCGGGTCGAACCCGTCGGCGGGGCTGGGCAGGGTGACCACGACGACGCGGGTCCCCTCGGGCAGCGCTCCGACCGCCGCGAGCACCATGGGCACCGCCCCCTCGGAGTCGAGAGGGGCGTCGACGAGCACGAGGACGTCGGCCGGGACGCCGCCACCGGCCTCCCGTGCGGCGGCCCGGACACGGTGCAGCGCCCGGTGGTGCAGTGGGGTGTCGGTGACGACCGCGAGCAGCGGCCGGCCTCCGCCGCCGTCGCCGCGCTCGGCCCGCACCTCCTCGGCGGTGCGGCGGAGGTGGCGCAACGCCCCGTGGACCGGCGGTGCCACCGGGCGCACCGGTCCGGCGAGCCGGTGCCCTCCCTCCGCCCACCAGCGCTCGGTGACCTCCAGCTCGGCCAGCGGCGCTCCCTCGGGGTCGGTGAGCAGCAGCCTTTCGACACCGGCGAGTTCGTCGGGGATCGGGAGCGTGACCGGCACCGGCCAATCGGTTCCGTCGGGCAGCCGGCCGTGCTTGACCACCGAGGCCGCCTCGGCCGCGGTGAGGAAGCCGGCCAGCGGACAGGCGCCGCCCAGGATCAGTTCCAGGTGGGCCATCGCCTGGGGGTCGGGGGTGAAGGTCGGGCGGTCGCCGGCGGACCCGCTCATGGACGCTCCCTCAGTGTGCGCAGACGCTTCGCACCAGCGTATTACCCGGGGTCGCGGTGCCGGCCGGCCGGTCGGAAACGCCCTTCTTGGCCCGGATGGAGGGGAACAGCGGTGAGCCACCTTGTGTTGTCATCAGATGTCCGATGGCTTCCCCCCACCGTCCCGGCCCTGGTGATCCCGGCCCCCGTGGTACGGGTCCGCGCGTAGGCTAGGAACGGGGAGCCCACCGATCCAGCACCGCGCGTCCCGCCCGCCGCACCCATCGGTACCACCGTCACACGCCCCACCTGGTGATATGAGCCTTTCTGGACTTCTCGCCGTCGTCGCCGACGATCCGGCCCTCAAGAAAGCGATCGCAACCGCCCGCGGCGGCCACGATCCTCGTCTCGATCTCGTGGCGCCGCCCGCGCTGCGCCCGTTCCTGTTGGCCGCGCTGGCCGCCGGGGCCCCCGTGGGGGCGGACCGTCCGGTCCTCGCCGTCACGGCGACCGAGCGCGAGGCGGCCGACCTCGCCGACGCCCTCGGATCGCTCCTGCCCGCCGAGTCGGTCGCGCTCTTCCCCGCCTGGGAGACGCTGCCGCACGAGCGGTTGTCGCCGCGCTCCGACACCGTGGGCCGCCGGCTGGCGGTGCTGCGCCGCCTGGCCCACCCCGATCCCTCCGACCCGCTCACCTCGCCGCTGCGGGTCGTCGTCGCCCCCGTGCGCAGTGTGCTCCAGCCGCTCGTCGCCGGGCTCGGCGACCTGCGGCCCGTGCGCATCCGGCCGGGCGACGAGGCCGAGCTCGACGACGTCGTGCAGGCCCTGGTCGAGGCCGGCTACGCGCGGGTCGACCTGGTCGAGAAGCGGGGCGACATCGCCGTGCGCGGCGGCATCCTCGACGTGTTCCCGCCCACCGAGGAACACCCGCTGCGGTTGGAGTTCTGGGGCGACCGGGTCGACGAGATCCGCTACTTCCAGGTGGCCGACCAGCGTTCCCTGCCCGGCAAGCCCGACGAGACCCGCGCCGGCTCGGCGCCGGGCCTGTTCGCCCCTCCCTGCCGGGAGCTGCTGCTCACCCCGGCGGTACGCGAACGCGCCCGCGCGCTCGCGGCCGACCACCCCGCCCTGGCCGACATCTTGGCCAAGCTCGCCGACGGTGTCGTGGTCGAGGGGATGGAGGCGTTCGCGCCGGCGCTCACCGACCACATGGAGCTGCTGCTGGAATACCTGCCGGCCGGAGCCCACATCGTGGCCTGCGACCCCGAGCGCATCCGCACCCGGGCGCTGGAGCTCGAGGCGACCAGCAAGGAGTTCCTGGACGCCTCCTGGGTCAACGCCGCCTCCGGCGGCGAGGCCCCCATCGACCTGGGCGCCTCCGCCTACAGGTCGATCGCCCAGGTCCGTTCGGACGCCGACCGGCTGGGCCTGGCCTGGTGGACGATCACCCCGTTCGACCCGGGCGCGCCGGCGACGGCCGAGGAGGACGACTCCCTCCTCATCGGCGCCACCGCCGCCGACGAGTACCGCGGCGACACCGAGCGCGCGCTCGCCGACGTCAAGTCGTGGCTGCACGACGAGTGGCGGGTCACGCTGGTCACCCAGGGGCAGGGGCCGGCGGAACGGTTGGTGTCGATGTTGCGCGACTCCGGCCTGGGCGCCCGGCTCCAGCCGGACCTGTCCTCCGCGCCGGACCCCTCCGTCGCGACGGTGACCACCGGACGGATCGAACACGGCTTCGTCTGGCGTTCGGTGCGCACCGTCGTGCTCACCGAGACCGACCTCGCCGGGCAGAAGTCCTCCACCAAGGACATGCGGCGCATGCCCAGCCGGCGCAGGGGCGCGGTCGACCCGCTCCAGCTCAAGTCCGGCGACTACGTGGTGCACGAGCAGCACGGTGTGGGCCGCTACATCGAGATGGTCAGCCGCAGCGTCCAGGGGGCCACCCGCGACTACCTGGTCATCGAGTACGCGCCGTCCAAGCGCGGGCAGCCCGGCGACCGGCTGTTCGTGCCCACCGACCAGCTCGACGAGGTCACCCGCTACGTCGGCGGCGAGGCGCCCACGCTGAGCAGGATGGGCGGGGCCGACTGGACCAAGACCAAGAACCGCGCGCGCAAGGTCGTCCGGGAGATCGCCGGCGACCTGATCCGGCTGTACTCCGCGCGCCAGGCCTCCCCCGGCCACGCCTTCGGCCCGGACACGCCCTGGCAGCGCGAACTCGAGGACGCGTTCCCCTACGTCGAGACGCCCGACCAGCTCGCGGCCATCGACGAGGTCAAGCGCGACATGGAAAAGCCCGTCCCGATGGACCGGCTGATCTGCGGTGACGTCGGCTACGGCAAGACCGAGGTCGCCGTCCGCGCGGCGTTCAAGGCGGTCCAGGACGGCAAGCAGGTGGCCCTGCTGGTGCCGACCACCCTGTTGGTGCAGCAGCACCTGTCGACGTTCACCGAACGCTACGCCTCGTTCCCGGTCACGGTGAAGCCGCTGTCGCGCTTCCAGACCGACTCCGAGGTCGAGGCCACCCGCGAGGGGTTGCGCACCGGCCAGGTCGACGTCGTCATCGGCACGCACCGGTTGCTGTCGTCGGAGACGAAGTTCAAGAACCTCGGCCTGGTGATCATCGACGAGGAACAACGGTTCGGCGTCGAGCACAAGGAGGCCCTGAAGCGGCTGCGCACGCAGGTCGACGTGCTGGCGATGTCGGCGACCCCGATCCCGCGGACCCTCGAGATGGGCCTGACCGGCATCCGCGAGATGACGACGATCCTCACGCCCCCGGAGGAGCGCCACCCGGTGCTCACGTTCGTGGGCCCCTACGACGAGAAGCAGATCGCCGCGGCGATCCGCCGCGAGCTGATGCGCGAGGGCCAGGTCTTCTTCGTGCACAACCGCGTGGCCTCGATCGACCGCGTGGCCGCGTCCCTGAGCAGGCTGGTCCCCGAGGCCCGGGTCGCCTACGCCCATGGCCAGATGAACGAGCAGCAGCTCGAGAAGGTCATGGTCGACTTCTGGGAGAAGAACTTCGACGTGCTGGTCTCGACCACCATCGTGGAGTCGGGGCTGGACGTGCCCAACGCCAACACCCTCATCGTCGACCGCGCCGACACCTACGGCCTGTCGCAGCTGCACCAGCTCCGCGGCCGGGTGGGGCGGGGCCGCGAACGCGCCTACGCCTACTTCCTGTACCCGCCCGAGAAACCGCTGACCGAGACCGCGCACGAGCGGTTGGCGACGGTCGCGCAGCACACCGAGACCGGCGCGGGCATGTACGTGGCGATGAAGGACCTGGAGATCCGCGGCGCGGGCAACATCCTCGGCGCCGAGCAGTCCGGGAGCATCGCCGGGGTCGGTTTCGACCTGTACGTGCGCATGGTCGGCGAGGCGGTCCGCGAGCTCAAGGGCGACGCCTCGGCCGCCGAAGAGGTCGAGACCAAGGTCGAGCTGCCGATCAACGCCCACATCCCGCACGACTACGTGCCCGGCGAACGGTTGCGCCTGGAGGCCTACAAGCGGATCGCGAGCGTGTCGGGCCTCGACGACATCGTGGCGGTGCGCGAGGAGCTGGCCGACCGTTACGGTGAGCCTCCGCAGCCGGTCGACAACCTCCTGGCCGTGGCCCGCTTCCGCGTGCTGGCCCGCAGCGCCGGACTGAGCGACGTCGTTTTGCAGGGCAACCAGGTCCGCTTCGCGCCGGTGGAGTTGCCGGAGTCCCGCCAGTTGCGGTTGCGGCGGCTGTATCCGAAGTCGCTGTTGAAGGAGGCCACGAGCACGCTGCTGGTCCCCGCGCCCAAGTCCGGGGGGCTCGGCGGCCGTCCGTTGCGCGACCTGGAGCTGCTGAAGTGGTGCAGCGATCTGGTCGAGGCCATCTTCGAGCCGGACCTGGCCGGGGCCTCGACCAGGTCCTGACCCGTCACACGGCGAGGCCCCGCGGGGCCTCGCCGTGTGTTCAGGCGTCCTGGGGCAGCCACAGATCCGGGCCGAACACCTCGTAGTGGATGGAGCGCGGGGAGATCCCCGCGGCGAGCAGGTCGGCGCGGACGGCCCGCATGAAGGGGAGCGGCCCGCACATCAGGACCTCGGCGTCGGCGGGGATGTCCAGGCCGGTCAGGTCCATGCGCCCGGGCCGGGCGTCACTGTCCCCGGGGTCTTCGTACCAGACGACGCCGCGCGCCCGGGGCAGCCGGTCGATCAGGCCGGTGACCTCCTCGCCCAGCGCGTGGGTGCGGGGGGAGCGGTCGGCGTGCAGCGCGAGGACGGGCCGCTGCGAGCCGCTGTCGACGAGGTCGTGCAGGACCGCGGCCATGGGGGTGATCCCGATGCCCGCGGAGACGAGGAGCAGCGGGGTGTCGCCGGGGTCGGGGACGACGTCCCCGAACGGGGCGGACAGGGTGAGTTCGGCTCCGACGTCCACGGTGTCGTGGAGCAGGGCCGAGACCTCTCCCTCGGGGGCGCCGGGCTCGCGGACCCGCTTGACGGTGATGCGCCGGGTGTCCCCGCCGGTGCCGCCGGAGAGGGTGTACTGGCGGAGCTGGTGCAGGCCGTCCGGCATGCGCACGCGGACGCTGACGTACTGGCCCGGCCGGGCCGGCGGGAGCGGGGCGGGGCCGGCGGTGGGGCGCAGGAGGAACGACACCGCGTCGGGCGTCTCCTGGCGACGTTCGACGACCGTCCAGGTCCGCCACACGTCGTCGCCGTCCTGGATCCCGGCGACGGCGCGCAGGCGCGCCTCTGCGGCGATGAGGGCGCCGGCCATGAGCCAGTAGACCTCGTCCCAGGCGGCGGCCACGTCGGGCGTCAGGGCGTCGCCGAGGACCTCGGTCATGGCGCCGAACAGGTACTTGTGGACGATGACGTACTGGTCGTCGGTGACTCCGACGGCGACGTGCTTGTGGGCGATGCGGGAGAGCAGGGCGTCGGGACGCTCGTCGGGGTGGTCCAGCAGCGCTCGGGCGAAGCCCGCGATGGAGCCGGCGAGGGCCCGCCGCTGTTCGCCATTGGCCTGGTTACCCCGGTTGAACATGCCGTCGAGCAGGTCGGGGTGCTCGGCGAACATCGTGTCGTAGAAGCGAGCGGTGATCTCGTCCAGGGCCGCACCGACGACGGGCAGGGTCCGGCGGACGAGTTCGGCGGATTCAGCGGACAGCATGCTGGGCCTCCTTCGGCGCGGAACACGACGCCTAAATAGGAATCTGAAATGCATATTAAGACGCCCACGCGGCCTCCCCCATCCGGGTCCCGCTTACCCCGTTTCAGACGGGAAGACCGTCTCCCGGGGGCCGCAGCGCGTGGAGGACCGGCCCGGTCGGGGGCGCGACCAGCGATTCGACGCTGACCCCGTCGAGGGAGGCGAAGAAGGCCTCCTGCGCGGCACGCAGGGCCCCGCGCAGGCGACACGCCGACCGCAACGGACAGGGCGGGTCGTCCTCGCAGCCGACGACGTCCCCGCCCCCTTCGAGCTCGCGCACGATCATCCCGACCGAGGCGCGCCGCCCGGCCTCGGTCAACCGCAACCCGCCGCCCCTGCCGCGACGGGCCTCCACCATGCCCATGTCGGAGAGGCGGGCGACCACCTTGACGGCATGGCTGTAGGGCACCACCAGGAGGTCCGCGACCCTGCGCGTGGTCAGCAGCTCCTCCTCTTCCGCCACCGCAAGCCGCATCACGATGCGCAGCGAGAGGTCGGTGAAAGCCGTCATCCGCATACCCCCACGGTAGGTCCTCGTCCAGGGGCGAACGGCCATCGCCCTCGACCACGCCACGGGAAAGAGACGGGCAGCCCCGGTTCAACATGCACGCCGAAAACCCTGTGCAAGGTAAACCACGGAACGCACCCGAACGACTACCCTTGGTGATTACCGTCCTCCGGACCGTGACCGGCCCCCGCCCCCTCCCAGAAAGGATCGGCACCCCATGGACACCGCCGCCCCCGGACCCGAGCTCGCCGACTACACCGCCCTGCTGCGACGGCGCTGGTGGGTGGTCGCCGCCGGTACCGCGGCCGGCGTCGTCGTGGCCACCACGGCCCTGTTCCTCGTGCCACGCTCCTACACCGCCGAGACCGCCGTGCAGGTCCTGCCCACCGGCATCGCCGAACTCACCGGCGAACGGTCCGGCCGCACCAACGGCGAGGTCAACCTCGACACCGAGGCCCAGGTCGTCCGCTCCGCCGAGGTCGCCGACACCGCGGTGGCCCGGCTGGGCACCGGCGAGGACGTCACCGAGGTCCGCGAACGGGTCGAGGTCACGGTCCCGCCGAACAGCAGCGTCCTGGAGATCTCCTACTCCGCCGGCTCCCCCGAACACGCCCGCGAGGGCTCCACCGCGTTCGCCGAGGCCTATCTCGACTACCGCGCCGAACAGGTCGGCGGCCAGATCGAGGGAAGGTTGAAGGCGCTACGCGCCGACCGCGACGAACGCTACGAGGAGCTCGAGGAGCTCGCCGAGCGCGCCGCTTCGGGCACCGGCGCCACCCAGTTGCGCGCCGAATCCCGCCTCACCTCGGTTCAAGACGAGATCTCCGAGCTCAACGCGCGGATCAACCCGCTCGCCGCGCTGGCCGACTCCCTCGACCCCGGCCGGATCATCACCGCCGCGGTCGCCCCCGAATCCCCCAGCTCGCCCATCCCCCACCTGTGGCTGGGCAGCGGTGCCCTGCTGGGACTGGTCCTGGGACTGGCCGTCGCCTACCTCGTCGACCGCGGCGACCCCCGGCTGCACACCGTCCGCGAGCTCCAGCGCGCCGACGCGCCGGCGCTCCTGCTGGACCTGACCGGTGAGGGCCACGGCGGCGGCCGGATCGGGCTCTCGTCGTCCGGCTCCCGGACCGGTCAGGCCTTCAACGGCCTCGCGCACGCCCTGGGGGCCGCGCTCGGCGAGGACGGCCGCACCGTGGTGGTGACGGGTGCCTCGACCGGCCACGCCGGGACCACCGTGGCCGCCAACCTCGCCGCCGCCCTGGCCCGCACCGGAGCCGACGTCCTCCTCGTCTGCGCCGACCCCGACGGCACCTCCGCCACCAGGGTCCTCAACCTGCCTGCGGGCCCCGGGCTCGCCGAGGTCCTCGCCGACGCCGCCGACCCCACCACGCTGGAGCGGCGCCCGGCCGCCCTTCCCGGCGTGCGCGTTCTCCTTCCCGGCGACGACCCCTCCCGCGCGGCCGAGCTGCTCCAGCGCGAGACGATGACCAGCCTGGTCGGGCGCCTGCGCGCCGACACCCGCCACGTCGTCATCGCCACCGCGCCCATGTCCGAACGGGCCGACGCCGCGGCGCTGGCCTGCGTGGCCGACGCCGTTCTGGTCGTGGTCGAGCTGGGGCACACCCACGTGGCCGACCTCACCCAGGGCGCGCGGCGCCTGGACGGCAGCGGTACCGGGCTGCTGGGCACGGTGGTCCTGCCCCGCCAGGCCGTTTCAGCCCCGGCCGCCCCGTCACCGGCGGCCCCCGCGCGGTCGGAGCCCGCCGGCGACGACCTTCCCGACGCCACCACGAACGTCGGCAGCGACGACGCCGACCTGGCCTCGCGACGCTGATGGACGTCTCCTCCACGTCGGGCGCGCCCGCGTCCCTCTCCCCGACCGCCACTACTCCGTCCCGGTTCACCTCCTGGCCCGCCGGATGGCCGTTCGTCGCGCTGTTCGCCGGTTACCCCCTGTGGTGGGCCCTGGGGCTCGGCCAGTTCGCCTTCTGGGTATTCGCGCTGCCCATGGCGCTGCACCTGTGGCGCCGCAAACGCGCGGGCCTGCTGCGGCTGCCCCCGGGGTTCACGCTGTGGGCGCTGTTCCTGGTGTGGTCGGTGGCCGGTCTGGCGCTGCTCGGGCTCACCCCGCCCGGCGCGCTGCCCGGCAGCGCCGGACTCGCCGGCGCGCTCGTCCGGGTCCTCACCTACCTCGCCCTGACGGTGCTGCTGCTCTACGTCGGCAACCTCTCCCGCGCCGAGTTCTCCGACGGCGCCGTCGCGCGCGCCCTGGGCTGGCTGTGCCTGGCGACCGTCGCCGGGGGGCTGCTGGGCACGTTCGCGCCCTACTTCGAGTTCACCGCGCCGCTGGAGCTGCTGCTGCCCGGCCCCCTGGCCCGCGACCCCTACCTCCAGACGCTCATCCATCCCGCCGCGGCCCAGGTCATGGACGTCCTGGGGTACGAGGCACCCCGGCCCAAGGCGCCGTGGGAGTACACCAACTCCTGGGGCAACAACCTGTCGCTGCTGGTCATCTGGCTGGTCATCGGCTGGGTGTGCCGTGGGCGGGGATGGCGGCGGTGGACCGCCTGCCTGGCGCTGGCGCTGTCCGTGGTGCCGATCGTCTACTCGCTCAACCGGGGTCTGTGGGTGGGGCTGGCCCTGTCGATCCTGTTCGCGCTGGTGCAGCTGGCGCGCCGGGGCCGGATCGTCGAGGTGGGGCTGTGCTGCCTGGCGGGCCTCCTCGCCGCGGGGGCCCTCCTGCTCTCCCCCTTGATGGGGATCGTCGAGGACCGGGCCGCCAACCCGCACAGCGACGACGGCCGGGCCGTCGCCAGCGCCGCCGCCGTGCGCGCCGCGATGGACTCCCCCGTCATCGGCTGGGGCTCCACCCGCGAAGCCCTGGGCAGCGGCACCTCCATCGCCATCGGCAAGTCCCCCGAATGCCCCCAGTGTGGCAACCACGTCATCGGCAACAACGGCCAGCTGTGGCTCCTCCTCATCGCGAACGGGTGGGTCGGGACCGCGTTCTTCCTGGGCTTCTTCGCCCAGGCGGTGTGGCGGCACCGGTTCGACGTGTCCCTGGTGGGTTCGGGTGCGCTGCTGACCGTCCTGCTGCTGTTTTGGTACATGTTCTTCTACGTCGCGCTCACGGCGCCGCTGGCCCTGTCGTTGACCGCCGTCGCCCTTCTGTGGCGCAGGTCCACGCCCGCCCCCGGCGCCGTCGCGACTCCCGAGGGGGTTGGGCGATGACCAGCGAAGCCGCCTATCTGACCGAGCTCGCCGAGATCCTGTGGCCCTGCGGCGGCACACTGGGCCGCGGCCGCGACGACTCCCCGTTCAACGGCGCCGTCCCCCTCAGGTCGGGAGCGGCCCGCGAGTACCTTCCCGTGCCCTCGGCGCACAATCCGCGCATCATCCTGCCCGTCGCCAACCGCCACGCCGCCGCGCGCGGCGTGGCGGCGTTCGCCCAACGGCACTCGCTGCGCGACCGGGTCCGCCTCGTCCTGCTCACCGGCGCGTTCGCCAGCGGTGTGGCGCCCCTCCTCCTGCGCGACCGGCTGCGTGTGGCGTCGGGGCACGCGATCGAACACGCCCTGTCGGCCGCGCTGGACCGCGAGGTGGTGATCGCGATCCACGTCGGGCCCCCGCGGGCCAACCGCAAACCGGTGCTGTTGCTGCTCACCCCCGGCGGACGGACGATCGGCTACGCCAAGGTGGGGGTCAACCCGCTGACCTCGCGACTGGTGTCGGCCGAGTCCGAGGCGCTGCGCCTCCTCGCCGAGACCCGTTTCAGCGGCATCACCGTGCCCCGGCCGTTGCACACCGGAACGTGGAACGGCCGACCCCTGCTGGTCCAAGAGCCCTTGCCGGTCGGCGACCAGACCGACCGCCCCACACGCCGCCAGCTCCTGCGCTGCGCGCTGGAGATCGCGGAGCTGGAGCCCCTGCGCGAGGAACACCTGTCGGCCTGCGCCTACCGTCACACCCTGGCCGAACGCATCACCGAGATCGGCGACCGCGCCGAGGCCCCGGCGCTGCGCGCCGCGCTGGAGGGACTGCCCGACGTGCGTCTGCCGTTCGGGGCCTGGCACGGCGACCTCACCCGGTGGAATCTCGCCTGTACGCCACGGCGCGCGTTCGTGTGGGACTGGGAGCGGTTGACCTTCGGTGTCCCCATCGGTTTTGACGTGCTCCATTACGAGCTGAACGAGTGCGTGCAGGCCGGCGTCCACCCGGGGGTCCACCGCTGGTTGGACAGTGGGGCGCGGCTGCTGCGCGACCCCCTGATGAGCGGTGCCGGGGTGCGCCCCGATTCCGTCTCCACCGTGATGGCGCTCTACCTGATCGACCTGGCAACACGCTACCTGCGCGACCGTCAGGCCGAGGCCGGCGGTCGCCTGGCCGCCATCGACGACTGGCTCCTCCCGGCGCTGGCCGGACTGGAGGAGCGGGCCGCCCACGAGGCACGCCTGTCCTGTTGACCCGCGTGCCCTCGCTCCGCCCGCCCACCGGCGGGCGGTCCCATCCACCGCCGCGCACCCGTCCGTTGGACGCGGTCCTCACAACCAGGAGCAACCAACCCATGTCCGCCACCTTGTCCATCCCGCCGGCGATCGGCGCCCCGTTGCAGCGCACCGCGCGATCCGCCTCGGGGCTGTTCGGCCAGGCCACCCGGTCCATGCGCGTGCTTCCCACCTTCCTCATCGTGGGCGCGCAGCGTTGCGGGACGACGTCGCTGTTCAAGGCGCTGCTCCAACACCCCGACGTCTTGGGGCCCACCCTCCGCAAGGGGGTGCACTACTTCGACACCGGCTACGACCGGGGATCGGCCTGGTACCGGGGTCACTTCCCCACCCGGTCGCGGGCCCGCGACCGGCAGGTCGGCGAGTCCAGCCCCTACTACATGTTCCACCCGCTGGCCGCCGAGCGGATCGCCCGCGGCCTGCCCGGGATCAAGGTCATCGTGGCCCTGCGCGACCCGGTCGAACGCGCCTACTCCGCCCACGTGCACGAGAGCGCGCGCGGTTTCGAGACCGAGCCGTTCGAGCGCGCGCTCGAGCTCGAGGAGGAGCGGCTGCGCGGCGAGGAGGAGCGGCTGCGCGCGGAGCCCTGGGCCTACTCCCACAGCCACCAGCACCACGGCTACCTGGCCCGTGGCCGCTACGCCGACCAGTTGGCGCGCCTGGAGAAGCACCTGGGCCGCGGCCGGATGCACGTCGTGGACAGCGAGGAGTTCTTCGAACGGCCCGAGGAGACGTTCGCGCGGATCGAGGACTTCCTCGGCCTGCCGCACCACTCCGACATCCGCTTCGAACGGCACAACGCCCGCCCCCGCGCGGGGATGGACCCCGTTCTGCGCGCCCGGCTGACCGAGTACTTCGAACCGCACGACGAGCGCCTGGCCCACTGGTGGGGGCGCACCCCGTCGTGGCGGCGCTGACCCGCGGCGCGTACGAGGGCCGCACGGCGGTGGCGAGATCCGGGAGGGGACGATGGGGCACGGAGGCGACGGCGACACCGGACTGGGCCGGGTGGCCCGCGGCGGCGCGGTTGGCATGGCCGGCGCGGCGGCGGGTGCCGCGCTGAACGTGGCGCTCGTCGTGGCGGTCACCCGCGCCTTCGACCAGGAGACCGCGGGGGCCTTCTTCTCCGCCACCTCGGTGTTCCTCATCGTCGTCGCGGTCGCGGGCCTGGGCACGCCCAACGCGCTGGTCCACTTCACCGCTCGATCGCGGGCGCTCGGCGCGGCCGGACGGGTGCCGGCGCTGTTGCGGGCGGCCCTGGGGCCGGCGACCGCGGTCGCGGTGCTGCTCGCCGGTGTCCTGGCCGTCCTCGCCGACGACTTCGCCGCCTGGCTCGGGGTGCCCGAGGCAGCCACCTACCTGCGGCTGCTCGCGCCCTTCCTGCCGTTCGCCGTGTGCATGGAGGCTGCGCTGGCGGTGTCCCGCGGGTTCCGCGACATGCGGGCGAGCGCCCTGTTGGACAAGGTGGCCCGCCCTCTGGCCCAGCTGGCGTTGCTCGGCGCGGTCACGGCCTCCGGCGGGGCCGCGTTGCTCGCGGTGGCGTGGGCCGGCCCCTACCTGCCGGCCGCGGTCCTGGCCTGGTGGTGGATGCGGCGCATCGCGCGCGGCCCCGCCGCCGGACCGTCGGCCGACGACGCCGGGGCCGTCGTCCCACGCCCGGTCGCCCGCCGTGAGCTGTGGTCGTTCGCGCTTCCCCGCTCGCTGGCCGACATCGCCCAGATCGGCAACCAGCGCAGCGGGATCGTGCTGGTGGCGGCCCTGCGCGGCGCGGCCGACGCCGCGTTGTTCACCGCGGCGACCCGGTTCATGGTCGTCGGCCAGTTCGGCGCGCAGGCGATCCAGTTCGCCGTCCAGCCCCGGCTGGCCGAGCTCCTGGCGGTGGGGGATCGGGACGGCGCGAACCGGCTCTACCAGGCGAGTACGGCGTGGCTGATCTGTCTGGCCTGGCCGTTGTACCTGTTGACGGTGGTGTACGCGCCCCTGCTGTTGCGCCTGTTCGGCGCGGATTACGCGGCCGGGGCCGAGGTGCTCGTGGTGATCACGTTGACGATGCTGCTGGCCTCGGGCTGTGGCATGGGCGACCTCGTCTTGATGACCGCCGGGCGCACGAGCCGCAACCTGCTGAACAATCTCGCCTCGCTCACCGTGAACGTGGCGTTGTGCCTGCTCCTGGTCCCCATGTGGGGGGCCGTGGGCGGCGCGCTGGCCTGGTCGGCGGCGATCGTGCTGCGCAACCTCGCGCCCATCGTCCAGCTCGCCGGTTCGCGGGGGCTGCATCCGTGGAGCCGGGCGTGGCCGCTCGCGGCCGGGGTGTGCCTGTGGTGGTTCGGGGCGGTCCCCCTCGCCCTCCAGGCGCTGCTGGGGGGCGGGGTGGTGTCGTTGGCCGTGGCGTTGGCCGTGGGGGGCGCCGGGCACGCCGTGTCCCTGTGGCGGCTGCGCGTCCCCCTCGCGCTGGACGGTCTACGGGCCCCTCTGCGGGGAAGGGGCGAGGCGGTCACGTCCACGACGACGCGACATCACGTGAAGTGACGTTTAAATTACTCACTGTTATGAGATCATGGCGGCATGTCTTCCGCCCCTGTTCTGTTCGTCGCGTCCAGCGGGGGACACCTCGCCCAACTGTGTGCCCTGCGGCCGTGGTGGGAGGAACGAGAACGGGCCTGGGTCACGTTCCGCACCCCCGACGCGGAGTCCGCACTCGCCGGCGAGGACGTGCGCTGGGCCTACCACCCGACCACCCGCCACCTCGGCAACCTGGTGCGCAACACGGTGCTGGCCGCGCGCACGCTCGCGCGCACGCGACCCTCGGTCGTGGTCAGCACGGGCGCCGGAGTCGCCCTGCCGTTCTTCGCACTGGCCTGGTTGCTGCGGATCCCCACCGTCTACATCGAGGTCTACGACCGCATCGACACCCCGACCCTGACCGCTCGGCTGTGCCGTCCGTTCACCCGCCTGTTCCTCGCCCAGTGGGAGGAACAGCGCGCGTTCATGCCAACCGCGATCACCGTAGGGCCGCTGCTATGACCGAGCTTCGCATCCAGGCCGATCCCCGGCCGCTCATCCTCGTCACGGTCGGCACCGACCACCATCCCTTCGACCGGCTCATCGACTGGATCGACGCCTACGCCGAGCAGCACCCCGGCATCCGCGTCCTGGTCCAGCACGGTGCGACACGCGCCCCCTCGATCGCCGAGGGCATCGCCTTCCTCGAACGCGAGTGGCTGGACTCCGCGATGCGGCGGGCCACCGCCGTGGTCACGCACGGCGGCCCGGCCACGATCACCGAGGTTCGCCGGCATGGCCGGCTGCCCATCTCGGTGGCCCGCGATCCCGAGCTTGGCGAGCACGTCGATGATCACCAGCTCCGCTTCGTGGCCCGGTTGGACGAGGCGGGGATGATCCGGTCCTGTGCGAGCTCCCAACAGTTGTGGGCGACCCTGGACAAGGCGCTCAAACAGCCGGACGACTTCGTGCTGGGGGAGACCGAGGGCGAGCGGCCCGACGTGGTCCGGCGCGCCGGTTCGCTCATCGACCTGCTGGTCACCGCGGAGCGGGGGCCCGTCGACCGCCCGCTCCCGCCGCCCGCCGAGCACACCGAGATGCCCGACGTGACCGTCGTGGTGCCCACCCGCGACCGGCCCGAGCTGCTGCGCCGCACGCTGCGCGCCATCGCCGTACAGGACTACCCCGGCCGGATCGTCACACTGGTGGTCTACGACCACGACGAGCCCGACCACTCCCTCGCCGAGGACGGCGGCGACCGGCCGGTCCGGGTGGTGACCAACACCCACAGCCCCGGCCTCGCCGGTGCGCGCAACACCGGAGTGCTCGCCGCCGAGACCGACCTCGTCGCGTTCTGCGACGACGATGACACATGGCTGCCGAGCAAACTGCGCCGCCAGGTCGAGGTGCTGCTGGCGGAGCCCGAGACCGAGATCGTGTGCTGTGGTATCCGGGTCGCCTACGAGGCGACCGAGGCCGATCGGATCCTGGAGCGCACCACGATCACCTTCGCCGACCTTCTGCGTTCCCGGCTGACCGAGCTGCACCCCTCCACCTTCGTGATCCGCCGCGATGCGATGGTGCACGGCTGCGGGACGGTCAGCGAGGAGATCCCCGGCAGCTACGGCGAGGACTACGAGCTGCTGCTGCGCCTGGCCCGTAGGGCCGCCATCCGCAACGTCCCCGAGGTGGGGGTCCGGGTGCTGTGGCATCCACGCTCCCACTTCACCGGCCGTTGGCAGACGATCTCGACGGCCCTGCGCTGGCTGCTGACGGAGTACCCGGAATTCCGGCTGGTCCGGGCCGGTTACGCGCGGGTGGCGGGACAGATCGCCTTCGCCGAGGCGGCGGCCGGTCGCCGGCGCGCCGCGCTCGCGTGGGCCGCCGCCACGCTGCGCGCCCGGCCACGGGAGCCGCGCGCCTACCTCGCCCTGGCAGTGGCGTGCGGGGTGTCCCCCAACGCCGTCCTGCGCGCGTTGCACCTGCGGGGCAAAGGGGTGTGACCGCGGGACCGGGCCGGTCTTCACGGCCCGGTCCCGTCGCGCGGCCCCACCGGTGCGCTGTCACACCGCCGTGGTGTCATGTCCGGATGGACCGCGCCATCGAGGAGACCAACCGGCGGATGTTGCGCGCCCGGGACGCGATGGACCGCGCCTACGGTGCCCCTCTGGACATCCCCGCCCTCGCCCGGATCGCTCACGTGTCCGAGGCCCACTTCATCCGGACGTTTCGCGCCACCTTCGGTGAGACGCCCCACCGTTACCTGCAACGGCGTCGGGTGGAGCGCGCGATGTTCCTGCTGCGCACGACCGAGCACAGCATCACCGAGATCTGCTTCGACGTGGGTTTCAACAGCCTGGGAACGTTCGGCCGCACGTTCCGCGCCATCGTCGGGGAGTCCCCGGGTGCCTACCGGCTGCGCGGCCCGCTGCCCGCCGTGCCGAACTGTTTCGCGATGGCCTGGATGAGACCGAGCAGTCTCGGAGCAGCCGCCCCGGCGGTAGACGACTAGCGTCGTCACCGTGTTCACCGCGATCGCGCGGTCTCAGATCTTCGTCTTGGCCCAGGACGAGACACTCGATTTCCACGTCGGCGAACTGGGTCTTGAGGTGGGTGCCGAGGCCGACCTGGGCTTCATGCGCCGGCTGACCGTCCACGCCCCCGGCGGCCCCTCCCGCCAGATCCCGCTGGAGCGGCCGGAGCCCCCGCCATGGACGAGGCGACGGCGCGGCAGGTCCGTGAGATGGTCGCCAAGGGCGCCATGGGCGGCCGGCTCATCCTGGCCACCGACGACTGCCGGAAGACGTATGAGCTGCTCGAACGGGGCGTGGAGTTCACCGATCCGCCGCTCCGGCGCCCCTACGGCATCGACTGCGGCCTGCGCGCCCCCTTCGGCGATCGGGATCCGGATCGGGCGGCTCGACCCCCTTCCCTAGTTCCCCGCCGACCGTCGCGGGCGTCCCCCGACCGGCCCATGGCCGGGTCGGTCGGGGTGGGAAGCGGTCAGTCGCGCTCCTGGCGGGGATCGTCGCCGATCCCCTTCAGTTTGTCGACGAGCTCCAACGCCTCCAGGATCGCCTCACGGGCCTCGTCGGGGATGTTGAGGTAGTCGTGCCGGCTGGCCTCGACGAACCCCTCGCGGGCGGCCTCGTTCTTCAGCACCCGGAAGTCGCAGGTGGGAGCGGTCATGTCATCCCAGATCTGCACCGCCCGGACCCGCTCGTACTTGGTCAGGGTCTCGGGGATCTCGGCGTACCACTGGGCGGTTGCGTCGGGATCGCCGGGGATCGGCACGGTCCCGGCCTCGCCGATCATCACCGGCTTGTCCGGGTCGATGCCGTGCCGCTCGCCCTCGGTCTGCACCCACTCGTACATGGGCGCCAGGGCCTCCTCGAACGACAGGACGTGGTCCCATCGCGGCTGCAGCTCGCAGCCGGTCATGTTGTAGGCCTCCCAGCTGATCCAGTCGACGTAGTCGTTGCCCGGCCACAGGCCCGGCAGACGGTCGAAGTTGTGCGGCCAGCCGGTCACGTTCCACACGAAGATCGCGTTGTCCGCGCCGTTGTCGCGGTACAGGTCGACGATGTGCCGCCACGCCTGGACGAACTCCCGTGGGGTGCCGCGCTTGTTGTAGCGGCGGTTGGCGTCGGCCTCGTGGTCGAAGGTGATGAACACGGGCGCGCCGAGCTCGGCGACGCCCCGGGCCTGGGAGCGCAGCGAGTCGTCGAAGCGTCCCTCGATGATGTCGCTGTAGTCCACCGCGGGATGGCCCTTCCTGGTGAACCTGCGCGCCTCGACGTTGGCGTGGATGAAGCGTCCCTCGGCGGCGAGGTGCCGTTCCCGTTCGTTGGGCAGCTCGTGCTGGTCCACCCCGTGCCAGGTGTAGACGATGTCCATCCGGCGCCCGCTGGCCTCCTCCAGCGGGTAGACGTTGCCCCGCCACGGGCTGGCTCCCCACCAGACGCCGCACGACGGTTCGAGGATCTCGTCGACGCGGCAGTCGGGATCGGTCCCGGGAGAGGGAACGATCGAGGGCCGCGGCGAGGGCGTACCGTAACCGGGCGGCAGGGAGAGCGCCGGATGTGACGGGGTCGGGGAGGGCGCGTCGTGCCCTCCGATGGTCGTGGACGGTTCGTAGGTGGGCGAATCCGAAGGGTCGTCGTGCACGTTCGCGGGCCGTATGGTGTAGTCGCCGCAGCTGGTGACGAACAGTGTCACCGCGATGAACAGGGCGCCGGACCATGCGGCCCGGTGCCGTTGGCGACCTGGCCGAACCCGGCCCGTCCCTTTGCCCGATCCCCCCGTCTTCGCGGAATCATCTTTTCCGCGCATACACAACTGATTACCATATGAACACTTCTCGTAACGCTAAGTAACGGAAAACGGCGAGTTGCGGACCATCGGCATAGCCCGGGTCACGTTCTACCGGCGATCGCCCCCCGCGGCCCCACAGCGCGCGTGGTCGCGCCCGCGTCCCTCCCGGTCCGGGCGCGCCGCCCACGGATCACCGGGGCCGCGACGGGGCACGGGGCGTCGGCCATCGCCGGCGGCGCGATCCGCCGCCCCTCGCCCTGATCGGACACGGGCCGCCGGGTTCCCCGAGGACGTCGACGAGGCCGGCCGGCGCCGCCGGCCACCCATGCGCCGGTCGGGTCCAGACCCGCCGGACGGGCCGTGACGGCGCCCGGCCCCGCGCCGACTCAGTAGCCGTACCGCCGCCGCACCGGGGCGGTCAGCGCCGAGACGACGACCCGGTGCCGGACGGCGAGCCCGCTCCGCCACGCGGTGTCCGCCCGCACCTCGACGGGCCCCGTGGTGAAGCGCATGGGGTTGCCCGAGACCGTATGGGACTCCGACAGCCGCACGGTGCCGTCCACGGCGACGGGGACGTCCCCGCGGTGACCGGCGAACTCCGCGATCGCGCGGAACTCCGCCGCCGGCGCCGCGACGAAGTCCTCGTAGCGCACCCGGCGGGTGGGGACGCCGGCGCGGGCCAGCGCCGCGAACACCGTGTTCTGCGCCATCCACTGCACCGCCGCGCGCGGCGGGGAGTAGCGCGCCATCTCCTGTTCGAGGCTGCTCGCGGTCGCCTCCGGACGCGGCAGCCGCTTGCCCCAGGAGTGGGCCACGGCACGCGGGTCGCGCACGACGTGCAGGACGCGCAGCCCGCCGCCGTAGCGTCGGCGCAGGCACGCCGCGAGTGAGGCGTGCTTGCTGGAGTCGACCACGACCTCACAGCCGCTCACGGCCGCCACCGCGGCGTAGAGGCGGTCGTACAGGGCCGTGTAGCGCGCCACGCGCTCGGCCATCCCCTCGGGCAGGTCCCGCCCCAGCAGCCGGGGGACGAAGCGCGTACGGTCCACCGAGTCCTTCAGCGCCAGCACCTCGGACGGGTCCAGGCGTTCCCAACCGCCGAACGCCTCGACGCCGACCTCACGCCAGAAGCCGCAGTCGCGGAACGGCGCCCCACACCCACAGGGCTCACCGTCCACCAGGCTACGCCGCCACAGGTGCACGACCTCGCCGACCGAGCACACACCGGGAAGCTCGCCGAGAAGCCGTTCGATCAGGGTCGACCCGGAGCGGCCGATGCCCCCCACAAAGACCAGCCGGAAGTTGTCCATGGGTAGCCATACTGCCACGCTCGGTAGCGTTCGCGGCGAGGGCGGGCCGTCGGGGCCGCCGGCGAACCGGGTCGGGCCGGACGGGCGGGACCCCTCGTCCGAAGGGGTGGCCGTGGCCGCCCGGCCCACGGTCGGCTCAGCCGGTCTGGACGATCATGCCGGCCCCCACCGTCGTGTTCGTCCCCTCGTCGATGAGGACGAACCCGCCGGTGAGGCGGTTGCGCTTGTACTCGTCGGCGAACAACGGCTGGGTCGCGCGCAGGCGCACCCGGCCGATCTCGTTGAGGGAGAGGCGGTCTGCGGCCTCGTCCCGGTGGAGGGTGTTGACATCGAGCCGGTAGTGGAGGTCGCGGACCATCACCTTGGCCGTGCGCGTCGTGTGCTTGACGATCAGCCGGGAACGCGGGGTGAGGTCGCGCGCCTCCGACATCCAGCACACCATCGCGTCGATGTCCTGGGTGACGGCCGGCTGGTTGTTGGGCCGGCAGATCATGTCGCCTCGGGAGATGTCGATGTCGTCCTCCAACAGGAGCGTGACCGACATCGGCGCGAACGCCTCCTCGACCTCCCCGTCGGCGGTGAGGATGCGGGAGATCCGGGTCGGCAGGCCCGAGGGCAGGTGGACGACCTCGTCGCCCGGCTTGAGCACGCCTCCGGCGACCTGACCGGCGTACCCGCGGTAGTCGTGCAGCCGGGGGTCGTCGGCGCGCTGCGGCCGGATCACGTACTGCACCGGGAACCGCACGTCGATGAGGTTGCGGTCGGAGGCGATGTGCACGTTCTCCAGGTGGTGCAGCAGCGAGGGGCCGTCGTACCACGGCATGTTGAGGGAGCGCTCGACCACGTTGTCCCCGTGGAGCGCGGAGATCGGGATGAAGGTCAGGTCGGTGACGTCGAGCTTGGTGGCGAAGGCCGAGAACTCGCGCTTGATCTCCTCGAAGCGCGCCTGGTCGTAGTCGACCAGGTCCATCTTGTTGACCGCGAGCACCAGGTGCGGGACCTGGAGCAGGGTGGCCAGGAAGGCGTGGCGGCGGCTCTGCTCCTGGAGCCCCTTGCGGGCGTCGACGAGGATGATCGCGAGGTCCGACGTCGACGCCCCGGTGACCATGTTGCGCGTGTACTGGATGTGGCCGGGGGTGTCGGCGATGATGAAGGTCCGGCGCGGCGTCGCGAAGTAGCGGTAGGCCACGTCGATCGTGATGCCCTGCTCGCGTTCGGCGCGCAGGCCGTCGGTGAGCAGCGCCAGGTTGGTCTGCTCCTCGCCTCGGGTGCGGCTGGTCCGTTCGACCGCGTCGAGCTGGTCCTCGAAGATCGACTTGGAGTCGTACAGCAGGCGGCCGATCAGTGTGCTCTTGCCGTCGTCGACGGACCCGGCCGTCGCGAATCGCAGGATGTCAGTGCTCATGTGCAGGTGTCCCCAGGGGTCGATAAGGGCGCGGCGGTGGAGCGTGGGGTGCGGGAGAGGGCGTCCCGCCGGGCGGGTCTAGAAGTAGCCCTCGCGCTTGCGGTCCTCCATGGCCGCCTCGCTGGCGCGGTCGTCGGCGCGGGTCTGTCCGCGCTCGGTGATGCGGGTCGCCGCGATCTCGGCCATGACCTCGTCCAGCTCGGTGGCCGAGGAGCGCACCGCGCCGGTGCAGGTCATGTCGCCGACGGTGCGGTAGCGGACCATGGCCTCGAACACCGGTTCGTCGTCGTCCCGGGAGATGAACGGGCTGTCGGCGAGCAGGATCCCGTCGCGCTCGAACACCCGGCGCCGGTGCGCGAAGTAGATCGAGGGGAGTTCCAGCCGCTCGCGCGCGATGTAGCCCCACACGTCGAGTTCGGTCCAGTTCGACAACGGGAAGACGCGGATGTGCTCGCCGCGGTTGATGCGGGTGTTGTAGATGTTCCACAGTTCGGGCCGCTGGTTCTTCGGGTCCCACTGGCCGAACTCGTCCCGGAAGGAGAACACCCGCTCCTTGGCCCGCGCCTTCTCCTCGTCGCGTCGCGCCCCGCCGAACGCGGCGTCGAAGCCGTTGTCCTCGATGGCTTCGAGCAGGGCCGCGGTCTGCAACCGGTTCCGGCTGGCCCAGCGCCCGGTGGGCTCGGTGACCTTGCCGGCGTCGATCTGCTCCTGGACCGAGGCCACGACCAGGCGGACCCCGGCCTGGGCCACCCGGCGGTCCCGGTACTCCATGACCTCGGGGAAGTTGTGTCCGGTGTCGACGTGCATGACCGGGAACGGGATCGGTCCCGGCCAGAACGCCTTCTCCGCGAGACGGAGCATCACGATGGAGTCCTTGCCGCCGGAGAACAGCAGAACCGGCCGCTCGAACTCGGCGGCCACCTCCCGCATGATGAAGATCGCCTCGGCTTCGAGGAAATCGAGTTGGGAGAGTTGGTAACGCCCCAGGGCCGCCGACTGACTCATGAAACCGCCTCGCTCGCGTCACTTCCGGACGCGGGAGTCCTCAGCCCCCCGCGTGTGGTCCGGCGCTGTCCAGATCCGCGACGTTGCGGATACTGGCCAACAACATACTCGACAATTCCGGTCGGCATACAAGGATATCGGGGAGCGACGGATCGGTCTCGTTGTAGGTCAGCTTCGAGCCGTCGATTCGCGAGGCGTGCAGGCCGGCGGCCCGCGCCACGGCCACCGGGGCCGCGCTGTCCCACTCGTACTGTCCACCGGCGTGCAGGTAGATGTCGGCGATCCCCAACAGCACCGCGCAGATCTTCGCGCCGGCCGACCCCATCGGGACGACCTCGGCGCCGAGCCGGGTCGCGAGCCGCTGCACGAACTCCGGTGGCCGGGTCCGGCTGGTGGTGATGCGCAGTCGCTGGTCGGCCGGACGCTCCTCGGGCAGCCACGGCGGGTCGACCGTGGACAGCGTGCTGCCCTGGGCCGGCAGCGACACCGCCCCGGCCACCAGGTCGCCGTTCTCCCACAGCGCGACGTGCACCGCCCAGTCGCCCCGTCCCGCCTCGGCGAACTCACGCGTCCCGTCGAGCGGGTCGATGATCCACACGCGCCGGGCCGACAATCGGGCGGGGTCGTCGACCCCCTCCTCGGAGAGGACCGCGTCACTGGGGCGCAGGCGTCCCAGCGCGGAGAAGAGGAACTCGTGGGAGAGTCGGTCTCCCAGGGTGCGCAGGACGTCGGGCTCCTCGAAGCCGTGCCGGTCCCGCAGCCGGAGCAACTGCTGCCCGGCTTCGGTGGCGAGGTCGCGCGCCACCTCGTGGTCGTTTCGGATGCTGCTCACCAGACTCAGTATGCTCCCGCCCCGCGGATCACCGCTGAACACGTCTTCCACAGGATCTGGACGTCGAGGGTCAACGACCAGTTTTCCACGTACCTCAGATCCAGCCGGACGGATTCCTCCCAGGAGAGGTCGGAACGTCCACTGACCTGCCACAGCCCGGTCATTCCCGGCTTCACGACGAGCCTCCGCCGTACGTCGTGACCATAGCGGGCCACCTCCTCGGGCAGCGGGGGCCGCGGCCCCACCAGGGACATGTGCCCCAGCAAGACGTTGAACAGCTGCGGCAGCTCGTCCAGCGAATAGCGCCGCAGCCAGGCCCCCAGCGGGGTGACCCGCGGGTCCTTGCGCATCTTGAACAGCACGCCGTCGTGCTCGTTGCGGGGGCGCAGCACCGCCTTGAGCGCCTCCGCTCCGACCACCATCGTACGGAACTTGTAGACGGTGAACTCGGCCCCGTCCTTGCCCACGCGGGTCTGCCGGAACAGGGCCGGTCCGGGTCCCCCCATCCGGATCAGCAGGGCCAGCACCACGAACAACGGGGACAGCAGCACCAGCGCGCACGCCGCGGCCACCCGGTCGAACAGCCCCTTCACCAGGCGGCGCACACCGGCCAGCTCCGGGTGCTCCACGTGGAGCAGCGGCAACCCCGCCACCGGGCGGATCGTGGTCCGGGGACCGGCCACCTCCATCAGGGCGGGCGCGACCGTCAGGTCGGTGCCGCTCTTCTCCAGCTCCCAGGCCAGCCGGCGCAGCTCCACCCCGTCCATCTCGGGACAGGACAGCACCGCCACCGTGTCCGCGCGGACCACCCCCACCACGGCCGGGATGATCGAGAAGTCCCCGTAGACGGGACAACCGTCCACATCGGTGACGCCGGAGTCGTCCCAGGAGCCGGGCAGGCACACGCCCACGACGTTCATCCCGTGATAGGGCTCCGAGCGGAACTGCCGGATCAGCTCCCGCGCGGCCTCCCGGTGCCCCACGACCACGACCCGCCGCATGCACGCCCCCCTCGTCCGCATGCGGTGCAGGCGCTTGCGCAGCGCGTAGCGCAGGACCAGGCTGAGGAGGGTGGTGGCCGGCAGGGCCACCAGCACGTAGCCGCGGGCGACGTCGGTCTGACTCGCGTAGGCGGTGATCGCCACGGTCGCGGTCAGCATGGCCCCGGCGGTCAGGACCCGCCGGAACTCCTCGGTCCCCACCCCGATGAAGCGGCGCTCGTAGCCGCCGGCCACCGCGATCACCGCCGCCCACAGCAACGGCAGCGCGAGGGACAGCATCACGTAGGGGGACGTCGCCGGCGCGGGGACCACGTCGGCGAAGCGGGTCTGTGCCACGCCCAGCCCGGCGACCGCGGCCGCCCCCATGTCAACCGCGAGAAGGGCGCGAACGTAGGAACGTGTCCATCCCGGGGACGGTGACGTCGCGACGGTCCGTATCCGTTTGACGTCGGTCCGCACGCCACTCAATACGGCCATAAACTCCCACCTTCGACGGGGACCCCCTGTTTCCACGCACAACGACGTCACACAACGGCGGAGCCGGTCTCATTGGTGGGGATCAGGGGGCGCGGAATGCGCTCTGACCCGTAAAGAGTAGCTAAACGTGATCACTCTGTCGCGTGACGTGACGGATCGTAATCAGAAAAGCCCTCTGAGCAGCGCGGATAACGGATGGCTGTAAGTTCTCCACCACCCCGCAGACGACGAGGGGCCTCCCGCTCGGGCGGAAGGCCCCTCGTCGGCCGCGGCGCGGATCAGCGCGCGGTGTGGAACACGTTCTGGGCCCGCTCCAGGCCGTCCTTGAGCACCGCCTCGACGGCGTCGGCGGCCAGCTCGACGTTGAGGTCCAGCTCCTTGGCCTCGGTCGAGGAGAAGTTCGTCAGCACGTACTTGGCCGGGTCCATGCTCCCCGGCGGCCGGCCCACGCCGAACCGCACCCGAACGTAGTCGGGGCCGCCCAGCGACGCGGAGATCGAACGCAGACCGTTGTGGCCACCGGCGCCCCCGCCGCGCTTGAGCCTGAGCGTGCCGTAGGGGATGTCGAGCTCGTCGTGTACGACGAGAACACGCTCGACCGGGATCTTGTAGAAGGAGCACAACCCGGCGACCGGGCCACCGGACAGGTTCATGTAGGAACGCGGCTTGGCCAGCACGACCGGGACCCCCGCCAGCCGGGTCTCGACCACCTGGGCGTTCGCCTTGTGGGACTTCCAGCGTTCGCCCCCACGCCGGGCCAGCGTGTCGACGACCATGAACCCGGCGTTGTGCCGATGCCCCGCGTAGTTGGGTCCGGGGTTGCCCAGACCCACGATCAGCCACCTCTCGGTGTTCACGTCACTCCCATGCGCCTCGGGGGAGCGGTCCTCCGACACGAATGCGCGGCCCCCCGACAGGCGTCGCAGGAGACCGCGCATCATCAGCGGAAGACCCGTTCCGGGGCTTACTCGGCTTCCCCGGCGGGAGCCTCGGCGACCTCGGCGTCAGCGGCCTCGCCCGCAGGGGCCTCGGCGCCCTCGCCCTCGATCTCCTCCTCGGTGCGCTCGGCGGCGACGGTGAGGAGGATGGTCTCGGCGTCGGTGGACAGCTCCACACCGGAGGGCAGCTTCAGGTCGCCGGCGGTGACGTGCGCGCCGACCTCAAGGCCGTCGACGTTGAACTCGACGCCCTCGGGGATGTGGGTGGCCTCGGCGAGCACCTCGACCTGGACGAGCTCCTGGTTGAGCACACCGTCCTTGGCGATCTCGCCCGTGAGGTTCACCGGGATCTCGACCGCGACCTTCTCGCCCCGCTTGACGACCAGCAGGTCGACGTGCTCGAGGAAGCCCTTGATCGGGTCGCGCTGGACGCTCTTGGGCAGGGCCAGGTTGTCCTTGCCCTCGATGCCGTCGACACGCAGCAAGACGTTGGGGGTCTTCAGGGCGAGCATCAGGTCGTGGCCCGGCAGGTGGATGTGGCGCGGCTCGGTGCCGTGGCCGTAGAGGACGGCCGGCACCTTACCCGCGCGGCGGGCGCGACGAGCGGCACCCTTCCCGAACTCGGTGCGCGGTTCGGCAGCGATGCGTACCTCGGACACGACGAAACTCCTCGGGATCACCCCCGCAATGGCGGGGAAACACGACTTCTGTAGAACCACTCCCGCATGGGGCGGGGAGACCCGCATTCACGGGGAACACGACCGCGCCGCGCCACCCAGAGAGCCCACGCGACCGCGGGGACGAGCCCCACAGACGCGGGGACACTCATTTCAGTCTACCGGCTCGCGGGACGACTCCGGACACGGGCGGCAGGCCCGGGACGCGATCCTTTCCCGGGCCTGCGTCGTGGGACTAGCTCGCGCCCTCGAACAGGCTGGTGACCGAGCCGTCGCTGAAGACCTCGTTGATGGCCCGGGCCAGCAGCGGGGCGATCGACAGCTGGGTCAGCTTGTCGAAGGAGCGCTCCTTGGGCACCGGCAGCGAGTTGGTGATGACGACCTCGGAGATCCGGGAGTTCTGGAGGCGCTCCGCGGCCGGCCCCGACAGCACGCCGTGCGTGGCGGCGGCGATGACCTTCGAGGCGCCCTGCTCGAACAGCGCGTCGGCGGCCTTCACGATCGTGCCGGCGGTGTCGATCATGTCGTCGACCAGGATGCAGGTGCGGCCCTCGACCTCGCCGACCACCTCGTGCACCTTGACCTCGTTGGCGACGTCGGGGTCGCGCCGCTTGTGGATGATCGCCAGCGGCGCGCCCATCCGGTCGGCCCAGCGGTCCGCGGTGCGGACGCGTCCGGCGTCGGGAGAGACCACGGTGGCGTCGGCGACGTCGACCTGCGAGGCGACGTAGTCGGCGAGGATCGGCAACGCGAAGAGGTGGTCCACCGGGCCGTCGAAGAAGCCCTGGATCTGGTCGGTGTGCAGGTCGACCGCCATGAGCCGGTGCGCGCCCGCGGTGTAGAACAGGTCCGTCATCAACCGGGCGGAGATGGGCTCGCGCCCGCGGTGCTTCTTGTCCTGCCGGGCGTAGCCCAGGAAGGGCGTCACGACGGTGATGCGCTTGGCCGAGGCCCGCTTGAGCGCGTCCACCATGATGAGCTGCTCCATGATGGACTCGTTGATCGGGTCGGAGTGGCACTGCAACACGAAAGCGTCGCAGCCGCGCACCGACTCCAGGTAACGCACGAAGATCTCGCCGTTGGCGAAGTCCTGGAACTTCGTCGGCGCCACGTCGATACCGAGCTGTTCGGCCACCTGTCCTGCCAGCTCAGGGTGGTTGCGCCCTGAGAAGAGCATGAGTTTCTTCTGACCTGCGGCCTTCATGCCGGTCACTGCTGTTTCCCCCACAATCAGTCGCTCGCAGCGCTGTTCTCGTCCGCCCGTCGCGCGGCCTCGGCCGCGGGCGTCCCAGGGCGCTTGCGCTGTACCCACCCCTCGATGTTGCGCTGCTGACCGGCCGAGACCGCCAGTGCGCCGGGTGGGACGTCTTCGCGGACCACCGTTCCGGCGCCGGTGTAGGCGCCGTCCCCGACCCGGACGGGCGCGACGAACATGTTGTCGCTGCCGGTGCGGGCGTGGTCGCCGATGGTCGTGCGGTGCTTGGTGACACCGTCGTAGTTGACGAACACCGACGAGGCGCCGATGTTGACCCCACGGCCGATGTCGGCGTCGCCGACGTAGGTCAGGTGCGGAACCTTCGTCCCCTCGCCGATGTTGGCGTTCTTCACCTCGACGTAGGTGCCGATCTTGACCTTGCGGTCCAGCACCGCGCCGGGACGCAGGTAGGCATAGGGACCGACGGTCGCCTCGGGGCCGATGAGCGCCTCGTGGGCGACGGTCATCGACACCACCGCGTCGGCGCCGACCTCGGTGTCACGCAGGACCGTGGCCGGACCGATGTGGGCGCCCTCGCCGACGACGGTGCGCCCCTGGAGCTGGGTCTGCGGTTCGATGACCGCGTCACGGCCGACGCGGACCCCGGCGTCGACCCAGGTGGTGGCGGGGTCGACGATGGTCACGCCGTCGCGCATGAGAGCGGTGAGCAGCCGGTCGTTGAGCAGCCGGCGGGCCTCGGCGAGCTGGACGCGGTCGTTGACCCCCTGGATCTCGACCCAGTCGCCGGCCAGCGCCGCGCCGACGCGGTGACCGTCGCCGCGCAGGATCCCCACGGCGTCGGTGATGTACTCCTCGCCCTTGGCGTTGTCCGTGGACAGCCGCTTGACGACGTCGCTGAGGAGGGCGCCGTCGAAGGCGTACATGCCGGAGTTGATCTCGTCGATGGCGAGCTGCGCCTCGTCGGCGTCGGCGTGCTCGACGATCCCGGTGAAGACGCCATCGGCGTCGCGGACGATCCGGCCGTACCCCGCGGGGTCGGGGACCCGGGCCGAGAGCACGGTGACGGCGTTCCCGGCCTCCTCGTGGGCGGCGACGAGCCCGGCCAGCGTCGCGCCGCGCAGCAGCGGCGTGTCGCCGTAGGCGAGCACGACCGTGCCCGACAGCTCGACACCCTGCTCACGCAGCGACTCCACCGCCATGCGGACGGCGTGGCCGGTGCCGTTCTGGCTGTCCTGGACGGCGGTGCCGACTCCGGGGGCCACATGCTGGAGGTGCTGGACGACCTGCTCGCGCCCGTGGCCCACGACGACCACGGTGCGCTCGGGGTCGAGTTCGGCGGCCGCGGCCAGGACGTGGCCTAGCATGCTGCGGCCGCAGATCTCGTGCAGGACCTTGGGAAGCCGGGACTTCATTCGGGTGCCCTCGCCCGCCGCGAGGACGATGACGGCAGCCGGGCGGCTCACGCTCACTGGCGGAGACTCCTCATGTCGCTGGCGGATGATCTGTGCGTCGGCGCACGACGGGATCGAACCCACGAAGCCGACGTGACGTGTCGGCGAAACTGACGGCAGTTTGCGGGCGCGCGAACAGAGAAGAGCCCGGGCCGACATGGGCAGCATACATCCGGGGCAATGCGACGGTGGGGGCGGTCCCACCCGGAGGACGGGACGCCGCGCCCGGCTCCGTCGGAGGCCGGGGCCGTGGGCGGCCCGCTCGGCGCGCCGCCTGTGAGATCGGCTACCCCCGCAGCGAGGCGGACCTGAAGGGCTCCCGGGCTAGGACTCGAACCTAGAACAGACGGACCAAAACCGCCGGTGTTGCCGATTACACCACCCGGGACCGCGATCAGAGCACACCCGGACCGACGTCGCTTCCGATCGGGGTTCGACCGCTGAGGCAAACGATAGCGGGTCGTCCCCACCAGAGCACACCCATATGTCGCGGTCAGGCCGCGCCGAGGTGACACGCTCCTCTCCCCTTTTGTCGCGAGCGGGACTTTGCCGCCTGTTTTCCCGCTCACATCTTGCCAAACCTACGGCTGCGTAGGTTACGGTTACGTAGGTATAGGTTACGCGGCCGTCGTCCGGGCGTCGCGTCCTCGCCCCTACCCGGCGAGGACGCGACGATTCACACAACGGCCTTGAACGAGGTGGGCAGATGACCACAGCACCCGAGACCGCTCTCGACTCCACGAAACGCACGCCCGAGCCGGAGCTGGACCCGGAGGGCCAGTCACTCGGCAACCGGATCACGGTCTTCTTCTTCGTCCTGGTCCCCCTGCTCGCTCTCATCGCGGCCGTCCCCTTCGCCTGGGGGTGGGGACTGACCTGGCTCGACATCGCCATCGGCGCCGTGTTCTACGTCATCGGCGGCCTGGGCATCACCGTGGGCTTCCACCGGCACTTCACCCATGGCTCCTTCAAGGCCAAGCGCCCGCTGCGCATCGCCCTGGCCATCGCCGGCAGCCTCGCCATCGAGGGCGGCGTCATCAAGTGGGTCGCCGACCACCGCCGTCACCACAAGTACGCCGACGCCGAGGGCGACCCGCACTCGCCGTGGCGCTTCGGCGACGACTGGCGTTCGGTCGCCAAGGGCCTGTTCTACGCGCACATGGCCTGGATGTTCCTCAGCGAGGAGAAGACCTCTCCCAAGCGCTTCGCGCCCGACCTGCTCAAGGACAAGGACCTCGTCAAGATCGACCGCTGGTTCGGCGCGATCGTGTTGTTCTCGCTCCTGGCCCCGGCCGTGATCGGCGGTCTGATCACCATGTCCTGGTGGGGGGCCTTCACCGCCTTCTTCTGGGGCGGCCTGGTGCGCGTGGCCCTGCTGCACCACGTGACCTGGTCGGTCAACTCGATCTGCCACACGATCGGTGAGGAGAACTTCGAAGTCCGCGACCGTTCGCGTAACGTGTGGTGGCTGGCGATTCCCTCGTTCGGGGAGTCCTGGCACAACCTCCACCATGCCGACCCCACCTGCGCCCGGCACGGCGTCCTGAAGGGTCAGATCGACATCTCCGCTCGCGTCATCTGGGCCTTCGAGAAGCTGGGCTGGGCCACCAAGGTGCGCTGGCCCAACGCGGAACGTCTCGCCGCCAAACGCGTCAGCGTCTGATCTGATTGGCGATCATGGAAGCCGTGAGCGAGCAGAAACCCCGGTCCCGCAGGAAGCGCATGACCGGCAAGGAACGTCGAGAACAACTTCTCGACATCGGGCGGGAACTGTTCGCCGAGCGCGGCTTCGACGGTACGTCGATCGAGGAGATCGCGGCTCGGGCGGGCGTCTCCAAACCCGTGGTCTATGAGCACTTCGGCGGCAAGGAGGGCATCTACGCCGTCGTCGTGGACCGTGAGATGCAGCGGCTGCTGGGCATGGTCAGCGACGCCCTGATCGGTGACCACGCCCGCACCAAGCTGGAGCGCGCGGCCTTGGCACTGCTGCGCTACATCGAGGAGAGCAGCCAGGGTTTCCGGATCCTGGCCCGCGACTCCCACGCCGCGTCGGCCACGGGGAGTTTCGCCAGTCTCATCAGCGACATCGCCTCACAGGTCGAGCACATCCTGGCCGAGGAGTTCAAGTCACGCGGCTACGATCCCAAGCTCGCCCCGCTGTACGCGCAGTCGCTGGTGGGCATGGTCGCCCTCACCGGACAGTGGTGGCTGGAGGTGCGCAAGCCCAAACGCGAGGTGGTCGCCGCGCACCTGGTCAACCTGGCCTGGAACGGCCTGTCGAGCCTGGACCCCAAACCGCGGCTGGAGAGCGCGTAACGGCGCCGTGCCGCCGGGTGCCCCTGCCGGCCGGAGCCGCGCCGCCGGATCGGTTGAGGGGGAACTCGCTCTCCGACCGCACTATCTCGATATCGAGAGATAAGCTGTGGCCATGCGCGACGAGGTTGATGGGCTGGTCGAGGCGTGGCGGGCGGAACGCCCCGACCTCGACGTCGAGCCGCTCCAGGTCCTCAGCCGGGTCTCCCGCCTGGCCCGGCACCTGGACCGCGCACGACGCACGGTGTTCACCGAACACGGCCTGGAGCCGTGGGAGTTCGACGTGCTCGCCGAGCTCCGCCGCTCCGGACCGCCCTACGAGCTGAGCCCGGGCCGCCTGCTGCGCGCCACGCTCGTCACCTCCGGCACCATGACCAACCGGATCGACCGCCTCGCCGCGGCCGGCCTGGTGCGCCGCTTCCCCGATCCCGCCGACAAGCGGGGCGTCCTGGTCCGCCTGACCGATGAGGGCCGGGAGCGGGTCGACGGCGCGCTGACCGCGCTGCTGGACTACGAGAAGACGATCCTGGGAGCGATGCCCGCCTCGGAGCGGCGCCGGCTCGCCGCCCTGCTCAGGTCCCTGCTGTCCCCCCTCGACGAGCCCGACCCCCGCCAGCGCACCTGAGACCGTGGACGGGCGCGTCCCGGCGCGGCCGTCCCGACCGCCTGTGCCCGGACGTCCCGAGGAGCAGACGTGACCCCACGCAGATGGGCCTCCGCCATGGCCGCCGCCGCCCTGACCCTCCTGGCCGGATGCACCGCCGCCTCGGAAGGTCCGTCCACGGCGCCCTCCGACCTCCCGCGTCACTACCTGTCCCTGGGAGACTCGCTGGCCGTGGGGGCCCGCCCCGACGGGACCGGCGGCCTGGTCGAGACCGACGAGGGCTACCCCGACGTGCTCGCGCGCACCCTGCGGGAACGCCTCCCCTCCCTGGAACACGAGCGGCTGGGGTGCTCGGGAGAGGACAGCGCGAGCTTCCTCGGCGGAGGGGCGCCGGGATGCGACCACCCGGCCGGGTCCCAGCTCGCCGCGGCCGAGGGGTTCCTCCGCGAGCACCGTGACCGGACCACGCTGGTGACGATCGACATCGGCGCCAACGACGTCATGCGCTGCGCCTCCCTGACGGAGGGGCTCTCGTCCGCGCGCATCGACGAGACCTGCGTCCGCGAGGGGCTGTCGGCCGTCGAACGCAATGTCCCGCAGATCGCCGAGCGGCTGCGCGCCGCGGCCGGCGAGGACGTCCCCATCGTCGGCATGACCTACTACAACCCGTTCCTCGCCGTCCTGCTGCTCGACGGCGCCGGGACGGCGGCCCCACCCCTGGCTGAGGGGCGCGCCCCCGGGGAACTCGCCCGCTACTCGGCGGACGTCGTGGCCGAGCTGAACGCGACGCTCACCGACGCCTACGCCTCCGCGGGGATCGAGGTCGCCGACGTCGCCGCGGCCTTCGACTCCGACGATTTCCAGGTCCCCGCCGACAGCGAGACCGGCCTGCCCGCCAACGCGCAACTGATCTGCGACACCACCTGGATGTGCGACATCGGGGTGGGGCCGGACATCCATCCCCGCCCCTCCGGAGCCGAGCGGATCGCCCGGACGTTCGCCGACACGCTCGAAGGGACCTGAGCCGGCGTAGCGCGCGGCGCGGGGAGGACGGGGCGGGGCGGCCCGGCACCGGGCCGCCCCGCGGGCTACTCGCCCAGTTTCTCCGCCTCGATGAGCCAGAGATCCTCCAGCTCCTCACGCTCGGCGGTGAGCGTCTTGAGCTCGGCGTCGAGCTCGGCCAGCCGGGTGTAGTCGTTGGCGGCCCCGGCCATCAGGTCGTGCAGCTCGGCCTCCCGGGCGCCGATGCGGTCGATGCGGCGCTCGATGCGCTGCATCTCCTTCTGCACCGCCCTGCGCTCGCCGGCCGACAGCCCCGGCTCCGCGCGCTCGGCGGCCAAAGGACCGGACCGGTCCCCCGAGCCGCCCGAGACGGGGACCCGCCCGGACTCCGGGTCGACGCGCCGGGCCAGGTACTCGTCGACACCGCCCGGCAGGAACACCATGCGGCGGTCGCCCAGCAGCGCGAGCACCTTGTCGCACACCCGCTCCAGGAAGTAGCGGTCGTGGCTGACCAGGACGAGCGACCCGGGCCACCCGTCGAGCAGGTCCTCAAGCTCGTTGAGCGTCTCGATGTCGAGGTCGTTGGTCGGCTCGTCCAGGAGCAGCACGTTCGGCTCGTCCATGAGCAACCGGAGCAGCTGGAGACGCCGCCGCTCCCCGCCCGACAGGTCGCCGATCGGGGTCCACTGGCGTTCGCCCCGGAATCCGAAGCGTTCCAGCATCTGGCTGGCCGAGTACTCGCGCTTGCCGATCGTGACGTGCTCGCGCACGTCCATCACGGTCTCCAGCGGGCGCCGGCCGGGGTCCAGCTCGGTGAGGTTCTGCGACAGGTGCGCGAGCCGCACCGTCTTGCCCCTGCGCACCCCGCCCTCGTCGGGCTCGCGGTCACCGGCGAGCACGCGCAGCAGCGTGGTCTTGCCGGCGCCGTTCACACCGACCAGCCCGACCCGCTCGCCGGGCCCGAGCTGCCAGGTGAGACGTTCCAGCAGGGTGCGGTCGCCCACGCGCAGCGTCACGTCGTCGAGGTCGATGACGGTCTTGCCGAGCCGCGAGGTCGCGAACCTGACCAGCTCCACCGTGTCGCGGACGGGCGGCACGTCGGCGATGAGCTCGTTGGCGGCCTCGATCCGGAACTTGGGCTTGGAGGTGCGGGCGGGCGGGCCGCGGCGCAGCCAGGCGAGTTCCTTGCGCATGAGGTTCTGCCGGCGTTCCTCGGCCGCCTGCTCCAGGCGACGGCGCTCGGCCTTGGCGAGCACGTAGGCGGCATAGCCGCCCTCGTAGCGTTCGACCCGGCCGTCCACGACCTCCCACGTGCGGTTGGTGACCGCGTCGAGGAACCAGCGGTCGTGGGTGACGACCACCAGGGCCTCACGGCGTGCCCGCATGTGCTCGGCGAGCCAGGCGATGCCCTCGATGTCGAGGTGGTTGGTCGGCTCGTCCAGCAGGATCAGGTCGTGGGTCTCGACGAGAAGCCGCGCGAGTGTCGCCCGGCGCCGCTCCCCGCCCGACAGATTCGCCATCGGGAGGTCGAGGTCCCAGCCGCCCAGGAGGCCGCGCAGCACGTCGCGGATGCGGGCGTCGCCCGCCCACTCGTGCTCGGAGCGCTCCCCGAGCACGAACGCGCCGACGGTGGTGTCGGGAAAGGAGTCGCGCTGGTGCAGGAACCCGACGCGCAGGCCGCGGTTGTGCACCACCCTGCCGGAGTCGGGCTCGACACGTCCGGCGACCACGGACATCAGCGTGGACTTGCCACCCCCGTTACGGCCGACGACGCCGATCCGGTCCCCCTCGTCGACCCCGAGCGAGACCGAATCGAGGAGCACCAGCGGCCCGTAGGCGAGGGAGACGTCCTGAAGGTTGACCAGATTCATCGTGGTTCCATTGTGCTGGCTCCACCCGACCGCGCGGACCATTCCTCTTCCTGCGCGCACTCCCCGAAACGCCGGCGCCCCCCGCCGATCATCGTGCGAGGGCTCGCCGGCCGCGGGGTCAGGCGGCGAAGAAGGAACGTACGGCGGCGGCGATGCCCGGCACGTCGAGGCCGTGGAGGCGATCATGGTCGGCCGTCGTCCCATAGGCCCGCACCTCCGTCTCGCGGGAGACCCCCAGCGACCTTTGCCGGTGCCGCCGGTCCTCCAACGCGACCGCGACCTCGGGGGCGGAGGTTCCCGCCAGGTAGGGCTCGACCACCATCACGTCGGCCCGGCCGGCCGCCGCGACGATCCTGTTCAGCCCCGCGCGGTCGAACGGTCGCACCGTGGCCAGGTAGGCCACCGTCACGTCGACCCCCTCCGTCGCGGCGAGCACCCGGTCCAGCATCGGCCCCACCGCCACGACCACTCCCAGTGACCGCGCCGACCCCGCCCGGACGACCACCATGCCCTGTCCCACCGGACGGGCCGCCGCGTTGCCCCGGGAGGACAGGCGCAGGTAGACGCGCTCGTCCGAGGCCAGCGCGGAGCGCAGCAGGTCCGGCACCTCGTCCTGGTGGCCGGGGACGTGCACGGTCCAGCCCGGCAGGGTGTCCAGCAGGGCGACGTCGCCCGGCGCCATGTGGGTGCGCCCGGCCTCGGGCGCGTCGTAGGAGCCGCCGATGCTGACCAGCACCGCGCCGACGTCCTGGTGTCCCAGGTCGAGTTTGACCTGCTCGAACGGACGCTCCAGCAGGAAGGGGGTGTAGGTGTGCACGACCGGGCGCAGACCGGTCAACGCCAGGCCGCCGGCGACACCGATCATCAACTGCTCGCGTATGCCGACGTTGATGACCCGGTCCGGGTGCCGGGCGGCCACCGCGGTGAACCGATCGGCGGAGATGTCGGCGAGGACCAGGGCCACCCGGGGGTCGGCGTCCAGCGCCTCGGTCACGGTGGTGATGAACACCTCCCGCATCTCCTGGGAGGTGACGGTCGGTGGGACGGTCAGGGTCATCTGTTGTCACTCCTTGGGTGCGACCCGGGCCACGACGGCCAGCGGGTGTCCGGTGTGGGGGGCGGTGAACGCCTCGTAGAGGGCCGCGTGGTCGCGTCCGTTGACGGTGCGGGTGGCCCACCCCTCACGGGCGAACCGGTCGGCGATGCCGCCCGGCCAGCCGAGTGACGCCGAGCGGTTGTCGATGACGACGGCGGTGAGTTCGGTCATCCCGAGCCTTCCGGCGACCGCGATCGCCTCGTGGTTGCTGCCCTCGTCCAGTTCGGCGTCGCCGAGGAGGACGACGACGCGCGGGGTGGTGCGGCCCTGGGCGCGCAGCCCCAGCACCGTGCCCAGGGCGAGCCCCAGGCCGTGTCCGAGCGAACCGCTGCCGATCTCCACCCCTGGGATGAGGGTCCGGTCGGGATGCTGTCCGAGCGGGGAGTCGACGCGGTTCCAATGGCGCAGCGTGCGCGCGTTGAGGAACCCCTTCGCCGCGAGCACCGCGTAGTAGCAGATCGGCCCGTGCCCCTTGGAGAGGAGGAACCGGTCACGGTCGGGGTCGTCGATCCGGTCGGGGGCCACGTTGAGGACGCGGTCGTAGAGGACCCAGAGCACATCCAGGGTGGACGTCGCGGCCGCCTGGTGTTTCTCGTCGCCTGACATCAGTCCGATGAGCGCGGGCAGATCGGCGTACCTGGAAAGAGTCGTCGTCGCCATGCCGCCAGTCTCGAACCTCGAGTTAACTAGAGGTCAAGCGTCCGGACCCTGGAACGGAGAGTGACGTGGCACACCTTCCCGTACGACTGACCATCGGCCAGCTGGCCGAACGCAGCGGCGTACCGCACACCACCCTGCGCTTCTACGAGGAGCGCGGCCTCATCACCAGCGAGCGCACCAGCGGCAACCAGCGCCGCTACCACCGCAGCACGCTGCGCCGGCTCGCGTTCATCTCGGCCGCCCAGCGCGTCGGCCTGTCCCTGAGCCAGATCCACGACGCGCTGGCGACCCTGCCCGACCAGCGCACCCCGACCGCCGCCGACTGGGCGCGCCTGTCCGAGCAGTGGCGGACCGAGCTGGACACCCGCATCGACGCGCTGCAACGGCTGCGCGACCGGCTCACCTCGTGCATCGGGTGCGGGTGTCTGTCGCTGCGCTCGTGCGGCCTGCACAACCGCGACGACGTTCTCGCCGCCAACGGCCCCGGGGCTCCCCTGCTCAAACCGGCGCGGGAGGGCGGCATGTGACCCGCCGCCCGGCCGTCTCCACGGGCTTGCCGGCGCTCAGCCGACCACGGTGGTACCGGGCACGTCCCCGTGCGCCCGGACCGTGCGCGCACACCGCCCCGACCCGTCGAGCGCGGCGGCCACCTCGGCCGCCGCGGTCTCGTCGGCCGCGAGGAAGGCGCACGTCGGCCCCGACCCCGACACGATCGCGCCGAGCGCGCCGGCCCGCCTGCCCGTCGTCAAGACGTCGCGCAACCGCGGGCGCAGCGAGAACGCGGCCCGCTCCAGGTCGTTGGAGAGGGCGGCGCCCAGCGCCCGGGCGTCGCCGGCGGCCAGTGCCGCCACGAGGTCGTCATCGAGCCTGGGCCGCGGCGCGTCCGGGCGCAACCGGTCGTACTCGGCGAACACCGAAGCGGTGGACAGGCCCGCCTCGGCCAGGGCGAACACCCAGTGGAAGCGGCCACGGCAGGGCACCGGGGCCAGGCGCTCGCCCCGCCCGGTGCCCACGGCCGTCCCACCGACCAGGGGGAAGGGCACATCGCTGCCGAGCTCGGCGGCGAGCCGCAACAGCTCCTCCCTCGGGACCCCCGTCCCCCACAATGTGTCGCACGCCACAAGGGTGGCCGCGGCGTCCGCGCTGCCCCCGGCCATGCCGCCGGCCACCGGAATGGCCTTGCGCAGGTGGATTCGGACAGGACCGCCGGCACCCGTCTCACGTGCCAGAAGTCGAGCGGCCTTGGCGGCCAGGTTGCTGGCGTCCAGCGGGACGTCCGCGGCGCGGGAGCCGATCTCGCCGTCGATGCTCAGCGACACCGGCCCCCGGCCCGAACCGGGTTCCCCCGGCGTGACGGTAACCTCGTCGAAGAGCGAAACAGCGTGAAAGACATTGACCAGATCGTGGTATCCATCTTCACGCGCTGGCCCCACCGCTAGCTGAAGGTTCACCTTCGCGGGTACCCGGACGGTTACGGCGGTCATAGCGGTCACGAGTCCTAGATCGTAAAGGAAACCCCACCCCCGTGAACCCACCCGTCCACATGGGCTGTTCACGCGGTTCACTTCCCGTGTCCGCGACAGCGGACGGCTCCGCCCTTTCCTCCCCGGCCCCCGTCGCCCTTGCAACACGGCTGGCCGAAAAGAGCGCGGCGACCGGTGCGGGTGGGTATCAGGACACGATCCCCGCTACCTTTGGGCCAGACGGAGTTTGGACACCGTCGGGGAGGGTCGCTTGCCGTCGGATGGGCTCCCGAAGAACCTGGAACCGTTGGCCGCCGGAGATCCGGCGACCATCGGTCCATACGTGCTGGCCGGACGCCTGGGCAGCGGAGGAATGGGGACGGTCTACCTCGGCCGCGCCCCCGAGAAGGGTGCCCAGGTTGCGATCAAGGTGATCCGGCCGGAGCTGGCCTTCGACGAGGCCACCCGGGCCCGCTTCCGCGACGAGATGGAGAACGCCCGCAGGGTGGCCTCCTTCTGTACCGCCAAGGTGCTCGACCACGGCACGTTCGAGAACCGGCCCTACATGGTCACCGAGTACATCGCCGGGACCGCGTTGGCCGAGCACATCGCCACGCATGGGCCGCTCGACTCCAGCACCCTGCACGGTTTCGCCCTGGGCGTGGCCGCCGCGCTCGCCGCGATCCACGGCGCCGGCCTGGTCCACCGCGACCTCAAGCCCGCCAACGTCCTGCTGTCGTTGTCGGGTCCCCGGGTGATCGACTTCGGCATCGCCAGGGCGCTCAACACCGCCACCAACCACACCCAGACCGGGATCGTCATGGGCAGCCCCGGTTGGATGGCCCCCGAGCAGCTCCTTGAGGAGAAGGTCACCACCGCGGCCGACATCTTCGCCTGGGGATGCCTTGTGGCGTTCGCCGGGACCGCGACGCACCCCTTCGGCAACGGTGACGCGATGACGCTCGGCAAGCGGGTGCTCTTCGCCGAACCGCAGATCAACGGTCTCGACAGCCCTTTGGACCGGCTCGTCGCCCAGGCCCTGGCCAAGGAGCCCGAACGGCGTCCCAAGGCCCAGGACCTCCTGCTGGCCCTGGCCGGAGGCGGCGGGAACACCGAGGACAGCGGCGACGCCAACGACATGGTCAGCCACGCGCTGCACCAGTCGTGGCGGCCGAACCTGCCCCCGATCCCGCCCATGCCCCCGCAACAGCACCAGGGCGCGCCGGGACCGCACCAGGGCGGCGGCCCGCGCCACCCTCAGCAGCCCGCTCCCCTGCCCGGCCAGGCCCCGCAGCACGCCCCGTCCTATCCCGGCCACCCCGGCCCGCCCGGCGCGGCCCCGCAGGGCGCCCACCAGGGCCGGCAGATGGGGCACCTCGGCGCGCCCGGCCCCGCTCCACAGCGGCCCGCCCACCACACGGGGCAGTTCCCCACGGCCGGCCCCCAGCACGGCGGTGCGGGAGCGTCCTCGGGGACCCAGCATCCGGCCCCCGCCCGAGGTCCCTCCGGCGCCCGCCCCCAGGCCCAGCCCTACGTCCCGCCGGTTCCGCCGCCCCCGCGCGCACCCGCGCAACCCGCCGGCCGGCGCAACCGCTGGCTCATCGTGGTCGCGGTCACGGCGGTGGTCCTGCTCATCGCCCTGTTCGCGCTGCTGACCGCGCTCGGCGCCAACGGCCTGTCCTGGCCCTGGCAGGACAACGCCTCCTCCTCCGGGCAGGAGGCCCCCTCGGCCGACGGCCCCGCCGAGGACGGCGACGGCGCCGACCCCGCCCCCCGGTTCTCGGGCAGCGACGGGACGCTGAACTTCACGGTGCTGGACTACCGCTGCGGCACCGGGATCGGCGGCCGGCCACAGTTCCCCGAGCGCACCTACTGCGTCTTCCCGGTCCAGGTGCGTAACCTCACCACCCAGACGGTCGAGATCCAGCCCGAGTGGAACCGGCTGTTCGACAGCGAGTCCATGGAGTACCTGGCGACCGATCCGACCCCGGAGGAGGCCGACCAGTCCCTGTGGGGGCGGATCGGCCCCGGCGAGACGGCCGAGGGGGAGATCGTGTTCGCCATGGCGGCCGACACGCAGCCCTCGGTCCTCATCCTGCACGGCCGCGAGACGAGCGAGGGCGCCCGGATCAGGCTGGCGACGACGCCCGCGGGAGAGCCCGCCTGACGGCCGCGGCCCGATCAGGCCGGGCGGTTCTCGGCGATGCGGGCGAACGCCTCGACTCCCAGCGCCTCGCCCCGGGTGGCGGGCTCCACCCCGGCCGCGCGTAGCGCCGCCTCGGCCGCGGGCGCCGAGCCCGCCCACGAGGCCAGGGCCGCCCGCAGCGTCTTGCGGCGTTGCGCGAAGGCGGCGTCGATGACGGCGAACACCTCTTCCCGGGAGGCCGTCGTCGCGGGAGCGGCCCGGCGGCGCAGCTCGACCAGGCCGGAGTCGACGTTGGGCGCCGGCCAGAACACGTTGCGCCCGATCGCCCCGGCCCGGCGCACCTCGGCGTACCAGGCGGCCTTGACCGAGGGGGTGCCATAGGTGCGGCTTCCCGGCTCCGCCGCGAGGCGGTCGGCGACCTCGGCCTGGACCATGACCAGGCCCCGCCGCAGCGAGGGCAGCAGTTCCAGGAGGTGCAGCACCACGGGCACGGCCACGTTGTAGGGCAGGTTGGCCACGAGCGCCGTGGGCGCCGGTCCCGGGAGCTCGGTGATCCTCATCGCGTCGGCGGTGACCACCTCCAGGCGGTCGGCGAGGCCGGGGGCGTGTTCGGCGACCGTCCCGGGCAGCGCGGCGGCGAGCTTGGGGTCGATCTCGACCGCGGTGACCCGGCTGACGTGGGGGAGCAGCGCGAGCGTCAACGATCCCAGCCCCGGGCCGACCTCGACGACGACGTCGTCGGCCTCGACACCGGAGGCGCGCACGATCCGGCGCACGGTGCCGGCGTCGATGACGAAGTTCTGGCCCAGGGTCTTGGTGGGGCGCACGCCCAACCGGTCGGCCAGCCGCCGAACGTCGGCGGGGCTGAGGAGCCGGGCGGTGCCGGAGGTGTCGGGAGAGGTCACCCTCCCATTTTCGCAGGACCGCGACGCGCCCCGGCCCCGGACCGTCCTCACGCGAGGAGGACGGTCCGGGGCCGGGGAAGCGGTCACTGGTGCAGGTGGACGCCGCACACGGGCCACTGGCTCTGCCAGTTGCCGCCGACCATGTTGTAGAGGGTCTTGGCGCGCATCGTCTGCTCCTCGGGGCTGGCCTCGCTCGGCAGGCCGCTGCCGCCGGCCGACTGCCAGGTGGGGATGGAGAACTGGTACAGACCGTAGTAGCCGGCGGGGTTGACCGCGGTGGGGTCGCCTCCGGACTCGCACTGGGCCAGCCCGGCCCAGTTGAGGCTGTCGGCGGAGCCGCCCACGTTGGGGTCGACCTCGGGCTCCTCTTCCTTGGTGCCGATCTCGGTGACGCCGGCCACCGGTTCCTTGACGACCTCCTCCTTCAAGACGACCTCGGTCTCCTCGCCCTCCTCCATGACCATGGCGTAGGTGACCTTCTTCACGCCGTCCTCGGGCTCGGTGACGACCTTCTTCTCGCCCTTGTCGAGGTCGGGGTTCTCGCGCTCCTCGACCTCGGCCTCGATCGGGACCTCCTTGGTCTTGGGCTCGCCGAGCAGTTGCGTGACGTCGATGACCATGCCGTCGGTGACCTTGGTGTCGGCCGCGGGCTCGACCTCGTCGTGTTCGCCGAGCGTGATGCCGTTCTCCTCCAGCACCTCTCCGACGGTCGCGGCGACGGTGTCGACCTCGATCCGGACCTGGTCGCGCAGGATGACGAGGTGGCGGCCTTGGCGCGCTTCGACGCGCAGGCCCTCCAGGGGGATCTCCTCGCTGCGCTCGACCGACAGGGTGAGGGCCTCGTCGGCCAGCCCGATCTGGCCGAGGGCCTCGCCGACGGTGAGGGCGGTGACCCGGTGGGTCTGCTCCTCGCCCTCGATGTCGAGGGTGAGGTCACGGGCGCTGCGGACGAGGATCATCCCGCCCTGGCCGAGCTCGGTGTCGGGGGAGGGGGCCACCGCGTCCTGCTCGTCCAGGGTGACCCCGGCCGAGTCGAGCACCTCGGCGACGGTTCCGCCGAAGGTGTGGACCGTACGGGTCTGGCCGTCGACGTCGACCGTGATGCGCTTGTCCATGGCGAAGGCGGTACCCCCGCCGGCGGCCAGGAGGGCGACCGCGGCGGCGACGCCGATGACCAGCCCTCGGGGACGTCTACCGCGGCGGGGAGCGGAAGCGGAGGGAGCGGCCGAGGCGGCGGCGGGGGCCTTGGCTCGGCGGCGGGAACGGCGGGAAGGTGCAGACCGGATGCGCACGATTCTCAGACCTTCGCGATCACAGGGAGGAGGAAGCGGGGGCGGAGCGGTCCGCCGGCTCGGGCCCGGCGGTCTCCGGCGAGGGGCGCGCGGCGCGCGGAATGCCCGCTGTACCGACGATCGCCGGCATCCGGAAGTTACCACAGGGGCCACATTTCTGCTTTGGGGATGGCCGAATCAGAAGCCATTGGCGGCTGTCACGACCCGAACGCCATCTGGAGACGGACGAGTCGGCACAATGAGGAGCCCAACCGGAAACGCCGCACCACCGTGGAGGTCGCGCATGGGTCCCCTCAATGGAATACGGGTCGTGGAGTTCACCGGGATCGGCCCCGGCCCGATGGCCGCCATGCTCCTCGCCGACCTGGGCGCCAGCGTCATCCGGATCGACCGGCCCGCCGCGGCCGAGGCGGCCGGCCGGGGACAGGTGCCGCACATGAGCGCGGGCCGTCCCGTGATCGGCGCCGACCTCAAAAGCGAGGCGGGGCTGCGCACCGCGCGCGAACTCGTCGCGGCGGCCGACGTCCTTCTGGAGGGCTTCCGGCCCGGTGTCATGGAACGGTTGGGCCTGGGGCCGGACGAGTGCCTCCAGGCCAATCCGGGGCTGGTCTACGCGCGGATGACCGGCTGGGGCCAGGACGGACCGCTCGCCCACCGCGCCGGACACGACATGAACTACATCGCGCTCAACGGCGCACTGCACAGTTTCGGACGCGCCGGACAGGCACCGCTGCCACCGGCCAACCTCGTCGGTGACTTCGGCGGCGGCACGATGTTCGTCGTCACCGGCATTCTCAGCGCGCTCGTGGAGCGCCAGCGTTCCGGGCGGGGGCAGGTGGTCGACGCGGCGATGGTCGACGGCAGCGCGCTGTTGATGTCCATGGTCTATGAGGACCGCGACCGTGGCGCCTGGAGCGACGAACGCGGCACCAACTACCTCGACACCGGCGCCCCCTGGTACGACGTCTACGAGTGCGCCGACGGCCGGCACGTCAGCGTCGGCTGCATCGAACCCCGGTTCTACGCCGCGTTCCTCGACGGGTTGGGGCTGGCCGACGCGGACCTGCCCGACCAGTGGGACCGGGACCGCTGGCCCGAGCTGCGTGCCCGCTTCGCCGCGGTGCTGCGCACCCGCACTCGCGCCGAGTGGGCGGAGGTCTTCGGCGACACCGACGCCTGCGTCCAGCCGATCCTGTCGATGGCCGAGGCCCCCGACCACCCGCACGTGCGGGCGCGCGGCTCGGTCGTCCGCAAGGGCGATCGCGTCTTCCCCGGCCCCGCCCCGCGTTTCAGCCGGACCCCCGGCCGGACCACCCGCGACCCCGACTTCGCCGCGCCTTCGTTGGAGGACACGCTGAAGGAATGGGGGGTCTCCTCCCCCTGACCGGGGACGGCCCGGGCGGGGCCGGGCCCGTCCCCGCCGTCAGGCCAGGCCGAACGCCCGCACCGCGTTGGCCGCCACGGCGGAGGCGAGCTCGTCCTCGGCCATGTCCTTGGTCTGGGCCAGCGAGCGCAGCGTGTGCGGGATCAGGTAGGGGGCGTTGGGACGCCCCCGGTAGGGCTTGGGGGTCAGGAACGGGGCGTCGGTCTCGACCAGGATCAGTTCGGACGGGGCGACCCGCGCGGCCTCGCGCAGCGGCTCGGCGCTGGCGAAGGTGACGTTTCCGGCGAAGCTCATGAAATAACCACGGTCGGCGCACACCTTGGCCATCCGCGCGTCCCCGGAGAAGCAGTGGAAGATCACCGTGCGCGGCGCGCCCTCCTCCTCCAGGACCCGCAGCACGTCGTCGTGGGCGTCCCGGTCGTGGATCATCACCGCCAGGTCGTGGCGCCGGGCGATGTCGATGTGCCGGCGGAAGGACTCCTGCTGGGCCCGCACCCCCTCGGGTCCGGTGCGGAAGTAGTCGAGACCGGTCTCGCCCACCGCGCGCACCTGGGGCAGCGCGGCGAGCCGGTCGATCTCGGCGAGCGCGTCCTCAAGAGCGGCCATGCCGCCCGCCGGACGACGCTTGCCGGCCCAGTCGGTGTCATCGGGTTCCACGCCCGGCGCGCCGTCGCCGTGGACGATCCTGGGCGCCTCGTTGGGGTGCAGCGCGACGGCAGCCCACACCGTCTCGTGGCGGGCGGCGACGTCGGCCGCCCATTGTGAGGACGGAAGGTCCACCCCCACCTGGATCAACGGGGTGACGCCGACCGCGGCCGCCGCCGCGATGATGTCGGGGACGTCCGGCGTCTGCATGTCCATGTGGGTGTGGCTGTCGGCCACCGGGATCCGCAGCGGCTCGGGCGCGGGTGGCGGCGTCTGGGCGTTGCGGTTGCGCACGGCCTCACCGCTGCGCTTGCTGGTACTCACGGAAGTCCAGTCTATGGACGGGCGGGCGAGAGCGTTGCGGACGGCTTCGGCGGGCACCCGCGTCATCGGGCGGCGCCCGCCGGGATGCACCCGTCTCGCGTCTCCGGTCCCCGCGCGGGGACCGGAGACGCGACGGGATCAGCCCGCGGCCTCTTCGAGACGCGCCAGCTCCTCGTCGACCACGCTGGGGTCGAGCTTGGCGAACAGCGGGGTCGGGGGCTCCAGCGGGGTCCCCGGCCGGATCGGGATGGACTCCCAGCGCGCCTCGCTGTCGGCGTAGTCGCCGGTGATGACCGGGTAGGTGGAGGTGCCCTCCTCGCCGCCGATGGAGTCGGTGACCTCTTCCAGGCGCGGCATCGCCGACCAGACCCCGGTCCCGCCGAGCATGGCGTAGACCTTGTTGGAGGACGCGGGGAGGAAGGGCGTCAGCAACGTCTTGGCGTCGTCGACGAGCTGGAGCGCGACGTGCAGCACCGTCCTCATCCGCTCCGGGTCGGTCTTCTTCAACGCCCACGGGGCCTGGTCGGAGATGTACTTGTTGGCCTCGGCCACGGTGCGCATGGCCTCTTGGAGGCCGGCCTTGAACCGGGAGCGGTCGATGTGGCCGCCGACGACGTCGAAGGCCGCCTTGGAGGCGTCCAGGACACGGCGGTCCTCGTCGGTGAGCTCGCCCGCCTCGGGGATCGCGCCGATGTTCTTGGCCGCCATCGAGATGGAGCGGTTGACGAGGTTGCCCCACGCGGCGACGAGCTCGTCGTTGTTGCGACGGACGAACTCGGCCCAGGTGAAGTCGGTGTCCTGGGTCTCGGGTCCGGCCGCGATGATGTAGTAGCGCAGCGCGTCGGCGGAGTAGCGCTGGAGGAAGTCGCGCACGTAGATGACGACCCGGCGGGAGGAGGAGAACTTGCGCCCCTCCATGGTCAGGAACTCGCTGGAGACCACCTCGGTGGGCAGGTTCAGCTCACCGAGCGTCCCGGGCCGGCCGCCGCGGTCGCCCTTGCCGTTGTAGCCGAGCAGCATCGCGGGCCAGATCTCGGCGTGGAAGACGATGTTGTCCTTGCCCATGAAGTAGTAGGACTCGGCGTCCTCCGCCTGCCACCAGCGCCGCCACGCCTCGGGGTCGTCGCTGCGCTGGGCCCACTCGATCGCGGCCGAGAGGTAGCCGACGACCGCGTCGAACCACACGTAGAGCCGCTTGTTGGCCTGTTCGCTCCACCCCTCGATCGGGATGGGAACGCCCCAGTCGAGGTCGCGGCTGATGGCGCGCGGCTGGAGGTCGTCGAGGAGGTTGAGCGAGAACTTCAAGACGTTCGGCCGCCACTGCCCGGCCTTGGACTTCAGCCACGTTCCGAGGATCTCGGTGAACGCCGGGAGGTCGAGCATGAAGTGCTCGGTGTCGACGAACTCCGGGGTCTCGCCGTTGATCTTGGAGCGGGGGTCGATGAGGTCGACCGGGTCGAGCTGGTTGCCGCAGTTGTCGCACTGGTCGCCGCGGGCGCCGTCGTAGCCGCAGATGGGACAGGTGCCCTCGACGTAACGGTCGGGCAGGGTGCGCCCGGTGGAGGGCGAGATGGCGCCCTTGGTGGTCTTGGTGAAGATGTAGCCGTTGTTGTAGAGCCCGGTGAAGAGCTCCTGCACCACCGCGTAGTGGTTGGCGGTCGTGGTGCGGGTGAACAGGTCGTAGGAGAGGCCGAGCGCGACGAGGTCCTCGGCGATGATGCGGTTGTACCGGTCGGCGAGCTGGCGCGCCGTCACCCCTTCCTGGTCGGCGAGGACCTGGATGGGGGTTCCGTGTTCGTCGGTGCCGCTGACCATGAGCACGTGGTTGCCCGACATTCGCTGGAACCGGGCGAAGACGTCGGAGGGGACCCCGAATCCGGAGACGTGCCCGATGTGGCGAGGGCCGTTGGCGTAAGGCCAGGCCACTGCGGTCAGGATGTGGCGTTTCGACGACATGACACAAGCCTAAAGCCGCACGCGCCCGGATTCGCACGTCTTCCCGACCGCGCGCGGCCGCTGCGGCGCGACCTTTTCGTGAGGTCCCCTCGGTAGGGTGTGAAACCTGAGGCCCAGGTGGCCGCGCCCGCCCCCGTGGGACGTCACGGCGGGTGTCCCGCGGCCTCCCATGACCCGAGGGAAGGTGGTCACCCCGGTGCTGCGTGCCCTGGCCACCCTGCTGGCCGCCTTGGTGGTCGCGCTGTGCGCGCCGGCTCCGCCGGCCGCGGCCCTCGGGCTGCCCGAGCCCTCGCCCCGGCCCGAACGGTCGTCCTCCTTCACCGTCGGCTTCGGGCCGCACGCGGTCATCGGCCCCGCCGACTCCGCCTCCATCGCGCTGGCCCTCGCCAAGTGGGGCGGTGAGCACCGGTCGGCCCCGCGCGACCTCCCCGACGGCTACCTGCCCGGTGTTCCGGCGCCGCGCCGGTCCGACGGCGACCACCGCCTCCCGCCGCCGCCGGGGGAACAGGGCCGGCCCGACGCGGGCGTGCCCTCGGTTCTGCCGCCCAGCCGCGCGCCCCCTCACGACGCCGCTCCCCCATCCCCGTCCCCGGCCCTGCCGGGGAGTCCCGACCAGTCGTGAGAGGCCTTTCCATTGTCCAGTTCATCGGGAGCCGGAAGCCGCTGGCTACGCGGTATCGTCTCCCTTCTCATCGTGCTCGGTGCGTTCACCGCGGCATGGTTCATCCCGCCGAAGCTGGGGCTCGACCTCAGTGGCGGCACCCAGATCATCCTGGAGACCCAGGACGGTGACGACGGCACCGAGGCCAACGCCGAGAACACCGACAAGGTCGTCGAGGTGCTGCGCCAGCGCATCGACCGGCTCGGTGTCAGCGAGGCGACGATGTCGCGGTCCGGTGAGAACCGGATCATCGTCGAACTGCCCGGCGTGCAGGACCCGACCGAGGCCGCCGAGATCATCGGCCAGACGGCGCAGCTGACCTTCCACCCGGTCCTCGGCGTGGCCCCGGCCCAGGGGACCGGGGTGCAGGCGCCGGCCGACGAGGCCAACGCCCCGGCCTCGGGCAGCGAGGAGACCCCCGAGGAGGGGTCGGGCGGTTCGGAGCTGTCGGAGCAGGACCTTCAGGAGCTCCTCCAGGGCCAGACCGGCGGCGCCCCGGCCGGTGGCGCCCCCGCCGCCGACCCCGAGGACGTCGCGCTGACCCTCCCCGACGACCAGGGCCAGCAGCTCCAGCTCGGCGAGGCGTCCATCAAGGGCGACCAGGTGGGCAACGCCGAGGCCGGACTCGACCAGTTCCAGAGCAACTGGATGGTCAACGTGACGTTCCGCGGCGAGGGCCGCGAGGCGTGGCGGAAGCTGACCGCCGACGCCGCCTGCTACGACACCGGCGACGTCCGGCGTCGCGTCGCGATCGTCCTGGACAACGAGATCATCTCCTCCCCCGAGGTCAACACCGACGTGGCCTGTGACGCCGGCATCAGCGGCGGCACCACCTCCATCACCGGTGACTTCGACCAGGAGAGCGCCAACGACCTGGCGGTCCTGATCGAGGGCGGTTCGCTGCCGCTGCCGGTCCAGGAGGTGCAGCGCCAGACCGTCGGACCGACGCTGGGCGAGGAGGCCATCCGCGCCAGCTTCATCGCCGGCGGGGTCGGCATCCTGCTGACCGCGGTCTACATCTGCTTCGCCTACCGTTTCGCCGGCTTCCTCGCCTCGGTCGCGCTCGCCTGCTACACCCTGATCGCCTACGCGGCGCTCGTGGTGCTCGGCGCGACGCTGACGCTGCCGGGCCTGGCCGGGTTCGTGCTCGCGATCGGCATGGCGATCGACGCCAACGTGCTGATCTTCGAGCGGGCCCGTGAGGAGTACCAGCGCCAGGAGCGGGTCTACGAGGCGAACAAGTCCGCCGGCATGGCCGACGCGACCGAGTCCGAGGCCGAGCAGGCCGAGGCCGGCGTGCTGTCGCGCCGCCGCCGCCGGGCGATCCCGCCGAACCTGCAGAAGGCGTTCCTCACGGGTACCCAGAAGGCGTGGAGCGCGGTCCTCGACACCAACGTCACCACGTTGATCGCCGCGGCGCTGCTGTTCTTCCTCGCCTCGGGCACCGTGCAGGGCTTCGGTGTGACGCTGGGCCTGGGCACGCTCGCGTCGATGATCTCGGCGCTGGTCATCGCCCGGGTGTTCGTGGAGTGGGCGGTGCGCCGCAAGGTGGTGCGCAAGCACCCCGGCATCAGCGGCATCTCGCGGATCAGCCGGGTCCGCGCGTGGCTGACCCGCCGCAACCCCGACCTGATGAAGCGCAGCACGCTGTGGCTGGCCATCAGCGGGCTGATCACGGTCGTGGCCGTCGTCGGCATGGTGGTGCGCCCGCCGAACTTCGGTGTGGAGTTCACCGGCGGCCGGGTCATGGACTTCACGACGAACGAGACCATCAGCGTCTCCGAGGCCCGCGGGATCGTCTCCGACGCGGGGTTCCCCGAGGCGGTGGTCCAGGAGTCCGGCGACGGCGACATCTCGGTGCGCACGGGCGAGATCAGCGACCAGGAGGCCGCGAGCATCCAGGACGCGCTGGGCGAGCAGGCCGGTGGGGCCGAGCGGATCAGCGACGAGAAGATCGGCCCGAGCATGGGCGACGAGCTGCGCAACAAGGCGCTGCTCGCGCTGCTCGCCGCGCTGGTGCTCCAGATGGGCTACCTGGCCTGGCGGTTCCGGTGGTCCTTCGGCGTGTCGACGATGGCCGCGCTGGTCTTCGACATCGTGCTGGTCATCGGCCTGTTCTGCTGGCTGGGCAAGCCGATCGACGGCGTCTTCCTCGCCGCGATCCTGAGCGTCATCGGCTTCTCGGTGAACGACTCCGTGGTCGTGTTCGACCGTGTTCGCGACGAGTGGGCCCACGACACCAAGTCGCCGTTCTCGCGGATCGCCAACAGCGCGATCCTGCACACCCTGCCGCGAACGGTGAACTCCGGTATCGGTGGCCTGTTCATCCTGGCGACACTGGCGATCTTCGGTGGTTCGTCGTTGACGGACTTCTCGATCGCGATGCTGGTGGGCCTGATCTCGGGCATGTTCTCCACGATCTTCGTGGGGACACCGCTGGCGATCTGGTTGCAGAAGTTCGACAAGACCCCGCCCCCGCACGTGGTACGGGAGAAGAAGACGCGGCAGCGCTCCGAGATGCGCAAGGCCCGCGAGAAGAGCGACGGCGCGGTCGTGTGACCGCCGCCGTCCCGGCCTGACGACGCCCCTGGCGCCTCCCGCGCCAGGGGCGTCGTCCCTTTCGGGCGGGGTCGGGAGCGCGCCTGAGCGGGGCCGGCCCCGCTCAGGCGCGGTGGACGGCGTCGTAGACCTCGCGTTTGGGGACCCCCAGGCGCCGGGCCACCTCCTGGATCGCCTGCTTGCGGGCGACCCCCTCGGCCTCGCGGGCGGCGACGGCCGCGGCGAGCTCCTCGGGGGTGCGGTGCCGCTCGCCTTCCACGGCCCCCGCGACGACAATGGTGATCTCGCCGCGCACCTCGCCCGCGGCCCACGCGGCGAGCTCCCCCAGGGGGGCGCGGCGCACCTCCTCGTAGGTCTTGGTGAGCTCCCGGCACACCGCCGCGCGCCGGTCCTCGCCGAACACGCGCGCCATCGCGGCGAGCGTGGCGGCCAGGCGGTGCGGCGACTCGAAGAAGACCATCGTGCGGCGCTCGGCCGCCAGCTCGGTCAGCCTGGTGTCCAGCCCCTTGCGGGGCGGGAACCCCTCGAAGCAGAAACGGTCGGTGGGCAGGCCCGACAGCACCAGGGCGGTGGTCACCGCCGAGGGTCCGGGGATCGCGGTGACCCGCACGCCGGCCTCGACGCAGGCGGTGACCAGCCGGTACCCGGGGTCGGACACGCCCGGCATCCCCGCGTCGGTCACGACGAGGACGTCGCGACCGGCCCGCAGGTCGTCCAGCAGTTCCTCGGCGCGGCGGCGTTCGTTGGCGTCGTAGTAGGAGACCACGCGGGCGCCGGCGGTCCCGCCGAGCCGGACGCCGATGCGGGCGGCGAACTGGCGCAGCCTGCGGGTGTCCTCGGCCGCGATGATCGCGGCGTCCTCCAGCGCCTCGCGCAGCCGGGGCGGCGCGTCGTCGTCCTGTCCGATGGGCAGGCCGGCCAGGACCAGCGTCCCGGTCCCCGCCTCGACGGTTCCGCCGTTTTCGCGCTGCATCACTGGAAAATCCCCCGAACCGCGTGGAAGGTACGGCCATGAGAGCCGTTGGAAGCGTCTGACCCCCCGCTTCCGGACGAAACCGGCATGACGCCGATCCGCGTCCGGCCGTGTGCATCTAGTATGGCGGCGTCGACGCCATCGCCCCGTCCCCGGGGCGGGCACCGAAGTCCTTCTCCGCCGGTCCGGGCCCAGTGCCGGGCCGGGGAACCGGACGGCCGTGCGGTGGCCCACCGGTTCCGCGGGTGTCGCGAGGCCCCGCCGTCGCCACGGCGGCGTCGCGGTGCCCATCCCGGCAGCTGACCCCCTTGCTGCCGTCAGCCGAAGGTAGCGGAAAGGAGACGGCGCTCCCCCGCCCCCCGCGTGCCGCGGGACGCGGGCCGGGGGCTCCTCGCCGAAGAGACGCATGACCACCACAGCCCTGACCCCGGCCCCGGCCCCCGGCCCCTCCCTCCGCTCGCGGCTGGTGCCCCCGATGCCCCGGCCCGCCTGGGTCGGTTGGCTGGCGGCGGTGCTCGTGGCCCTGTTCGCCGGCGCACTGCGGTTCATCCGTCTGGGAGAACCCGCCCAGATCTACTTCGACGAGACCTACTACGCCAAGGACGCCTTCGCGCTGCGCGAGTTCGGGGTCGAGCACGAGTCCCTGGAGAACGCCGACGAACTGCTCGCCCAGGGGGTGCACGACATCTGGACCGGCGGGGGCGACTTCGTCGTGCACCCGCCGCTCGGCAAGTGGCTGATCGCCCTGGGCGACTCGGTGTGGGGGCTGCTCCCGTTCGGCGTGTCGATGTCACCGACCGGGTGGCGGGTCGCCGCGGCCTTCTTCGGCGCGCTGTCGGTCCTGCTGTTGGTGCGCGTCGCGTTGCGGATGACGCGCTCGGTGCTGCTGGGGGCCACGGCCGGGCTCATCATGGCCCTGGACGGGCTGCACTTCACCATGAGCCGGATCGCGATGGTGGACATCTTCCTGATGACCTGGGTCCTGGCCGGCTTCGCCTGCCTGGTGGTCGACCGGGACCGGACCCGGGCCCGTCTGGCCGGCCTGGTCGACGCGGGCCGGGAGCCGGCCTCGTGGCTGGGCGTGCGCTGGTGGCGGATCGCGGCCGGCCTGTTCCTGGGACTGGCCTGCGCCACGAAGTGGTCGGCCCTGTTCTACGTGGCGGCCTTCGGCCTGCTCACCGTCGCCTGGGACTACGGGGCGCGGCGCACCGCCGGACAGCAGCGGGCCGGCCGAGTCTGGTTCCTGGCCGACGCGGTCCCCGCCTTCTTCTCGATCGTGGGCGTCGCCGCGGTGACCTACCTGGCGTCGTGGGCGGGCTGGTTGACGAGTTCGCTGGGGTGGGGCCGCGGTTGGGCCGCGCAGAACGTGACCGGGCTGTGGGCGAAGCTCCCCGAACCGGTGCTGGCGGTCGTCAACCCGTTGCGCAGCCTGGCGTACTACCACGCCGAGATCATGTCGTTCCACAGCGGCCTGTCCAGCCCGCACGACTACGCCTCCCGCCCCTGGGAGTGGATCGTCATGCGCACGCCGGTCGCCTTCTACTACAACGGCGACGAGACCGAGTGCGGCGCGGTGAACTGCTCCAGCGCGATCCTGGGCATCGGGTCGCCGGCGGTGTGGTGGCTGTCCATCATCGCGTGTGTCGTGCTGCTGGGCTGGTGGGTCACCTACCGCGACTGGCGGGCGGGGGCGGTGCTGTTGGGTGCGGCGGCGAGCTGGCTGCCATGGTTCGCCTACCCCGAGCGCACCATGTTCGTGTTCTACGCGCTGCCGATGCTGCCCTTCCTCGCGCTGGCGATCACGCTGTCCCTGGGACTGCTGATGGGCGGCCCGTCCGGCGAGGCGTCGCGGTCGACCGTGGCCCGGGCGGCGACCGGGGTGGTCTTCGGCGTGGTGATGCTGTTGATCGTGGCCAACTTCGCCTACCTGTACCCGGTCCTCAGCGCCGAGGTCATCCCCTACGACGCCTGGGCCGACCGCATGTGGTTCCCCACCTGGATCTACGGCAACGCCTCTCCGGAGTGATCCGTCACCGGTCTTCCCCTACCGTTCATCGGGAATTCTCGTGGGCTCGCCACGCCGGATTATTCGCTTTTCAGCTATGAATTTCCTCGCGTGAAAGTCTCGGCAATCCCGGGATAGGGCTGGTAGTGTCATTGACCGGTTGCGGTTGTAGTTTCCATGGATGCCCTAGGCGCCTCGCGGAACTTCACGTGGGCGCTTGTTCGAAGGGCGTTTGATCACTCCCGGGGGCGGGCGCCCGGCAACCCGAGACCAGCAGGGTGCGGTCTCGTTGTAGTCCCCAAAGGGAGAGCAGATGGCTCAGGGCACCGTGAAGTGGTTCAACTCTGAGAAGGGTTTCGGGTTCATCGCCGTCGAAGGCGGCGGCCCGGACGTGTTCGTTCACTACTCGGCGATCGCGGGTACCGGCTTCCGGAACCTGGAAGAGGACCAGTCGGTCGAGTTCGAGATCACGCAGGGCCCCAAGGGCCCGCAGGCGTCGAACGTCCGCGCGCTCTAGTGTTCAAGGACTTCTCGTGACGGACTCCGGGGGTCCTCCCCCCGGAATCCGTTCCGATGGTCCGGCGTACCCGTAGCGGGTACGTCCGCCCCGGCTGGCCGGGGCGGGAACGGCGGGCCACGTCTGTCGTCTTACTCGGCCCTTCGCTCGTCTCCCGGGCGAAGGGCTTTTCCGTTCCCTCAGGTCCGCATCCCGTCGGGTTCCCCGCCCGACCCCTCGATCTGCGCCGGGGCCACGGCCCCCAACCTGCGCACCTGCTCCCCGAGCGCCGCCACCTGCTCGCTCAGCGCCCGCAGTTCGGCCATGACCACCTCGTGCTGGACCAGTTCGAGTTCCTGGTCCTCCTCCCAGCGGGGCGCGTTCATCTCCTGCTCCATGGTGGTGACCATGACCGCGATGATGAGGTTGAGCACGATGAACGCGCTGAGCACGATGAAGACGACGAAGAAGACCCAGGCGTAGGGCGCGTCGTCGATCACGGAGCTGGAGATGTCGGGCCAGTTCTCCGTGGTCAACAGCATGAACAAGGTGTACATCGTGGTACCGAGGTCGCCGAAGTACTCCGGCGCGATGCCCTCGAACAGTTTCTCGCCGAGCACCGCCGCCGTGTACATGATCACGAACAGCAGCCCGATGACCGTCCCCAGGCCGGGCAGCGAGCGCAGCAGCGCCGAGACCACCTCGCGCATGTGCGGGATGACGCTGATGAGACGCAGTAGGCGCAGCACCCGCAACAGCCGTAGCACCGACAGACCGACCGCGGCCGGGATGACGGACAGCCCGACGATGGCGAGGTCGAACCAGTTCCACGGATCGCGGAAGAAGCCCCTTCCGTGGGCGAAGACGCGCAGCGCCAGCTCGGCGACGAAGAACGCCACGAAGACGTGCTCGACCGTTTCCAGGTGGTGGAAGAGATGGGAGAAGCGGTCCTGGTAGGTCTCGATCCCCAGGGTGATCCCGTTGAGGACGATGACGGCGACGACGGTGTTCTGGAACCACCGGGCCTCGACCATCCGCCGTGTCCGTTCCCGCGCTCCGCCGTTGCGCACCGTCTCCTCCTCACACGCCCCGGCCACCCTAGCGGGCGCCCCCTTCGCCGCCCGCGGGTGGATCCGGTTCGCGCGTGAGCCTGGTCCCATCCGTCCGCTCCGGCTCCGCCGGCGTACGGGACGCGGCCGGACCGCTGTCCCCGATCACCAGGACAGCGGTTAGTCTGCTAGGTGGCGTGACCGGCCACGAGGGGTCGCTGGAGGAGAACGGATGTTCAACATTGGGGCGGGCGAGTTCATCGTCCTCGCTGTCCTGGCCCTCCTCGTCTTCGGCCCGGACCAGCTCCCGAAGGCCGCGGCGCAGGCGGGGCGGGCGTTGCGGCAGCTCCGCAAGCTCGCCGACAGCGCCAAGAACGACATCCAGCAGGGGCTGGGACCGGAGTTCAAGGACTTCGAGGTCGAGGACCTCAACCCGAAGAGGTTCGTGCAGAAGCACTTCTGGGCCGAGGACGACGACGAGCCCGCGCCCCGCAGTCCGGCCGCGCGCCTGAACGGTCGGCGTCCGCCGTTCGACCCCGAGGCGACCTGAACCGTAACTTCGGGGGAAATCCGCGCCGTGGGCGTCCGCTCCCACGGTCACCCGAAGGTCAGCACCACGACCAGGCCCACCACCAGCACGACCGCCGAGCCGAGCATCACCACCGGTGAGCTCGCGACGAGGACGAGGAGCTCCGTGACGGCGGTGCCCCCTATGATCGCCGCGCCCCACGGCCACCGCGCGGCCGGCTGCCACCCGTGGCGCTGTTCCCGCTGGATGACGACGAGCAACGCCACGCCCACCGCGGCCCACATCAGCAGGTGGGCGACGACCCTGGCGGTCACCGGAACGTAGTCGGCCAGGCTCGCGGTGACCATCACGAACAGCGCGGTGCCGGCCAGCAGCCCCCAGTGGCCCCTGCGGCGCAGGACCGGGATGGGTTTGAGCCGGGCCGGGGTGGTGCGCCGGAAGTCGCGCACCGGGGGCGTCTCGGCCTGCGTGGCCTCCTCGTCGTACCCGTCCCAGCGCTCCGACGCCTGTGTCACGTGGCCTCCCGTCCCGCGCGGGCATCCGGCACCGCCCCGCGCCCTCCTGGAAAGCATCACCGCCCGTGGAACGGCCCAACCGTGGACCGCGGCGACCGAACCGGGATGTACCCGAACGGTCAGGTCCGGTCGCCGCGCGGTCAACCCCCGTGGCCGGGATCAGTCGTAGTAACGGTCGTGCTCCGCGTGGTCGGTGCGCCGGTCGCCGCTGAGCGGCCGGAACCGCAGGACCTGCGGGTCGTGGTCGCTGACCTGGTCGTGGAACTCCGCGTTGACGTGCACGATGTCGTAGTCGACGCGATCGGCGAGGCGGGGGGCGGCGAGCATGTGGTCGAGGGCCTGGGAGTTGCCGTCGTAGACGTAGCTGTAGCGCTCGGACTCCGGCAGCCGGGTCATCGGGTTGTGCAGACCCCCGCGGCCGGTGAGGATGCGCAGCGTCGGGGCGAACCAGAAGTCGTTGAGGTCGCCGACGACCAGCACGTTGGCGTCGCGGTCGGCCGCGAGGAGTTCGTCGGTGAAGTCCCGGACGAGTTCGGACTGGGCCTCGCGCTGCGCCTCGGTGACGCGCTGCGGAGGCTGCCGGACGCCGTGGAGGGGCTGGTCGCCTCCCTTGGAGGCGAAGTGGACGGTGACGACGAAGACCCTGCGCCCCTGGAACTCGAACTGGCCGACGAGCGGTTTGCGGCTGTCCGTCCACGCCTGGTCGCCGGGCTGGATCCGGCCGGGGGAGACACTGAGCCCGGGCCCGCCCCGGCCCGTGTCACGGACCTCCACGGGGGTGGTGGCGTCCCCGCCGGGGATGTCGGTGAAGGAGACCCGCGCGGGGTTGACCAGGAAGGCGTTGCGGATGTTGCCTCCGGGTTGGCCGCCGTCGGCGTTGTTCACGGGGCTGACCTGACGCCATTCGTAGGCGGGACCGCCGGCCGCCTCGATCGCGGCGGTGAGCCGGTTCAGGGTCCGGGTCGGGTCGACGGTGCCGTCGTCGGTGGGGCCGCTGTCGTCTTGGATCTCCTCCAGGGCGAGGATGTCGGGGGAGGCGAGGTTCTCGGTGATCTCGGTGGCGAGCCGGTCGAACTTCTGCTGCCCGTCACGCGCGGAGAGGTTCTCGACGTTGTAGGTCGCCACCGAGAGCTCCCAGTCGCGCGCCCGCCTGGTGGTCTCGCGGCGTAGCCCGTTGTCGACGTGTTCGCCGAGCGTGGTCGCCTTGACCAGGTAACCGCCGTAGGCGCTGTAGTACAGCGGCCCTTCGGTGACCCCGGCGAGCTCGTCTCCCACGTCGGCCCGGGGGAAGGGGCGCTGGGAGAAGGGGATCAGCGACTCCACCTTGAGACGTCCGGTGTTGGGACCGTCGTAGGAGGTGTAGGCGGTGCCTCCCCGTCGGGTGGGGTTCTCGCGGGGTTTCGTGGTCACCCACAGGGCGTCGTATCCGTCGGTGGGACCGACGACCCGGGCGTCGGTGACGCGCACGCGCATGTGCTCGTGGGCGGCCCAGTAGTCCAGCGCGTAGCTGCCGGGACGCAGTTCCCGTTCGGAGAGGTCGCCGCGGCGGGAGGGCGCGTGGGTGTCGGGCACCGCGCCGCGGTCCACATCGACCGCGGCGGGCAGCTCCTCCCCGGAGGAGGTGACCGTCCACGTCGCGTCACCGAGTTGGGTGATCGTCTGGTTGACGCTGTCAGCTCCCCCGGGCCGGTACTCCTCGACCGTGCCCGCGACCTGGACCGCGTCACCCGGCCGGACGGCGGGGGTGGTCGTCCCGGTGAACACGAACAGCGCCTCGCTGGTACGCGGGTCCCCGTCCCCCTGGGGGTCCTGGAACCAGAACCCGCGGGCCTGGCCGAAGGCGTTCACCGCGGTGACCACCCCGGTCAGTCCGCTGACGTCGGTGCCGGCGTAGGGCGAGGTCCGTGTCACGCCCTGGATGTCGTGGACACGCAGGCCGTCGCCCGGCCCGGCCCAGGCCGGCCCGGCCGCGAGCAGGGGACATGTGGTGAGGACCGCGACCACCGCGGCGGCCGTTCGGGGATATGAGAGGGCCACGCTCTCCTCCAAGTGGGATCGGGAGGCCCATCGTGCCCGTCGCGCGTAGCGGACGGGAGGACGCTGAGTGAAGAAAGCGTCTCGGAGCGCGTCCGCGCCCCGGCGGCGCGGGGCGCGGACGCCACCGTCAGCGCAGTCCCCGGGGGTCGAGGTAGGGGAGCCGGCGGTCGCGGGCGACGGTGTAGCGGGTCAGGGACTTCACCGGTGATCCCGGACGGGTCACGTAGGACAGCACCCGGAAGTCGGCCTGGATCGCCTCGGGGGTGATGTCGCAGCGCACGTAGCCTCGCTGGGCGTTGTACATCTGCACGTGCGGGTTCTGGAGCCAGATGTCGGCGAGGTCGTCGCTGGCCCGCCCGTCCATGTCGGAGGAGATGGAACTTCCGACGAGCTCGACACCGAGCGTGGCGGAGTCGGGGTCGTCGAAGTCCTTCTTGAGCTCGGCGGCGACGTTGCGGTGGGTGTCACCGGTGAGCACGACGAGGTCGGCCTGCTCCCGTTGCGCGGCCGCGGCCAGCACCCGGTCCCGGCAGGCGGGGAACCCGTCCCACTGGTCGTTGCTGAAGGCGCGGCCCGATCCGGTGTCCCGGTTGATCTGGGACATCACGACCTGGTTGGCGAGCAGGTTCCAGCGGGCCCGGGAGTTCCTCAACCCGTCGATGAGCCAGCGCTCCTGGTCCTCGCCGAGGATCGAGCGTTCGGGGGCGTGGCGCTCCTCCGAGTCGTCGATGACCCGGCCGGCCGGATAGGCGTCGCGATACTGGCGGGTGTCGAGCACGTGGATGTCGGCGAGGGAGCCGTAGGACAGGCGGCGGTAGAGCCGGACCGACGGCCCCGAGGGCGTCTGCACCGAACGCAGCGGCAGGTTCTCGTAGAAGGCCTGGTAGGCGGCTGCCCGCCGGTTGCGGAAGGTCTCCTTGGCCGTGCCCCGCACCGACACGTCGGCGGCGTAGTTGTTCTCGACCTCGTGGTCGTCCCAGGACAGCACCCACGGCGCGGCGGCGTGCGCGGCCTGGAGGTCGGGGTCGGTCTTGGTCAGGGAGTAGCGCAGCCGGTACTGCGCGAGCGAGACGACCTCGGCGGAGTGCTCGTCGCCGAGGTCGACGTCGCGTTGGAGGTTGCCTCCGGCGACGATGCCGTACTCGTAGACGTAGTCGCCGAGGAACAGGACGGCGTCCAAGACCTCGTCGGCCATGTGCCGGTAGGCCGTGTAGTAGCCGTGGTACCAGGCCTGGCACGAGGCCGTCGCGATGGACAGCAGCGGGACCATGGCGCCGGCCTCTGGCGCGGTCCGGGTACGCCCGACCGGGCTGATGTGCTCGCCGACGCGGAACCGGTAGTAGTAGTCGCGGGCCGGGCGCAGCCCGCTGACCTCCGGGTGGACGGAGTGGGCGAGTTCCGGGGTGGCGACGGCCGAACCGCGTCTGACCACTCGCGCGAACCCCTTGTCCTCGGCCACCTCGTAGGACACCTCGATGTCGCGGTCGGGCATCCCACCGCGCCCGTCGGGGTCGAGGGGGTCCATCGCGAGTCGGGTCCACAGGACCACGCCGTCGGGGAGAGGGTCTCCGGAGGCGACACCGAGGGTGAACGGGTCTTTCGGGAGGCTGCCATCGGCGAACACCGGTGTGGGCGAGGTCCCCAAGCCCAGCATGAACGCCATGCCGCTCACCCCCGTGAGCTGGAGGAACGTACGTCGGCTGGTTCCTCGCGCGAGTGAAGCGGCGAGATCGGACACGATGCCTCCCGACTGTTCTGCGTCGAAACCGGGCATCATTCTCCGAGACATCATCACTTTGGGTAATGAGACGCGCACGGATTGGTGACATCCATACGAAAGATTCGCGGTCCCGCCCACCGGTGAGGGCGACGCCCCTCCCACGACGACGGCCCCGGCCCGTGGGGGCCGGGGCCGCGACGGCGGCACGGGGTCAGCGCACGCCGAACAGGTGGTCCATCGCCAGCTGGTCCAGCCGCTCGAAGTGGTAGCCGCGTTCGCCCGCCGCGTCGACGTCGAAGTCCTCAGCGAGCAGGTCGGCCAGGCTCTCGCCGGTCCCCAGGGTCGGCTCGGACAGTTCGGCCACTCGGGACGCCGCGAGCGCGTCGGCGACCTCGGGGTCGGCCCGGAACGCCGCCGCCTTCTCCTTGAGGATCAGGTAGTTGCGCATGCAGGCGGCAGCCGACTCCCACACGCCGTCGACGTCCTCGGTCCGCGGCGGCTTGAAGTCGAAGTGGCGCGGACCGTCGTAGCCCGAACGCTCCAGCAGGTCGACCAGGAAGAAGGCCTCCTTGACGTCGCCGGCGCCGAACCGCAGGTCCTGGTCGTACTTGACGCCGCGCTGGCCGTTGAGGTCGATGTGGAACAGCTTGCCGTGCCACAGCGCCTGGGCGACGCCGTGCGCGAAGTTGAGGCCGGCCATCTGCTCGTGGCCCACCTCCGGGTTCACCCCGACCATTTCGGGGTGCTCCAGTTCGCCGATGAAGGCGAGGGCGTGGCCGACCGTCGGCAGCAGCACGTCACCGCGCGGCTCGTTCGGCTTGGGCTCCACCGCGAAGCGCAGGTCATACCCCTGCTCGCGGACGTAGCCGCACATCAGGTTGAACGCCTCGCGCAGCCGCTCCAGCGCGGCGCGGTCGTCCTTGCCCGCCTCGGTCTCGGCGCCGTCCTGGCCACCCCAGCAGACGAAGGTGCGCGCGCCGAGCTCCGCCGCGAGGTCGATGGCGCGCACCGCCTTGCGGATGGCGTAACGCCGGGTGGCCCGGCTGTTGGAGGTGAAACCGCCGTCTCGGAACACCGGGTGGCTGAACAGGTTGACGGTGGCCATCGGGACGGTCAGGCCGGTCTCGTCCAGCGCCTTGCGGAAACGGCCCAGGATCGCGTCGCGTTCGGCGGCGCTGCTGCCGGGCGGGATCAGGTCGTCGTCGTGGAAGGTGATGCCGTAGGCGCCGAGACCGGCGAGCCGGTGCACCGCCTCGGCGGGGTCCAACGGCGGGCGGACGGCGTCGCCGAAGGTGTTCACCCCGCGCCAGCCGACCGTCCACAGGCCGAAACTGAACTTGTCCTCGGGTTCGGGCCGGTAACTGCTCATCGCTGACCTCTCGTGTCGTGGGCCGAAGGCGTGGCCCCGGACGTTGCGGGCTCGGTGGGCGGGGGCGCGATCATGTCGCGGGCCGCGGCGTACTGTTCCCGGATGACCGGTTCGGGGTCGGCCTCATAGGTGCTGGGGGCCGCCGTGGCCGTCCATTCGGGCGGCTCGGGGGTGGCCGCGAGGGCCCAGGCCGCCTGGCGGGCCGCCCCGTCGGCGACGTACTCCCCGTCGGAGGGCACGAGCACCGGACGGCCGAAGACCTGCGGGGCGACCGCGCGTACGGCGGCGCTTCGGGCGCCTCCTCCGATGAGCAGGATCCGGCGTACCGGGACCCCCTGGGCGGCGAGGGCGTCGACCCCGTCGGCCAGGCCGCACAGCAGCCCCTCGACGAACGCGCGGGCCAGATGTCCGGGACGCAGGTTGGCGCGGGTCATCCCGGTCAGGTGCCCGGTGGCGTCGGGAAGGTCGGGGGTGCGCTCGCCGTCGAGGTAGGGCAGCAGGGTCAGGCCGCCCGCCCCCGGCGGGGCGGCCAGCGCCGCGGCGTCGAACTCATCGCGGTCCAGGCCGAGGGCTGCCGCGCCCGCGCTGAGGACCCGGGCGGCGTTGAGGGTGCACACCAGAGGCAGGAACCTGCCGGTGGCGTCGGCGAATCCGGTGACCTGTCCGCTCGGGTCGGCGGTCGGCCGCTCGGCGACCGCGAAGGCGGTTCCAGAGGTCCCGATGGAGACGACGACATCGCCCGGCCGGGCGTCGAGGCCGAGGGCCGCCCCCATGTTGTCGCCGGTGCCGACGGAGACGACCTCGATCGGGGGCATGCCCTCGGCGGTGACCGGGCCGAGGGCGTCGGCGGGCGCGGCCACGCGGGGGACGGCGAGGTCGCGGCCGAAGGCCAGACGCAGCAGGTCGGGCCGGTAGGCGCCGGTGGCCGGGGAGAAATAGCCGGTCCCCGAGGCGTCGCCGCGGTCGGTGACCGGCTCCGCCGCGCCGGTGAGGCGGGCGGTGAGCCAGTCGTGCGGAAGCATCACCTGGGCGACACGGGCCGCGTTGGCGGGCTCGTGTTCGGCCAGCCAACGCAGTTTCGTCACCGTCAGGCTGGCGACGGGGACGGTGCCGACCGCGTCGGCCCACGCCCGTGGGCCTCCGAGTTCGGCGATGAGGTCGCGGGCCGCGCCGGCGGAGCGGGTGTCGTTCCACAGCAGCGCGGGGCGCACCGGGACGCCGGACTCGTCGAGCGCGACCATCCCGTGCTGTTGCGCGGCGACGCCGATCGCCGTGACGCCGTCGAGCAGGCCGTCCCCCGCCGCGCGGCGCAGCGCCTCCCACCACACCCCCGGGTCGATCTCGGTCCCCTCGGGATGTTCGGCGCGCGCGGAACGGACCTGGGCGCCGGTGACCGCGTCCCGCACCACGATCTTCGTGCCCTGGGTGGATGAGTCAACGCCCGCGACGAGCGGCATCGGACCTCCGTGGAGTCGAATCGTGCCGGTCTGCCGGGCACTTGTACGTTCCCGGTCCGCCAATTAGTTTGGTTACTGAACTAACGAGGTGTCAACACCCCCGGAGCCGCGCCCACGGGTGTGCCGTGGCCGCGCACCGGCCCATGACGAGACGAGCCCGCCGATGCCCACTCCTCCCCCTCCCACCGGCCCGGCCGGTCTGCACGACATCCGCGAGACGAATCTCGGCAGCGTGCTGCGGGCCATCCGCGAAGGCGCACCGTGCTCGCGGGCCGAGGTCGCCGCCGCCACCGGGCTGACCAAGGCGACCGTCTCCAGCATCGTCACGGAGCTGATCGACCGCGGGCTGGTCCGCGAGTCCGGCGCGACGGCCGAACGCCGGGTCGGCCGCCCAGGGGTCATGCTCTCCCTGGACGATCGGGGTTTCGTCGCGTTGGGGCTGGAGGTCAACGTCGACTACCTCACCCTGGTCGCCGTCGACCTGCTGGAACGCGAGGTGGTGGCCCTGCACGAACCGTTCGCGGCCCGTGACGCCGGCCCCGAGGAGTGCGCCGCGCGGCTGGCCGACCTGGCGCTACGCGCGCTGGAGGAGCCGTCACTGGCCGGACGCGCGCTCCTCGGGGTCGGGGTCGCGGTCCCCGGGATGATCGACGCCGCCGAGGGGAGGGTGTACGACGCGCCCAACCTGGGCTGGCGCAACGTCCCCCTGCGCGCCTGGCTGCGGGAGCTGCTCCGCAAAGGCGGAACGCCCGACGTCCCGGTGCTGGTCGACAACGACGCCAACCTGGGAGCGGTCGCCGAATACCGCGGCGGGCACCTGAGCCACACGCCCGACCTCGTCTACATCACCGGCGAGGTGGGCATCGGCGCGGGCGTCCTGGTCGGTGGCGCGCTGTTGCGCGGCTCCACCGGCCAGGCCGGCGAGATCGGGCACATCCCGCTGCGCCGGGGCGGCCCGCGGTGCGGCTGTGGCCGCCGGGGCTGTCTGGAGTCACTGGCCGGGATCGACGCGATCCTGCGCCAGACCGTCCCCGACCTCGTGCCGGCCGGTCCGCTTCCCGGGACGGACCTGGCCGCCGCCGTGGCGGCGACCGTCGAACGCGCCCAGGAGGGGCGCGGGGCCGTCCAGCGCGCGCTGCGCCGCTCGGGCACCTGGCTGGGACGCGGGGTCGCCACGCTGGCCAACCTGGTCGATCCCGACGTGGTCATCCTCGGCGGCTACTTCGCGCCGTTGGCCCCCTGGCTGCTGCCCGCGTGCCGCGCGGCGGTCCAGGCCCACGCCATCGCGCCCCGCCGCGGCGGGTTGCGGGTCGAGGTCTCGGAGCTGGGGCTGACCGCCGCCGCCCGCGGGGGCGCGGCCGCGCTCATCGAGGCGCTGGACACCGGACGCACCCCGCCTCCCTCCCCCGCCTCGCGTTGAGCCCGTCGGCGGATCTCCGGCCGATCGCGTCCGCCCCCTGCCGGGGCAGGGGGCGGGTCAGTCGAGCATCGTGACGCCCCGCGTCTCCCGCAGGGCCCACAAGGCCGCCATCGAGACGAGCCCGACCACCGAGACGAACAGTCCGACCGCCGTCGAACCGAGCGGCGTGGCCTGCAGGCCGGTGGCGACCAGCGGCGGCACGGCTCCCCCCAGGACACCCCCCAGGCTGTAGGCCAGGGAGGAGCCGCTGTAGCGGTAGCGCGCGCGGAACAGTTCGGGCAGGAAGGCCCCCATCGGCCCGAAGATCAGCCCCATCACGACCAGGGCGATCGTGAACGCGATCGTCGTCCCGACCACACCGCCGGCGTCGACCAGTGGGAACATGACCGTGCCGTAGCCCACCGCCAGTCCCGTGCACACGAGCATGGTGGGCCGCCGCCCGTAACGGTCCGACGCGGCGGAGGACCAGGCGATGCTCCCCGCCATGCACACGGCGCCGACCATCGTCGCCAGGATGACGGAGTTGCGGTCCAGGCCCAGCTCGGACGTCGCGTAGGACAGGCCGTAGGCCGTCGCCATGTAGAAGAGGCAGTAGGTGACGGCCATGGCCAGTGCCCCGAGGACGACCTCGCGCCACTGGTGACGCAGCAGCTCCAGGAACGGGGCGCGGGCGACCCTCCGCTCGTCCATGACCGCCCGGAAGACCGGTGTCTCGGCGATCCGCAGCCGTACGTACAGGCCGATCACGACCAGGACGAGACTGAAGAGGAAGGGCACCCGCCACCCCCACGCCGCGAACTGCGCGTCGTCGAGCAGATAGCCGAGGGCCAGGAAGAGCCCGTTGGCCGCGATGAACCCGGCGGGCGGTCCCAGCTGGGGGAACATCGCGTACCGGCCCCGGCTCCGCTCGGGCGCGTGTTCCGTGGCGAGGAGTGCCGCGCCACCCCACTCGCCCCCGAGGCCGATCCCCTGGAGTAACCGCAGCAGCACCAGGAGCGCGGGCGCGAGGACGCCCCATTCGGCGTAGCCGGGCAGAAGGCCGATGGCGACCGTGGACAGGCCCATGACCAGGAGCGAGGCCACGAGTACGGATTTACGGCCGATGCGGTCGCCCCAGTGCCCGAAGAGGAGGGACCCCAACGGCCGGGAGAGGAAGGCGACGGCGAAGGTCGAGAACGAGGCGAGGCTGCCGGCGACCGGATCCAGGGCGGGGAAGAACGCCTCGTCGAGGACGAGGGCCGCCGCCGTGGCGTAGATGTAGAAGTCGTAGAACTCGATGGCCGTGCCGACGAAGGCCGCGACCGCCACCCGCCGCATGGGGACGGGTCCGGAGCGTGACGATGTGTGCGCGGGGGACGCCGCCACCTCGGTCTCCTTCCAGGCGCATGATCGGGGAGACGGCCTTCGGGTCCGCCGGCCTTTCCCCGATCCGCGCCAGAGACGCGCCGGGGTCGGGTGGCCCCGGTCACAGCAGAACCCTAGGGGAGATCCGGCTGCGCGGGGGCGTTCTCGGCCGGACCCCTCCCTGGACGAGCCGGCCCCCGTCCCACCGAGGTGGAACGGGGGCCGGCCGATTAACGACGCGTCGCCTGGACCTATCAGTACCAGTTCCAGCTACCGCTGGCGAGGACGCGCTGGTCCTCGCCGCCCTGGGCCTGGTCGGCCCCGGTCAGGTAGGAGGCCAGCTGCGTGGCCGTAGTGGCAGCGTCCTCGGCAACAGCCGGCAGGGCCGTTCCCAGGAGTGCCGCGGCCGAGATCGCGATGACAGCACTGATCTTCTTGAGCACAATGCACCTTTCGCTCGTAGCGCGAGTCCATCCCCGGCCACAAAATGACGTATCGACCACAGAGTGCACAACCCCCGCAGCCGCGCAGTGACCGCGATTGAAATCATATTGGGATATCTGACTTACGTTAGAAAAAGCACATCTCCCCCAAACCGCCCATCGACACCTCTCGGGAAACGGAACATATCGCCACTTCAGCGCCCTATTTCCGATCGCTGACGTGAACGCTCCCGCCCCGAGCTCGCATCCCTTGCCTCTCACGGGACACGAGAGCCCCTCGACCGTCTCCCCCACGGGTCATCCGCCGCAGGCCGGCCGCCCTCGCCGCCGAAAGATGACGGGCATACCATCACAGGCGAGGCGGAAACCCCTCTGAGAGGGTGGAACACACAGTCGTCCACACACGGAACGAACTGCCGGAATTCCGATTGGCCGCTCCCGGCCACAACCCGGCCACCAGGAGGGCTCCGGCACGTTTCCCGCTCGCCGAGGAGCACCATCCCCCGGAACCCGCGCCCCGCCTCGCCGCGCGCGAACGCGCACCCGCGTCCCAGCGCCGACCGAGGAGAGCAGGCCTTCGGTCTCCACGGCTCCACAGGAGCGGATCGGACCCCACCCTCCCCGCGCCAAGGACCGAGGAGCCGGAGGAAGACTCCGGGTGACTTCTCACACGTCGCACTCTAACCACAGCATCGGCCCATTCGCGGGCGAATTTGGAGATTCACCCATTCACAGAGTCGACGTCCAGTACGCCCCAGGCGGTGACGGCCTCCCGCCACGGCGGCGTGGCGGCAGCGCCACCCCGGATACGCGGAAGGCCCGTTCCGCTTTGGCGGAACGGGCCTTCCATCCATGGGTGGAGCTGAGGGGATTTGAACCCCTGACCCCCTCGATGCGAACGAGGTGCGCTACCGGACTGCGCTACAGCCCCTCAGGACGTGATAAACACTAGCAGCTTTCGACGGATGCTCGAAACCGACCGCCTCGCCGGTCAGTCGCCGGCCGCCCGGAGCTGGGCGTCGGTGTACTGGTCGTACACCTCGTCGCGCCGCCCGGCCAGCTCGATGACCTCGGCCTCGCGGGCGGCCGCGGCCTGCCTGCGCGCGCGTGCCATCTCACGGCGGCGCAGGTACTCGGCCTCGGCCATCCTCTGCTCGGCGTCGGCCTTGGCCGCCTCGCGCAGCAGCGCCAGGTGGCCCAGCAGCAGGCCCGCGGGGGGAAGCACCACCCACCACGGTCCCAGCTCGGCGATCACGGCGAGGGCCGTCACGGTGAACAGGGTCGCCAGCCCCGCGGTACGGCGGCGCCTGCGCGCGATCACCCGGGCGCGCCCGTGGGAGATCTGCGGTTGCGGCGGCGCCTCGGAGCGGGCCTCGGCCTCCTCCTCGGGGTCCTCCCCGGCGCGGGCGGCAGCGGCGCGGGCGGCGACCACGGCGGCCGAGTCGTAGTCGATCACCTGGGTCTCCACCGCGTCGGGGGACACCTCGTCGGCCGCCCCCTCCTCGGTGGCGTCCCCATCCCCGTCCTTGGCGGTGTTCCGGCGCAGCGATTCGGGCGCGGGATCGGTGGCGTCGCGGCGCAGCATCATGGGGATCAGCACGATGATCCACACCACGACGATGGCCACATACAGAGGAGAGCTGCTCATCGCCCCTCCTCGCACCGCCGGCCGTCGAACATTCCTGGACACACCCACGAGGCGGCGGCGACGCCCCGACCCCCGGAGGGGAGGGGTCCGACGCTATCCCGTCGCGGACCCGACCTCCGTCGGGATCCGGTCCGGGTGCACCGTCCGGTCTCCTGCCGCCCCCGCGCGCCATACGCACATGTTGCCCACATCGCCGATGCGCCTACGTTCCGCACCGTACGACCCGGTGTCTGGAAATGCGCAGTATTCGGGCCGGAGTGTCGTGAGATCGCTGTCTTTCCTCATCCACAGACGAATTCGCCACCCCTGAACATGCAGGTCAAACCATCAACCACATACAGTTAAAGCAAAAAAGCAAAGAGTGACGATCCGCGTTCACTCCCCTAACGGCCGCACGGGCTTGGGGAATTATCCCGCGAACACGGGAGCGCTGTCGGCGGTTCGGCGGCGCTCCTCTCGCACGCTGTGCGAAGCTACACCGTTTCGGGGCCCGTGGTATCCGACTTCCGATCCCCCAGGTCCTCCCCTGCGCGGCGGCGCCGCCACCGGGCGAGCAGCCCCTGGGGGACGTCCTCGACCGTCAGGGCGTAGCAGATGTGGTCGCGCCACTCCCCGTCGATGTGGAGCTGCCTTCTGCGCACCCCCTCCTCGCGGAAGCCGAGTTTCTCCGCGACCCTGCGGCTGGCCCTGTTCTCCGGACGGATGTTCGCCTCGATCCGGTGCAGTCCCACCGTGAAGAAGGCGTGGTCGACCGCGAGCGCGACCGCGGTCGGCGTGACCCCCCGCCCGGCGCAGGCCCGATCGATCCAGTACCCGACCTGGGCGGAACGGGCCGACCCCCAGGTGATCGCCCCGACGGTGAGCTGCCCGGCGAAGCGCCCTTCGTAGGTGACGGCCCACGGCATGGCGATACCCAGGCGGGCCTCCCTGCGGATGGCCTGGACCATGCTGAGGTAGGGGGCCAGGCTCGTGGTCTGCAGGGGCATCTCGGGGTGGGTGGGCTCCCAGGGCTTGAGCCAATCGGCGTTGCGCACGCGCACCTCGCGCAGCGCGGAGGCGTCACGCAGACGCAACGGACGCAGTCCGACCGGCCCTTCCTCAAGGGACACCGGCCAGCCTCGAATCCGGTTCACAGTCTTCCCTCCGCCGCCTCGGTCCTCTGCCGCCCGCGGGATGGGGGCGACCGCCTCGTGGGGCGCGGGGGGCGTGCCGCCTCCCGAGGTGGTAGGGCTCAGTATTCCACTCCAGCCCCGAACCTCACGGCACTTACCGGACATAAAAGGCAAAGCGGACTGGCGAATTTCGTCGTCCGGAAGCACGGGACCCACCCTCTCGGCCCCGCGCCCCCGTCGCTCAGCTCCCGCCCTCGGAACGCGGGTGGTCACCGCCGCGCATCTGGTCGACGGCATGGCGCAGGATCGGCCCGAGGACCGCCATGCCATCGCGGACCCCGCCGCTGGACCCCGGCAGGTTGACCACGAGCATGCGGTGCCCGTCCGACTCGGCCACCCCGGCCAGACCGCGCGACAACGTCGCCGTGGGCACGCCCTTGTCCCGGCCCGCCGCGCGCAGCGCCTCGGGGATCCCCGGGATCTCGTAGGCGAGCAGGGGACGGGTCATCTCGGGCGTGGCGTCATGGGGGTTCAGCCCCGTGCCCCCCGTGGTGACGGCCACGTCATACCCCTCAGCCAGCGCCCGCCGCAACGCCTCGGCGACCGGCGGCCCGTCCGGGACCACCCACGGCCCCACCACCGCGCACCCGGCCTCCGCCAAGGCCGCGGCGAGCACGGGGCCCGACCGGTCGGCGTACACGCCCGCGGCGGCCCGATTGGAAACGGTGATGGCGACGGCCCGATAGGCGTTCACGCCCTCTCCCCCTCCGCCCCCGCCGGCCTGCGCCAGTGGCCCGTCTTGCCACCGGTCTTCTCCTCGACCCGGACATCGGTGACGACCGCCGCGGGATCGAGCGCCTTGACCATGTCGACCAGGCCGAGCGCCGCCGTCATCACACAGGTGAGCGCCTCCATCTCGACACCGGTGCGGTCGGCCGTGCGGACCGTGGCACGGATGTCGACACCGTGATCACCGACCTCGAGGTCCACATCGGCGCCGTGCACCGCGATCGGATGGCACAGCGGCACCAGGTCGGGGGTGCGCTTGGCGCCCTGGATGCCCGCGATGCGGGCCACGGCGAGCGCGTCGCCCTTGGGGACCCCCGCCCCACGCAGCGCGGCGACGACCTCGGGGGACAGCAGGACCCGGCCGGTCGCGGTGGCGGTGCGGGCGGTGACCTCCTTGGCCGAGACGTCGACCATGCGGGCGGCCCCCGCGGAGTCGAGATGGGTGAGCCCGGACGGATGGGAGTCGGACATGGGTATCTGCGAACCTTCCTCGTGACGACGCCGTTTCACGCCCGACGTTACGCACCCACGGCGCCGACGTGACAAGCGGCGGTCGGCCGCGCGGCACCGCGCCTCGTCACACGGCGGGCAGCCGCAGCGCCTCCACCTCTTCGCCAGCGGGAAGCTCGGTGACGTCCTCGGGGATCACCACGAGCGCGTTCGCCTCGGCCAGCGCGGACAGTTGGTGCGACCCCTGGCGCAGCGCCGGAGCCGCGGTGTAGCCGTCGGCGTCGTACTCCACCACGGCCCTGAGATAGGAGCGGCGCCCCCGGGGCGAGGTGACCGGCTCGGCCAGCCTGGCCCGCACCGACGGCAACGGCTCGGGCGGCAGGCCGCGCAGCCGGAACAGGGCCGGGCGCACGAAGAGGTGGAAGGAGACGAAGGAGCTGACCGGGTTGCCCGGCAGTGTCAGGATCGGGGTGGCCGGGGAGCCGACGGTACCGAACCCCTGGGGCTTGCCCGGCTGGACGGCGACCTGTTCGAAACGCACCGTGCCCAGCCGCGACAGCACCTCCTTGACGACGTCGTAGGCGCCCATGCTGACCCCGCCCGTGGTGACGATGACGTCGGCCCGGGGCACCACGTCGTCGAGCGTGGCGAGCACCGTCTCGGGCCGGTCCCCGATGAACCCGTGGCGGTAGGCGTCACAGCCGGCGTCCCGCGCCGCCGCGGTGAGCATGAAACTGTTGGACTCCCAGATCTGGCCCGGACCGATCGGCTCGCCCGGCTCCACCAGCTCCTCGCCCGTGGACAGCACGACGACGCGCGGGCGGGGACGGACCCGGACCGACCTGCGTCCGACCGCCGCGAGCACGGCCAGCTCCGCCGCCCCCACCCTGGCCCCCTCGCGCAGCACCGTGGTGCCCTTCTCCACGTCCTCCCCGGCCCTGCGCACGGCGTTTCCCGGACGGACGGAGTGGTGGATCACCGCGCGGGCGACACCCCCGTCGGTCCACTCGACCGGCACCACCGCGTCGGCCCCCGTCGGCATCGGCGCCCCGGTCATGATCCGGGCGCACGTCCCCGGCGGGATCGCCCCCGAGGAGGCGTCCCCCGCGGGGATGTCGGCGACGACCGGAAGCGTCACGGGCGCCCCGGGCACGGCGGCGGCCACGTCCGCCGCGCGCACGGCGTAACCGTCCATCGAGGAGTTGTCGAACTGGGGCAGCGCCACCGGCGAGGCGACGGTCTCGGCGAGCACACCTCCGTGCGCCCGGAGCAGGTCGAGCTCGATCGGGTCGATCGGGCCCACCACGTCGAGAATGTCGGCGACGTGCTGTTCGACGGATTTCATCCCGCTCCTCACACCCGTTGTCATGGGCACGCCGGACGTCACTCCTGCGTGCCCGTCCCGCGCTCCGCCACGAACTTGCGCAGCCAGGGAAGGAACTCCTCGGCGAGGTCGGGACGGTCGCAGGCGAACTCCACCACAGTGCGAAGGTAGTCGACCTTGTTCCCGGTGTCGTAGCGCTGGCCGCGGAACAGCACCCCGTGCACCGGGCCGCCGTCGGCGGGCTTGCGGTGGGCCAGCTCGCGCAGCGCGTCGGTGAGCTGGATCTCCCCACCGCGGCCGGGCGGGGTCTCGCGCAGCACGTCGAACACCGCGGGGTCACAGATGTAGCGACCGATGATGGCCCAGCGGCTCGGGGCCTGGTCCGCCGGGGGCTTCTCCACGAGGTCGGTCACGGTGACGACGTCGTCCTCGTCGGTGGCCTCGATCGCGGCGCAGCCGTACAGCGACACCTGTTCGGGCTCGACCTCCATGAGCGCGACGACGCTGCCGCCGTAGGTCTCGCGCACCTCGATCATGCGCTGGAGCAGATGGTCGCTGTCACCGATGAGGTCGTCACCGAGCAGGACGGCGAACGGCTCGTCGCCGACGTGGGCCGAGGCACACAGCACCGCGTGCCCGAGACCGCGTGGCTCTCCCTGACGCACGTAGTGGACCTGCGCCAGTTCGCTGGACTCCCGGATCGAGTGGAGCCGCTGTGTGTCGCTCTTGGCCCGCAGCGCCTCCTCGAGTTCGTAGGCGCGGTCGAAGTGGTCCTCGATCGACCGCTTGCTACGACCGGTGATCATCAGGACATCGTCCAGTCCCGCCGCGACCGCCTCTTCCACCACGTACTGGATGGCCGGTTTGTCGACGATCGGCAACATCTCTTTGGGCGTCGCCTTGGTCGCGGGCAGGAAGCGAGTGCCCAGGCCCGCGGCGGGCACCACGGCTTTGCTGACGGAGGCGACGGCGCGTTGGGAATCAGCCATGCCGGAACTTTAGGCCAACGGATGGACCCGATCCCCGGCAACGCGCGCGGAGAAGGCCCACCGCTTGGGGAAAACCGCCGATCGGCGGGCGGGGGCGCGCCGACTGTTCACCCTCTTTTCCGCGATTCCTCACCCCCGACGCCCCCTATGGTCTCCAGCGGGGACCTGGGAGACTGCCCCGCATGGACGGCACTGGCACGAAACCGGAGCTGCGCAGGCGGATCCTCGCCGCCCGCGCGGCCATGTCCGAGGCCGAACGCGACCGCGCGGCCTCGGCCATCCGCGACGCGGTTCTCGGGCTTCCCGGGATCACCATGGGCGGAACGGTCGCCGCCTACTACTCGGTGGGCTCGGAACCCGGCACCCGCAAACTGGTCGCGGCCCTGTGGCGGCACGGGGTCTACGTCCTGCTGCCGATCTTCCTGCCCGACGGCGGGCTGGACTGGGCCGTCTACGAGGGCCCTGACAGTCTCTCCCCCGCCGCATACGGGTTGCTGGAGCCCACCGGGCCGCGCTACGGGGCCGACGCGCTACGGCGCGTCTCGACCGTCATCTGCCCGGCCCTCGCCGTCGACCGGCGCGGCGTCCGCCTGGGGCGGGGCGCGGGCTGCTACGACCGCGCGCTGTCGCTGGTAGGGCCCAACACGACCACGCTGGCCGTGACATACGACACCGAACTGCTCGGCGAGCTCCCCGCCGAAGAGCACGACCGCGCCGTCAAAGGGGTGGTGACGCCCGGGAGCGGGGTGATCCGCCTTCCCGCCGACGGCGGGGACGCCCGGGGATGACCCGCCCCACCGGGCGTCCCGTGGAACACCTCCCCCGCCGTCCGCGTTACACCGGCGGGCAGCAGTTCACGACGGCGCCCCGCCCCCGATGTCGCGTTCCCGCTGTCCGAGCGCGTACTATTTAGCAGTCGTCGGGCGAGAGTGCCAGCAAGGAGGATCCGTGCCTACGTACCAGTACGCATGCACCGAGTGCGGCGCCGAGATGGAGGTCGTGCAGAGCTTCAGCGATGACGCCCTGACCGTGTGCCCCGAATGCCAGGGCAAGCTCCGCAAGGTCTACTCCGCCGTGGGGATCGTGTTCAAGGGGTCCGGCTTCTACCGCACCGACAGCGGTTCCAGCTCCAACAGCTCCGCCCTGACCGGTTCCTCCTCGAAGAGCCCGGAGTCCTCCGGCGCCTCTTCCGGCGGCTCCGACTCCTCCTCGTCCGCCAAGGGGGCGAGCGCGGACTCCGCGGCGTCGTCGACGAAGGTCGCCTGAGCCCCTCCCCGTGTGGCGCGCGGGCGTCGCGGCCGTGGCCGCGCGCCCTCTCCTCCCGGAGACCTCCCGCGGCGCCGGAGGCCGCGCCGATTCCCGGCGACCTGGCGCGGGCCCCGGCCGGCCGGGGCCACCACGCTCTGCTCGATCCACATCGGACCGGGGCCGTCCCACGCGGGGCGGCCCCGGTCGTGGTGTCACCACCCTGTGGACGACGCCGACACCGCCCGGCCCGCCGCGCCTAACGTGCGGGCATGGACATCCTCGCCCCCCGCCGCGGGTTGCGCCGCGGCCCCGCCCGCACCGCCCTGCTCCCCGTCCGCTGGCGCCGCGCCCTCGGCGCCGGCTGCGCCGCGCTGGCCCTGACCTCCGCCGTCTTCCTCCTGCGCCCCTCCGCCCCGCCCTCCGTCGACGTCGTGGTGGCGGCACGCGACCTCACCGCCCGGTCCCCCCTGGGGCCCGGCGACACCGAGGTCCGCGCCATCCCCCGCTCCGCCCTCCCCGACGGCGCGTTGGACGCCGACACCCGCCTTGACGGCACCGCGCTTCGCGGACCGTTGAACCGCGGCGAGATCATCACGTCGGCCCGCGTCGCCGACCCGCCGGCGCGCGGGTACGGCGACGGGCTGGTCGCCGCCCCCGTCCGGATCGCCGATTCCGGCTACGTCTCGCTGCTGCGCCCCGGCAGCCGTGTCGACGTGCTGGCCGCGCGGGGCGATCCGCTCGGCACCGGTCCGGGCGGGCCCGGGCCCCCGGCCGAATCCGTCGTGACCGACCGTCCGGTCCTCGCCATCCCCTCGGAGGGGTCCGTCGACGAGCCCGGCGCGCTCCTCCTCGTCGCCGTCACCCCCGGCGAGGCCGCGCTCCTCGCCGCCCGATCCGCTACGGATCGACTGTCCGTCACCATCCGGGGCTGAACGTTAACCTGGCGTGGTGGGCGCGAGCCTCCTCTCGCCGCGCCACCGGCGGCGGCACCCGCCGACCCACCTCCCTGATCTCCCGGTGCCCGTGTGGAGACACCTGACGTTTCTTGGGGAACGGCACATGATGAACGGTTTCAAGAAGTTCCTGCTCCAGGGCAACCTGGTCCAGCTCGCGGTGGCGGTCGTCATCGGCGCCGTGTTCTCGAATCTGATCACGGCCTTCACCGAAGGGTTCATCACCCCGCTGCTCGGCATTTTCGGGGGCGTGCCGAAGTTCGGCGACCTCTACTTCACCATCAACGGGAGCAGGTTCCTCTACGGTGCGTTCATCGACGCCCTCATCGCCTTCCTGATCACCGCGACGGTCCTGTACTTCCTCATCGTGCTGCCCATGACGCGCCTGCTGGAGCGGTTCGTCAAGGCCGAGGAGGCCACCACCCGCCCCTGCCCCCAGTGCCTGAGCGAGATCGACATGCGGGCCACGCGCTGCGCCCACTGCACCTCCGAGGTCGTCCCCGAGAAGGTCTGAGAACGGCGACGGGCGGCTTGGGACGGGTCTCCCCGTCCCAAACCGTCCGTCGGCGGACCGGGCTCAGCTGCCGCCGGAGGCGGTGTGCTCCCAGTGCCACGGTTCGAAGGGACTGGAGTAGGCCCACTGCGGATGGAACCAGTTGTACTCGCGCGAGTTGGCCTCCAACCAGTTGAACTCGGGCGACCCCTGGGTCTGCACCCCGCCGCACAGGTCCACGGCGAGTCCCAGACCGTGGTTGCTGGTGCCGGGCACCGCCGCGTAGCCGGGGGGCTGCTCGGCGTAGACCCGTTGCTGGTTGGCCAGGTCCCGGTAGGAGCTGGTGATGCACAGTTCCTTGCCGAAGTGCTCGGTGAACGCCTCGTTCAGCCTGAGCAGGTCGACCGCGGCGTCGGCCCGCAGGAAGTGACCCGACTGGTGCAGCTCGCACAGCGAGCCCTGGGGCAGCAGCCCGTTGGGGTAGCCGGCGGCCGCGGTGCCCGCCGAGGCGTCGCACTCGATCCCCGCCATGTAGGCGTCCACGGACAGGCCGCGGTTCTCCAGCTCCTGCATGAGCCGGTCGGTGCTCTCCTCGGACTGGGCGCGCAGCGCGTCCAGGTCGTCGGCCAGTTCGACCCGCTCCAGCTGTGTCTCGGACTGGAGTTCCTGGGCGGCGCTGGTCAACTCGATCTGCCTGTCCCGCAGGTCGTTGGCCTCGGAGAGGACCGCCTCCTGGTTCTCCGAGAGCTTGAGGACGTGCGCCTCGGCCTGGAGGTCGCTGTCGATCGACCCCGAGGTCATCAACCCGAGGACGCCGACGTCGGGCTGCTGGTACAGGGTGCTGGCGAGCTGGGCGAGGGGTTCGCGCATCTCCGACAGACGCACCTCCGTCTGCTGGAGCTCGTGCAGCGTCTGGACCAGTTCCTCCTGGGCGGCCTCCAGGGCCTCTTCCCGCTGGGTGTAGTCCTCGGTGGCCTGTTCCAGTTCCTCCCTGGCCTGATCGGCCTGTTCCTTCAGGGAGTCGAGGTCCTCGTCGGCGGCGGCCTGCGACAGCGCGGACGCCGTGATCACCTGGCCGGTGGGGGCCAGGAAGAGCGTCAGCACGAGGGTGCAGGCGACGCCGAGTAGGGACCTCGACCGCGGCCGGAGGGGTGCATCGGGCGAGGCCCCGCTTCTCGGTCCGCGGTCTCTTCGCCGCTTCGAATCGAGAACGAACGGCACGTGGATCCTCCGGGCTGCCTTTTCGGTAATTCGCGTAGCCGAATCGCAACGTACTACACGTCCGCAATCGGACGCGCTAACGAAATCGACCGAACGTCGCGTAATAGTGCGTCCGATACCGGAATCCGGCCGTCGAACGCGCGGACGCATAATGAAACGCCTGTTCAAGGGCCGTTAATCCCCCCGGAGATCACGTCGCGCGGGAGGCTCCGGCCATACCGGTCCCCCGCCGGACGCCGCCACCGTGTGGCGAGTATCACCCGGGGTCGATGACAACCCTACTCTCCGAAGCGTACTGAACCCGCCCCCCTTCGGCTTCGGCGCGTCCCATGCGGCTCCTCTCGCACCACGGATCGCGTTCGTCCGTTAGGCTTGGATCCGCATCGGCCTCATAGCTCAGGGGACAGAGCACCGCTCTCCTAAAGCGGGTGTCGCAGGTTCGAATCCTGCTGGGGCCACAGATTCGGGCCGGGACCTCCCGCCGAGGAGCCCCGGCCCTCACCTCCTCTCGCGTCCCTCCTGAGGGTCGCCCGCGGGCCGCATCCGCTCCGTCGATCCGCGCGCTGTCGGCTCGCTCCACGAACCCCTCGTTTCCCGGGGCCCGGAACGGCGCGCGTCCTGCGGGGACGGCCGCGCCTTCGGCCCGGAGAGGGAAGTACGTCACATCCGGGATGCCTGTCCGCCGGCGTCGGCTCCGTCACCCGGGCCCACGCGCTTCTCGTGGAACCGCCGAGGTCGTCCGACTTCCCGGCCGCATCGGGGGAGAGACGCCCCCGTGTCGCCTCAGCGACTTCCACCCGGAACCGAAGACGAGGCGCCGATGGGACGGCCTCTGCGACCGCCGGGGGAGGGCCGCGGGCTCCCGCCCGCCCTTGACCACCAGTCCGGCCTCGCGCGACCTGACGGAGGAGACACCCGTCTCCAGGACCGCCCCGCACGGTTCGCAGCCTCTCCACGGTCGCTCCGGCCGTTTCGATCCCCCTCCCGCATGACCGTGGCCGCCAAGGCCGAAGAGCCCCATGACCGCGACCACCGCGATAGTCCGGGAAAGAGGCCGGCCGCTCCCGGAATCAGGGGACACGGGGCCGGACGGGCACGCCCTACATCCCCCTCAGGTGGTCGCGCAGGGCGCGCGCGACCCGGCCCATGACCGCCTCGGCCCCCGGCTGGTGGATGGCCGGCACACGCGACTCGGTGAGCGCGGCGACGGCGAAGAGCTGACCGTCGTCGTGTTCGACGACGCCGACCTCATGGCGGAGGTTGAGCAGGGTCCCGGTCTTGGAGGACCAGGTCGAGGCGTCGGAGACGAAGTCGGGGGTGAGGCGCTGGCGCAGGAGATTGTCGGCCATGAGCTCACGCACCCGCGCGGCCACCCCGGGATCGATCGCCGACGGCCTCCACAGGGCCTGGAGCAGGTCGACGAACGCCCGGGCCGACCCCGAGCTGGCGCGGGTGACGTCGAGCTGGGGGACCCGGTGGCCCCGCCCCTCCGTGCCGGCCTCGATCGCCAGGAAGTGGGCGAGGTGCGCGTCGTCCGGACCGAGGCGGTCGGCCGGGGTCTCGTTGAGCAGCCGGATGGTGTGCCGGATGGTGATCCCCCGAAGGCCGTACTCCCGCATCAGCGCGGCGACCCGGGCGGGCGGGGTGAAGGCGAAGAGCACGTCGGAGGCCGTGTTGTCGCTGACGCACAGGCTGAGGTAGATCAGGTCCTCGATCGCGATCCGGGCCGGGTGGCGGAACTTGCTCAACCCGCTGGGTCCGGGCGCCAGCGTGTCCGAGAGGTGCACCAGGACGGGCTCGGCCAGGTCGATCTCCCCCTTCCGGGCGCGTTCCAGCGTGGCGACGGCGAGCGGGACCTTGACGAGGGAGGCGGTGGGGTACTCCAGGTCCGGCTCGATGCCGATCTCCTCTCCGGAGCGCAGGTCGCGGACGAGGAAGGAACCGCGCAGTCCCGCGTCGTCGAGGACCCGCCGTAGTTCCCTGAGCAGGGCCGCGGCGCTCACTGCGCCTCCCCCTGGTCGGCCGGCGTCGCGCTGTCGGCGGGGACGCCGAGGCATCGGGCGATCTCCTCGGTCAACGGCAGGCGGACGCGCTCGGCGTCCTCCCCGGTCCCCGCCGACACGTCGAACCCCCGAACGAGGCGGACCCCGCCGATGGGGCGCCAGTGCAGTCCCAGTTCTTCCGCCTGGGCCGGCGAGCACAACAGCAGGTCGGCCGAACCGAGGACGTCGGCGACCGCGGAGGTGAGGGCGGGAGCGACCGCGACCTGCGCCGGCTGGAGTCCCACGGCGTCGCGGATCCGAAAGAGCCGGTCGCGGATGTGGGGAACGTCGTCCTCGGGTTGCAGCCAGACGCGCCGCCGCACGACGGGGTCGGCCCGGCCGGCGCGCAGGGTCTCCAGGTGGACGGTCTCCACCCGGGGCGGGGCCGCGGACGCCAGCCCGAGGGGGACCCGCCAGTACCCGTCGTCGGCGGGCACCGCGACGAGGGCCGCGCGCACCTGCCCGAAGGCGAGCAGTTCGGCGCGGCGCGCCGGCGCCGCGGGAACGAAGTCGAGGTGGAGCCCCTGCCGTCGGGCCTCGGCGTCGAGGAACGCGAGGTCGCGGGTGGGACAGGTGTCGGGCACCGCGAACCGGATGGGGGTGAGCCGGGCGCGCTCCGCGTCGTGTTCCATGGCCTCGGCCAGCTCGACCAGGCGCTTGGCCGAGGCCAGCATCTCGCGTCCGAACGGGGTGAGCGTGGCGCGCCGCGTCGAGCGGTCGAAGAGCCGGCCTCCCAGGTGCCGTTCCAGGGCCGCGATGCGGCGGCTGGCGACGGGTTGGGGGATGCGCGCGGCTGCGGCGCCGAGGGTGAAGCTGCCCCGCTCGCTCACGCTGACGAATGCCTTGCAGGCGCCGACGAGATCCACTCCCAGAGAGTATGCCAATTCAACATCGAAACCCTTGTTTTCGTCTTAGACGGTATCGAAGGACGGGGTGAGACTTCCCTGAGTCCCGTTCCACGGCGTCGCCCCGGGGCGACGGCCCGGTCGGAGACGTCCGCGGTGGCCTCGTTGCGCGCCGGGACGGGACCCCCGCGGAGGCCCCGCGGGGACACCAGGACGGAAGAAGGACGATGAACAACATCCGCATGCCGCGCGGCGGGGTCGCGGCCCTGGCCGCGCTCGCGCTCGCTCCGCTCGCCGGCTGTTCGACGGCCGACGAGCCCGTGTCCCCCGCCGCCGCGGAGTCGCCCATCGCGGCCGGGTCGGCCTCGGACCGGTCGGACGCCCACGCGGGGGACTTCGAACGGCTCGAAGGCGAGTTCGACGCCCGCCTCGGCGTCTACGCGATCGACACCGGCAGCGGCGAGACCGTCACCCATCGCGCCGACGAGCGGTTCGCCTACGCCTCCACCATCAAGGCGCTCCAGGTGGGTGCCGTCCTCCAGCAGAACACGCTCGAGGAGATGGAGGAGGTCGTCACCTACGACGAGGAGGACCTGGTCACCTACTCCCCCATCACCGAACAGCACGTCGACACCGGGATGACGCTGCGCGAGGTGAGCGACGCCGCCGTCCGCTACAGCGACAACACCGCGGCCAACCTGTTGTTCGAGGAGCTGGGCGGTCCCGCCGCCCTCGACGCCGCGCTGGAGGGGATCGGCGACGACGTCGCCGAGGTGGTGCGGATCGAACCCGAGCTCAACGCGACCGCTCCCGGCGACACCCGCGACACCAGCACCCCGCGGGCCATGGCGGACAGCCTGCGCGCCTACGCGCTGGGCGACGTCCTGCCCGCCGACGAGCGCGCGGTCCTCACCGACATGCTCAAGGGCAACACGACCGGGGACGCGCTGATCCGCGCCGGCGTCCCCGACGACTGGGAGGTCGGCGACAAGACCGGCGCGGCCGACTACGGCACCCGCAACGACATCGCGATCCTGTGGCCCCCGGACGAGGACCCGATCGTCGTCGCGGTCATGTCCGACAAGGACACCCCCGACGCCGAGTACGACGACGCGCTCATCGCCGAGGCCGCGCAGGTGGTCGTCGAGGCGCTGGGGTAGGCCCGTTCGACAGGCGCGGCGCGGGGATCGGTCCCCGCGCCGCGCCTTCGGCGTTCTCCAGGGGTGTTGGCCCCGCGGTTGGTCCCGATGTGGCCGAATTAGCAGTTCTCAGTTCCATAAGCCGTGAACGGGTAGATGCCTTCCACAACGCGAAAAGAACACCAGGCGAGAGAAGGGGCGGGATCGACGTGGACAACGAGACGAAGCCGGTCCCCGGAGCACCGGTGGAAGAGCCCCGTGGCGGAAACACCCCCTTGAAGCGGGTCATCGGTCCGCGACTCCTGTTGTTCTTCGTCGTCGGCGACATCCTCGGCACCACGGTCTACTCGCTGACCGGCCAGGTCGCGGGACGGGTCGGCGGCGCGCTGTGGGTACCGTTCCTGGTCGCCTTCGCGGTGGCGTTCCTGACCGCGTTCAGCTACCTGGAGCTGGTCGGCAAGTATCCGCGCGCGGCGGGCGCGGCGTTGTACGTGCACAAGGCGTTCGGGGTGCACTTCCTGACGTTCATGGTGGCCTTCGCCGTCATGTGCTCGGGCATCACCTCGGCGTCGTCGGCGGCGCAGGGGTTCAGCGGCGACTACCTGAAGGCGATCGTCGGACCGGACGTCCCGTCGTGGATCGTGGCCATCGGTTTCCTCCTCCTGCTCGCCGGCATCAACCTGCGCGGCGTCAGCGAGTCGGTCCGTGTCAACGCGGTCCTCACCACGATCGAGGTCGCCGGCCTGCTCATCGTCATCCTCTTCGGCGCCATCGCGCTGTTCGGTGGGCCGATGTCCGGCGATGTCGACCCGGATCCCGGACGGCTGCTGGAGTTCAACCCCGACAACGGTCCCTTCCTGGCGGTCACCTCGGCCACCGCGCTCGCCTTCTTCGCCATGGTCGGTTTCGAGGATTCGGTGAACATGGCCGAGGAGACCAAGGACCCCGTGCGGACCTTCCCGCGGGTGGTGCTGCTGGGGTTGTGCATCACCGCGGCGATCTACCTGCTCATCGCCGTGATCACCTCGTCCCTGGTGCCGACGGGCCTGCTGGCGGACTCCGACGGCCCGCTGCTCCTGGTCGTGCAGGCCGCCGCGCCGTGGTTCCCGCCGGTCCTGTTCTCGCTCATCGCGATGTTCGCGCTGACCAACACCGCGCTGATCAACATGCTGATGGCGAGCCGGCTGCTCTACGGCATGGCCAACGAGCGCATCATCCCGCGCGCCTTCGGCAGGGTGCTGGCGCTGCGGCGGACCCCGTGGGTGTCCATCCTGTTCACCAGCGCCATCGCCGTCATCCTGGTCAGTTCGGTGTCCATCGCCGAGCTCGGCGGCACCACCTCGCTGCTGCTGTTGATGGTGTTCGCGGTGGTCAACGTCGCGGTCCTGGTGCTCCGTAAGGACAAGGTCGCCCATCCCCACTTCACCGCGCCCACGTGGGTCCCCGTGCTCGGCGTCCTCACCTGCGTGTTCTTCGCCCTGCCCATCACCGGCCGGCCGTTGCAGGAGTACGTGATCGCGGGCGCGCTGCTGGCCGTCGGCGTGCTCTTCTGGCTGCTCAACCATCTCCTCCACCGCGGGACCGACTTCGACCCGGCCGCCCTCAGGAAGTGACCGCGCGGGCGGGGAGCCCGGCGGGAGGCCGCCGGGGTCAGCCGGACCAGCGCGCGAGGACCCGGTCGATACCGGCCGCGATGCGCTCCCGGGCCGCCTGCCGGGGCACCCCGGCCATCAGCAGCGCGTCGTAGTCGGTGTCCTCGTGGCGCACCGAGGCGATGACGGCGGCCCGCACGGCCCGGGGTTCGAGTTCCCGGCCCGCCGCCGAACGGCCGACCCGGCCGCTGCCCCGCGCCCCGGCGTGCCGGGCGATCCGCTCGGCCCGTTCCGGCGGGCATCCGGGGAACATGCGGACGATCTCCTCGGCCATGCGCGCCTGGAAGTCGACGTCCCACTCCTGCCTGCGGACGCGGTCGCGCTCCCTGCGCCGTGCCCGCGCGTCCTCGTCGGCGAGGACCTGCTCCTCCGCGCGTTCCAGCGCCCCCTCCTCCACCAGCAGGCCCGTCCGGTCATAGCGTTTGCGGCGCCGGTTCCACCGTGTCACCACCGCTGAGAGCGCGCTCTCCTTCTTGGCCCGGCGGGTCAGTACCGCGCTGCCCGCGGGGAGGAAGACCAGGTGGTCCATGTCCGCGCAGGTCAGACAGATCTGCTGGTCCTCGTCGGCGATCGAGAACGGGGCGTTGTCCGCGCACTCGGCGCAGGCCCACCCGGGGCCGGTCTCGACGACGACGAGGTCGGGGGCCTTCTCGTGCCGTTCGGCCAGGCGCCGACGCCGGGCCGGTGACAGGTCGGGCGAGACCCAGTGGCGGCGGTAGGCCTGTTCCACGCTCTCGTCTCCCGTGGCGGTGAAGCGCAGCGGACGCCGGTCGCGCGTGGCGGTCACGTAGACGGCCTCCTCGGGCGTCAGGCCGTTGCGTTCGGCCCAGCGCCGCACCAGCCGGACGGCCGCCACGAGCCTGTCCTCGGGCACCGCGACCGCCTCCCCGAGGTGGCCGAGGCGTCCCTGCCGCCAGGCGTCGGCCGGTTTCGCGGTCAACCAGCCGAGATCGGTCAGCACGTCCACCGGTGCGACCACGCCGCTCTTGGTCAGTCTCCTGTCCGCGGCGGCCACGATCCTGCGGCCGAGTCTCGTGTCGAGGTCGTCGTGTTGCACGCTGTTCACCGATCCAACCGTGGGGCATGGGCCTGTCCGACGGCGTGCAGGTTATCCGTTGCGGCGGACTTCCCCCTTCCGTCACCGTCGCGTGACCTGGCGGTGCTTAGGATCCTGGTGTCGTCGTCCGTCGCCCCGGCCTGGTGCGCGCCGGCCCGAGGACCCCCTCGGCCCGTCCCCGGGCACCGCCGCGCCGGTGCGGGTGAGGAGCCCCCATGTCCCGTTCCCGCGGCCCCGCCCGATCCGTGCGCCGCCTGTCCGCCGTCTTGACCGCGGCGGTGGTCGCGTTCGGGGCGTCGGCGGCCCACGCCGACGACACGCTGGACCGGGCGGCGCGCGCCCTGCGTGATGGCGGCGGCCTGTGGGTCGAGGACGGCGCCGAGGGGCTGGACCCCCAGAGCCGGGAGATGATCGACGCCCGGCTGGCCGGGGCGCACGGCCCGGTACGGGTGGCGCTGACTGCCTCGGGGGACCCCTCCGAGACGGTCCGGGCGCTCGCCGAGGAGATCGGGGAGCCCGGGGTCTATGTCGCCCTGACCGAGGAGCGCGGGATCACCGGCGACACGACCCTGCACGTCTCCTGGGAGAACGTGGACACCGGCGTGGACGACGGCACGCTGGAGGAGCACCTCTCCTACGGTCCCGGCGGCATCGAGGGGCAGCTCATGTCCCTGCCCGAGCTGCTGGGCGACGACCTGCTCGGCGAGGTGGGCGACGCCGCTCGGACGCAGACCGTCTACGTCCATCCTGCCGTCCGCGCCGGGCTGCCCGGCTTCGACGCGGACGCGGTCACCGGGTTGTACGCGGACGTCCCCGGCGTCCGGATCGCCGTGCTGCCCACCTCCGTCCGCGAGGAGGAGGAGCTGGCCGAGGCCCTGCTGGCCCCCTTGGGGGACGACGGCGTCGCCCTGCTGGCCTTCTGGGAGCACGGTCGGTTCACCCTGGTACCGGCCGCGGGCCCCGAGGCGACCGACCCCGCCGACCTCGCGTCGGCCCTCTTCTCCGCCGGGACCGGCCCCGATGAGCTGGCGGCGACGTTGACCGAGTTCGCCCCGATGGTCGAGGGCGACGTCGTGGCGGCGGCGCGGGCCGGGCTGCGGGAGGGGCACCTCTACGTCCACCCGCTGCTCGTCGACGACCTCGCCGAGGAGGAGCGCCGGCGCCTGGACTCCGAGCTCGCCGGCCTGGCCTCACCGGTGCGGATCGCCGTTCTCCCCGCCCGGGCGGTGGAGTTCGAGGTGCGGCGGGAGGAGGGGAGCGTCGACGACGGTCTCGCCCGGCGGGTGGCCGGGGAGGGAGACGACCCGGTGGTGCTGCTCACCGTGGACGGCCGGGGGCGGGTCTGGGACCGGCTCACCCACGGTGAGCCGCCCGGGGGCGTCGGCGAGGACGGGATCTTCTCCCTGTCCACGGCGGTCGAGGTCGGTTACACCCCCGACAGCCTCGACGCCTCCCTCACCGAGCTGGTCGGTCTGCTCGGCGAGCAGGAGCCGGCGCCGCCGGCCGGTGGCGGGGAGGGTCCCGGCTGGCCGGTCCTGGCCGTGATCGCCGGCGGACTGCTGTCCCCGCTCCTGGTCCTGAGCACGGTGCTCGTTCTCGTCAACTCCCGCGCGGCGGCGCGCCGGCGTCGGGAGGAGGCCGACGACGCCGAGATCATGGCGCGGCTTCGCGCGGAGGAGGCCGAACGGGTGGAGGCGATCAGGGCGGAGAACGACCGGCTCATCACCGACCTCGGCGAGGGGCTGGCCGGGGCCGCCTCCCCGGTCGTGGACCCGGCCTCGGTGTTCGAGGAGCACCTGCGCGGCTACGAGGAGCTGAAGCGGGACAACCGCGACGCCCACGACATCGACGCGATCGTCGCGGTGCGCGACCGGGCCCGAGCGGCGCTGGCCGGCCTGGCGGAATGGGATCGCCGCCAGGAGGAGGGGGCCTGACCTGGGAGCCGCCGGTCGGCGTGCCCCCGGGCCGTACCGTTGGACGGCCCAGGCGCGCCAGGACGGCGCGGTTCAGCCCTCGCCGACGGTGCGCAACAAGAGCAGCACGACGTCGTCGGTGCGGTGCTCGGCCAGATGCGCATGGCTGGTGAGCCGGTTGGCGAGGTGCCCGAGCGGTCGGTCGCCCTCACGGCCCAGCCGGTCGGCCAGGTCCGACACCGCGTCGTCGAGGTCCACACCGGGCTCCTCGACCAGGCCGTCGGTGTAGAGGGCGAGGATTGCCCCCGGCGGCATCGGCAGCCGGACCTCCGGGTACTCCGCCGTCGGGTCGATCCCGAGGAGCAGGCCGCCCGGCACGTCCACGACCTCGGTCCGCCCCGAGGGGTGGCGCAGAAGCGGCTGGGGATGGCCGGCCCGGGCCAGGCACGCCTCGTTGCGGCGCAGGTTCAGGTGCAGGTAGACGCAGCTGACGAACAGCCCCGGATCGAGGTCGGTGAGCAGCCGGTTGGTCCGGGCCAGGACCCGTTCCGGATCGCCGTTGGAGGTGGCCGCGTAGGCGCGCACCGCGGTGCGGACCTGCCCCATGAGCGCGGCGGCCGTGACGTTGTGTCCCTGGACGTCGCCGACCACCGCCGCGATCTCGTCCTCGCCGAGCCGGATCAGGTCGTAGAAGTCGCCGCCGATGTCCATGCCCTCGGTGCCGGGGAGGTAGCGGGCCGCGCTCTCCAGTCCCGGCAGCGCGGGCAGCTCATGGGGCAGCAGCCCCGACTGGAGGCCGCGGGCGAGCTCGTGCTCGACGTCGTAGAGGCGGGCCCGTTCGAGGGCCTGGGCGATGAGGCCCCCCAACGAGTTCAGCACCGCCCGCTCCTCGACGCTGAACTGGTGGGAGCGGGTGAAGGCGAGCACGCAGGTGCCGATGGGTCGGCCCGAGGCGATCAACGGCAGGAACGCCCACGCCCCCATCCCCTGCTGGGTGCCCGAACGCGCCGGGTAGACGCGTTCCAGATCCTCGCGCGTCTCGAAGAACGTGGGCGCGCCGGTGACCAGCGCGTGGGCCCCGGGCGTGAACGAGGTGATCGGGGTGTGGTCGAACAGTTCGGCGGTGCTGGGCTCGTAACCGCGGTAGCCGATGACGCGCAGCCGCCCGGCCTCGACCGTCAGCAGGGCCAGCGCCTGCCCGCCGAACGCCGGCATGATCTGGTCGGCCACCGTGTCCACGACGTCGCGCACTCCCCGCGCCTCGGTCAGCGCGCTGGCGAGTTCGAGCAGGTGGTAGAACGCCCCCACCCGGGTGGGGGTGGCCGGCCCCGGCGGGGACGCGCTCGGAGAGGGCGGTTCGGCCCGGCCGTCCGCGTTGACCGGGCGGACGCGCGCCGTCACCCCCGAACGGTCGGGGTACAGCTCGAAGGAGAGCCACCGGTCCGGTGGGCGCACCGCGACGAAGGAGGTGGAGCGCTGGGTGATCAGCGCGGCCCGGTAGCGGTCCTCATACACCGGGTCGCGCAGCCAGGACAGACCTCCCCACAGGCGGACGCCCACCAGCCGCTCGGCGGGTTCGCCGAGGAGCCGGGCCGCGGTGGGGGTGACGGCGGTGAGGCGGCCCCGCAGGTCCAGGGAGCACATCCCCTCCGGTAACCGGTCGGCCATCGATGCGAGCACGTCGGGGGTTGACGTCCCCTGGTCGTGGGGAAGGAATTCCAGCGTGTCGGATGTCGGGCGGATCGGGGCGCCGGCCCGTTCCGCCTCGTCCAGGAGGCCGGCGATGTCGGCGACGCCCGCGCGCATCCGCTCCCAGACCGTCTCGTCCGGTGGCGCCTCGGCCCGCCCTCCCGGCCACAGCACGAACACCGCGCCGTGGACCGTGCCGTCGGCGATGATGGGCAGCGCGGCCAGGGGGAAGTCGTAGGGCAGGGCGATGGCCGCGCGCGGATACCTGCGGACCATCTCCTGGGCCCCGCTGACCCATACCGGGCTGCGCCGCCGCACGACGTCGGCCAGCGGCAGGGGGACGTCCAGGCCGATGCGCAGCCAGGGGTGGGCGAACTCCGTCGGCAGCCCCACCATCACCGTGATGCCGAGGGAGTGCTCGTCGGGGACCAGGAGATAGAGCGCTCCCACATGCGCTCCGACGTCACCGAGCATGTCGGCCATCCGACCCGCCAGTTCCTGCCTGCCGGGAATTGCGCCAACGGGTTCCACGCGAAGTCTCGGCTGGTCACCCACCACGGTCCCCGCCTTCCGGCGCGCGGGGGTCGCGCTCTTGACGCCCCGCACCGCCTTTGGTGTGACCGTTCCCGCGTGTGTCGGCCGGCCCCTCTCGGCCTCGGGGAGACGGTCGTCCCTCACCACCCATAATCCCGACGATACGCGCACCCGCCGGAGAGGACACCCCGCCTTCGTCCCACGGTATGAGGGGACCTCCGGGGCGGGGACGGAGATCGCCCGCCCTCCCCGCAAAGGGAATTCCCGACTTGGGGAAATCCCTGGTCAACCCGCGAACGCCGGTCCGGGCCGGATCGGCTGCCGCCCGTGCCCGCCGGGCTGAGAAGCCGCACCGCCGCGTCGAGGAAGCGGACCGTCCCCGCCCGGCCAGGTCGGGCTCCCGGCCGGGCCCCCCATCGGGGAGCCCGAGGGGACGGTGGGCACCGCGCCGGCACCACAGCGCGCTCTCGCGGGACCCCGCGCCACCGCCGTCGGGCGGCCCCTCGCCCAGCCCGCACCACCACGTGGCCCGACGGCCCGGTTCCGGGTTTGCCGCGCGGGGCGGGACGGGCAGGTAGGGCACGACGCCACCCGCCTCCGCGCCGGCCCGTGGACGGCGGCCCACCACGCGGGTCCCGTGGCCGGAACAGGCCGGGAGGGGAGACGCGCGTGATCGTGATCGGCCTGTCATCGGGGACCTCGGTGGACGGCATCGACGTGGCGGTGGCCGACCTCGCCCTGGAGGGCGGGGAGGTCACGCTCGCCCCGATCGCCCACGACACGTTCGCCTACCCCGCGGACCTGCGCGCGGACATCCTGGCCGTACTGCCGCCCGCCACCACCACGATCGGTGCCGTCTGCCGGTTGGACACCCGTGTCGGACGCGCCTTCGCCGCCGCGGCCCGGCACGCCCTGGACCACCTGTGCCCGGCCGGCCGGGCCGACCTCGTCGCCTCGCACGGGCAGACCGTCTTCCACTGGGTCGAGGAGGGCGCCGTCCAGGGCACCCTGCAACTCGGGCAACCGGCGTGGATCGTCGAGGAGACCGGCCTGCCGGTCGTCTCCGACCCGCGGTCCCGCGACATCGCGGCCGGCGGTCAGGGCGCTCCGCTGGCCAGCACCCTGGACACGCTGTGGCTGGCGGGCCGCGACGCCCCGGTGGCGGCGCTCAACCTGGGCGGGATCGCGAACCTCACCGTCGTCGCGCCCGATGGCACAGCCGTTGCCTTCGACACCGGCCCGGGCAACGCGCTGCTGGACGCCGCCGCGGCGCGCCTGGGCGAGGCGATGGACCGGGACGGGCGGCGGGCCCTGCGCGGGCGGGTGCACGCGGAACTGTTGGCGCGGCTGCGCGCCGAGCCCTACTACGCCCGCCCCTTTCCCAAGACCACCAGCCGGGAGCTGTTTCACGCCGGCCATCTCGCGGCGGCGCTGCGCGGGCTGGAGGTGGCCGAGGACGACGTGTTCGCGACGTTGGCCGAGCTGACCGCCTCGACCGTGGCCGACGCCTGCCGCGGCCACGGGGTCACCGAGGTCGTCGCCTCGGGTGGGGGGGTGCGCAACCCGGCGCTGGTGGCCGCGCTGCGGAGGACGCTGGCACCGGTACCGTTGCGCGCGGCGGAGGACCACGGGATCCCCTCCGACGCCAAGGAGGCCTACCTGTTCGCCCTGCTCGGCTTCCTTACCTGGCGGGGCGCCGCGGCGACGGTCCCTTCCTGCACCGGCGCGCGCGTGCCCACGCCGGTCGGGCGCGTCTCCCCCGCCTCGGCCACGCTCCCGTTTCCCCGGAGCCTGCGCGTCGTGTCCTCCACCGGTGGGGCGGGGCGCTAGGCCGTCCCCGTTCGGGCGGTACCGCGCCGGGTCCTGGCCCCGTGATCCGCGCCGGGGCCGCGCCCGCCCCGGACGGCCCGGGGCGGGCGCGGCCGGTTCCGGCCGGTCCCGTCACTCGGCGGCCAGGGACGCCGTGATCGAGGCCCGCGCGGCCACGCGGGAGGGCAGCAGCGCCGAGAGCAGGCCGGCCACCGCCGCGGTTCCGACGAACAGCGCGATCTCCCCCACGGGGACGGCGACCGCCGCGCCCTCCATCACCACCCGGCCGGTGACAGAGCCGAAGAGCACGCCGAGGGCCACCCCGACCACCCCTCCGATGACGGAGACCACCACGGCCTCGGCACCGACCATGACGCGCAGCCGCGCCGTCGACAGCCCCAGGGCGCGCAGCAGCGCGGACTCGCGGGCGCGTTCCAGCACCGACAGGGCCATGGTGTTGGCGATCCCGAACACCGCGATGAGAATCGCCAGTCCCAGCAGGGCGGCGACCACCAGGAAGACCTGGTCCAAGATGGCGGTGTACTGCTCCTTGATCACGCCGACGCTGTTCAGCGCGACCGTCGGCTCGTCGGCGATCGCCTCCTCCAGGACGGCGCGCGCCCGCTCGCCGGAAACACCGTCGGCCAGCACGACGTAGACCATCTCGTCGGCGTCCCGGTCGAATCCGGTGGCGAAGTCCCGCTCGGGCAGCGTCACCCCCGGCAGGATCGTGTCGTCGCCGACGACCGCCACGATCTGTGTGGCGCGTTCGCCGTCGTGGGTCGCCAGGGACAGCGTGTCGCCGACCGTCACGTCCAGCTCCCGCGCCACCCGCTCCTTCAGCACGGCGGTCCCCTCGACCGCGGCGTCGAGGTCGCCCTCGACGTCGCCGCCACGGCCGCCCTCGGCGATGGAGATCCCGGTGACCGTGCCCACCGGGACCGTGACACCGTCGACCTCGGCGTCGACGACCCGGGTCGTGTAGACCTCGGTGAAGATGCCGTCGTCGCGCAGCCCTTCGGCGATCTCCCCCGGGATTCCGGCGTTCTCGTCGTCGTAGTAGCGGGAGAGCGCGTAGTCGATGGGGAACTGCCGGTCGAGCTTGTCCTCCACGCTCTGCTCGATCGACGCCGCGATGACCGAGTAGCCGCTGACAAGGGTGACCCCGACGGTCAGGGCGATCATGGCGGTGGCGGCGCGGCGGGGGCTGCGCCGGACGTTGTCCGCGGCCAGCGTGCCGGCCACACCGGCGCGGCGCAGCACCACGCCGAACACGGGGGCCAGCAGCCGGACCAGCAACGGTCCCAACGCCACCACGCCAATGAAGGCGAGCAGGCCGGCCGCCGCGGCGAGCCCCATCGCGGTCTCCCCGGGTTCCCCGCGCAGCGCGACGGCGCACAGGAGGGCGGAGCCCGTGAGGAACGGCAGGGCGCCCACCACGCGCACCACGCCGGCCCGGCGTCCCTCGGGCACGTCGGCGACCATGCCCTCGCGCAGCGCGGCCAACGGTGGGACCCGGGTCGCGCGCGCGGCCGGCACCAGCGCCGACGCCAGCGTCACGACCGTGCCGACGGCCAGTCCGGCCACGATGCTCACCGGTCCCACGACCGGGGAGACCGGCACCGTTTCGGCCTGGGATGCGGTGAGCACCGCGAACCCGGCGACGCCCAGTCCGACGCCGGCGGCGACGCCGAGCGCGGAGGAGAGCAGGCCGGTGACGAGGGCTTCGGTGAGGACGCCGCGGAAGACCTGGGCGCGGGTGGCGCCGGCGCAGCGGAGCAGGGCCGTCTCGCGGCGCCGTTGGGCGATGAGGATGGCGAAGGTGTTGTAGATGACGAGGGCGCCGACGAACACCGCGACCGCCGCGAACAGCAGCAGGGCGCTGCCGATCGTGCGCGCCTGGAGGCCGGCCGCGGCGGAGAGCTCCTCGGCGTAGTCCTGTCCGGTCGCGACGGTGACGGCGCCGGCGTCCTCCGCGACGACGGCGGCGCGCACGGCCTCGGCGACCCGCTCCTGCGGCACGCCCTCGGCCCCGATGACGTCGATCTCGGCGTAGTCCGCGCGGCCGGTCAGCTCCGCCGCGGTCGCGGGGGTGTAGAACAGCGCCCCCCGGTGGTTGAGCTCGGGGTCGACGCCGCCGTCGACGAGGCCGACGACGGTGAACACGTGGGTTTCCCCATCGGCTCCGGCCACCTCGACCTCGTCGCCGATCCCCTGGCCGGTCTGGCGCGCGGTGGAGGTGAGGAGGGCCGCCTCGTCGGCGGCCCCGGGAGCGCGGCCGGTGACGATGGGGTAGCGGTGCAGCGCCTCGTCCTCGGGCAGGGACAGCCCCAGCGTCGGGACCTGGCCGGCGGCCCGGCCCCGCTCGTCGAGCAGCGCGGCCGTGCCGTGGACGAGGCCGGCCGCGTCGGCCACCTCGGGCAGGTCGCGGACCGCCCGGAGGGTGTCCGGTCCCAGTCCGCTGGGTTTCTCTCCTCCGGGCTCTTCGACGTAGGCCAGGGCGTCGAGGCGGTCCACCCCGCCGAGCGCCTGGGTGCGGTAGCCGTGGCGGAGGGTGTCGGTGAAGACGAGGGTGCCGGTGACGAACATGACGCCCAGCACGATGGCCAGGGCGGTGGTGAACAGGCGGCCCTTGTGCAGGCGCAGGCCGGCCAGGGTGGTGCGTAGCACG
>NZ_BAAGVM010000002.1:364455-598205 GCF_054780875.1 Marinactinospora endophytica | reverse complement strand
GGCCCATGGTGATCTGGCCGGAGGTGACGGTGTCCAGTCCGGCCAGGCAGTGCATCAGGGTGGATTTGCCCGAGCCGGAGGGGCCCATGATCGCGGTGAACGCGCCGCGGGCGAACTCCAGGTCCACCCCGTCCAGGGCCCGTACCAGCGTGCCACCGGTGCGAAACGTCTTGGTCACCCCACGCGCCACCACCACTGGTGGGGAGGGGTCGCCCGCAGCGGTGGGGCGGGTGCCCTGCGTACGCGCGTCGACTACCTTGTCCGACATGTCTTTCCTCGTGTCGTGGCGCCCCCGAAGCTCATCGGGACGCCGAGAACACTAGGAACCACGCCACCGTCGGCACATCGGTCGAAAGCGTGGCGTCACGACGACCGTTGGGCGGCTCTTTCCGGGGCGCACCACCGACGATCGACAGGGGCGACCCCCCACCGGACGCTGCCCGTCCCCGGGAGGGGCCTCACTCCGCCCCGACGCCGCGGACCCTCGCCCAGGCCCGGGCCATGCCGCCGAGCCAGCGGTCCCGGTCCTCGGCGCGGCGGCGTTCGTAGTCGGCCACCTCGGGGTGGGGCAGGACGAGGAACCTGCCGTCGCGCAGCGCGGTGATGGTCGCCTCCGCCACGTCCTCGGGTTCCAGGTAGGCCCCGCCCAGGCGGGTGGCCGCGGTCGGCCCGTCCCCGGCGGTCATGGCGGTGTTGACCCCTTGGGGGCACAGGCACGACACCCCGACACCGGTCCCGGCGTGCCGGATGGCCAGCCACTCGGCGAGGGCGACCGCGCCGTGCTTGGTGACACTGTAGGGCGCGGCGTCGAGATTGGTGAGCAGGCCCGCGGCCGAGGCGGTGACCAGCAGGTGGCCGTGCCCCCGCTCGACCATGCGCGGCAGCAGCGCGCGGGCGACATGGACGTGGGCGAGCACGTGGACCCGCCAGGAGAGGTCCCAGTCGGCGGCTGCGCCCAGGTCCCGGCCCGCTGCCACGCCGGCGTTGGAGCACCACAGGTCGATGGGCGCGTGTTCCCTTTCGACGGCGGCGACGGCAGCGGTGACGGCGGCCTCGTCGGTGACGTCCAGGACGAGCGCGTGGGCGCGTTCCCCGAGCTCGGCCACTGTCCGTTCGACCCGCTCGGGGTCGAGGTCGGCGACGATGACCCGGGCCGCCCCCTCCGCGAGGAAGCGTTCGGCGAGCGCGCGTCCGATGCCGCCGGCGCCTCCGGTGACGACCACCGTCGTCCCGGGCGGGGTGAAGGGGTGGGCCATGTCCGTTGTCTCCCGTCTTCGCGTCGATCGGTCGGTGGTCAGGGGGCCGGCACGTAGACGAGGCGTCCGATCGTGGAGCCGTCGGCGAGACGCTGGACCCCGTCGGCCAGCCGGTCCAGTGGCAGGGTCTCGCTCACCAGCGGTTTGACCAGACCGCGTTCGGCGAGATCGGCCAGCTGCTCGTGGCATTCGGCGATGACCTGGGGCGCGCGGTCCCGGTACAGCCCCCAGTGCAGGCCGACCAGGGAGTAGTTCTTGATCAGGGCGTGGTTGAGCCCCGGAGTGGGGATCGTGCCGCTCGCGAACCCGATGACGAGGATGCGTCCCTCGAAGGCGATGCACTTGGTGGAGCGGGTGAAGGAGTCGCCGCCGACCGGGTCGAACACCACATCGGCGCCGCGTCCCCCGGTGAACTCCTTGACCACCTGGACGAAGTCCTCGGTGCGCCGGTCCACCACCACGTCGGCGCCGAGCTCACGGGCCACCTTCGCCTTGTCCGCACCGCCGACCACCCCTACGACCCGCGCCCCGGCCGCCTTCGCGAGCTGGATCGCGGCGCTGCCGACCCCTCCGGCGGCCGCGTGGACGAGCACGGTCTCGCCCTCGCGCAGGCCGGCGCGGCGGTGCAGCGCGAACCAGCCCGTCTGGTAGCCGATGAACAGCGACGCCGCCTCGGGGTCGGTGAGCGCGGCCGGCGCGGGGTACACGGCGTCCGCCCTCATCAGGGCGTACTCCGCGAAGGCCCCCGTGGGCAGCTCCGCGGAGCCGAGCACACGTTCTCCCGCGCGGACGCCGGTCACGCCCTCGCCGGTCTCGACGACCTCCGCGCACAGTTCCAGGCCCGGCGTGAACGGCAACGGGGGGCGGACCTGGTAGCCGCCCCGGCACAGCAGCGCGTCGGGGAAGTTGACGGCCGCCGCGCGGACCCGGACGAGCACCTGGCCGGGGCCGGGCCGCGGTGGTTCGACGTCCTCGACGCGCAGGACGTCCTTCGGTTCACCCAACTCGCGTACCCGCACCGCTTTCACACGCACCTCCAGATACCAACCGGTCGGTCTAAAGTGAACCGTGATCGGCGCGGGACCGTCAAGGGCGGAGCGGGCCGCGACGCGCCCGCCCCCTCCTCCCCTGCGGATACCCTGGACACCGGGAGCGACGCGCCGGCCCCCGCCGCGCGCCCCACCAGGTTCGACGAGGCCCCGCCCGGCGGTGTGCCAGCCGGCCCCCGCCCGGCCCGGCGGCCGGCCGCGCGCCGAACGGAACGACACCGCCAGACCCACATCCGCGAGGAGACGAACGCCCGGTGAGCGCCCCGACCGAGACCCCGACGAACAAGCCAGCCGAAACCCTCTCCGAGGCCGCGCGGCGGCGGACGTTCGCGGTGATCTCCCACCCCGACGCCGGTAAGTCCACGTTGACCGAGGCGCTGGCCCTGCACGCGGCCGCGATCACCTCGGCCGGCGCGGTCCACGGCAAGGGCGACCGGCGCGGCGTCACCTCCGACTGGATGGAGATGGAGCAGGCCCGCGGCATCTCCATCACCTCGGCGGCGCTGCGCATCGACTACGGCGGGTGCGTGCTGAACCTGCTGGACACCCCCGGCCACGCCGACTTCTCCGAGGACACCTACCGGGTGCTGGCGGCGGTGGACTGCGCGATCATGCTGCTGGACTCGGCCAAGGGTCTGGAGCCCCAGACCCTGAAGCTGTTCGACGTGTGCCGGGCGCGCAAGGTCCCCGTCATCACCTTCGTCAACAAGTGGGACCGGCCGGGCCGCGAGCCCCTGGAGCTGCTGGACGAGATCGAGCAGCGCATCGGGCTGCGCCCCACCCCGCTGAACTGGCCCGTGGGCATCGCCGGCGACTTCCGCGGCCTGATCGACCGCTCCGACGACTCCTACACCAAGCTGCACCGCACCCCCGGCGGGGCGACCGTGGCCCAGGAGGAGCGCCTGGACCACGACCGCGCCGCCGAGATCGAGCAGGACGCCTGGATCCAGGCCCGCGAGGAGCTGGAACTGCTCGGCGAGATCGGCGCCGACTACGACGAGGAGTCGTTCCTGGCGGGCGTCTCCTCCCCGGTGCTGTTCGGCGCGGCGCTGCCCAACTTCGGGGTGGGTCAGCTCCTGCGCGCCCTCATCGACCTGGCCCCCGCCCCTTCGCCACAGGCCGACGCGGCCGGCGTGCCGCGTCCGATCGAGGCCCCCTTCTCCGGCCTGGTGTTCAAGATGCAGGCCAACATGGACAAGGCCCACCGCGACCGGATGGCGTTCGTCCGGGTGTGCTCGGGCCGCTTCGACCGCGGCATGGTGCTGACCCACGCGGCCACCGGCCGCCCGTTCGCCACCAAGTACACCCAGGCGGTCTTCGGCGCTGAACGCCACACCATCGACACCGCCTTCCCCGGTGACGTGATCGCGCTGGTCAACGCCCAGGCGCTGCGCGTGGGCGACACCCTGTACGAGGGGCCCAAGGTCGAGTTCCCGCCGATCCCCAGCTTCGCCCCCGAGCACTTCGCGGTGGCCCGCGCGCTGGACGCCGGACGCTACAAGCAGTTCCGTCGGGGCATCGAGCAGCTCGACACCGAGGGCGTGGTGCAGGTGCTGGTCTCCGACGTGCGCGGCGAGCAGGCCCCCGTGCTGGCCGCGGTCGGCCCGTTGCAGTTCGACGTGGTCAAGCACCGGATGGAACACGAGTTCCGCGCCCCGATCGAGCTGGCCCACCTCGACTACGGGCTGGCCCGGCGCACCGACGCCGCGTCCGCGCCGATCCTGCACGGCCTGTCCGGGGCCGAGGTCCTGACCCGCCGGCTCGACGGCGAACTGCTCGTGCTGGTGCACAACAAGTGGCGGCTGCGCGTCATCGAGCGCGACAACCCCGGCCTGGTCTTGGAGCCGCTGCTGGCCGGAGGGGTCGAGGACGGCTCCTGAGGCGCCGGGGCGCCGGCGTGGCGTGGGGCCGCGCCGGCGCGCGACCGCCGCTCAGTCGAGCTGGAAGGACCGCTTGGACATCCCGTACCAGAACCCGTCGATGACGCTGCGGGGTGTCTCGCCGGTCCGGTTGCCCGCGCCCAGGGCCACGAACAGCGGCGCCAGGTGCTCGCTGCGCGGGTGGGCGATGTCGGCGGCGGGCGCCTTGTGGGCCCAGTCCAGCAGCGCGTCGATGTCGCCGCTCCGGGCGGCGCGATCGGCCCAGTCGTCGAACTCCTGCGACCAGGCGGGCGGCGTGTACCCCGGCCCTCGGCTCATGTCGACGCACGACAGGTTGTGGGTGAGGAAGCCGCTGCCCATGATGAGCACCCCCTCGTCACGGAGGGGGGCCAGCCGGCGTCCCAGTTCGAACAGCCGTTGCGGGTCGAGGGTGGGCATCGAGATCTGGAGCACGGGGACGTCGGCGTCGGGGTACATCTCCTTCAGCGGGACGTAGGCTCCGTGGTCGAGCCCCCGCTCGGGGGCGTCGGCCACCGGCACCCCGTGCCCGTTGAGCAGGCCGCGGACCTTGGCCGCCAGCTCGGGCGCTCCCGGGGCGGCGTAGGTGACCTCGTAGTAGCGCTGCGGGAATCCCCAGAAGTCGTAGACGAGGGGGACGGTCCGCGTGGCGCCGATCGTCAGCGGGCCGGCCTCCCAATGGGCCGAGACGATGAGGATGGCCGTGGGTCGGGGCAGGTCGGCGGACCAGGAGGCGAGCTGGCCGGTCCACAACGGGTCGTCGGCCAGCGGCGGCGCGCCGTGCCCGAAGTACAGGACCGGCATGGGACCCGCGCTCTCCGGTCGTCCGGGGGCGTTCACGCTCGTCATGGGCACCTTCCTCCGGTGGCACACCACCAGAACCTTCCAAGAAGAAATTTTCCTAGGAAGATAGTAGCCCGCGCGCGCCCCTCCGTCCCCCTCCCCACCCGGGCGGGGAGGGGAGAGACCTCTCAACGCACGATCGCCACCGGCCCGGTGGCCCCGTGCAGGACCGCCTGGCTGACCGAGCCGAGCAGCAGGCCGGCGAACCCGCCCCGGCCGCGCGACCCCACCACGATCAGGTCGGCGGGGCACGCCTCCTCCAGCAACGCCACCACCGGGTGGGCCCGCACGGTCTTGGGCTCCACCTCGACCTCGGGGTGCTCGGCCCGGGCCGGTGCCAGGGCCTCGTCCAACGCCGTGCGGGTGGCCTGCTCGACCGATTCGTCGTCGAACACCTCGCCGGGGATCGGCCCCATCGTGGAGGCGAAGGCGGTCATGGGCTGCCACGCGCTGAGCGCGACCAGGCGGGCGCCGCGGCGCGCCGCCTCGGCGAAGGCGAAGGCGATGGCGCGCTGCCCCTTCTCCGAGCCGTCCACCCCGACGATGACCCGGCCCCGCACCCCCTGGGCCGTCTCGTGCTTCTTCGGCAGGATCACCACCGGAACCGGGGCGTGCGCGGCGAGGTCCACCCCGACCGACCCCACGAGGGCCGACGCGATGCTGCCCAGACCGCGCGAGCCGACCACGACCGCCGCCGCCCCCGGCGCGGAGGCCGCCTCCAGCAACGCCTCCGCCGGCCGTTTCTCGGCCAGGAGCGTGTCCACGGTGAGCTCGGGGTAGATCCGCAGGATCCACTCGCGCGCGTAGTCCAGCAGGGCTTGGGCGTCGCGGAGCAACGACGACTGTTCCTCGTCCCTGCGGCGCAGCAGGTCGCCGAAAGGACCCTCGCGTTCGGGTGCCTGGGCCGCCGCGACGATACGCAGTCCCAGGCCTCGCAGCTGGGCCTCGTGCGCCGACCATTCGAGTGCGTAACGGCTGGAGTCGGAGCCGTCCACCCCGACGATCACCCAGCGGACACCAGACGCGTCGTTCATCGATCCCGCCTCGCTCTCCGGTCTCTCCGGTCGGGTCGCCGCCGGTTCCCGGACCTGTCCCGGGCAGCGGCTTTCCCCGCCCTACCCGATTACCGACATCTCATGACGAAGACCGCCGGATGGTGCGGGGTACCCGTTTCGATCCTGCACCCATTCCGAACGGACGGGACACCGGGGTGCCCCGTCCGCGCCACCGCCGCCCCGCCCCCGAAGCGGACATCGGACGCCTCTCCCCGGGCCTCAGGCCAAGGCGTCCGGCAGGGGCTCGGCGTGGACCACGTGCAGGGAGCTGACCGCGCGGGTGAGGACCACGTAGAGGCGGTTGAGGCCGCGCGGCTCGGCCGCGACGATGCGGGCCGGCTCGGCGACGACGACCGAGTCGAACTCCAGGCCCTTGGCCAGCGTCGCGGGGACGCAGACCAGGCGGGAGGTCTCCAGCGCGTCCTCGGTCTCGCCGAGCAGCGCGGCCGCCACCCCCTCGGCGAGCAGGTGGGAGCGCAACCCCTCAAGGTCGGCGTCGGCGGCGATCAACGCGACCGACCCCTCGCCCGACAGCGCCTCCTGGCAGGCCGCGGCGACCGACCCGGCGAACTCCGCGGCGGCGACGGCGCGGACGCGCAGCGCGCCCGGCGACCGGCGCACCGCGACCGGCGCCCCCAGCCCCGGCGCGATCGCCGGCAGCAGCCGCGCCGCGTAGTCGATGATCTGGGCGGGGACACGGTAACCGCGGTCCAGGACCGCGACAGGGGAGCCGGGCTTGCCGAGGTGGCCGAGCAGGGTCGCCCAGTCGTCGGCCGCCGAAGGCGCCGTGCCCTGCGCGATGTCGCCGAGCACCGTCAAGGTCCCGGTCGCGGCGCGCCGCCCGATGGCGCGGCACTGCATCGGGCTGAGGTCCTGGGCCTCGTCCAGCACGATGTGTCCCAGGCTCGCGGGGCGCTCGATGAGGGCGGTGGCCTCGTCGATGAGCGGCAGGTCGGCCGCCGACCAGCGTGCGGACTTCGGCCCGCGTGGCCGCCCCGGCAGCAGGATCGCGGCCTGTTCCTCCGGTTCGAGCAGGCCGTCGGCGGCGCGGGCGAGCCGTTCGGGGTCGGTGAGCAGGCCCAGGACCTGCTTGAGGGGGTCGGCCTTGGGCCACATCGCGGTGACCGCGGCCTTCACCTCGCGCGTGCGCCGGACCTGGTCGTGGGTGCGGTCGTCGCAGGCCTCCCCCTCGGCCTCCATCCGGGTCAACAGCGCGTGGGCGATGCGGTGGGCGAGGAGGTCGCGGCCCGCGCCGTAGGGGACGCCGCGTTCGACGAGCTCGTCGAGGATCGCCGCGAGCTCGTCGGGGTACAGCCGCCAGCGCCGCGCGCCGCGCCGCAGGACCAGCGTCTCGGTCGTCGGCCGGGGCAGGGACCACAGGTCCCGGCGGAGGACCTCGGCCATGCGCGCGTCCCCCTTGACCCGCGCGGCGAAGGGCTCCTCCTCCCGCCGGACCGGGACGACGCCGAGAAGGTCCTCGACGGTGGTCTGGGTGACGTCCACCTCGCCGAGGGCGGGCAGGACGTTGCGGATGTAGGACAGGAAGGAGCGGTTGGGGCCGATGATGGCGACGCCTCCGCGGGCCAGGCGCTTGCGCTCGGCGTAGAGCAGGTAGGCGATCCGGTGCAGGCCGACCGCGGTCTTGCCCGTTCCCGGGGCCCCCTGGACGCACAGCGTCTGGTCGAGGGGGGCGCGCACGAGGTCGTCCTGTTCGGGCTGGATCGTGGCGACGATGTCGCGCATGGGGCCCGAGCGCGGCCGTTCGATCTCCGCCGCCAGCAGGGCGCCGGCGCGCGCCTCCTCCTCGGCGGAGGGGCCTTCCAACAGCGCCTCGTCCTCATAGGCGGTGAGTTCGCCCCCGGCCGCGAACCCGTAGCGCCGGCGCAGCCGCACCCGCATGCGGGATTCGCGGGTGGCCCGGTAGAAGGCGACCGAGATCGGCGCGCGCCAGTCGAGGACCAGGGGGACGCCGCGCTCGTCGTGGACATGGCGGCGTCCGATGTGGACGCGGTCCCCCTCGGGAGCGGCGCCCCGCGCCGCGGCGGGGTCGGGGTCGAACACCGTCCCGGGGTCGAAGTCGAGCCGGCCGAAGAAGAGCGGCACATCGGGCAGGTCCACCAGCGCCTCGGCGCGCAGATCCCGGGCCTGGCGCAGGATCTGGGTGGAGACCCAGTCGCCGTAGACCTCGGGGGTCTCGGTGTCGAGGACGTCCTGGCGCATGCGGCGCAGCGCGGCGCGCGCGGCCTCCAGGTGGGAACGCTCGGCCAGGATCTCGGGGTCGACCGCGGGCATGGGGGAAGAGGGGGACGGCATGATCGGGCTCCGGCTCTCGGTGGGACGGACGCGGCGGCGGGTGCGTGGGTCCCGCCCCGGGAGCCCCGGTTCGTGCCGATCCTCAGCGCGCAGAAAGATGCCGCCAGAACGAAGCAGAGATACTAACGCCTCTCGAAAAGGCACGCAATCGTGTTCTCCGTCCGCCCCGTTTCCGCGCCGTCCGCTGCACGGCCATCGACACGCAAGATCACCTATTCCTTATAGATCGCCCCTTTCATGGGTATCCGTTTCTTATTTCGTTCCTGTCGATCGGAGGCCCATGTGACACCAGCAACGATCTTCGTCGGCGAATTCTTCGGAACCGCGATACTGATCCTCTTCGGCGGCGGAGTGTGTGCCGCGGTCACCTTGAACAGGTCGAAGGCACACGGGGCGGGCTGGACGGCGATCACGCTCGGCTGGGGGTTCGGCGTCATGTCGGGGGCCTACATGGCGCTCCCGCTGTCCGGGGGACACCTCAACCCCGCGGTGACGCTGGGCCTGGCGATCGACAGCGGCGACTGGGCCACGGTCCCCGTCTACATCGCGGCCCAGATCCTCGGCGCGATGGCGGGCGCGGCCCTGGTGTGGCTGGCCTACCTCGGCCAGTTCGGCGCCTCCGACGGCCCCTTCCTCGGGATCTTCTCCACCGAGCCCGAGGTGCGCCACCCCGTCCAGAACCTCCTCACCGAGGCCATCGGCACGTTCGCGCTGGTGTTCGTCGTCGTCGCGACCGGGCAGAACGACGGCCTGGCGATGTCGGGCACCGGGGTGCTCATCGTGGCGCTGCTGGTGGTCGGGATCGGCCTGTCCCTGGGCGGTCCCACCGGGTACGCGATCAACCCGGCCCGTGACCTGGGGCCGCGCATCGTCCACCAGTTGCTGCCGCTGCGCGGCAAGGGCGGCTCGGACTGGGGGTACGCCTGGATTCCCATCGTCGGCCCGCTGGTCGGCGGCCTGGCCGGCGGTGCCCTCGGCAGCGCCGTGTACGCGATGGTCTGACCCTTCCCCGCCCCCGCAACGCTTCCGGGGCCGGCCGCGTCCTCCCCGGGACCCGGCCGGCCCCGCCGGTCACTGGTCGGCCCGCGGCGTGATGTTCACCCCGCCCCCGGCGGGCACCGGGATGACCTCGATGTCACCGTTCTCCAGGGCCTTGTACAGGACATAGCCCTCGGGGCCGAGGACGTCCACGAGGTCCTCGATGGCCTCCAGTTCCGTGGCGACCCGCGCGTTCTCCGCCTTCTGCGCCTCGTTGCGCTCGATCGCCTCCTGCGCCGCGGCGAGCGCGTTGCGGACGTCCTCGGGCGGCTGGGGCTGCTGGAGCGTCAACACGAGGTCGCCGCACTCCTGTCCCTCGCCCGGGACGTAGTTGGGGGCGCAGAAGAAGCTGCCGCCGCTCTGCTCCTCGATGAACTGGGCCGCGTACTCGCCGACCTTCTCCTCCCACTCCTGCTTCAGCTCGGCGTTGTTGTACAGGTCCTTCCAGGCGTAGTCCTTGGCGGCGGCGTCCATGGCGCGGTCCAGGGGCTGTCCGACGTAGTCGTAGAGCATCCGCTCCCAGCCGTCCTCCTCGTCCGCGCCGTACTTCAGACCGATGCGCTCGTGGAAGCGCTGGAGCGTGTCGCACTCGGTGTTGAGGCTGAAGGTGACGATGCCGGTGACCTCCAGGGCCAGGTTGTCCTTGGAGACGATGGAGATCGGCGCGGACTCCGCGTCCTCGGCGGTGGTGAACCGGTAGGTGCGCTGACCGGCCGGATAGACGTAGGCCTGGTCGCCCGGACCGTGGTAGTCGCGGTTGCCCGGCTGGACGCAGGCGTCGAAGGTGGTGTCGCTGAACGGTCCGGAGTCGTATTGGACGGCGATCTCGTCGGGGCCGGTGCTGACCGAACAGCCCGTGACCGTGACCAGGGCGAGCAGGCCGGCGACGACCGCGCGGGCGCGGGAGGAGGGGGTGCGGCCGAAGCCGGCGGGTCGGGGGGAGGGGGTGGAGGAACGCTTCATGCGGACTTCCTCGATGGCCGTGGCACGGGGGTGCCTGATCGACATGCTGTCCTTTGGACGCGCCCGGAGCGGGGAGCGTTGCGGTGGGGTGGCGGCTGTCCGGTTACGGCCGCGGACGGGACGCCTGTCCCCACGCGGGCGCCGTTTTCGCGCGCCGCCGCCGTGGGCGCGGCGGGGGTGTCGCGCCTCCTCCTCCCCTCGCCGCCTTACCCCAGGTCGCCCCGCGCGGACACCATGTACTACATTGCGTAGTGTTCGTCTGCGAAGCGGGCCATAGGGCTCGACGGGTGGACTCACGATGGCTGGGACGGCACGCGGAGGAGGAGCAGCGTGGTTGACGGGCTCACGACCACGATCCAGCTCGCGTCGCTGGCCCTGGCGGTATGGTGCCTGATCTCGACGATGCGCGGGCAGCCCATGGTCGTCCCCCACCTGGTCGCCCTGGCCGCCCTGGAGCTGCTGCTCATCGCCCAGCTCGTGGTGTCGGTGGTCATGCTGACCGGCGGCGAGCGACCCCCCGAGACCGTCGTCTTCGTGAGCTACCTGCTGACGGTCGTCCTCATCCCCCCCGCGTGCGCGGTGTGGGGGTTCATGGAGCGCAGCCGCTGGGGTCCCGCCGTCATCGCCTTCGCCTGCTTCATCCTGCCGGTCATGATGGTCCGGCTCGAACAGATCTGGAACCCGATCCTTGTCTGAGACTGCCCCACCCGCCAACCGTTCCGGCCCCGGGCGGGTCCTGATCGCGGTCTACGCCGTGTTCGCGCTCGCCGCGACCGCCCGCGCCACCGTGCAGATCCTCACGGACTTCGAGGCCGCGCCGCTGGCCTACCTGCTGTCCGCGCTGGCCGGTGTCATCTACATCGTGGCGACCGTGGGCATCGCGCGCGCCGACCGCACCTCGCACCTGGTGGCGATGGTGTCGTGCGCGGTGGAGCTGGCCGGTGTCCTCATCGTGGGCACGCTCAGCCTGGTGGATCCGGCGGCGTTCCCCGACGACACCGTGTGGTCACGCTACGGCAGCGGCTACTTGTTCATCCCACTGGTCCTGCCCGTCCTGGGGCTGTTGTGGCTGCGCCACGTGAACCGTCTGGACCGCGCGCGGGCACACGCGTCCTGACCGGGACGTCCGACGGAGAGCGGGGATATTCTGCGGCCATGTCACAGCCCCAACACGCCCGCCTGCCCGTTGTCGTCGAACCGGAGTGGTTGGCCGGGCATCTCGACGAGGTCGTCGTCGCCGACGTGCGCTGGTACCTCGACGGCCGCTCGGGCCGTGACGCCTACCTGGGCGGTCACCTGCCCGGCGCGGTGTTCGTCGACGTCGACACCGACCTGGCCGCCCCCGCCTCCCCGCGAGGCGGACGGCATCCGCTGCCCTCGCCCGAGGCGTTCGCGCGCGCGTTGGGCGCCCTGGGGATCGGGGACGCGACCCCCGTGGTGGCCTACGACGACGCCGGCGGCTCCACCGCCGCGCGCCTGGTGTGGATGCTGCGGGTCCTCGGCTCCCCGGCGGCCCTCCTCAACGGAGGCGTCCAGGCCTGGAGGGGGCCCGTGGAGAAGGGCGCGGTGACCCCCCGGCCGCGATCGCGGACCACGCGTCCGTGGCCGGCCGAGCGCCTGGTGGACACCGACGGGGTGCTCGCCGAGGCGGGCTCGCCCGATCGGCTCGTGCTGGACGCTCGCGCGCGCGAGCGCTACACCGGCGCGGCGCCCGTGCCCGCCGACCCCCGCCCGGGCCACGTTCCCGGCGCCCGCAGCGCGCCCTGGCAGGACAACCTCGGCCCTGACGGCCGGTTCGCCCCGGTGGAACGGCTACGTGAACGGTTCGCCGCGCTCGGCGCGGAGCGGGCGGACACGGTCACCGCCTACTGCGGGTCGGGGGTGACCGCCTGCCACGACCTGTTGGCGCTGGAGCACGCCGGTTTCCGCAACACACGCCTGTATCCGGGGTCGTGGAGCGCATGGGGCGCCGACCCCCGGCTTCCGGCCGAGACCGGCCCGGGGGAATGACGCGCCCCGAATCACCGGGGCGCGCCGGACGACACCGCGTGGCCTGTGGTTCTGGGTTAGCGGGCGGCCACGCGGCGGTTCGGGCGAGGGGCGGGGATCGGCTCCCATATTCGGTCACGACGGGGCGAGCACGGGCACGACGCGCCGATTCGGACTCCAGGTTCTTTGGTGTCCCCTTCCGGGAAGGCGACCTGGAGCAGGCAACGAATACGGAAAGGCTCGAAACCGTGCCTATCCGCTGTCTCACCGCTTTCTAACCTTGGGAGCCGAATCTTATGGACGTAACGCAGAAAGGCCGGCGGGGCGCCACTCCGCCGGAACACACAGGCTTGGCCCGGAGGAACAGATGAGCGCAACCGACCCCGCCGACGGCACCCCGCAGGGGTCCGAGGAGTTCGAGGGCGCCGGGGCCACCGCCGTGCCTCCGGCCGGCGAGACCCGATCGGACCCGCTCCCAGACGCCCCCTCCGCCGCCTCTTCGGCCCCCTCGCAGACGCCCTCGGACGACCCCGCTCCGACCGCCGCCGACCAGACCCTGACCATGCCCGCGGCCTCCGGAGAGGCCGGGCGTGAGCAGGACTCCCCGGCCTGGGCCTCCCGCCCCGACCAGGCGGCCGGCTCGGGGATCCAGCGCTCGGAGGTCCCCAACCGTCCGCTGCGCTCGCCCTACCCTGAGCGGCCCCCCTACGGCCCGCCCGCGGGCGCCTGGAGCGGTCCGCACGCAAGCCCCTCCGCCACCCCGCCCGGGGGCGTGCCGGGCGGCGGGGCGTTCGGGGCGGGTTTCCCGCCCGAGAGGGGGGCCGGCCCCGGCGGTTCCCACGGCGGTTTCGCCTCCCCTCCGCCCCCTCCGCACGGACCGTTCGGTCCCGCCTCCCACTTCCCCTCGGGCCCCGGCGAGGAGCCGCAGGAGCCGAGGAAGGCGCGCAAGCCGTGGAGCCGTGGCCGGGTGGTCGCCGTCGCCGGCGCCACCGCGCTTGTCACCAGCCTCATCGTCGGGCCGACCGCGGCGGTGGTGACCACCCACTTCCTGTCCAACGGCGGCGGCGCCATCAGCTCGCTGGCCGAGGAGACCAGCGGCTCGGTGTCGACGGGCAACGTGAGCACGGTCGCCGACGCGACGCTGCCCAGCGTGGTGTCCATCCAGACCGGTAACGGCAGCGGCGGCAGCGGCGTCGTCATCAGCTCCGACGGCCAGATCCTCACCAACAACCACGTCGTGAGCGGCGCCGGCGACAACCTGGTCGTGCAGTTCAACGACGGTTCGACGGCGCGGGCCGAGATCCTGGGGGCCGACCCCGTCTCCGACCTCGCGGTCATCAAAGCCGAGGGACGCACCGACCTGACCCCCGCCAAGCTCGGCGACTCCGACAAGATCGAGGTCGGCGCGGACGTGGTCGCCATCGGATCCCCGCTGGGCCTGTCGGGGACCGTCACCTCCGGTGTCATCAGCGCGGTGGACCGTCCGGTCAACACCGGCAGCGCAGAACCGGAGCAGCCCGAACAGCAGCTCCCCTTCGGCCTGCCCGGTCAAGGCCAGTCCGAGCAGGGCAGGGCGACCACGTCGACGGTCATCGACGCCATCCAGACCGACGCGCCGATCAACCCGGGCAACTCCGGTGGCCCGCTGATGAACATGCAGGGCGAGGTCATCGGTATCAACACGGCGATCGCGACGACCGGTGGGACCTCCGGCAGCCAGTCCGGTTCCATCGGACTGGGGTTCGCCATCCCGATCAACCAGGCCAAGCCGATCGCCGAGCAGCTCATCGAGACCGGCAGCGCCAGCTACGCGGCGATCGACGCGACGATCACCGCCGGCCCCAACGGCCAGGGCGCCAGGATCGTCGACGTCGCCAACGGCGGTGCCGCCCAGGAGGCCGGGCTGAAGGCGGACGACGTCATCACCCGCGTCGGCGACCGCGTGGTGACCGACCCCGACGTGCTGATCGCGGCCGTGCGCTCGCACCAACCCGGCGAGACCGTGACGGTCACCTTCGAGCGCGACGGCAAGAGCCAGGAGGTCCAGGTGACGCTGTCGGGTCAGTCCGCCGACAGCATCGGCAGCTGAGCACAGGACACGGAACCGGTCGAGCGTCGCGGGGGCGCCGGCGCGGTTCCGTCCGGGGCCGCGAACGGGCCCTGGCGCGGGGGAGGGCCGGCGCCGCCGACATCGGCGCCGGCCCTCATGCTTTCGGGTGCCCGGCCGGCGACGTCACCGGGTGCCGCCGTCCCCCTCCAGCTCCGCCTGGAGGTCGTCGACGGCGATCAGGTCGTGCCGGACCCGCCCCGTGCGGTAGGCGACGCGCCCCGCGATGTGGCCCGCCACCGGCACGGTGAGGATCTGGAACAGCGCGATCAGCACCAGGACGCCCACGTGGGACTCGGGCCACATGCGCAGCCCGATCCCGATGAGGATCAGGATCAGGCCCAGGACCTGTGGTTTGGCCGCGGTGTGCATACGCGACAGCAGGTCGGGGAAGCGCACCAGCCCCACGCCCGCGGCGAAGGAGAGCAGGGCCCCGGTGAGCAGGCAGCCCACCGCGATCCAGTCGATCACCTGATGGGTCATCCTCGTTCCCCCTTCCCCGACTCCTCCGTGGTCTGGGCGACCTGGCGCCGGGCGACGAACCGCGACACGCTGACCGATCCGAGGAAGCCCAGCAGGGACAGCACGAGCAGCGCCGGCAGCGCGGTCGGTTCGCGGTGGAACGCGGCGTAGGCGCCGATACCGGCGATCGCCGAGGCGAGGAGGACGTCCACCGACAGCGCCCGGTCCAGGATCGTCGGCCCCCTCATCAGCCGGACGACCGCCAGGAGCGACGCGGCGCCCAGCAGTACCCCGATCGCGATCCAGGCCAGGGTCATAGCGTTCCTCCCGCCACGGGTGTTCCCTCCAACCGGGCCAGGTCCTCCCGGGTGCCGAAGGCCCGGGTGATCCGCTCCTCCAGGGCCCACACATCGCGCCGCGCCGCCTCGGCCGCGGCCGGGTCGGCCGCGCCGAGCACGTGGACGAACAAGGTGGAGGTCGCGTAGCGGACCTCCACGATGACGCTGCCGGGAATGACCGACAGCGTGACCGCGGTCATGGTGAGCAGCAGGTCGGAGCGGGAGCGCAGCGGGACCCCGATGACCGAGCTGCGCGGCAGGCGCCCGAACGCGAACGCCTGGCCGACGACCTTGACACTCGCCGTGATCAGGTCGGTGGCGAACCGGCCGAGGAACACCAGGAACGGCCACGGGCGCAGCCGCAGCCCCGGATCGACCGGCGGGAGGGGGAAGATCAGCACGATGGCCAGCGAGACGAGCAGTCCCGACAGGACGACGCCGACGGACAGTTCGCCGAACAGCAGCGCCCACACCACGGTCATGGCGATGAGCGAGGGTACCTGGACGTAGACGCGCCCCAGGCGGAAGGCCAGCGGTGGACGGCGCTGAACGTCTGGACGTGTCATGCGACCCCCTCGGGGAAGACCGCCTCCACGTAGGGGGAGCGGTCGAGCAGTTCCTCGGCGGTCCGCTGGCTGTAGCCGATCAGCGGTCCGGCCAGCACGGTGAAGGCCAGCCCCATCGCGACCAGGCCCGCGGTCGCGCCGATCATGGTCGCCGGGAAGGTCGTGGTGGTGACGACCGTCCGCCCGCCCAGCGTGGCGGTACGGCCCACGACCGTGTCCACCCGCGAGGACGGCCCTATGGCCTCCTCCTCGGGCCCGTAGGCCGACGTGGCCGAGTCGTCGTCCTCCTCCGAGGTCTCCAGGACGGTTCCGGGCTCGGCGACCATGCCCTCGGAGGGGGCCCGCCAGAAGGCGTAGTTCCACACCCGGGCGATCGCGTAAAGGGTGAGCAGGCTGGTCAGCACCGAGCCGGCGACGAGCAGGTAGGCCAGCGGGGTGCCCGCCTGGACTCCGGCCTGCATGAGTCCGAGCTTGCCGAGGAAGCCCGACATCGGCGGGATCCCCGCGAGGTTCATGGCCGGGACGAAGAACAGGATGGCCAGGAGCGGGGAGAGCTTGGCCAGCCCGCCCAGGTCGTCCATTGACGCGCTTCCGCCCCTGCGCTCGATGAGCCCGGTGACCAGGAACAGGGTGGTCTGCACGGTGATGTGGTGGGCGACGTAGAAGACGGCGCCGCTCAACCCCTGGACGCTGGTCAACGCCACCCCGAACACCATGTAGCCGATGTGGCTGACCAGGGTGAACGACAACAGCCGTTTGATGTCGGTCTGGGCGACCGCGCCGAGGATGCCGATCAGCATGGTGGCCAGCGCCGCCCACATCAGCAGGTCGGCGACCGCCTCGCCGTCGAACAGCAGCGTCTGGGTGCGGATGATCGCATAGACGCCGACCTTCGTCAGCAGGCCCGCGAACACCGCGGTGACCGGCGCCGGGGCGGTCGGGTAGGAGTCGGGCAGCCACGCCGACAGCGGGAACACCGCCGCCTTGATCGCGAAGGCGACGAGCAGCATGACCTGGAGGACCAGGCGCAGGTCTTCGGGCACCCCCGGCAGCCGCACCGCGAGCTGGGCCATGTTGACCGTTCCGGTGGCCGCGTAGACCAGCCCGATCGCGATGAGGAACACCACGGAGGACAGCAGCGACACCACGACGTAGGTGGCGCCGGCGCGGATGCGCGCCTGGGTGCCGCCGAGGGTCAGCAGCACGTAGCTGGCGGTGAGGAGGATTTCGAAGCCGACGTAGACGTTGAACAGGTCACCGGCCAGGAAGGCGTTGGACACGCCGGCGACCAGGATGAGGTAGGTGGGGTGGTAGACCGCCAGCGGCGTGACCTCGTCGCGGTCGGCCATGCCCTGGCCGATCGAGTAGACGAGGACGCCCAGGGTGATGGCCGCCGACACCGTCACCATGAGCGCCGACAGCCGGTCGGCGACCAGCGCGATGCCGATCGGCGCCTCCCAGCCGCCGACGTGGACCACCTGTGGTCCGTGGGCGTCGGAGCCGAACAGCAGGACCAGCCCGATGGCCAGCACCACGGTCAGCGTGGTGACGCTGATGATCTTGTGCAGCCGGGGGGCGCGGATTCCCAGCGCGAACTCCAGGCCGGCGGCGAACAACGGCAGTACGACGGGCAACGGCACCAGGTAGTGCAGCAGGCTTTCCATCAGTCGGCTCCCTGGAGGTCGCTGTCCTCGGCCCTGGCGAGGCGTTCACGTTCGGCCCGGATCTGGGCCCGCATCTGCCGTTTCTGGGCGCGGATGCGCTGACGCGCCTCGCGTCGCAGCTCGCGTTCGGCCTCGCGGTCGAGGCGGGCGTGTTCCTGGAGCCGGACCCGGCAGGCGTCCACCTCGGCGCGGAGTTCCTCCACGCTGTCGGCGCGTTCACGGCCGACGTCCTGCATGCGCTGGATGACCTCGTCGCGGCCGATGTCCTCCTCCTGGCTACGGCGGATCCACTCGCGCAGCTCGGCGTCGGCCTCGTCGAGCCGTTCCTCCAGCTCGTCGCGTTGCCGGGCCTCGCGGTAGTCCTCGGCCGCGATCCGCCGCCGCAGTTCGGCGCGTTGCAGCCGGATCTCGGCGCGCAGCAGCCGGCGTTGCTGGCGGATGCGGCGCCGGTACTCGGCGCGTTCCCCGCCGTGCAGGATGCGTCGGTCCTCGGCGTCGTCCTGCACGTCGTCGTTGCCCTGGAGCTGCCAGCTGCGATGGGCCATCGCGAGCAGGAAGGCGGTGACGCCGAGCGTGATGACGATGGCGGTGAGGATCATCGCCTGGGGCAGCGGATCGCTCATCTCGTCCTCGGCGGTCAGGCCGATCAACGGCGGTCCGCCGGCCTCGCCCCCGGTGGACAGGATCATGAGGTTGACCCCGTTGCCCATGAGGATCACGCCGAGCAGCACCCGGGTCAGGCTGCGTTCCAGCAGGAGCACCACGCCGGCCGCGACGAGCACGCCGACCACGACGATCAGGGTGAGGGTGGGGGTGTCGTTCACGCGGTCACCTCCTCGGCCTCGGCGGAGTCACGCGCCTCGCGTTCCAGTTGCTCGTCGATGCGGGCGCCGAGACTGCGCAGGATGTCCAGGATGAGCCCGATGACCAGCAGGTAGACCCCGAAGTCGAACAGCAGCGACGTGGTCACGTGCAGGTGGCCGATCACCGGGATGTGCAGGTCGAAGACGCCTCCGTCGAGGATCTCGGTGCCGAACACGGCACCGCCCAGCGCGGTCCCCGCGGCGATGACCAGCCCCAGGCCGATCAGCACGCCGGGCTGGGCGTGCACGGCGGCGTAGAGCTCGTAACGGCCGCCCGCGAGGTAGCGGACCATGAGGCCGAGCCCGGCGACGATGCCGCCGGCGAACCCACCGCCGATGGAGGTGTGCCCGGTCAGCAGCAGGTACACCGACAGCAAGACGATGACGGGGAAGAGTCCTCGCGCGGTCACCTCGAAGATGACCGAGCGCCGTTCGCGGGCGAGGGCTGCGGCCCCCGGCAGCCACAGCGGGTTCCACTTGGGCCGGATGCGGAGCTGGCGGGGGGCGACGGCGATGCCGGAGGGCCGCCAGGGCACCGCGTTGGGCTCGGCGGGCGCGCCGGCCGGCTCGACCGCCGAGATCGCCGGCAGCGGTGTGGCGGGCACGCCCATGCGCCCGCGGACCGGCCGGGCGCGGCGGCGGACGAACATCAGGCTGGCCACGCCCGCCGCGGCGACCGCGAGGACCGAGATCTCCCCCATGGTGTCCCAGGCCCGCAGGTCCACCAGGATGGTGCTGATGATGTTCTTGCCGCCGGCCTCCTCGGCCGCGGCGGGATAGCCCGACGAGATCGTCTCGGCGCGCCGCCCGGCCAGCGCGAAGTAGGCCATGACGGCGACGAGCGTGCCGGTCGCGGCGCCGATGAGCAGGTTGATCCGGCGCCGTCCCCGCAGGACCGGGGTGGTGAAGCGGGTCGGCAGCCGGCGCAGCACCAGGACGAACACGACCAGGCTGACCGTTTCGACGAGGAACTGGGTGAGGGCGAGGTCGGGCGCGCCCTGGAACATGAACAGGGTCGCCGCGCCGTAGCCGGTGACGCCGACGAGCACGACGGCGAACAGCCGGCGTCGCACGAACAGCACGCCCACCGCCGCGATGACGGTGACGGCCGCGGGGACGAACTGGATCGGGGAGTCCCACAGGCGCACGGGGGGCGCCTCGATCTCCCACAGCCTGCCGGTCAGGATCGGCACGCCGCTGAGCACGACCAGGACGACGAGCGTGGTGCCGAGGTAGACCGGCAGCGAACCGCGCTGGGTGATGCCGGTGACCTGGATGGCGAGGGTGTCGACGGCGGCCAGGACACGCCGGTAGATCCGGTTGGGGTCGGGCAGGGCCAGGCGGTTGCCGAGCCAGACCACCTCACCGCGCCGGGAGAACAGCAGCAGGCCGCCCGCCAGGCAGACCGCGGTGAGGACCAGCGGCGTACCGAAGCCGTGCCACAGGGCCAGGTGGGCGGGGTGCGCGCCGCCCCAGGGCACGGTGTCGGCGTATCCGGCCAGGATCGGATCGAGGGCGGAGGCGAACGGCCCGCCGAGCAGGCTCAGCGCCGCGAGGACCGCAGCGGGCGCGACGAACAGGGCGCCGGGAGCGTGGACGGGGGTGGTGGGGACCTCGGGCTTGTCGAGGAACGCCCCCCACAGGAAGCGCAGGCTGTAGCCGACGGTGAAGACGGTTCCCACGACCATGCCGACGAGGGCGAGGGTCTGCCAGGCGGGGCCGTGCTCGAACGCCGCGAAGGCGGACTCCTTGGCGGCGAATCCGAACAACGGCGGCAGACCGGCCATGGAGGCCACGGCCAGCACCGAGATCCACCACACCGCGGGCATCGACCGGCGCAGCCCCGACAGCTCGCGGAGGTCGCGGGTGCCGGTGGAGTGGTCGATGATGCCGACCACCAGGAACAGGGGCGCCTTGAACAGGGCGTGCGCGCACAGCATCGCGATGCCGGCGAGCGCGGCGTCGCGGGTCCCCGCGCCCAGCAGGGCGGTGAGGAAGCCGAGCTGGCTGACGGTGCCGTAGGCCAGGAGCAGCTTCAGGTCGTATTGGCGCAGCGCCTTCCAGCCCGCCAGGATCATCGTCGCCACACCGACGCCGACGGTCAGGACCTGCCAGGCGGGGGTGTCGCCGTAGGCCGGGGTGAGGCGGGCGACGAGGTAGACGCCGGCCTTGACCATGGCCGCGGCGTGCAGGTAGCCGCTGACCGGGGTGGGGGCCTGCATCGCGGCGGGCAGCCACAGGCTGAACGGCAGCAGGGCCGACTTCGACAGGGCGCCGACGAGGATGAGCACGAGCGCGACCGTGACGGCGGCACCGCGCGGCGGGGCGGCGATGATCTCCGAGAGCAGGTAGGTGCCCGCGGCCTCGCCGAGCATGATGAGGCCGACCAGCATGGTCAGGCCCCCCAGCGTGGTGACGGTCAGCGCGGTCATGGCCGCGCGCCGGCTCTCGCGCCGTTCGGTGTTGTGCCCGATCAGCAGGTAGGAGAAGACGGTGGTCAGCTCCCAGAAGATGAAGAGCTGCACGAGGTCGTCTGCGAGGACCAGCCCGAGCATGGCCCCGGCGAACGCGGTGAGGACACCCGCGAAGCGTCCCAGCCCCGGCTCGTCGTCGGAGAAGTAGCGGGCGCAGTACACGAGGATCAGCGTGCCGATACCGGCCGCGATCAGGGTCATGACCAGCCCGAGGACGTCCATCCGGAAGGCCAGGCTCATCCGGTATTCGGGGGCCCAGGCGACGTTGACGCCCACGGGGTCTCCGGCGACGACGCCGGGCGCGCACAGCAGCGCCCACAGCGTCGTTGCGGCGGGAACCAACGCCAGTGCCAGGAAGGCGTTGCGTCCCCACCAGCGCACCAGGAAGGGGGCGAGCGCCGCCGCCACGAAGTGCGCGGCCAGCACCGACAGCAAGAGTCCCGTTCCTCCCTCATGTGGATCGCGCGGACCCGAGGTCGGGGACCGCGCCGTGTCCCCATCGGCCCCACCCTAGGCATCGGCGTCCGCGCTCAGGCGCACCGCCACACGTGGGACGCGCCTGATCGGAGCCCGCCGGATCGGGTCCTCGTCACCGCGCGCCACACGGACAAGGCGGCAATGGAGACTTATCCGAGTTTTATGTACCTTGGCTATTCAATGTCAAAGCTACCTAACGGTCAAGTGTCGTAAGGACGGCGCGGTGGAGCGGGACGACTCCGGGTTCTCGGACTTTCTCCATGCCTGGGACGAACTGATGGGCGCGGTCGTGCGCGCGCGCAGCCGCGGAGCGTCCGGCGGTGACAACGGTCTCACCCTTCCCCAGGCGCTCTTCCTGGGGATCGTGCGCGACCTGGAACGGCCCACGGTCGGCGCGGTGGCCGCCGCCGCGGGCGTGGCCTCCCCGACCGCCACCCGCATGCTCCAGCACCTGGAACGCAAGGGCATGGTGCACCGCCATCGCGCCGAGGACGACGAGCGCGTCACCCTCATCGCGCTGACCCCCCGCGGCGACCGGGCCGAACGGGAGTGGTGGGAACGGGTACGCGGCCACCAGCGCCGGTTGTTCTCCGCCATCCCCACCGAACTCCGCCCCCGCCTGATCGGAATGCTCCACGACATGCGCCAGGTCATCGACGACCTGTGACCCGGCGCCCTCCCCTCTCTCCCCGCCCCACGGCGATCCACTCCTTCCGGCCCCACATCACCGGCCAAGGTGGAAACGGCCCGATCAGGGCAGCTGGGAAGGGATGGACGAGGCGGGAGGGGCGACGTGCGAGACCAACGACGCGCGGACGGACACGGCGAACGCGACCCGGGCGACGCGCGCGCCGGCGAGCCGGTCCCGGCCCCCTCCCCCACCGGGGGCGACGGTGGCCACGGCAGCCTGATCACGGTGCTGTTCGCGCTCGGCGCCAACCTCGGCGTCGCCGCGATGAAGCTGGCCGCCGGTCTCATCACCGGCTCCGCGGCGATGCTCTCCGAGGCCGCCCACTCGGTGGGCGACTGCTTCACCGAGGTCATGCTGCTCACCGCGCTACGCCGGTCGGGCCGACCGGCCGACCGCCGCCACCCCTTCGGCTACGGCAAGGAGCGCTACTTCTGGGGTCTGTTCGCCTCCGTGGCGATCTTCGCCTCCGGGGCGATGTTCTCCATCTACGAGGGCGTGCGCACCATCGTCTCGGGGTCGGACGAGCAGACCGCCCCGTGGGTCGCCTACGTCGTGATCCTGCTCGCCTTCGGCATCGAGAGCGTGTCGTGGACGCAGGCCACCCGCCAGGTCCGGCGCGAGGCCGCCGACCAGCAGCGTCCGTTCCTGTCCTATCTGCGCAGTCCCGACGACCCCTCCGCCAAGACGGTGTTCCTGGAGGACTCGGCCGCGCTCGTCGGCCTGGTGTTGGCCGCCGCGGGGGTGGGCGCGCACCAGCTCACCGGGTCGGGGGTATGGGACGGTGTGGCCTCGGTCCTCATCGGCGCGCTCCTGGTCTGGGTCGCCTTCCGGCTCGCCGCCACCAACAAGGAGCTGCTCGTGGGGCAGCAGGCGCACTTGGGGCTGGTGTTGCGCATCCATGACTGGCTGACGGCCAGGAAGGAGGTGACCAGGGTCGTCGACCTGCTGACCATGCTGGTGGGGACCGACCGCGTCCTGCTGTGCGCCCGGATCGACTTCGCCGACCAGCTGTCAGTGGCGGAACTGGAGCACACGTGCGTGCGACTGAACGACGGGCTGCGGGCGGAGTTCCCCGACCTCGACGAGATCTTCCTGGAGCCGGTGCCCAGTGACGACCCGTCCGTGCTCGCCCGGGTGCGGGCCCGCTACGGGAGCCGCCTGACCGCCCTCCGCTCGCAGCTTCCGGAAGCGGACGTCCCCGACCAGCGTCCCTGAGGCACCTTTGCGCCCATGTTGACTACCGCGTGGGCGGTTGTGGCAGTAACCTCTTTTCGCCCCTGTCGCGGTATCGATCCCCGCCTCCCCTTCCGTTTCCACGGTCCAGCGCCCGGCGAGAGCACGGATCGGTACGGCGTCGTCGTGGGCCCCGTACGATCCCGCCCCGGTCGGGGCGGCCGTCCCGTGCGCCGGCCCCCGCCGCGCGGCCACACGGACGGGTGAGCAGGTGAAGGGGTTGGGCATGGCGTGGGCCATCGTCACGGCCGTCGTGGGCGCTTTGGCGGTCGCGGCAGGTGCCGCGCTCCAGGAACGCAGGGCCATCACCGTCCCGACCGGGCAGGTCGGCCAGCTCCGGCTGCTCCGGCACCTGGCCGCCGACCCCTACTGGGTGCTCGGCACCGTGCTGAGCGTCTCCGGTGTCGCGGCGCACATGTGGTCGCTGAGCCACGCCCCGCTCACCGTGGTCCAGCCGATCGGGGTCAGCGGCCTGCTGTTCGCGGTGGCCCTGTCCGCCTTCCTGCGACGGCGGCGGCTCACCTGGTCGCAGATCGGCGGCTGTCTCGCGGTGACGGCGGGGCTGATCATGCTGCTGCTGGTCCTCCCCGCCCACGTGCCCGGTCCCGCACCCCACCCGGACACGCCGGTGCTGATGCCGTTGCTGGCGCTGGCCGCCATGCTCGCCTGCGTGGGGGTGGCCCGACTGGGCGGAGGCGTCACCCAGGCCTGGGCACTGGGGGTGGCGGGCGGTATCGCCTATGGGGTCACCTCGGCGCTGGCCCGCGTCATCGGGGTGGACGCCCTCGACGATCCGGCGTCCCTGATGCGGCCTCTCACCGTCGTGGCCGTCGCCATCGGCCTGTTCGGGGCGGTGATCGTGCAGAACTCCTACCGCACCGGGCACTTCGCCCTGGCCTACGCCACGCTCCTGATCAGCGACCCGGTCGCGGCGGTCACCATCGGGGTGGTGTTCCTCGGCGAGGCGCTTCCGGCGACCCCCGTGGGCGGGGCCGCCGCGCTGGTCGCGGCGGCCCTGATCTGCGGCGGCACCATCGCCCTCGCCCGTTCCTCCCCGCCCGTGGCGGCGCAGCGGGCCGTCACGGGCGGGTGTGGCGAGGCCGTCCCCGCCGTCACCCGCCGTCGGGAGTCGGGGCCGGTGGCAGGACCGGCACCCGAAACCCGATGACGGCGCCGCCCCCTTCGCGGTTGCGGGCGAACACCTCACCGCCGTGGGCCACCGCGATGTCGTGGACCATCGACAGGCCCAGTCCCGATCCGGGCATCCCGCGCGCCGAGGTGGCCCGGTAGAAGCGTTCGAAGACATGGCCGAGCTCGGCCGGGTCGATGCCCGGCCCTCGGTCGCGGACCTCCACCCGCCCCTCCCTGATGACGATCTCGACCGGCGCCTCGCCCTCGGGGTCGAACTTCGCGGCGTTCTCCACCGGGTTGGAGATCGCCCGTTCCAGCGCGCCGGCGCGGCCGAAGACGACCGAGCCGTCCGCGTCCACGACGATCTCGCGCCCGGTGCGCCGCCGGGCCCGCGCGGCCACCCGTTCGGCCAGCTCCCGCAGGCTCACCTCCTGCGGGGTCTCGTCCTCGTGGGTCCCCGTGGCGAGCTGGACGAGCTCGTCGACGAGGTCGGTCAGCTCGCGGGTCTCGCCCTGGAGGTCGTCGATGAGGTGGCGCCGGGCCTGCGGGGAGAGCCGTTCGAAGCTGCGCATGACGCTGACGTTGGTGCGCAGGCTGGTCAACGGGGTGCGCAGCTCGTGTGAGGCGTTTTGGACCAGGCGTCGCTGCTCCTCCTTGGAGCTGGCCAACCGGGCCAGCATCGCGTTGAACGCGCCGGCGAGCCGGCCGACCTCGTCCCTGCCGCCGGCGCCGCCCGAGGGCGTGACAAGGTCGAGCCGCCCGGTGGAACTGACGTACTCGGCGGCCTCGGTGAGCCGGACCAGCCGTCCGGTGATGCGGCGCGCCACCAGCCAGCCGGCGCAGCCGGCGCCGACCAGGGCGACCGCGCCGACGAGGAGCATCTGCCCGGCGAGCGTGTCGAGAAGGGTCTCGGTGGGCGACATCCGCTGGGCGATCTGCACGGCGCCGCCCCCACCACCGAACGAGACCGTCGCGATCCGGTAGGTCTCGCCGTTGGCGCTGTCCTCGCGCCGCGTCACCTCGCCGGCTTCGGCGGCGCGGGCGATCCGGCGGTCTCCCATCGTCACCGGCAGCCGCTCGGCCGGGGCGCTCTCGCTCACCGGGAAGGCGACGCTGCCGTTGGGGGCGAGGAGCTGGAAGGTGAAGGTGTCGGAGTGCAGCAGGTTGATCTGGCTGACCCCGTTGTGGCCCAGGGCGCTGCCGCGCAGGTCCTGGGCCAGGTCGGTGACGGTCGCCTCGAACTCCTCCTCGGCCTTGGCGCGCACCAGCGACGCCGCGGCGTTGTAGGCCAGGGAGCCGACGAGGGTGATGACGACCGCGGCGACCAGGGCGAACGTCAACGCGAACCGGGTTCCCAGGCTCATCGAGGCGATACTCCGGGTGCGCTCCTCCGCGCGTCCCGGGCTGTCCTGCGCCGTCATCGCGGCCGGATCGTGTACCCGACGCCGCGCACGGTCTGGATCAACGGCGGCGTCCCGGCCGGTTCCAGCTTGCGGCGCAGGTAACTGATGTAGACGGCGAGGTTCTTGGACTCGGGGCCGAAGTCGTAGCCCCAGATGCGGTCGTAGATCGTGGCGTGGTCGAGCACGATCCCCGCGTTGCGGACCAGCAGCTCCAGCAGGTCGAACTCCGTCTTGGACAGTTCGACCTCGGTCCCGCCGCGCCACACCCGCCGCGCCCCCGGGTCCAGGCGGAGGTCGGCGACCTGCAACGGCGGTTCGGGGAGGTCGCCGGGGGGCGGCGTGGCACGGCGCAGCAGCGCGCGCAGCCGGGCCAGCAGCTCGTCCAGGTCGAACGGTTTGGGCAGGTAGTCGTCGGCCCCGGCGTCCAGTCCGGCGACCCGGTCGGGAGTCTCCACCCGGGCGGTCAGCATGAGGATCGGCACCCGGTTGCCCTCGGCCCGCAGCACCCTGCACACGCCCAGCCCGTCGACCCCGGGCATCATCACGTCGAGCACGAGCAGGTCGACCGGTTCCCGGTGGACCTCGGCGAGCGCCTGGACCCCGTCGGCCACCGTCCGTACGACATAGCCCTCCAGTTCGAGGGCGCGGTGCAGTGAGTCGCGGATGGCGCGGTCGTCATCGGCGATGAGGACGGTGGCTGCGGTGCTGCTCATGGAGGCCATGGTGGCCCATCCCGGTTAGCGCCGGGTAAGAGGACACGTCGAGGGGTGTGAGAAGCCCTGGGACGGCCCGGCCCACGGCCCCGCGTCACCGCGCGGTCGGGGGTCGCGCCTGCCCCGGCGGCCCTCTGGGAGCTCGCCGTGGCCGGTTTCCGGCGGTCGGTGGCGTGTCACGCCCCCGGAGGCCGGGCCCGGTGGCCGCGAGCGGCCGGTGACGGCCGAGCGCACCTCCCCGGTCCGCGCCCCGCGACGGTTCTCAGTCGTCGAAGGCGGTCAGCGCGCCTCGGCCGTCGAACCTCGCGCCCGGTGCCCAGGCGATCTCCCAGCGGTTGCCCTCCGGGTCCGCGATATAGGCGGATCGCCCTCCCCAGGAGCGGTTCACCGGCTCGGCCACCACCGTGGCGCCGGCTCGGACGGCGGCTTCGAACGCCGCGTCCACCTGTTCGGGGGCGTCCACATTGCAGGCGAGGGTGAACCCCGCCCACCCGGTCGGAGCGGGAGCACCGCCCGCGGCCTCGGCGGCCAGCTCCTCCACGGGGTACAGGGACAGCAGGACGCCGCCCAGGAGGAAACCCGCCCAGCCGTCACCACTGGACGAGGTCTCCGTCCACCCCAGGGCCCGGTAGAACCGTCGGAGTCCGGGCAGGTCCCGGGCTCCGAGCGTCACCACGGTCAACCGCGCGGGAATCTCAGACATACCCGCAGCCTACGTGCCGGGATGCGGCGGCCGGCGGAAACCGTCGCGTCTTCGGCGACCGTGGGCGGGGGGAACCGGCGTGGCCGCCGAGCCGCTTCAGCGCCGCCCCCTGGTTCCCGCGAGTCCGGCGAGCCCGTCCAGGTGACACCGGAGGGAGAGCTCGAACAGGCCGTCCAGGTCGTCGATGACCTCGTCCGCCTCCATGGCCGAGAGGTAGGGGAAACGGCCGGTCTGGAACCGTTGAAGGATCTCGCCCTCCATCGCCGTCCACCATTCGGCCGTGTGCATGCGCGTCTCCCGCGCCGTCCTGAGCTCATCCACCACGGTCAGGGCGAGGCCACGGACGAGGGCGGGCAGGGCGAGGGCCGCCCGCCAGCGCTCGGTCCCCGTCAAACCGAGCTGGGCCAGCGCCCGGAGGGTCCGCTCACTGTGCTCCATCGCCTCCGGTACGGGGGCCGGCCGCAGCACCGACAGGAGTTCGGCCAGCCACGGGTGGCGGCGGTAGAGGCGCCACTGCGACCGGCAGACCTCCTCCAGCTGCTCCCGCCACCCCTCGGGGGCGACGTTGGACAACGGCTCCGAGCGGAACACCGCTCGGATCATCAGGAGTTCGAGCTCATCGCGGCCGGCGACGTGGCGGCTCAGCGTCATCGGCGTCACGCCGAGCCGGCCGGCCAGGAGGCGGATGGAGATCGCGTCGGCGCCTTCCCGGTCGGCGAGCGCGATGGCCGTCGCGACGATCCTCCCCCGTGTCAGCGGGCGGGGCCGATCCGGCGTGACGGGCGGCGTATCCGGTTGGGGGGCCTTGACCACGCTGCCCGAGCCGGGGATCGTGACGATCAGCCCCTCCTCGCGCAGCAGGGCGAGCACGCGGCTCGCGGTCGCCATGGCGACGCCAAACTCGTTCACGATCCGCCGGGTCGAGGGCACCCGGTCACCCGGGCGCAGCACGCCGTCGGCGATCCTGCGGCGGAGTTCGGCGGCCACACGCCGGGCCGGTCCTCCGTCACCGTCCTTCGCTTCCATGTGCCGCACCGTACTAGTGCGGTGGGCGGCGCACCGTAGCGGTGTCCCGGTGTGCGGCGCCGTTCGGGTGGTACGGCGGGGAAGCGTCCCGGCGAGGCGGGCGGGCGGGCCGGCTCCGTCCCTACGGTGCGCGTATGAATTTCGACGACACCGGCTTGGCCCTCACCCATGTCACCGTGATCGACGTCGTTGGCGGCCGATCCCTTCCCGACCAGACCGTGCTCGTGGCCGACGGCGCGATCACGGCGGTCGGCCCGGCCTCCCAGGTGGTGATCCCGCCCGGGGCGACAGTGCACGACCTGCGCGGACGGTACGTGATCCCGGGGCTGACCGACATGCACGTGCACAGCGAACCGGGTCCGGACGACGAGCGGCGCCTGCCCGCGCTCTACATCGCCAACGGCGTGACCATGGTCCGCGAGATGTGGGGGAGGCCGCTGCTGCACGAGTGGCGGCGGCGGACGTCGGCCGGCGAGATGATCGGGCCGCGCTCGGTCATCGCCAGCCCGATCGTGGACGGCGCCCCCGCCCTGTGGTCCGACATCCCCATCGACGCGCCGATCATCTCGGTCACCACCGAGCGGGAGGCGCGGCGCGCGGTGGGCGTGGCCAAGGACGGCGGAGCCGACTTCGTGAAGGTCTACTCCCGCTTGGAGCCGGAGCCCTATTTCGCGCTGCTGGCGGAGGCCGCCGCCCAGGACATGACCGTGGTCGGGCATCGCTGCGACCGGGTACCGCTCAGGGACCAGCTCGGCGCCGGACAGAGGTCCTTCGAACACGTCCACGGACTGTGGCCGGCCACCTCCACCGACGTGGAGCGGATGGAGGCCGCGATGGCGCGGATCTCCCCACGGCCCGGCTTCTACTACGCGGACTGGTTCAAGCAGGTCAACGAGGTGGAGTGGGAGTCGGTGAACCGTTACAGCGGGGCGTCGGCGACCTCACTGTTCGAGCGCATGGTCGCCGAGGACGTCGCCTACTGCCCGACGCTCGTCATGCACGCCGCGGTGGATCTGCCCGAGTGGATGCGCCTGGACGACGAACGGTTCGCCTACATGGCCCCGGACGTGCCGGACATGTGGACGTTCGTCCGGGGACAGATCTTCCACGGCGGGGGACGCAGTGCCGACGAGGAGGCGAAGCGGCGCACGCTGTTCGACCACCGGCGGGCGGCGGTCGCCGCCATGGACGAGGCGGGCGTGCGGCTGCTGGCCGGCACGGACGCGGTGACCCCCGGCCTGTTCCCGGGCTTCGCGCTGCACGAGGAGCTCGAACTCCTGGTCAGCGCGGGACTGACGAGGATGCGCGCCCTCCAGACGGCGACGATCGAGCCCGCCCGGTTCCTCGGCCGTGAGCAGACCTGCGGATCGGTCGATCCGGGCAAGCTGGCCGACCTCGTGGTCGTGGACGCGGACCCGCTGGCCGACATCAGGAACACCCGCCGCATCCACGCGGTCGTCGCCGCCGGCCGCTACATCGGACCGGACGAGCGCCGCGCCCTCCTCGACGGCGTGGCCGCCTTGACGGCCACCGCGCCGGGGGTGGAGGGAGCGTGACGGGCGGCAAGGCACTCCCCGCCGTTTCCGGCCCGCGGGACGGGGAGCCCGCCGTGGGCGGGGCCCGGGAACACGCCGTCCAGGTGCTCACGGCAGCGTTCCGCGAGGACGTTCTCCTGCGCTGGCTCGCACCGGAGCACCCGGACCGGATGTTCGCGTCCGTGGTGGCCGAGTCGGCCGCGGCCGGGGGCCTCGACGTGCTGGACGGGGCGGCCGCGGTCTGGCTTGCCTGGTCCACGCAGGACGCCGAGGCCGACGAGCCGCCGGGACCGCGGCCGTCCGCCCGGCTGAGCACCTATCTGGCGGCCACGGCCATGCGCCATCCAAAGGACCGCCCGCACACCACCCTCCAGTTCCTCGGCGTGCACCCCGCCCATCAGGGGCGCGGGCTCGGCACCGCCCTGCTCGTCCGCGGTCTCGCGCGGGCCGACGCCGCCGGCCTGCCCGCGTACCTGGAGGTGGACTCGCCGCGCAACGCCGGGTGGTACGCGCGCCACGGGTTCGCGCCGCTCGGTGACCCGATCGTCCTGCCCGATGGGCCCACCATCCAACCGATGTGGCGGGAGCCGGCATCGGCGTTCCCGGCCGGCTCCGGCCGGGAACGCCCGTGAGGGGCCGCGGTCCCCGATGCGGATCAGCGCATGGGGCCTTGCATGGGCGGGGGTTCGTGGCCGGGGGGAAACGGGTCGACCGGCAGCTGCGAGGGGGGTAGTCCGTTCTGGTCGTCGGAGAGCACGTCGAGGGAGGACAGTAGGCCGATCAGGGCCACCAGCATGAGGATCTTGAGCACGAGGTAGAGCCAGGCGAGGCAGGTGTCGATCCAGGCGGCCCAGTCGATTCGGCGCCGCCCGGGCCGTCGGGATCCGTTGGCGCGCATGGTGCCAGTCTGCGGCCGGGCCGGGCACGCCCGCCAGTGCGCGGCCATCGCGGGGGCGGTCGCGTACGGCGCCAGGGGCCGTTCTCCCGGTGGTCCGCGCCGGTGAAGGGGTGAGGGCCGGCTGGGACCGGCCCCTGGCGCACGCCGGCCCTGCCCGGCGGCCTCCCCTGGGGGCAGGGCCGAAGCCCCGGCTGCGGGGGCGAACGCGAGGGGGCGCGCCGCTGCCGATCGGCCGGCCACGGCCAGGGAACCGAACACCCGGCCGGGGTCGGCCGGCCGAGCGCGTCTGGCGTGGGGGTTCGGTTCGGCGGCGCCCTCCCGGCGCTCACGGTGGTGTTCGGCCAGGGGTTCCCGTGCGCCCCTGCGGTTTCGGCTCCTGCGGGTCTCGAAGGCGCCCACCGCCCCTTCGGGAGGGCCGTCGCGGCCCGCCGGGACGGCTGCCTAGCGCGCGGCCCTCTCCCACTCGTCCCGCAGGATCGAGTGCGAGATCGAGTCCCGCCATGCCTCGCCCGTCCAGACGTGGGCGCGGATGCGGCCCTCCTCGCGCATCCCCACCCGCTCCATCACCCGAGCCGACGCCGTGTTCTCCGGAGCCCGAGCGCCCCAGAGCCGGTACAGGCCCAGGTCCCGGAAACCGAACTTCAGGAGGAGGGACACCAGCTCGGTCCCCAACCCTCGCCCCCAGTGGTCCGCCCGGAGCGCGAAGCCCAGTGACGCGCTGTGCGGGTACTCCTCACGGGCCAGCCGCGCCACCCCGACCACGCGGTCGCCTCGGGTGACCGCGAGCAGGTACACCCGCCGGGGGGCGGCCTTCGCGTCCTCCATGGCGCGGTCGATGATCGTCAGGCACCCGTCTTTGCTCCTGGCCGAGAAGGACAGGTGCGTGACGGTTTTCTCGTCTCCGTACACGCCGTGGAGGCCGCCGAGGTCGGCGCGGGAGAACTCGCGGAGGACCAGCCCGTCACCGGTGATTTCGACTGGAGACATGGGCGAAGGCTAACCCGTGGTGAGCGCGACCGGGATTCGCCCGAAGGCGTCGATGGGATGCTCGGAGGCGGTTCACGGCAGCGCTGCCCACGTACTCCGGCGCCCGAAGCGCGATTTGGACCCGCGCCACGCTGCCGAGGATGCCGGTGATCCGCTGATCCTGTGGAAGGTTGAGCACCGGCTCCAGCGCTTCAGCGGTCCCCTCGATCTCTCCGAGTGAGGCCCTGGCGAGCGCAGGATCGGCCCTGGCCCCCGCCTCGTCCCCGAACGCCCAGTCGTCCGACCCGCTTCTTCGTGCCGCCTCGTAAGCGGCCACCGCCTCTTGGGCCGACGCCGCGGCCTGGCGAAACATCGATCGGGACGTCGTCGTTCGCGAGATGCTACCCGTTGAGGAGACCGCCGAGGAGGCTCTGGAACAGAAGGCACTCCGCTTCGTCTCCGGGAACGTCCGCGTCACGAACGACCCATCGGATGGAAGGCGTACTCCTTCCTCTTCCGCGAGGAGCTGCTGCCCTCCCTCGGAGGAGAGGGGATCACCACCGGGCACCTGCGCATCGAGGCGGTGAAAGCCCACACCGCACTGGGCGGAAGGCTCGTCCACGGATGCCAGTCGGCTCCGGACCGTCGTGGAGGGGTGGTCGCCCAATACGGCACCCCGATGGACCGGTTCCGCGACGACCTGAACGAGTTCCGTGACAGCTGGCTGGCTCCGCTCCGACCTCACGAGCTGATCCTGTCCAGGGCCGGGGTCTGCGCGGGCCCCGGCCCTCTTACGCAAGGAGGATTCTCATGCAACAGCCCGAGATCGACCGGCTCAGGAAAGAAGTCTTCTCCAACTTCGGATGCGCGCCCAGCAAGGTGGAGGTTCTCCACAGTTGGGAACTCTCGCATGTCGAGCGGGTCACCTTGAGCACGGGGGGCACGCTCGTATTCAAAGCGGCGGTCGAGCCCTTCGTCCATGAACACGACGCGCTGACAAGTGCCTGGCAGGCCGGAGTCAACGTTCCCCGCGTGTACTCATCCACCCGAGGCCCCACATCGCTGGGGATGCTGATGGAGGATCTGGGACGGCCGGTGAGGGAGGCGGACGACGCCGACGGCATCGCCGCCGCGCTCCAACTGCACTCGTCGGCGGTTCCCGACTTTCTACCACTGGCCGACACTGCCTGGCTCGCTTCACTGCCGAGCCGTGCCTTGCGCAGCCTGCGCCTTCTTCAGCGAGCCCGGTGGACGGACGCCCACGACATCGCTGACACGCTTCAGGAGATCGAGAAGGCTTCCATGCGACGTGCCGAGGGGGCTATGCGGCGTCCTTACGGTTGGGTCCACTCGGAGTTCCATCCGGAGAGCCTTCTCGTTACCCGGAACCGAACGTTCGTGTTCGACTTCGCACGCGCTTTTCGAGGTCCCGGACTGATCGACCTCGCCTCATGGCACGGCACGGTCGACCCGCCTGACGTCCTCAAGACCAGGGGTTTTCTGGAGACGTACGTCCACGAGGGTGGACCGGCCGAGACGTTGAACGATCGGGGCGGGCTGTCCGCGGAAGAGTGGGCGCTGGGATGGCACAGGATGTGGGTTCTGACCTGGTTCATCGACCAGTCTCTCACCTGGATCGGCGATCCCGACGATGACGAGCTCTATGTGGAGGTCGTACGCCGGCACACCAACGACGCAGCCAGGCTGCTGCGGGTCTGACCGAAAGGACGAGCGATGGAAAGCCACCTCCCGTTCCTGCTGCTCGATGTCGACGGGGTCCGCACCCCCTTTCCCGGCCCTGGCGGGTCCATGCCGGCGAGGACGGGATCGACCTCGACGGTGACCACGTTGCCGGAGCCCAGGCGGGCCGACAGCAGCGCGGCGTTCCAGCCGGTGCCGGTGCCGACCTCCAGTACGCGCGTGCCGGGGCGGATGTCGGCGTGGCCGAGCATGGAGGTCACCACGCTCGGCATGGACGACGAGGAGGTCGGCACCGTCCCGGGTGTGGGGCCGGTGTGGGTTCCGTCGTCCCACTGGGTGGTGATCGCGGTGTCGGTGGCGGCCCAGCGCTCCCACTCGCCGGGGTCGGTGCGCCGGTCCACGCTCAGGTGCCGGCCGGTGTCGGGGTCCAGGGGCCACATCAGGTCGGGGAGGAAGCAAGCGCGCGGTGTCGCGTCGAAGGGCTCGGCCCACTCGCGGGCCAGCACCCCACTGGCGAGGAGGAAGCGGCTCAGCTCGGTGTGAGCGGGCCGCTGTGGTGTCACTTACCGCGCCTTCCCGGCGGGGGTCCGTTGTCGGGGGACGGCGGTGGGGGCGGGGGCAGGGGCTGGATCGGCTGCGGCTTACCGCGGTGGTCTCCCAATGCGCGCTCCTTGAGCGGGGGGATGTCGCGGTCGAGCCTAGGGAGCCGGCCGTGTCCCGTCAGCGGCTCCGGCCACAGGAGGACACCTGGAATACCGGCAGCCCCGCGCGGGAGGTACCGGCCGGCGGCCGGGACCCCCGCGCCGGCTCGGGGCGGAGTCGAAACGCACGAGCGTGCGCCCCCGCTGGTCGCGGGAAACACCGATTTCCTGTCGCCCTGGGTGGCGGAGGGGCCTGACGTTCTGCCGCCCGGAATGCGTACGGCGACGGCTCTCTGGCCGGGTAAGCCCATGGCCCCGCGCGCTGCGCGAGGCCACCGGCTTCTCAGATCCTCAAGCTCTACAGCTCCTCGCTCTTCACAGAGGCGAGGAACACCTGCCACGCCTCCCGGGGGACCTCGATGTGACCGAGGTGGCGGTGCTTCGTGTCCCGGAGAGCACCCCCACCCCCGGGGAGATCCGCGACCTCGACACAGTTGTCGCGGTTCGCGCTGTAGCTGGCCTTGCGGAATACCAGGTTTTTCACTGTCGGTCTCTCCGCGACTAGGTAAGGTCCTCTATCACCTGTTTGAGGAACGTCACCGACTTCGCCGGCACGAGCGCCGACCCCAGGATGTGGCCGAAGATCTCGTTGTACCGGTCCAGCTCGGGCGGTTCCTCGACTAGAAGCGTATCCGTCGGCGTCTCGGTGAAAACGACTGATGGGTCGAAAGCCTCCGGGAAATCCAGGATGGTGAACGCCCCCGCGATCGCAGCGTGTTCCCCGGCGTCGAACGGCAGCACCCTGATGGTGATGTTGTGGCGCGTGGCCATGTTGACGAGGTGCTGCAACTGCTCACGCATGACCTCCCGGCCGCCGATGAGCCTACGGAGCGCGCCTTCGTCGATCACGGCCTCGAACCGCGGCGGATGGACGCGGTTCAGGATCTCTTGGCGCTTCATGCGAGCGTCGACGGCCTTGTGAACGGCCGCCTCCTCGTGGGCTCGGCCACCTCGGAAGATCGCCTCGATGTAGTCGGGGGTCTGGAGCAGGCCCGGGATCACCTGGGCTTCGAAGGCGCGGATCACATCCGCCTCCGACTCCAGATCCGGTAGCGACCCGTGAAAGACGTCGCGGTACTTGGCCCACCAGCCGCGCTCTTTGGCGTCCCGGGCGAGCTGGGCGAACGCCTCCCGTCGCGCCTGGTCGGTGACGCCGTACAGGTCGAGCAGACGCTCCAGGACCGGCGCGGTGACGTGCTGCTGGCCCAGTTCGATTCGGGTGAGTGTGGGCTGCCGCGTCCCGGTCTCCCGTGCCGCCTGTGTGACGGTGAAGCCGGCCTCCTCGCGCAGGTGGCGCAGCTCTTTTGCCAGGCGTCGTCTTCTCACGGTGGGACTGTACGGCCGTCGCATGGCGGAGAGTCTAGAACACCAGACATTTATACATAATACGTCAACCCCTCTTGTGAAATCGCATTATGCGATAAATGATGGTCCCATCCAGTCGGATGCCAGTCACTGCGGCCCCAGACCGCATGGGAGCTGATGTTTCATGTCCACTGATCCGGACCACCCTCCCGCTTCTTCCCAGCCCCGTCCGGGGGTGCCTGGTTCGTCGCCCTCGGCGAACTACGCGGCGTTTTGCCGCGAGTCCGAACGGGCGCGCGAACTGGGCTGGCACCTCACCCACACCGAGAGGTGGTACGGGTGGGAGTACACCCTCACCTCCTGGGACGGCGGCCACAGCGAGACGTTCAGCTGGCTGGCCGAAGTCCAGGTCCGCCTCCACCAGATCGCCGAGGCCCACCGGTGAGCCCCGCGGACCAGCGTCTTCTCACCTCCGGTGAGGTGGCCGCCATGTTCCGGGTGAACCCCAAGACCGTCACCCGCTGGGTGAACACCGGCCGGCTGACCTCGATCCGCACCCCGGGCGGAAAACACCGCTTCCGCGAGCGCGACGTCACCGCGCTCCTCGACCAGACCGCCGGCGACGCACGGCCCCGCCCGGTCCACCACGACCCCCGTGATGGACACCCCCTGCTGTCGTCTCCCGACGTCGCCCACGTGCTACGGCTACGGATCACCGTGGTCCACGACCACCTGGCCGAACACGGAGTGACCCCGATCCACCCGTTCCCCGGAGCCGGACGTCACTACCGCCACGACCAGGTACACGCCCTCAAGAACACCACCGACGACGACTAGACACGGCCTTCGGCAACACCAGCACCCAGAGGAGGCGCACCGGCCGGGGCGTCTCACGGCAGCCCGGGGCCGCACGGCCTGGGCGTGGATCGGTGGGACGAGGCTCGGGCGCATCCGACAGGCGTGGCCGGAACCGTCTGACGTGCTGAAAAGAAACATTGGAAGACGGCGAAGACCTCAGCCGGCGCGCCGCGCGCGTGTATCGTCGTCCCCACAACTGAAGACGGCCCCGGCAGGTGCTACCAACACCTGGCACGGGGCCTGACTCCCAACCTGCACTACCAGGAAGAGAGCTATGCGCGACCTTATCAGCCGCGTCATGGCCGCGTTCGCGGTCATGCTGCTGGCCCTCGCCCACCCCCGCACCGCCGAGGCCATCACGGCGGCGTTGACCGCCACCACCGCGCCCGCACGCCCCGAAACACCACCCCCGGCCACACCCGAACCCACGCCCCCACGGCCGGGCACCGAGCGCGTGCGCCCCTACGCCACCGCCTCCCGCGCCCCCTACGCCTTCGGCTCCCCGCAATGGTGGGACGCCCACGCCGCCACCAAACGCCCCCAGACCTTCATCCACGACGGCCCGCCCTACCGCCCCTACCTGACCGCCTGACACACCCGGCGGCCGCCACGCCGCCGGGGTCCGCCGGCAGCCGAGGAGACGAGGCCGGCGTGCTCCCGTTGCCGGGCGGTAAAACCTGGGTCCGGTCCGGGAGGTCCGGCGGTGGCGGGGTAGCGGCGCCCCGAACACGTGCGGCCGTCGCGACGTTTCCGGGGCGGCGGCGAACCGACCACGCCTGGAGGACTCCATGGGAGCGTTGACCCGACCCCATCACATGCCGATGCGCCTGATCACCGGCGCGTTCATCCTCAACTCCGGCCTCAGTAAGCGCAACGCCGACGAGGACACGGCCTCCTACCTGCACGGTGAGGCGTCACGGGCGTGGCCGTTCCTCAAGGACATGGAGCCCAAGCGGTTCACGCAGCTGCTCAGCAACGGCGAGATCGCGCTGGGGGCGGCGCTGCTGCTGCCGGTCTTCCCCAGCGCCCTGGTCGGCACCGCCCTGACCGGCTTCGCGGGCGGCCTGCTGGGGCTGTACTTCAGCAACCCCGAAGCGCGCATGAGCGACGGCATCCGTCCCACGCCCGAGGGGCTGGCCCTGGCCAAGGACAGCTGGCTGTTCGGCATCGGGCTGAGCCTGATGATGGACGGGATGGCCCCGGCCCGGTGCGGGCGGAAGCACGTCAGGAAGCACCACCACTGAGCGCGGGTTCCGGGCCGGTCCGCTCGGCCCGGAACCGCCTCACTCCTCCTCGGGCACGAACTCCTTGGTCCTGCGCAGCCCCGCGGCCCGCCCCTTGGCCGCGATGACCAGGGCCATCTTGCGTGACGCCTCGTCGAGCATCTCCGCTCCGAGCATGACCGCCCCCCTGCGGCGGACCTGGGTCGCGTGGGCGTAGGCGTCCAGGATCAACTCGGCGTGGTCGTAGTCGTCCTGGTCGGGCGCGTAGACCTCGTTCGCGGCGGCGACCTGGCCGGGGTGCAGGACCCACTTGCCGTCGAACCCGAGCGCCGCGCTGCGCCGCGCGGAGCGGCGGAACGCCTCCACGTCGCGGATCTGGAGGTGGGGGCCGTCGATCGCCTGGAGGTCGTTGGCGCGGGCCGCCATGAGGATGCGCATCAGGACGTAGTGGTAGGCGTCACCGACGTCGTAGCCCGGCGGTTGCTCGCCGACCACGAGCGTCTTCATGTTGATCGAGGCCATGAAGTCGGCCGGGCCATAGACCAGGGTCTCCAACCGGGGCGAGGCGGCGGCGATCTCGTCCACGGTGACCAGGCCGCGGGCGTCCTCGATCTGGGCCTCGATGCCGATCCGGCCGACCTCCAGCCCGTTGGCGCGTTCGATCTGGGTCAGCAGCGTGTCCAGCCAGCGGACGTGCGAGGCGTCGCTCACCTTCGGCAGGACCAGGCAGTCCAGCATGGCTCCGGCGCCCTCCACCACGTCGATGACGTCGCGGTAGGTCCACTGGGTGGTCAGGTCGTTGACCCGGACGGTGCGGACCCGGCTTCCCCATCCCCCCTCGTTGAGCGCGGCCACGACGGCGCGGCGCGCGTTCTCCTTCTCCAGCGGGGCGACCGCGTCCTCCAGGTCCAGGAAGAAGGCGTCGGTCGGCAGCTCCCGCGCCTTCTCGATGAACCTCGGGTTGGACCCCGGAACCGCGAGCACCGACCTGCGCGGCCGTGTCTCGACCGAACCCATGCCCACCTCTCCTCCTCGACCGTGGTGTGGGGTCAGTCTGGCAAAGCCGGCCCTTCGGCGCCCGACCCGCCTCCCCCGACCCGCGCATAAGCTGACGCGAGGGCAGCCCACCGGCCCGGGAAAGGACACGACCATGACCGTCTCCGAAGACGTCACCGCCCACTCGACCAGTTCGCACTGGGGGACCTATGAGGTCCTGGTCCGTGGCGGCACCGTCGTCGGCGCGCGCCCCGACCCCGCCGACCCCGCGCCCTCCCCGCTGTACGCCAACGCGCCCGCCGCCCAGCACCACGCCACCCGGATCGCCCGTCCGGCGGTGCGACGGCGCTGGCTGGACAACGGCCCCGGCCCCGACGACCGGCGCGGTCACCCCGACGACGAGTACGTCGAGGTCGACTGGGCGACCGCGCTGGACCTGCTGGCCGGTGAGCTGGAGCGGGTCCGCCGCGAGCACGGCAACGCCGCGATCTACGGCGGCTCCTACGGGTGGGCCAGCGCCGGGCGGTTCCACCACTCCCAGAGCCAGCTGCACCGCTTCCTCAACACGATCGGCGGCTACACCCGCACGGCCAACACCTACAGCCACGCGGCCGTCGAGGTGCTGTTCCCGCACATCGTCGGCCTTCCGGGCGCCTACGACCTGCTGTACCGTCCCCCCACGTGGGAGGCCATCGCCGAGCACACCGACCTGCTGGTCACCTTCGGCGGCCTGCGCGTGTCCAACACCTGGATCGCCTCGGGCGGCCGTGCCGCGCACACCGCAGAGCCCGACATGCGGAAAGCCGCCGGGCGCGGTACCCGGTTCGTCTCGTTCAGCCCGTTGCGCGACGACACGCTCGACGAGCTCGACGCCGAGTGGCTGGCCGCGGCGCCCGGCACCGACACGGCCATCCTGCTCGCGCTGATCCACGTGCTGTTCGACGAGGGGCTCGCCGACGAGTCCTTCCTCGACCGTTACACGGTCGGCGCCGACGTGCTGCGCGACTACGTCACGGGGGCCTCCGACGGTGTGGCGAAGACCCCCGAATGGGCGGCCGGCATCAGCGGGGTGGACGCCGCGACCCTGCGGGATCTGGCCCGGCGGATGGCGTCCGGGCGCACCCTGGTCAACGTCGGCTGGTCGGTGCAGCGCGCGCGCTACGGCGAGCAGCCGCTGTGGGCGGGCCTCGCGCTCGCCGCCTGCCTGGGGCAGATCGGCCTGCCCGGCGGCGGGTTCGCCAGCGGGTACGGTTCGATGGGCAACTACGGCGGCGGGGCCACCCCCCACGGTCTGCCGAAACTGCCCCAAGGGTCCAACCCCGTCGACTCCGTCGTCCCGGTGGCCCGCGTCTCCGACACGCTGCTGCGTCCCGGGGAGCCGTTCGACTTCAACGGCCGGCGGCTGACCTACCCCGACATCAGGCTGGTCTACTGGTCGGGGGGCAACCCGTTCCACCACCACCAGGACCTCCGGCGGTTGAGCCGTGCCTTCGGCCGTCCCGAGACGGTGGTCGTGCACGAGACCCATTGGACGTCCACCGCGCGCCACGCCGACATCGTGCTGCCCTCCACCACGACGCTGGAACGTGACGACATCGCCGCGAGCCGGGGCGACCTGCGGTTGCGCGTGATGCGGCGGGTGGTGCCGGCGCACGGCGAGGCGCGCGACGAGTACGCGATCTTCACCGACCTGGCCCGGCGGCTGGGCGTGGAGAAGGCGTTCACCGAGGGGCGCTCCGCCGCGGAGTGGCTGGAGCACATCTACGAGGAGTGGCGGGCCGGCCTGGCCGAACCGGTCGCGCCGTTCGCCCGCTTCTGGGAGCAGGGTGGCATCGACATGCCCGCCCGGCACGAGGCGACCGCCCTGTTCGGCGCCTTCCGCGCGGACCCGCGGGGCAACCCGCTGCACACGCCCAGCGGGCGGATCGAGCTGTTCTCCGAGACGATCGCCGGCTTCGGCTACGCCGACTGCCCGGGGCATCCGGTCTGGTTGGACCCGTGGGAGGGGGCGGACCGCGACCCCGCGCGAAAGTGGCCCCTGGTGCTGGTCGCCAACCAGCCGAAGGGTCGGTTGCACAGCCAGCAGGACATGGGCGCGCACAGCCGGTCGGAGAAGATCGCCGGCCGGGCGCCGCTGCGCGTGCACCCGCAGGACGCCGCCGCCCGCGGCCTGTCCGCGGGGGACGTGGTGCGGGTGTTCAACGATCGGGGGAGCTGCCTGGCCGGGGTGGTGATCGAGCCGGGCATCCGGCGCGGGGTCGTGCAGCTGTCGACGGGGGCGTGGTTCGACCCGTCGGCGCCGTGGGCGGCGTCGTGCGTGCACGGCAACCCCAACGTCTTGACCGATGACGTGGGGACGTCGGCGCTGAGTCACGGCTGCACCGGGCAGCTCTCACGGGTGGAGGTCGGCCGTTTCGAGGGGGAGTTGCCGCCGGTGCGGGTGTTCGACCCGCCGCGGCTGGTGGCTGGGGAGGCCCCGGACGCCTCATGACCTGCGTCTCATAAGCCTTATGCCCCACTTCCTCCCGATTGAAGGATAGGTTAGCCTTTACTAAGTTCGAGCGACGTCGACACGGGAGGACCCTGGTGTCCCATTGGTTTCGGCGCGCCCTCCCCCCATGTCCGGGCGGCGCGCGATGACCTTGGAACGGCCCACGGCCATCGCCATCGGGACCGGGGACGGTGACGACCGCGTCGCCGCCGAGACCGCCCTCGAACAGCGCACCTCCGCCCAGGGCCGGGTCCACCTGCTGCGCACCGTGGGCCTGCTCGCGGCGCTCGGGGCGCTCGGGCTGTGCATCCTGCTCAGCATCGCGGTGGGCGCCAAGTCGATCCCGGTCTCCACCGTGTGGGCGGCCCTGTGGGACTTCGACAACGCCTCCTACGACCAGACCGTCGTGTTCGAGCTCCGGCTGCCGCGGACGATCCTGGGGCTGTTCATCGGCGCCGCGCTCGGCCTGGCCGGCGCGCTCATGCAGGCGCTCACCCGCAACCCCCTGGCCGACCCCGGTCTCCTCGGGGTCAACGCCGGGGCGTCGGCGGCGGTGGTGACCGCGATCTTCGTCTTCGGCATCACCTCGCTGACCGGTTACGTGTGGTTCGCGTTCGCCGGCGCCGGGCTGACCGCCATCGCCGTGTACTTCCTCGGCTCACGCGGCCGGGGCGGGGCCACCCCGATCCGGCTCGCGCTGGCCGGCACCGCCATCGGCGCCGTGCTCCAGGGGGTCATCCACGGCATCATCGTGCTCGACGACTACGTCTTCGACCAGATCCGGTTCTGGCAGGTCGGTTCGCTCGTCGGGCGGGACATGGGGCTGTTCGTCCAGGTCCTGCCGTTCATCGCCATCGGCATCGTCATCGCGCTGTTCCTGGGCCCCGCCCTGAACGCGATCGCGCTCGGCGACGACCTCGCCGCGGCGCTCGGCGCCCGCATCAACCAGATCAGGGCGATCACCGCGGTGGCGATCGTGCTGCTGTGCGGCAGCGCCACCGCGGCGGCCGGCCCGATCGGCTTCGTCGGACTGACCGTGCCGCACATCGCCCGCGCGATCGTCGGCCCCGACCAGCGCTGGGTACTCCCCTACTCGGCGGTGCTGGGCGCGATCCTGCTGGTCGGCGCCGACACTCTGGGGCGGGTGGTACTGCCCAACGGGGAGCTGGAGGTCGGGATCATCACCGCCTTCGTGGGCGCCCCCGTCTTCATCGCATTGGTCCGGCGCAAGAGGATGGCCCAGCTATGACCGCGTCGCTCACCGGCTCCGCGCCGCCCTCCGGCGGGACGGAGCCTCCCAAGGACGAGCAGGCCCCCGTACGGATCGTCCGCCTGTTCGGCGACCGCGTGTCCTTCCGGATGCGGACCCGCACGGTCACGGTCTACCTCGGCCTGGTCCTGGCGGCGGCGGTCGTCTTCGCGATCAGCCTCATGGTCGGCGACTACGAGATCCCGCTGCCCGACGCGCTGCTCGCGCTCACCGGCCAGGGCGAACGCCTGGACGTGTTCTTCGTCCAGGGGGTCCGGCTGCCGCGGGCGCTGACCGCCCTGCTGGTCGGCATGGCCCTGGGCGCGGCCGGCGCGGTGTTCCAGAGCCTGTCCCGCAACCCCCTGGGCAGCCCCGACATCATCGGCTTCACCAGCGGCGCGGCGACCGGCGCGGTGCTGACGATCCTCGTCTTCAACGGCACCATGGCCCAGACGTCGCTCGGCGCGATCGTCGGCGGTGTCGCCACCGCGGCCCTGGTCTACCTGCTGGCCATGAAGAAGGGCGTGCAGGGATACCGGCTCATCCTCGTCGGCATCGGCGTCAGCGCCATGCTGGTGTCGGTGCGCGACTACCTCATCACCCGCGCCGACCTGACCGACGCGACCAACGCCCAGGTGTGGCTGGTCGGCAGTCTCAACGCCCGCGACTGGGACCAGGTCGTCGCGGTCGCGATCGGGGTCGCCGTGCTGCTCCCGGTCCTCCTCGCCCTCGGGCCCCGGATGCGCCTGATGGAGATGGGCGAGGACACCGCGCACGCGCTCGGCGTGCCCACCCAGGCCACCCAGGTCGCCGCGCTGGTCGCGGCGAGCGCGCTGACCGGCGTGGCGATCTCGGTCGCCGGCCCGATCGGCTTCATCGCGCTGGCCGCTCCCCAGCTCGTCCGGCGGCTGGCCCGGGCCGACGGCACGGTCCTGGGCGGCGCGGCCATCATGGGCGCCTTCCTGCTGGTCACCTCGGACCTGGTGGCCCAGCGGCTGCTCGCCCCCACCCAGCTTCCGGTCGGCGTGATCACCTCGGTGATCGGCGGCGGCTACCTGGTGTGGTTGCTGTATCGGGAATGGCGCACCGGCCGCGCCTAGGGTTCCACCGTGACGTCCCGCAGGAAAACGCGACAAGGAGAGAACATGTCCGAACCGGCCCGGTTGTGGGGGGAGAACCTGACGCTGGCCTACGACCAGCGCGTCATCTCCCGTGAACTCGGGATCACCATCCCGGACAACTCCTTCACCGTGATCGTGGGCCCCAACGCCTGCGGAAAGTCGACGCTGCTGCGCGCGCTGTCGCGGATGCTCAAGCCCACCGCGGGGGCCGTGCACCTCGATGGACAGGTCATCAGCTCCTACCCCTCCAAGGAGGTGGCCCGGCGGCTGGGGCTGCTGCCCCAGTCCTCCATCGCGCCGGACGGCATCACCGTCGCCGACCTGGTGGCCCGCGGGCGCTACCCGCACCAGAAGTTCCTCAAGCAGTGGTCGCGCGCCGACGAGCAGATCATCACCGAGGCGATGGAGTCCACCGGGATCACCGACCTCGCCACCCGCATGGTGGACGAGCTGTCCGGCGGACAGCGCCAGCGCGTGTGGCTGGCGATGGTGCTCGCCCAGCAGACGCCGCTGCTACTGCTCGACGAGCCGACGACCTACCTCGACATCGCGCACCAGATGGACGTGCTCGACCTGTGCGCCGAGCTGCACCACGAACGCCAGTACACGCTGGTGGCGGTGTTGCACGACCTCAACCAGGCGTGCCGTTACGCCACGCACATCATCACGATGAAGGACGGCCGCGTCGTCGCCGAGGGCGCGCCCGCCGACATCATCACCGCCGAACTGGTCGAGGACGTGTTCGGGCTGCCCTGCCGGGTCATCCCCGACCCCGAGACCGGCACCCCGCTCATCGTCGCCTCCGACCGCCGTGGCGCCATCCGGCGGCGCGGCCGGCAGGAACGTCCGCAGGAGGGTAAGGACGCCGCGGAGGGGGCCGGGGAGACCGCCGGGATCGGCGCGTCCAGCAGCGCCTGACCCGTTCGGGCGGCCTCCACGGACCGGACGGTCCCCCTCCCCGGTCCTCGCCACGCCCGCCTCGGCATGGTCCCGCGGACGCGGGCGCGCCATGAGCGCCGGCGATGTCCGGGGCGCTCCTCGGACGACCGCCGCTCGCCGTGGGCGACCTGGCGCGCCCCGGGAGCCGGCACCACGAGCCGGCGCGGCGTGCGGCTCGGCACGTCCGCTCGGCGATGCGCCAGGACCCGGACGCCTCGAACACCGGCCGGCCCGGCCATGGGGTCGACCGCGCCCGGGGGTGTCGCCGGCGCTGAAGCCGTGGGTCATGGTGGACCCCGCCGAACCCGTCCCCGACGCCGGCGGGGTGGGCGACGCGAGGCCCCCACAGAGCGTCGCGCTGCTCAGCGCGACCGAGCGCGCGCCGGCCGCGACTCTCCCATGCCGTCGGCACGGCCCCCGGCGAGGCGGGGAACCAGGTCGGCGCCGGATTCGGAGGTCATGGCACCGGATACGCCCGCCCGGCCACACCGAAGACCGAGCAGCCCGGCAGCCGAGCGGCCCCGCAACAGCCCCGGAACGCTCGCCCCTCCCAGCGGCACGCCAGGGAGCGCATGGACCCCCGGCACCGGCTCCCCGGCACAGCGATGACCAGAACCACGCCCTCACAGCCGTCCCGCCGACCCCGGCCTTCGGACCTCTCGGTGAAGGCGTGCCCGCGCGGCGAGCGCGCCAGGTCGCGGGATAGGCCCGCCTCGACGTCGGCCGTACCGGACCGTCGGCCCCGGTGCCGAGGCACCGATCGGGGCCCGGCCGGCCCCAGGCGAGGGCGACCGGCGCGCTCGGGGTGTCACAGCGCGCGCAGGAGTCCCCCGTCGCAGCGGATCTGGCTCCCGGTCACGTAGGAGGCCGGGGCCCCGGCCAGGAACGTGACCACCGCGGCGAACTCCTCGGGCGTTCCCAGGCGGCCGACGGGGATGCGGGCGACGGAGTCCGCGCGCACCTGCTCGGGGGTGCGTCCGCTCCGGCGCGCCGCCTCCCGGTCCAGGTGCGCCACCCGGTCGGTGTCGATCCGGCCGGGCAGCACCATGTTCACGGTGACGCCGTCCGCGGCGACCTCGGCGGCCAGCGTCTTGAGGTAGGCGGCCAGCGCCGCGCGCCCGGTGTTGGAGCCGACCATGTTCGGCGCGGGTTCCTGGACGAACGCCGACCCGACGGCGACCAGACGCCCCCAGCCCCGTTCGCGCATCCCCGGAAGCACCGCCGCGGCCAGGCGCTGGTGGGTGAGCAGCTGGGTCTCGACGGCGCGGAGGAGGTCGGCGTCGGTCGCCTCCAGCGCGGTGCCCGGGGCCGGGCCACCGCCGTTGAGCACGCAGACGTCCACCTGACCGAACCTCTCGACGGCGGCCCCGACCAGCCGCCGCGCCGCGTCCGGGGCGGTGATGTCGATCTCGACGGCCAGCGCCGAGGGCAGCTCGGCGGCGTGGCGGCGCAGCAGGTCGCCGCGGCGCGCCGCCATGACGACGTTCGCCCCCTCGGCGGCGAGCGCCCGGGCGATGGCCAGCCCCAGGCCGCTGCTCGCCCCCGGTACGAGCGCGGTGCGTCCGGCGAGTCCGATGTCCATCTCGTGCCCCTTCCGTGCGGGCCCCCGCCCTCGCGGAGGAACCGTCGAACATTGTCGCCCTCCCCCGCCCACCGCCGGACCCGAGGCCGGCCGCGGAGACGTCCGCCGGTCCGCACGGGTCCTCGCTCACGCGTCGATCGCCCCGGCGGGACACCGTCGAGGAGGGCCGGCCGGCGCGGTGGCCGTGACACGGCCGGCGGCGCGGCTCGGGGATAATGCGGACCATGGTCATCACCGGGCGTGGATCGCATGAGATCGCGGACAGTGTGGAACGGGCGATCGCCACCGGGGAACTGACCGTCGACGCCGTCCTGCCCCCGATCCGGGATCTGGCCAGGGAGCTCGGCGTCAACCCCAACACGGTCGCCTCGGCCTACCGGCTGTTGCGCGACCGCGGCCTGGTCGAGACCGCCGGCCGGCGCGGAACCCGGGTGCGGGCCCAGCCGCCCGAAGCGCCGCGCGAGCCCGTGACCGGGGTGCTGCCCCCTGGTGTGCGCGACGCCGCCAGCGGCAACCCCGACCCCCGGCTGCTGCCCGACCTCGGTGACGCGCTCGCCGCCGTCGCCGCCCGGCGGCGCGGACGCCACCGGCTCTATGACGCTCCCCCCGTCCTGCCGGAGATGACCGAGGTGGCTCGCGCCTGCCTGGGCGGTGACGGCGTGGACAGCGCCGAGACGACCGTGACCTCCGGAGCGCTCGACGGAATCGACCGGCTCCTGCGTTCGGGGCTGCGTCCCGGCGACGCGGTGGCGGTGGAGGATCCCGGCTGGCACAGCGAGCTCGACCTGGTGGCCTCCCTCGGCCTGCGCCGGCTGCCCGTGCGCGTGGACGACGAGGGACCGCTCCCCGACGCGCTGGCCGCGGCGCTGCGGGCCGGCGCCCGCGCCGCCGTGCTGACCTGCCGCGCCCAGAACCCCACCGGAGCGGCGCTGGGCCGCGAACGCGCCGCGGAGCTGCGGGAGCTGCTGCGCGGGCACCCTCACGTGCTGACGGTCGAGGACGATCACGGTTTCGGGTTCGTCGACACGCCGTTTTGGTGTGTCGCCGGGGCCACCGACCGCTGGGCGGTGGTGCGCTCGGTGGCCAAGGGGTACGGCCCCGACCTCCGGCTGGCGATGCTCGCCGGTGATCCGGTGACCGTCGACCGGGTGCGGGCGGGCCAGCGCCTGGGACCGGGCTGGGTGAGCCACGTCCTCCAGGAGACGTTCGTGGAGCTGTGGCGTTCGGGGGTGGTGGACGCCGGCCGGGCCGCGCGCTCCTACACCGATCGCCGTGACGCGCTGATCGCGGAACTCGCCCGTTACGGGATGGCGGCCCACGGCCGGTCCGGTGTCAACGTGTGGGTCCGGGTCGCCGACGAGGCGATCGCGGTCGCCCAACTGCTGGCGCGGGGCTGGGCGACCTCGCCGGGAAGCCGGTTCCGGACCGAGAGCGAGCCGGGGATCCGGGTCACCGTCTCGGAGTTGACGGTGGCCGACATGCCGGCCCTGGCCGCCGACATCGCCGCCTCGGGCGGTCTGGCCGGTCCGCACGTCTGACCTCAAAGCGATATCACCCTATGTTACGAGCTGTAAACAGGGGGTATTGGGGCGTGTGACCGTGTTCGGCGCCGTATCGGGGGGTAACGGCATGAGCGGAAACGGCTACGGCGACAGTAGACGGCGGCTCAACGCCGCCCGGTTGTGGTCGGGCGGGTTGGCGACCGCGGTGGTGGCCGGCCTGGTGGTCCTGGTCGGCGCACTCGTGGCACGGGGCGTCCTGGGCGTTCCCGTCCTCGCGCCGGAGGAGGCGGGGTACTTCGGCGACGCCGGAACCGGCGTGTACGCCGCGCTGGCCGCCCTGTCGGCCCTGCTGGCCACCGCGCTCCTGCACCTGTTGCTGGTCAGCGCGCCGCGTCCACTGGCGTTCTTCGGCTGGATCATCGGACTGGCCGTGGTGATAGCGGCCGTCGGCCCCTTCGCCCAGGAGGCCCCGCTGGCCACCCAGGTCACCACCGCCACCATCAACCTCGTCGCCGGCCTGGCGATCGCGTCCCTGCTGGGCAGCGTGGGCGCCGGCGCCCGGACACGGCGGCCGGGGTCCCACGCGCCCGACGGTGTCGGACCGGCCGGAGGCGCGCGGCAGCGCCCCAGGCGCGGGGACGGGACGCTGCCCGGCACCGGTTACACCACGCAGCCCGCGGGGACGCCGATCCCGCAGCAGCGCAGCGGGCGCCACCGCGGCCCCGCCGACCCGACCCTCCGGCTGCCCCGCGACTGACCCGCCCCTTCTCACCGGCGCGCGGGCGGGCTCCGGGGAGCCCGCCCGCGCGGGGTCGGATTCAGACGGGCCGGCGCGACTGCACGAAGGAGAAGCGGCCGGCGACGAACGCCGGGTCGGTGAGCGAGGCCGTGGCCGCCGGGTTGGCGCCGGTCCCGTGGTAGTCGCTGAACGCCGCGGACTGGTTGACGAAGACCTGCCCGGTGAGATTCTCCGAGAGGTTCACCCCGGCCTCCAGCGCCGTCCGCCGCGCCGCGTCGAGGACGCGCTCGTCGGTGGAGTGGACCGACGCGGTGAGCGCGCCGCTCTCGCCCACGGTCGAGCGGACCAGGCGCAGCGCGTGGTCGGTGTCGTCGGTGGCGACGACGAAGGAGACCGGGCCGAAGTGCTCGCGGCCGAACACGTCGTCGCGTCCGGCGTCCACGCGCACGATCGCCGGCGTCCGGACCGTCGCCTTCTCGAAGTCGGGGTGGGCGACGGGGCGCGGCGCCAGAACCGTCTCGCCGAGGGACCCGGCGTTCTCCAGCCGCGCCAGGATCTCGTCGCTGGCGATGGCCCCGAGGATCCCGACGGCGCGCGCGGGATCGGCGAGCAGGCGTTCGACCGCGGCGGCGAGGTCGGCGGCGAACGCGGCGGGCGACTTGACCCCCTCGTCGGTGGCGATCCCCCCGCTCGGAACGAACAGGTTCTGCGGGGTCGTGCACATCTGCCCGCTGTACAGCGACAGGGAGAAGGCGAGATTGCCCAGCATGCCGGCGTAGGCGTCGGTGGAGTCGATCACGACGGGGTTGACGCCGGCCTTCTCGGTGTTGACGAACGCCTGGGTGGCGTTGGCCTCCAGCCAGTTCCCGAAGGCGGTCGAACCGGTGAAGTCGATGACCCGCACCTCCGGGCGGGTGGCGAGGTCGGCCGCGAGCCGTTCCTCGGGCCGTTCGGCCGCCAGCAGCACGGTGTCGGGGTCGAGTCCGGCCTCGGCCAGCACCTCGCGGGCCACCGCGACGGTGATCGCCAGCGGCAGCACGGCGCGCGGGTGGGGTTTGACGATGACCGGGTTGCCGGTGACGAGGCTGGCGAACAGGCCGGGGTAGGAGTTCCAGGTCGGGAAGGTCGCGCAGCCGATGACGAGCGCGAGCCCCCGCGGCGCCACGGCGAACCGCTTGTCCATCACCAGCGGCCCCCCCTTGCGCTGGGGTTTCTCCCAGCGCACCGTCTCGGCGTAGTGGGTGATCATGTCGTAGGCGTAGGCGACGGCCTCCAGGCCGCGGTCCTGCGCCTGGGGGCCGCCCGCCTGGAAGGCCATGACGAACGCCTGTCCGGTGGTGTGCTGGACGGCGTGGGCCATTTCGAACGAGCGCGCGTTGAGCCGGTGCAGGATCTCCAGGCACACGCCGGTGCGCGCCCGGACGCCGGCGTCGCGCCAGGAGGGCAGCGCCTTCGAGGCGGCCGAGATCAGCGCGTCGGCGCCGGCGTGCGGGTAGCCGACGCCCAGTTCGACGCCGTAGGGGGAGCGTTCGGTGACGACGCGCTCGTCCCGGCCCGGCCCGTCGAGGGGGAAGTCGCGGTCGAGGTGGGCCTCGAACGCGGCCCGCCCCTGTTCGGCCGCTTCCGCGCCGTAGACCTTCGGGCTGGGCGACTCGGGGTAGGGCGTCCAGAAGTGCCGGCCGCGGATCGCGGCGACGGCCTGCTCCAGGGTGCCGCCGTGCCGCTCGAAGAACTCGGCCGGTGTGGTGATGACGTTGCCCACGATCCGTCTCCTGCAATCTCCGGTGCCTCGGCGGACGGTGCCGCCCCTTGACAGATCACCTGCCGGGGATGTTTCCCTTAGGTGTATTACTAACCGACCGTTCGTTAAGTACGCAAGGGACGGCGGACACGGGAGGCGGGGACGCGTGGCAGCGGACACGAGGACGACGGACCCACGACGAGCGGCCGAGACGGCGGTCGCGGCGATGCTGGCCCGCGACACCGCCTCCACCGGGCTGGGCATCGACGTCCACGACGTCGCCCCCGGCCGGGCCCGCGCCACGATGCGGGTCGGCGCGGGCATGCTCAACGGGCACGGCACCTGCCACGGCGGATACGTCTTCCTCCTCGCCGACACCGCCTTCGCCGCCGCCTGCAACAGCCACGGGACGACAACGGTCGCGGCCGGCGCCGACATCGTCTTCGCCGCCCCCGTCCACGGTGGCGACCTCCTCGTCGCCACGGCCACCGAACGCACCCGCTACGGCCGCAACGGCGTCTACGACGTCACGGTCGCGCGCGACGACGGCGCCGTCGTCGCCGAGTTCCGGGGCCGCAGCCGAGAACTCCCCCGGAGGGTGGAAGGTCGATGACCGAGCAGGCCACCCCGCGCGCCGTCGTCCCCCCGCTTCCCCGCCCCGCCCCCGCGGCCGGCGGCGCCGACCCGCTGGAGACCGCGCCGCCGGAGGTCCTACGCGAGCACCAGCTCCGGCTTCTGCGTCGAACACTGCGCCGGGCCTACGACGCCCAGCCCTTCTACCGGCGCAAGTGCGAGGCCGCCGGGGTGGTCCCCGAGGACTGCCGTGAGCTCGACGACATCGCCCGCTTCCCCTTCACCACCAAACAGGACCTGCGCGACGCCTATCCTTTCGACGCCTTCGCCGTCCCCATGGACCAGGTGGCGCGCGTCCACGCCTCCAGCGGCACCACCGGGCAGGCCACCGTCGTCGGCTACACCCGGGGCGACCTGGAGACGTGGGCGGAACTCGTCGCGCGCTGCATCCGCGCGGCCGGCGGGCGGCCCGGCGAGAAGGTCCACGTCGCCTACGGTTACGGCCTGTTCACCGGCGGCCTGGGGGCGCACTACGGCGCCGAACGGCTGGGCTGCACCGTCATCCCGATGTCGGGCGGTCAGACCGCCCGCCAGGTGCAACTCATCCAGGACCTGCGCCCCGAGACGATCATGGTCACCCCCTCCTACCTGCTGACGATCGCCGACGAGTTCCGCCGGCAGGGGATCGACCCCCGCACGACGTCGTTGCGCACCGCGATCCTCGGCGCGGAGCCGTGGACCGAGGACATGCGCGCCGAGATCGAGGAGACGTTCGCCCTGGACGCGGTGGACATCTACGGGCTCTCGGAGGTCCTGGGCCCCGGGGTGGCCGGCGAGTGCGTGGAGACCAAGGACGGTCCCCACGTGTGGGAGGACCACTTCCTGCCCGAGATCGTCGACCCGCTGGGCGACACCCCGCTCCCCGACGGGCAGACCGGCGAACTCGTGTTCACCTCCCTCACCAAGGAGGCGCTGCCGATCGTCCGCTACCGGACCCGCGACCTCTCGCGCCTGCTCCCGGGCACGGCCCGGCCGTCGATGCGGCGCATGGGCCGGGTGGCCGGGCGCAGCGACGACATGCTGATCGTGCGCGGGGTCAACCTCTTCCCCAGCCAGATCGAGGAACTGGTGCTGCGCGTGCCCGCGCTCGCCCCGCACTTCCAGCTCGTGCTGACCCGGCCGGACCGGATGGACGAGCTGACCGTGCGGGTGGAGCACCGCCCGGACGCGGGCGACGCGGACGCGGCCGGCCCCGCGCTGCGGCACGCGATCAAGGAGCACCTGGGGGTGACCGCGGACGTCGAGGTCGTCGCCCCGCAGACGCTGGAACGCTCGGTGGGCAAGCTCCGCCGCGTCGTGGACCACCGCCACCGTTGACCCGCCCCGGTGCCCGGCTCGGCCGGCCACGCCAGGGCACCGTGTTTGAGAACATGGGGAGCTGTGTCCGTCTCTCCCGCCTCAGGTCCCCTCCGCCGACGCTCCGGCCGCCCCGGCCACGACGCCGAATCCGTGCTGCGCGTGGCCGTCCGGGTGTTCAACGAACGCGGCTACGACGGCACCAGCATGGAGGACCTCGCCCGCGCGCTGGGCGTGACGAAGTCGGCGATCTACCACCACGTCGCCGGCAAGGAGGAGCTGCTGCGCCAGTCGCTGGACCGGGCGCTGGACGCCCTGTTCGCGGTGACCCGCGAACCCGGCGCGACCGACGGCCCGGCGATCAGCCGGCTGGACCACGTCCTGCGCGGCAGCGTCCGGGTCCTCGTCGAGGAGCTGCCCCACGTCACCCTCCTGTTGCGGGTGCGGGGCAACACCGGGGTGGAGCGGCGGGCGCTGGAGCGGCGGCGCGAGTTCGACCACTTCGTCGGCGCCCTGATGCGCCAGGGGGTCGCCGAGGGCGACATCCGCCCCGACATCGACCCGGCCCTGGCGGGCCGGCTGCTGTTCGGCATGGTGAACTCGATCGTCGAGTGGTACCGGCCGGAACGCGGCCTGGACGCGACCGCGCTCGCCGAGGCGCTCGCGTCGGTCGCCTTCGACGGATTGCGCGTCTAGGGCTCATCCCCCGGTCACCTCGTCCCGGCGGTTAGTGTGGGACGGGGACTGCCGGGAACGCGGAGGGGGTTCGCTCGGTGACGCATCGGAAGAGGTGGTCTCGGCTCTCGGTCGTCCTGGCGGCGCTGCTGACCGCGCTGTCGTCGATCGCCGCCCCCGCCCTGGCCAGAGACCCCGTGGCCGACCCCCCGGTCGGCCCGGTCGTGCTCGTCGGCGTGCCCGGGCTGATGTGGGAGGAGATCGACGCCGACACCATGCCGCACCTGTGGCGGCTCGCCCAGGACAGCGCCATCGGCAACATGTCGATCCGCACGGCGACCTCGCGCACGTGCCCCGTGGACGGCTGGCTGAGCGTCTCGGCCGGTCAACGCGCCTCCAGCGAACGCCAGACCTACTCCATCTGCGAGCTGCCCCGCGTCCCCGAACGCGAGGGCGAGGGCGCGTTCATCCCCGACTACACCGAGCACATCGCCTACAACGCCGACTCCAAGTTCGCCGCGCGGGTCGGCCTCCTCGGCGACACCGTGCACGCGGCCGGCGGGACCACGATGGCCGTGGGTCCCGGAGCCGCCCTGGCCGTCGCGGACAGCGAGGGACGGGTCGACCGCTATTTCAACGGTGTCGGATCCCTGCGGGCCCAGGACTGGGAGGGCCCCGCCCTCGTCGTCATCGAGCTCGACGACCTGGCCGACCTCTACCTCGACCTGCCGGTCAACCCCGACGCCGAGGTCGACGCCGAGGACGCCGCCGCCAGCGACGCCGAGGAACCCGAACCCGACCCCGTCCAAGACGCCGACCGGCTGGAACGGCTCGCCTCGGTCGACGAGCAGCTGGGGACGGTCCTGGCGGACCTGCCCCCCGGTTCCACCCTCGCCGTGGCGGGCGTGTCCGTCGAGGCGGGGGCCTCCAACCTGAACGCGGCGCTGTTGCACGGGATCGGCCCGAACGGGGAGGACTACGACCGCGGTTACCTGACGTCGGAGTCCACCCGCCGCGCGGGCCTGGTGACCCTCACCGACCTGACCACCACGCTGTTGCACGCGCTGGGGTTGGAGGCGCCGTCGCGGATGGTCGGACGCGCCTGGGACGAGACCGCCCGCCCGGGGGACTTCGAGGCGGCGGTGGAGTCGCTGGTGGAGTTCAACACCGCCGCCAAGGTCGTCGAGTCGTTGATGGCGGGCTTCTTCAGCGGCCTGGTGGCGCTCCAGCTGCTCATCTACGCTGCGGCGGCCCTGTCCCTCAAGCGCTACGGTGGCCGCGACCGCAAGAAACGCGCCCTGGCGCTGTCGGTGACGCGGGTGGTCGCGCTGGGCGGCGCGGCGTTCCCGGTGTCGAGCTACCTCGCCAACCTGATCCCCTGGTGGTCGGCGGCGGTCCCCGAACTGGCGTTGCCGGCCTGTGTGCTGCTGGCCGACGTGTTGGTCGTGTCGGTGGCGATGGCCGGGCCGTGGCGGCGCGACATCCTCGCGCCGACCACGATCGTGGCGGCGATCACCACGGTGGTGCTCTTCGTCGACATGTGCACCGGCGCGAACCTCCAGATGAACTCGCCGACCGGCTACACCCCGATCGTGGCCGGACGCTTCTACGGCCTGGGCAACATCGCCTTCGCGACCTTCGCCACGGGCATGCTGATGACCGTCGCCGGGATCGCGCACATCCTGCTGGCCCGCGGACACCGCACGTGGGCGGTGGCGGTGGCGATCACGGTGGGCCTCGCGACGCTGTTCGTCATCGGCTGGCCGGGGCTGGGAACCGACTTCGGCGGTGTGATCGCGCTGGTCCCCGGCCTGGCGGTGACCGTCCTGATGATCGCGGGCCGCCGGGTCACGGCGCTGCGGCTGCTCACCGTCAGCAGCATGGCGGTCGTGGTGATCGCCGCGCTGTCCTACCTGGACTACCTGCGCCCGGCCAACCAGCGCAGCCACTTCGGCCTGTTCGCGGCGCAGGTGGTCGAGGGCGAGGCGTGGACGGTGGTGTCGCGCAAGCTCGGCGCCATGCTGGGGACGCTGGGCAACTGGCAGATGACCCTGTTGTCGGCGTGCGCGCTGCTGTTCCTGTTCGCGGTGTTGAACAAGCCGACGGACTGGCGGATGGGGGCGCTCCAGCGTGTCTACGAGTACGCCCCGACGCTGCGGGCCGGGCTGACCGGTTCCCTGGTGACCGCGTTGGCCGGGTTCGCGGTCAACGACTCGGGGATCGCGATCCCGGCGCTGGCGTTGACCGTCGCGGTCCCCCTCACCCTGGCCGCGTGCACGTGGGTCCTGCGACGCGAGTGTCCACCCGCCTCGGCCCCCGATGAGGAGGTCCGATCGGGGTTAGAAGCGGAGTCGTCGAATTCACGGATCCATTGATCCCCATTGTGGTAATGTCCGGGGACGGATGCTTGTTTCGAGTGTCCTAGGAATCAACGGGCGAACGCTTGTAACACACAAGCCGTCTACTGGGCCTTCCCGCCGGAGTCAGACCGGACCTGGCCGCCCGAGCCACAGTCGAGAGCCACATCGGCCGACGACGATGACTTCACACGTGTCCGACACATCCTCGATGTCGGCATGAGGGGTACCAGGAAACATGAGAAAGCATCCCCGCCCTAACGGCGCGCCCGTGGACACGTTGTCCCGCGGCCCCGCCGGACGCCCCCGCAGGGGCCGTGTTCGGACCGCCTCGCCATCTGGCCGGGCAACGGCATTGGCGTACCACCCCGGAGCGAGCATGCCCGCGCTGAAGATCACCAGCCGTACCCATGACGACGGGACCGTTCTCGTCCTGGAGGGAGAGGTCGACATCGCCACCGAGGACGAGTTCCGCACCGCGGTGCTGGACGCGGTCTCGGAACGCCCCCACGGGCGTGTCGTCCTCGACTGTGACCTGTTGAGGTTCATCGACTCCAGCGGACTGCGCGTACTCATCCAGTGCCACAAGGCGGCGAAGGAGCGGCACAGCCGCCTGTTCGTCGCCTCGGCCTCCGAGCGTGTCGCGCAGATCCTGCACGTCACCGCCCTGGACACGCGCATCCCCGTGGTCCCCACGGTGGACAGCGCGCTGGCCGAGCCCCTGGACGCCCCCGGACAGGGCTGAGATCGCGCCGAGGGCGCCGCGGGAGCTCCCGTGGCGCCCTCCCCGCCCCCACGGTCACAGCAGGAGCAGCCACCCGCCGAACGCCAGCACCGCGACGTTGACCAGCCCGAACACCATCACCCACGCGGTCCCCGGCAGTCCGGTCAGCCGGGCGAGCTGGTCGGCGTCGGAGTGGGGCGAGGGTTGCCTGCGGCGCTGGGCCTGGAGCTCGAACACCGGACGCACCCCCGCGAACAGGAGGAACCAGGTGAAGAGATAGGCGAACGCGCCCTGCACCTCCTCGGGTGTGAACCACGAGATCAGGAAGACCAGCGCCCCGGTGGCCACCACCGAGATCACGCCGTAGACGTTGCGGATGAGCAGCAGCATCGCGGCGAGCAGCAGGATGCTGATCCACAGCAGCGCGGTGATGCGGTCGGCGAGCAGGAGGAGCAGCCCGCCCAGTCCGACCAGCGAGGGGGTCACGTACCCCGCGGCGACGGTGAGCACCATCCCGATCCCCTCGGGGCGCCCGCGCGAGACCGTCACCCCCGACGTGTCGGAGTGCAGGCGGATCCCGGTGAGCTGGCGTCCGCTGAGCAGGGCCACCAGAGCGTGGCCGCCCTCGTGGGCGATCGTCACCACGTTGCGGGCGATCCGCCAGGGTCCCCGGACCAGTACCGCGGCCAGCGCGACCGCGGCCGAGGCGATCACCACCCACTGCGGGGGCGGGCTCTGGGTGAGGAAGACGTCCTGCCAGACCTCTGCGAGCGTCGTTGCTTCCATGGCCCCCGCTATCCGAGTCGGTTCCGCACGCGCTAACGAACTGTAGGACATACCACCGCGACCCGAAATTCGGTTGAGAAGAATATGGCCCGTCGGCTCGCCGTAAAGGCGTCCGGTACAGCAGAATGACAGAGGACGAACGCCCCTCCCCTCGGGGAGGCGTACCCGGTCTGGTGACCGGCGCGGTCTTCAAAACCGTTGAGCGACAGCACCTGCCGCTGGCGGGTTCGATTCCCGTCCGCCTCCGCCATCCCTTCCCGGGAGCAACCGTCGTGACCGACCTTCGCAGACGTGTCCCGCGCACCGACGCCGTGCTCGCCGATCCCCGCCTCGCCGAGGCCGAACGGATCCTGGGGCGTTCCACGGTGAAGTCCGCGGTCGCCGCCGCGCAGCGGCGTGCCCGGGCCGGCGAGATCCCGCCCGAGGAGGTCGTCGCGGCGGCCGTCGCGGCCCTGCCGGCCACCGCGGCGTCCCTGCGCCCCGTCATCAACGCCACCGGTGTCCTCGTCCACACCAACCTGGGCCGCGCACCGCTCTCCCGCGCGGCGCGGGAGGCCGTCGCCGCCGCCGCGGGCGCCTGCGACGTCGAGTTCGACCTGGCCAGCGGCGAACGCGCCCGGCGCGGCCGGGGCGCCCTGGCCGCCCTGGCCGAGGCCGTGCCCGAGGCCGCCGCGGTGCACGTGGTCAACAACAACGCCGCCGCGCTGCTGCTGTGCGCGCTCGCGCTCGCCGGCGACGGCGGTGAGATCGTCGTGAGCCGCGGCGAGATGGTCGAGATCGGTGACGGCTTCCGGCTGCCCGACCTCCTGACCGGCGCGGGCGCCGTGCTGCGCGAGGTCGGCACGACCAACCGCACGACCGTGGACGACTACGCGGCGGCCGTCACAACGCGGACCGCGTTCGTCCTGCGGGTCCACCCGTCGAACTTCCGGATCACCGGGTTCACGTCGGCCCCGGAGACCGCCGAGCTGGCCGGGCTGGGCGTCCCGCTCGTGGTCGACGTCGGCTCGGGCCAGCTGACCCCCGACCCGCTACTGCCCCGGGAGCCCGATGTCACCTCGGCGCTGCGCTCCGGTGCCGCGCTGGTGACCGCGAGCGGGGACAAACTCCTCGGCGGCCCCCAGTGCGGCCTGCTGTTCGGAGCCGCCGACCTGGTCGAACGGCTACGGCGGCACCCCACCGCGCGTGCCCTGCGCGTGGACAAGCTGACGCTGGCCGCGCTCGAAGCAACGCTGCGCGGCCCCGCGCCCCCCGTACGCGCCCGGCTGGAAACGCCCGTCGCCGAGTTGTCCGCGCGCGCCGCCGCGCTCGCCACCCGGTTCCGGCGCGCGGGACTGGACGCCCGCGCCGAACGCTCTCAGGCGGCCGTGGGCGGCGGCGGGGCCCCCGGAGTGGAGCTGCCCAGCGCGGCCGTGAGCCTGCCGGCCGCCTTCGCCGCCCCCTTGCGCGCGTCCCGCCCGGTCCCCGTCGTGGGACGGGTCCGGCGCTCCCGTTGCCTACTCGATCTGCGCACGGTGGCGCCGGCCGAAGAGGAGGACCTGGCCGCCGCGGTGCTGGCGGCGGGCCGCCACCTCGCCCCTGTCTCTGTCTCCCCCGTCGCCGTGGACGGTAGCGCCTGATGTCCGCTGTCCACGGTCCTCGTCCCTTCCGCCCCCGACCCGACCCCACGGACCCGCGATGACCCTCATCACCGCGCCCCCCGGCGCCTCCCGGTCCCTCCTCCCTTCGACCACGCTGGGAGCGTGGGCCGCGTGAGCCGCAACTTCGTCCACGGTTCGCGCCTGCCCGACCAGCGACTGCCCTGGTGCTCCCGGCACGGCGGCCTCCCCCACCGCGCCGCCGCCCGCACCCCCCACCCCCTCGCGACGGCCCCGCACGCCGGTCACCGTCGCCTTCCCCGCGGCCACGACCACGCCCCCCGTTGCCGGCTGTCCCGCGGCCACCTCCCCCACCCGGCCGGCCCGCGAAGGCTCACCCGGGCCGGGAGCGGCCTGGACCTGTGCGGGCGTACCACCCCCACCGCGGCCGTCACCGCGCCGGCCGACCAGCCCCAACGGCTCCGGCCGTCCCGGGTGGTGGCGCGCGCGCTCAACTCCACGTTGCGTTTCACCCTGGAGCTGTGCGCCATGGTCGCCCTCGCCTTCTGGGGGTTCGAGGCCGGCGACGGCATCCCCGGCAAGGTCGGGCTGGCCATGGCCACCCCCTTGATGGCCGCCGTCGCCTGGGCCATGTTCGTCGCTCCGGGCGCCGAGATGTTCCTGCCGCTGCCGGGACGGCTCCTCATCGAACTCCTCGTGTTCGGCGGTGCCACCGCCGGCCTGGCCGCCATCGGCGAACCCGTTCTGGCCGGTGTGTTCGGCGCGCTCGCGGTGGGTAACAGCGTCCTCGTGCACGTCTGGCGCCAGGACGTGCGGACACGCCCCGTCCCCCTCTGAGGGGGCGACCCGAGGGGGGCCGATGCACGTCGTCGCGACCGCGGGCCACGTCGACCACGGCAAGTCCACGCTGGTCCGCGCCCTGACCGGAATGGAACCGGACCGCTGGCGGGCCGAACGCGAACGGGGTCTGACCATCGACCTCGGGTTCGCCTGGACCCGGCTGCCGTCGGGACGCCGGGTCGCGTTCGTGGACGTGCCCGGGCACGAGCGGTTCGTCCCGAACACGCTCGCGGGCCTGGGGCCGGTCCCCGCCGTCCTGTTCGTGGTCGCCGCGGACGGCGGGTGGATGCCGCAGTCCGCCGAGCACCTGGCCGCGCTCGACGCGCTGGGGGTGGGGCACGGACTGCTCGTGGTGACCCGGGCCGACCTCGCCGACCCCACTCCCGCGCGCCGCGTGGCGCTGGAGCGGATCGCGGCGACGACGCTGGGCGAGATCCCCTCCGTCGTGGTCAGCGGGGTCACCGGCGAGGGGATGGCCGAGCTGCGCGCCGGCGTGGACGCGCTGGTGGGGCGGCTTCCCCCCGCCGATCCGGACGCGGACGTGCGACTGTGGGTGGACCGGTCGTTCACCGTCGGCGGCTCGGGGACCGTGGTCACCGGCACGCTGGGCGCCGGGACGGTGCGCGCGGGTGACACGCTGCTGCTCTCCTCCACCGGCGAGCAGGTCCGGGTCCGCGCGGTGGAGTCGCTGGGCGAGGCCGTCGCCGAGCAAAGGGCGGTGGCCCGGGTCGCGTTGAACCTGCGCGGCGTCGAACGGTCCCGCGTGCGGCGGGGCGACGCCCTGCTCTCCCCGGGGGTCTGGCGGTTGACCGACGCTATCGACGTGGAGCTGCGCGGCGCTGCGGAGGCGCCCCCGCCCCGGCAGGCGATGCTGCACGTGGGGTCGGCGGCGGTCCCGGTGGAGACGCGCCCCCTGGGCGCGGCGTGGGCACGGCTGCGGTTGGCCCGGCCGCTGCCACTGCGCTTCGGCGACACCGCTCTCCTGCGCGACCCGGGCGCGCACCGGATCGTGGCCGGGGTCCGGGTGCTGGACGTCGACCCGCCGCCGTTGCGCCACCGTGGCGCCCCGGCCCGGCGCGCCGCCGAGCTGGCGGCGATCGTGGCGGGTGGCGCGCGCGAGGCCGCGCGCTCCCGGCTGCTCCGGTCGGGGTTCGTCCCGGTCGGCGAGCCCCGGGTGCTGGGGTTGCCCGCGCTGGGCGAGGTGCGCGCCGGCTTCCACGTCGCCCCCGAGGCGTGGGCGCGGCTGCGGTCGCGTCTGGGGTCCGTGGTCGCGGCCTGGCGGGGGCACCGCCCCCTGGAGCCGGGGCCGCCCGTCGAACAGGTGCGGCGCGAGCTGGGGCTGCCCGCCCCGCGTCTGGTGACGCTCCTGGCCCGGGAGTGCGGGCTGGAGGTGCGCGAGGGCCGGGTGCTGTCCCCCGACGCCGTGGGGGACCTGCCGCCCCGGGTGCGCGGGAGCCTGGAACGGCTCGCCCGCGACCTGCGCCGCGCCCCCTTCGCGGCGCCCGACACGCCCCGGTTGGCCGAGCTCGGGTTGGGTCCCCGCGAGATCGCGGCGTCGGTGCGGGCCGGACGGTTGATGCGCGTCGCCGAGGGGGTCGTCCTGCTGCCCGGGGCCGTCGAGCAGGCGCACGCCGAACTGTCCCGCCTCCCGCAGCCGTTCACCGTGAGCGCCGCCCGCCGCGCCCTGGCGACGTCGCGCCGGGTCGCCGTCCCCCTGCTGGAACTGCTGGACCGGCGCGGTCTCACCCGTCGGCTCGACGCCGACCTGCGCGAGGTGGTCGGCGAACCGGGGCGAGTGGGGACGGCCTTCCCCCGGCCGGAAGAGGCGTCCGCCCGGCCGGGGCCGCGACGCGGCCCGGCCCGGCGCGCGCCGCCCCCACCGGGACGGGACCGCGGACCGGCCGCCTAGGCCGGCCCCGAAAGGCAACGGCGCGTTCGTCCCCGTCCCCGTCCGGCGCGCCGGACGGGGACGGGGAACAGGCGTCAGTCGGTCTCGACGGTGACCGACCCGGTGCTCGTGGAGGCGTCGATCACCTGCTCCGCGTTGCGGTCCACGCGCACGTGGATGTCGCGGTCACCGGTCCCGGAGTCGCCGATGACGTCGTACTCGCCCGCGGGCACCTGGACCATGACGTCACCGGTCGTGGTCTGAACCGAGATCCGCTCGAAGGGCGACGCCGTGCCGACGTGGACCTCCCCGGTCGTGGCCGCGACGGTGAGGGTGGTGAAGCCGCCGGGCGCGTCGATGTTGCCGGTCGTGGCGCGCACCTCGGCGGTGGTGGCGGTGAAATCCTCCAGGTCGATGTCACCGGTCGTGCTCGTGGCGCGGACCACCTCGCCACGGCCCTCGGCGCTGATCTCGCCAGTGGTGGTCCGCAGATCCAGGTCGCCCTCGACACCGGACAGCTCGACCTCGCCGGTTCCGGCGGTGACGGTGATGTTGGCGGCGACCCCCTCGACCTCGACGTCGCCGGTCTCGCTCTCCACCACCACCTCGACGCCCTCGGGCACCTCGACGGAGTAGTCGACGGCGCAGCCCCCGAACATCTGCCACCCGTCGCAGTTCGCGGTGGCCCGCACCTCGTCGCCCTCCATGCCGACCCGCTCCGCGACCTCGGTGACGGGCGACTCGCGGGCCTCCCGCCCGACGACGACCTGGTCGCCGCTGGTTCCGGTGATCTCCACGTCGCCGTTGGTCCGGTTCTGGATGACCACCCGCGCGGCCCCGTCGAAGGAGTCGACGCGCTCGGCGTGGTTGGTGGAGAAGGAGGACAGGACGCTGGCCGCGGCGACGATCAGCGCCACGACGCCGACGACCGCGCCGATGAACAGCCAGCCGCTCCTGCGCCCGCGTGGTTCCTTGCTGGAGGAGGCGTACAGCCCCCGACCGGTGAACGTCATGGTCTCCCCTGCCTCGGGTCCGTCGGGAACGCGCCCCCGGGGCCGGCGGGCGCGGAATCTGGGTCGTGCGGGGCGCCCCCGCGCAGGTATTGCAGGACCGCCAGTACGCGGCGGTGCTCGTGGTCGTCGTGGCCCAGGTCGAGTTTGGTGAAGATGGCCCTGATGTGTTTCTCGACGGCGCGCTCCGAGACGAAGAGCCGGGCCGCGACGCCGGCGTTGTTGAGTCCCTCGGCCATCGCGGCCAGCACCTCGCCCTCGCGCGGGCTGAGCCGGTCGAGGGCGCTGTCCCGGTTACGGCTGAGCAGCTGTGCCACCACCTCCGGGTCGATGGCCGCGCCTCCCGAGGCGACGCGGCGCAGGGTCACGACGAACTCCTCGATGTCGGCGACCCTGTCCTTGAGCAGGTAGCCGATCCGGCCGGAGCCGCCGCCCAGTAGTTCGGCGGCGTAGCGTTCGACCACGTGCTGGGAGAGCATCACCACCGCCACCCCGGGATGCTCGCGGCGGATGCGGACCGCGGCGTGCATGCCCTCCTCGGAGTAGGTGGGGGGCATCCGGATGTCGACGATGCACAGGTCCACGTCGGGGTGCCGCTCGACGGCGGCGAGCAGTTCCTCGGCGTCCCCCACGGCGGTGACGACCTCGATCCCCTCGTCCTCCAGGAGCTTGACCATGCCGCTGCGCAGCAGCACGGAGTCCTCCGCGACGATGACGCGCACGTCTATGCCTCCCAGGGGATGTCGGCGGTGAGGACGGTCCCTCCGCCCTCGGGGCTGTCGACGCTCAGCGCGCCGTCGACCGCGTCGACCCGGTCCCACAGGCCGTGCAGCCCGGTCCCGCGGTCGGGGTCGGCGCCGCCCCGCCCGTCGTCGGTGACGGTGAGCCGCAGCAGGTCGCCGGCGCGCCGGCGCACGCGCTCGGCGCGGACCGTGATCGTGGACGCGTCCGCGTGCTTGGCGACGTTGGTGAGCGCCTCACAGGCGACGTAGTAGGCGACCCCCTCGGCGCGCGCCGAGGGGCGGGTGGGCAGATCGACCTCGACCCGCACCGGGATCGGGCAGCGCCCGGCGGCCACGGGCAGGGCGGCCTCCAGCCCGTGGTCGGTGAGGACCCTGGGGTGCAGGCCGCGCGCGACCTCGCGCAGTTCGGCCATGACGGCCTTGGTCTCCTGGCGCGCCTCTTCGACCAGGGCCCGCGCCTGGTCGGGGTCGCGGTCGAACTTGGCCCGCGCCCGGGTCAGCGTCATGGTGACGGCGAGCAGCCGTTGCTGGGCGCCGTCGTGGAGGTCGCGTTCGATGCGGCGGCGTTCGGCTTCGGCGGCGTCGACCATCCGCAGCCGGCTGTCGCGCAGCTGGAGCAGGCGGCGGCGCACCCGCGCCTCGGGGGCGTCGAAGAGCGGACTGCGGACGACCAGGTTCTCCAGGTCCACCAGCGCCGGGGCGACCCGCACGCCGACGAACGCGGCCGCCGGGCCGACGACGAGGACGGCGAGCGGGCCGGTGATCAGGGGGTCGCCGAGGGCCGTCGCCAGGGAGTCGTACACCACCGCGTAGCCGACGCCCATGAGGGCGCCCAGCGTCGCGCCGGTCCCGTAGGCGGCCAGGCCGAGCGCGAGCGCCCCCGCGGCCAGCCCGTAGGCGCCGATGACGGTGCTGTGCAGGACGCACGACCACGCCTCGCGGCCGTAGAGGAGGACCAGCCATCGCCAGGGGGCGACCGGCGTGGGCGAGAGGGGCTCGGTGACGACGGGAAGCGGCGTGTCGCCCAGGCGGACCCGCTGGATCCAGCGGTTGATCCGGGCCAGCAGAGTGGCGGCGGGGGCCAGGACCCCGCCCCACAACATGAGGATGTTGGCCAGGATCCCCCAGCGCCACTCTCCGCCGGGCGGGGCGAACAGCTCGCGGGAGAACATGTCGGCGCCGACCAGGAGCAGCAGCGCGGGAAACAGGTAGAGCAGGGACAGCGCCAGCGAGGTGAGCAGGTGCAGCACCGCGACGAGCCGCTCGCGGGGGGACCGGTGCGCCGTGATCCCGTCGAACACCGGTTTCAGCCACGTCATGGCCGTCACCGGTCGCGTGGTCGCCATGCGCCCCGTCCTCCCTCCGATCCTCCTCCACGTTAGGTCTTCGGTGGAAGGACGGCGATGACACGACCACGTGGAGGCGGAGTAGTGCTGGCACGACCCCGAGGTGACATGGCGTGACGTGCGGCGTTCGCTGGGAGCCGGTGCCCGTCCGCGTCACGGGGACGCCCTGGGCACACGCGAGGGCTTTTCCCCCTTTCCATAGGCATCTGCGAGGGATACGTTTGCCTCGTGCCGAATTTCCGTATCAGCGAGGTCGCCGAACTCGTCGGCGTGAGCGGTGACACGGTCCGCCGCTGGGTGGACTCCGGGCGCCTGTCCGCCGTGCGCGACGAACACGGGCACCGGCTCGTCGACGGCGCCGCCCTGGCCGCCTTCATGCGTGAGGGCGCGGACGAGGATCCGGCCCGGCGCTCCTCCTCCGCGCGCAACCGCTTCCGCGGTCTGGTGACGGACGTGCGCCGGGACGGGGTCATGGCGCACGTGGAGATCCAGGCCGGCCCTCACCGGGTGGTGTCGCTCATGAGCCGTGAGGCGGCCGACGAGTTGGGGTTGGAGGTGGGGGCCCCGGCCACCGCGATCGTCAAGTCGACCGCCGTCATCGTGGAAACCGGCTCGTCCTCGGGAGCGCGCCATGCCTGACCGCTCCGGCTCCCCCGCCCCTGGCCGCCGCGCGGCGCTCGCCGCCGCCCTCCTGCTGTCCGTGGTGGCGGCCTGCGCCCCGGTCGAGGAGGGCGCGGACGGCGCCACCTCAACGGACGCCTCCGCCGAGCGCACGCTGACGGTGTTCGCGGCGGCGTCGTTGACCGGCTCCTTCGAGGAACTGGCCGAACGGTTCGAGGACGGCCACGCCGGCACCCGCGTCGAGTTCAACTTCGCCGGCAGCTCCGACCTGGCCGCGCAGATCGCCGCGGGGGCGCCCGCCGACGTGTTCGCCTCCGCGAACACGTCCACCATGCGGCGCGCCGTCGAGACCGGCGCCATCGCGGGAGAACCGGAGGTCTTCGCCCGTAACGTCATGGAGATCGCCGTCCCCGCGGGCAACCCCGCCCGGATCGAGGACCTGGACGACCTGGCGCGCGCGGACGTGAAGGTCGCCCTCTGCGCGGAGGAGGTGCCCTGCGGCACCGCGGCGCGCACCGCCCTGGAGGAGGCCGGGGTGCAGGTCGACCCGGTCACCCTGGAACAGGACGTCAAGGCGGCGTTGACCAAGGTCCGCCTGAACGAGGTGGACGCGGCACTGGTGTACCGGACCGACGTGCGGGAGGCCGGCGACGCGGTCGAGGGGATCTCCTTCCCCGAAGCGCGGTCCGCCGTCAACGACTACCCGATCGCGGTCGTGGCCGAGTCCGCCCAGGCCGACCTCGCCGAGGCGTGGGTGGGGCTGGTGACCTCCGACGAAGGGCGCGCGGTCCTCCTCGACGCGGGGTTCCAGGCACCGTGACCGGGACGGGCCCGACGTCCGGACCGCCGCGCCGGGGGCGGCCGGCGGCCCGACGGCGCTTCCCCTGGCTCCTGGCGGTACCGGCGGCGCTGGGGTTCGCGTTCCTGATCCTGCCGTTCCTGGGGCTGCTGGCGCGCACCCCGTGGTCCACGCTCGGCACGCGCCTGCTGATGCCCGAGGTCCGCGACGCCCTGCTGCTGTCGTTGGGGACGGCGACCGTGACGACGGCGATCGCGCTGGTGCTGGGGGTGCCCTTGGCCTGGCTGCTGGCGCGGACCGAGTTTCCCGGGCGGGGGATCGTGCGCGCCTTGGTGACGGTCCCCCTGGTCATTCCTCCGGTGGTGGGCGGTGTGGCGCTGCTGCTCGCCCTCGGCCGCAACGGCGTCGTCGGCCGTCCCCTCTACGAGTGGACGGGCTACTCCCTGCCCTTCACCACGGCGGCGGTCGTGGTGGCGCAGCTGTTCGTCGCCATGCCGTTCCTGGTCATCAGCGTCGAGGGGGCGTTGCGCGGCGCGGATCGGCGCTACGAGGAGGCGGCGGCGACATTGGGCGCGTCGCGCGCGACGATCTTTCGGCGGGTGACCCTGCCGATGGTCGGGCCGGGCGTGCTGGCGGGCGCCGTGCTGTGCTGGTCGCGGGCGCTCGGCGAGTTCGGGGCGACGATCATGTTCGCCGGCAACTTCCCGGGCCGCACCCAGACCATGCCCCTCGCGGTCTACCTGGCGATGCAGCAGAGCCCCGAGGGCGCGGTCGTGCTCAGCCTGGTCCTGCTGGTGGTGTCGCTGGCGATCCTGATCGGGTTGCGCGACCGCTGGGTGGGCACGCCGTGAGGCCCGACGCCGCCCTGTCGGCCCGCCTGGTCGTGGAGCGCGCGGGTTTCCGCCTGGACGCCGGGCTGGAGGCGGACCCGGGGGAGGTGGTGGCCCTGCTGGGCCCCAACGGCGCGGGCAAGTCCACGGCGCTGCGGGCCCTGGCCGGGCTGGTCCCCCTGTCGTCGGGGCACGTCACCGTGGAGGGGACGGACCTGACCACCACCCCGACCGAGCACCGGCCGATCGGCATGGTCTTCCAGGACTACCTGCTGTTCGGCCACATGAGCGCGTTGGACAACGTCGCGTTCGGGCCGCGCTGTCAGGGGGTGGGCCGGGCCCGCGCACGCGCGTTGGCGGCCGACCTGCTCGACCGGTTCGGGCTGTCCGACCAGGCCCGGCTCCGGCCGCGCGAGCTGTCGGGCGGTCAGGCGCAACGGGTGGCGTTGGCCCGCGCGCTGGCGGCACGGCCGCGGCTCCTGCTCTTGGACGAGCCGCTGGCCGCGTTGGACGCGCACACCCGTGTAGCGGTCCGCTCCCGCCTGCGCGGGGACCTGGCGGACTTCGACGGCGCGACCGTTCTCGTCACGCACGATCCGCTGGACGCGATGGTGCTGGCCGACCGGGTGACGGTCATCGAGAACGGCGCGGTCGTGCAGCAGGGCCGGCCCGCCGACATCGCCCGGCGTCCGCGTACCGCTTATGTGGCCCGGCTGGTCGGGCTGAACCTGTATCGGGGTGTCGCCTCGGGAACGCGGGTGGAGGTGCGGGTGGCCGACGGAGGGCCGGTCGAGGTGACGATCGCCGAAAGGCGGTACGGCGACGTGTTCGTCGCCTTTGCTCCGCGCGCGGTGGCCCTGTATCGGGAGCGTCCTGGCGGTTCGCCGCGTAACGCCTGGCCGGCGCGGATCGACGGCGTCGAGCGTTTCGGCGACCAGGTCCGGGTGCACCTCGACGGCGATCTCCCCTTGAGCGCCGACGTCACCCCGGCGGCCCTGGCCGAACTGGGTCTGGGGGTCGGTGACCGGATCTGGGCGGGGGTCAAGGCGATGGAGATCGCGGCATATCAAGCCTGAATCGCCCACCAGTCCACTTTTCACCGTAAAAGACCGGCCATAGAACCGCGTGTCGATGCGCTTCTGATCACGGGAGGGCTGGGGTACGCTTCCCGCGAGTGATCACTCTCCGCAACAATTCAGTTACACAGCGAGAGGAACAGCATGTCCCTGCAGCGCATCGTCGCGTCCGCTCTGCTCACCGCCGTCGCCGGCGCCTCCTTCGGCCTCCTGGGCGGCGCGCCCGCTTTCGCCGCGGAGGGCGCCCACACCTCCGACGGTTACTGCGCGAAGGCCGAGGAAGAGCGGAAGAAGGGCTACTGCGAGGAGAAGGACAAGGAGGAGGACAAGGACAAGGGCCACCACGGTCACGGCAAGGAAGAGGACAAGGGCAAGGACAAGGAGAAGGGCAAGGACAAGGGCCACCACGGCTACGACAAGGACAAGGGCAAGGAAGACGACAAGAAGGACAAGGACAAGAACAAGGACAAGGGCCACCACGGTCACGGCAAGGAAGAGGACAAGGGCAAGGACAAGGAGAAGGGCAAGGACAAGGGCCACCACGGTTACGGCCACGACCACGACCACGAGCACAGCCACTCCTGAGACACCCTGCCCCGGGGTACCGGCGGAAACTCCCCGGTGACGTCCGCGACGCCGCCGCACGCGGCCATCGATCCCTGAAAGACGGCTCGCACCGACGTCACGCCCATGAGCCCGGCCCCCAGCGCGCAACGGCCCCGGTGCCGAGGTCATCGACCTCGGCACCGGGGCCGCCACCGTCTCCGCCGCACCTGGCAGTGAACCGTGGCGCCTGGAGCGTTGACGGAGGTTCGGTGTGCCGGTCAGTGGTCGTAGGAGATGAGTGATCGCTTGACCGGGGCGTCGATGACCCGGTGTGCCAGGTCACGGTGTTGAGCGCGCAGATGCGCCGGCAGGTACGCGCCCACCGGCCGCCCTCATTGCCACGGGCGGCGTGGCGCTCCAGGCCGAGTTGGTTCTTCCCTGTCCAGGTGACCGCCTCGACACGCTGGCGCGGCCAACCGGGAAACGCCTTGGGGCCGGGCTCATCAGCACGGGCCAGGCGGATCGGCACATGCGCCAGAACACGGGCGGCCTTCTCGATCCCGGTCCCGGCGACGCCCTTGTCGCACACGACCGCGCACGGCCCCGCAGCGCATCGACCGACGCGGAGCAGGTGCAGGGCCTTCCTGCGTCCGTCCAGCTCCTCGGCAGCGGTGTCGGCATGGGCGAGAAGGCGTGGTGGGAGGTGTCCGTCCCGTAGCCGGCGATCTCGCCCGGCTCCGATCGGTTGACGGTGGCGCGGGAGGCCCAGCAACGCACCGGGGTGGCGTCCACCGACCACAGGGGACTCCTGCCACACGGAAACGAGCCGGGCCGGCCACTGGGAGGCGGCGAGCAGGGCCGGCGCCGCCTCGCGCAGGTGGCGGTCGTCCCCCGACCGGTCCGGCAGGCGGGAGACAGGTGTCCGTTCCCGGCCGGGGCGGCACGCAGCCACCGGCCTTCGGAGCCTCGCAGCCCAGCAGGACCTGGACGAGGGCCACGTGGACGAGTTCGGCGCCGTTGAGCAGCCGGGCGGGCCGCGTTCTCCTGCCTTGGGGGCGAGGGCGGGACGTGGTCGTCCAGATGGACCTGGAGTGCGGCAGGAAGGGCGTCCAGACCAGTCTTCACTGGTCATGGGCGCCCTTCGCCATGTTCGCCACCGGTTCGGCCAACCCCGTCAACGACCTAGAGGTAGGAGACGCCCGTGAGCGCCTCCGACACGGCCCAGAGCCGCTGTCCGACGAGGGGGTCGAGTGCTTCGGTGGAGGCCTTGACCTCGACCGGGTCACCGCGGCGTTCGTTCCGGCCGCCCGGCCCGAAGAACTGACCGCCCTGGACGTCCGACGCGGTGGCGGCGCGGAGCTGAGGGAGGGCGCCCTGTTCCGTGGGCTGGGTCGAGAGGGTCAGGAAGAGGCTGGTGGCGATCCGCCCGACCCAACCGCGCTCGGCCCATGCCCGGGGGACGAGGTTGGAACGGGAAACCCCAGGGTGGGCGAGCACGCTGATGACCGGGGACCCGGCGGCGCGCAGGCGACGGTCGAGCTCGATCCCGAACGCCGTGGTGGCGAGCTTCGACGCCCCGTAGGCCGCGGAGGCGTCCCAGCGCCGTTCGAACATGAGGTCCTCGAAATCGAGGTGGGCGGGCTTATGGGAGATCGAGCTGAGGGACACGACCCGCGACTCGCGGCCGCGCTCCAGGAGCGGAAGCAGCAGCCCGGTGAGAGCGAAGTGACCGAGCTGGTTCGTTCCCAAGTGCAGCTCGAACCCGTCCGCCGTGATGCGGCGCGGACCGAGGATCACCACGCCGGCGTTGTTGACGAGCAGGTCGACCCGGTCCAGGTCGCCGGCAACACGCTCGGCGAAGCCGCGGACGGAGTCGAGGGAGGCGAGGTCGAGCGCGCGCACGGTCACGTCGGCACGTGGGACGGTCGACCGGATCGTCCTCGCCGCGTTCTCGCCCGCTTCGGTGTTCCGCACGGCCAGGACCACGCGAGCGCCGTGCCGCGATAGCTCGGTGGCGGTGACCAACCCGAGGCCGGAGTTGGCCCCGGTCACGATTGCGGTTCGGCCCCTCTGGTCGGGGATCTCGGATGTACTCCACGCAGTCATGCCTCCCACGCTAGGAAGCCGCCACCGAACCTCGAGCGTCCCTGCCATCCTGGGTCTGGCAGAACCACCATCGACGCTGGCCCCAGGGCAGACTGGATACATGGCTACAGAACGGACCGCCGCGCGTGAGCTCGGCGCGTTCCTGCGCTCGCGCCGAGAGCAGACGCGCCCCGAGGAGCTCGGGCTGGAGCCTGGACCGCGGCGGAGGGTCGAAGGGCTTCGGCGTGAGGAGGTCGCAGCGCTGGCCGGATTGAGCACTGACTACTACCAGCGTCTGGAACAGGGCAGGAACGTGCGTCCTTCGGACGCGGTGCTCGACTCGATCGCAGACGCGCTCGACTTCGACGAGGTCGAGCGCCGCCACCTGATGGCGCTCGCCCGAGCCACTCGCAGGCCATCACCCCCTCGCCGGCGCACGCAAGAGCGCGTGCCCGAGAACGCCAGGCTGCTGATCGCCTCCCTTGCGTTGCCCGCGTTCGCGGTGAGCCGCCACCTCGACGTCCTCGCGTGGAACGAGCTCGCCGCCGAACTCCTGGGCGACCCGCTCCAGCTCCCACCGGGTCAGCGCAACGTGCTCATCGCGCTGTTCCGCGACGACGAGACCCGGCTCCGCTGCGCGGGCTGGGAGACGATGGCGCTGGACTACATCGGCATGCTGCGCGCCGCCGTCGCTCTCGACCCGGACCATCCCCGGGCCATCGCGATCGTCGGGGAGCTCAGCATCCGAAGCGCCGAGTTCCGGCGTCTCTGGGCCAGGCACGACGTTCGAGACAGCGTCCACGGAGCGAAGACGGTCAGGCACCCCCGCATCGGCGAGATCGCCGTCGAATGGGATGCCTACCCACTCTCAGGCGCGCCCGGGGCGAACATGATCGTCTTCGCACCGCAGTCCGGCAACGAGGACCGGATGCGGCTGCTCGCCACCGTCTCCAGCCTCGACGGTGTCACCCAGCCGTCCGGAGTCAGAACCCGAGCAGCGATCTGAGCGCAGCAGAGGCCTGCGGGGCACGACGCCGTTTCCGAGCGTGGTGAGCCGCTGAACCCCCTGTGAGGCCGAGACCGGGGTTCCGGTGACGAGACTCCGCGATCCGCGGCAATCCCTTGATCCGCGCGAACGTCAGTTCGTTCAGCAGCCCCCTGCTCCCCGCCTCACGGCGATACGGCAACGGGTTCGGCGACCCGCTCGGGCCGCCACCGGCGTTCTCCGGCCAGGTCGCCAACGTCCCGAGGGCGTACCCCCCGGCCTTGCTCCACGGGTACGTCGGGCGAGCGCATCCGGTGAGACCGGCCGGAGAGGCCACGGCTCATTCGCGTACTCACGCCCTGTCGCGCATCATCCTCTCAGCCACTCGGAGACCGAAACGCTTGGGAAAGAGCCGCGAGGAGAGCTGCGCGAGGACGGAGTTCGCGAAACCGTCCACAACAGATGGCGCCCGGCCGGGAAGCGCGCGCCAGGTGGTGTCGACCACCTGTTCAGGCATGCGTTTGCCTCTTCCCGCTCCAGGGTTCATGGGAGTATCCGTTCCACTGGGCGAGACAGCGATGACGCGCACGCCGTACTCACGGTTCTCCTCCGAGACCGCCTCGGTAAAGCTCAGAACATAGGACTTGGACGCGGCGTAAGCGGCAAGGTGCGGCATCGGCTGGTACGCGGCAGCGGCGGCGACGTTGACGATCGTCCCGCTCCGCTGCTCGCGCATGCGGACGACCGCCGCGCGGGTCAGCTCGGTGAGCGCGGTGACGTTGAGATCGATCATCTGACGCAGCTCATCCCGGCTCGCCCGAACGAGGTCGCCCTCGTAGGCGACGCCGGCGCAGTTGACAAGGTGGTCGAGCCGGGGAAGGTCCCCGGCAATGGCGTCCGCGACCCGTGAGACCCCCTCAGGCGTGGAGAGATCGGCGACCAGGGCCTGGGCTTCGGTGTCATGCAGGCGACCCAGCTCCTCGCGGATGGCTTCGAGCCTCTTCCCGGAGCGTGCGACGAGGATGAGGGCATACCCCTCGCGCGCGTACCGCCGGGCGTACTGCTCGCCGATGCCGGAGCTCGCTCCGGTGACGACAGCAAGCGGGCGGGAGGACTCGGACATGAGAGGTCCCTTCAACGAGAACGATCCGAAGCGGATAAGTTATCCGTTCGGATATAGTATCCGCTTGTAGCATGGACGCATGGATGGACTCCGCAGCGACGCAGCACGCAACCGGGGCCGGATCCTCGACGCGGCTCGGTCCCTCGTGACGCGCGGCGACGCGCCGGCCCTGAACGCCGTCGCCAAAGCCGCGGGGGTGGGCGTGGCGACCGTCTATCGGCATTTCGCGACCGTGGACGAGCTTGAGGAAGCTCTCGTCTGGGAGAAGTTCGACGACCTCGCGTCAGTGCTACACGAGTCGCAACCCCCCCGGATCGAGCCCGTGCTGACAGCGCTCTTCGAACTGATGGTCGAAGACACGCTGTTCCAGAAAGTGACCGCGCGGGCTTCACCCGTGCTCGAACGGACGGCTGCGCTACGCGCCTCCCTGACCGATCAGCTCCAGGAGATCATGGACCACGCTCGGCTCCGGGGGACCTTACGCGCGGACATCGACGCCGCCGGGGCGATACTGCTCGTCTGCGCGCTCGCGAGTGCGGTGCGATCCGCCGGGGTCACGGCCGACAGTCCACGGGCTCACGCGCTCCTTCGCGTCGTACTCGATGGGCTCGAGCCCGCCGACAGGCCAAGCACCGCGAAGAGCGACACCGATCCGGGGACCGCGTTCGCGCGGTGAAGGCGCAGGCCCGAGGAAGTATGCGGTACGCGATCCGCAGCCCCTGTAGCCCTGGTGGTGTCGCCCGGTACGCGTACGGGCGGCAAGCGCCGGGGCCCTCACGACGCGCATGAAGGGCCCCGGGCTCGCCTCATGGCGACTAGAGGACGACGGTCTCCTCGGTGACCATCACGGCGACCGAATCCATGTCGATGAACGTGGCCTCATCGGGATTCACTTTCGACCTGTAGTTCTCGGACGAGAAGAAGGCGTCGTGGTCCGCCCAGGTGTCGAACCAGATCTCGGTGAGCCCGTCGTACGCCGGAGCCGGGTAGCCTTCGGCCGGGACCGGGTGACTGACGGTGTACCTCCTCACGTACCGGGCCGCCTCGGGGATCGAGGTGAAGAGCGGGGCGTGGTGGTCGCGGTGGTGGGTGACGAACTCCTCGACGCTCATGCCGGGCACGCGGTTGATCATGTAGGCGAGCTTGATCACGGGTCTTCTCCTCCGGGGGACGTGCTGCCGCCCGCTACGCTAAAAGGTGACATTGATGTGAGGGGCAAGTCCGGATCGAGAAGAGATGCGGATCGGTGAGCTGTCCGCCCGGACGGGCGTGAGCCGGCGGTCGCTGCGGTACTACGAGGAGCAAGGCCTCCTGGAGAGCACGCGTGCCGCCAGCGGCCAGAGGCGCTTCGACGAGGACGCCGTGCGGCGGGTGGGCCTCATCCAGGCGTTCTTCGCGGCTGGGATCTCGAGCAGAGTCATCTCGGAGATGCTGCCGTGCATGACCATGCGGCCGACGCTGGAGGCCGCTCGCGGCTCGTTGTATGTCATGAAGCGTGAGCGGGCTCGGCTCGTTCAAGCGCGCGCACGGCTCGACGGGGCGGTCAAGGCGTTGGACGGGCTCATCGAAGAGACTCGTCAGTACCAGGCCCGGCTCAGTTCGGCCCGACCGCGCGCGGGAACGGACCGAGATCCCGAGAACGAAATCGATTGAGGTCCTACCGGCGCTGTCAGGGCGTCGGCGAAGCCGTCCAGGTGAGCCGGCCACGGAGGTCGGATACAGATCAGCGTGGCGGCGAGGGTGATCACTGAGCTGTGGACGCGGGCGCTCCTGTCCGGTCTCACCTCGCCCCCGGGCCTTGCCTGCCGAGGCAGCACTGGACGACGCCGCGACCGCGGTAACGTTCCCGCTGCTCGTCACCGAAGCCGATCGGTCTGCCGGACCTGTTCAGCGGCGGGCGGTCTGGTTGTCCCGCCCGGGGACCGTCGCGGCGGTCCCCGGGCTGACGAGGCCGGGCGCGATTCCCCTTTGAGGGGTGGCCCTCGTCCACGAGGCCACGCCCCGACCGTGACCTCGGCCTGCCGACGGCGCAGGACACGCGAACCTGGCCGAGCGTGGCGCTCACCATCGTGGCGTCATTGACGTTCCCTCCGGTGATGCCCCGGCTCAGTGGACGGTCGTGCCCGTCACGGACGGGATGGGCCCTGTCCGTCAGTCCACCACGAGAGCGACCGATCACGTGATCAGGCGGCTCTTTCCCGTGGATCCGCGCGATCCGCCCTGTGTCACGGGCGAGGGTCGCGCCGCGCTGACGCACGCGCGACCCTCGGGTCGATCGGCACCACCCCGTCGAGCGTGCCGGCCGCGTCGGACCGCTTCCCCACCTCGGCCGACAGCTTCTCCCACGTGCCGTTCCCGGCCCAGCGGGGAAGCGCTCGCGGATCGGGGCTCGCTTTCCGAGCCGCTCGGGATCCTCCCGCCACGGAGCGCCGGTGCGGTGTTTCCCCGCAATGCCCTCGCCCGCGAGACGGTGGTCCGTCCACGGGCGTGAGCGCCCCTGTGACACCGGTGTCAACAGCTCCGGAACAGCGCCCACACCCCGTCCGGGATCTCACGACGTGTCACGCCGTCAAGACCCGCCGACCGCACACCCGAACATCCTGGTCACCGCACCCTAGTCGCCCTCGACGAGGCGCTTGAGACGCGGAAGGGTCCGTTCGATCCCGCGCGCGTTGCGCGCCGGAGCGCCGATCAGCTGGTAGACGAAGGCGCCGGCGTAGGAGTAGTCGAAGGTCTCGGTCACCAGCGTGCCGCCCTCCTCCAGCGGCTCCAGCCGCCAACGCCAACGGTGCGGTCCCGCGTGCCGCCAGGCGATGAGCCGCCCCTCCTCGAACTCCACCACGCGGTTGGTCATGCGGTAGGGGAGCCCGAGCCGCATCTCCATCCCGAACGTGTCGTCGAGGGCGAGCCGTTGCGGGCCGTGCACCACGCCCTGCACACTGCCCGAACCGTCGAAACGGGGGTGCTGTCGGGGGTCGGCGAGGAGGTCGAAGATCTTCTCCGCCGGGGCATCGACCACGATGCTCCGCGAAACCTGGTGTCTGGCCATGTCTGCACGTTCTCCGGTCGGTGCGTCCGGGACCGCGGGCCGGGCCCGGCTCGTCGCCACTCTATCGACGGCGATCCCGAGCGCCCCCACGCCCCGTCACTCCCGGGGACCGTACCGTTCGAGTCCGGCGAGCCCTCCTCCCGCCGCCGGAAGGTGCACCACCCAGAACGCCCCCTTCGCGAGTTCGGGATCGGCGGGCGGGGTGGTACCGGCCGTCGCCTCGGCCACCAGGTCGGGAACCAGCTCGCCGTGCGTGCAGACCAGCACGGGGGTGCGCCGCGCGAGGAGCGCCGCGAAGGCGGCGCGGGCCGCGGCGCGGTCGAACGGGTCGCGGGCATCGCCCGTTCCCACCGTGAACGCCGGCTCGCCCCGGACCGTCGCGGCGGTACGGGCCTGGTAGGGCCGGACCGTCTCGACGCAGCGCGACGCGGTCGAGGTGACGACGGGCGGCGCGCCGAAGGTCTCCAGCACCTCGGCCAGCCTCCGCGCGTCGTCCCGGCCGGTGTCGTCCAGGGGACGCCTGAGGTCGTCGCCGTCCCAGGCGCGCTTGTCGCCGGCCGAGGCGTGTCGGAGCAGGATGACGGGGACGGTCGCGCTGGGCCGGGCCGCGAGGTCGGCGAGGACCTCCCGCTCCGCCGCCGTCACCCGGTCGCGGGCCGCGGTCAACGGCGTCCAGACGGCCTCGCCGCCGCGCCCGACGACGGTGGGGCGGGCGGGCGGCGCCGCAGCCGACCACCACCTGACCGGAGCGGACCGCCCCAGCGAGACGGCGGGGGACAGCCTCGGCCCCAGGACCGGCCGGACCCCGGCCTGCTCGGCGAGCACCCGCGCCACGGCGGTGAGCGGGTGCTCGTGCCGGCCGGACGCGCCGCGCGGCAGCGCCCATCCGCCGCGACCGGGACGGCGCACGAGCGCCACCTCGCGTTCGGCCGCGCCCGGACGCCACAGAACCGCGCCGACCTCGCGCGCGGGCGACGGGCGCGAAGCCGTCCCCGCCACGGCGGACCCGCGCGGATCACCCATCGACGACCCGGAGATGGCGGTCGCGGCGCAACGTGTTCTGAAGGTCCAGCAGGGGCACCCCCGAGGCGCCGAGGGTGTGCCGGGTCCAGCTTCCGTCGGGGTTCATGTGCCACGTCGAGGTGGTGTCGGCCATCGCGAGATCCATCATCCCGACCAGCCGTGTCCGCTGCCCGGAGTCGATGACCCGGACCAGGGCCTCGACCCGGCGGTCGAGGTTGCGCGGCATCAGGTCGGCACTGCCGATCCACACCTCCGGGTCCCCGCCGTTCTCGAAGACGAAGACACGGGAGTGCTCCAGGAAGCGGCCGAGGACACTGCGGACCCGCACGGTCTCGGACAGGCCGGGCACGCCCGGACGCAGCACGCAGCTTCCCCGCACCCACAGGTCGATGGGGACGCCCACGCGCGACGCCTCGTACAGCACGTCGATGAGCTCCTCGTCGACCAGGGAGTTGACCTTGATGCGGATGCGTGCGGGCTCGCCCTTGATCTGGTTGGCCATCTCGTGCCGGATCCGCCGGGTCAGGCTCTCACGCAGCGCGTCGGGGGCGACGAGCAGCCGCCGGTAGTGCTTCTTGCGGGAGAAGCCCGTGAGGTGGTTGAACAGGTCGCTCAGGTCCTCGCCGAGCTTGGGGTCGGCGCTGAACAGGCCGAAGTCCTCGTAGGTGCGAGCGGTACGCGGGTTGTAGTTTCCGGTCCCCACATGACAGTAGCGGCGTAGCACGCCGTCGTTGTCCTGGCGGACGACCAGGGCGAGCTTGCAGTGGGTCTTCAGCCCCACCACCCCGTAGACGACGTGACAGCCGGCGTCCTCCAGCTTGCGCGCCCACTCGATGTTGTTGCGCTCGTCGAAGCGCGCCCGGATCTCGACGAGCGCGACGACCTCTTTCCCCGCCCGAGCCGCCTCGATCAGCGCCTCGACGATCGGGGAGTCCCCGCTCGTGCGGTACAGCGTCTGCTTGATGGCGAGGACGTCGGGATCGGCGGCGGCCAGCGCGAGGAAGCGTTCGGTGGTCGTCGCGAACGACTCGTAGGGGTGGTGGACGAGGAGGTCGCGTTCGCGGATCGCGGCGAAGAAGTCCTCCTGGGCCAGTGCCCGCGGCTCGGCCGGGACCATCGGCGGGTAGGACAGCTCGGGCCGGTCGAGGTCGGCGATCTGGTGGAGGCCGGCCAGGTTCAACGGCCCCGGCACGCAGTAGACCTCCTCCTCTTCGGCGCCCAGCTCCTCGCGCAGGATCTCCAGCACCGAATCGGAGATCGTCTCCTCGACCTCCAGCCGGACCAGGGGGCCGAACCTGCGGCGCAGCAGCTCGTTCTCCAACGACTGCACCAGGTCGTCGGTCTCGTCCTCGTCGACCTCCAGGTCGGCGTTGCGGGTGACCCGGAAGGCGTGGTGCTCCAGCACCTCCATGCCCTCGAACAGTTGGGGCAGGTGCGCGGCGATCACGTCCTCGACGGGGACGAACCGCTCGGAGCAGGCTTCGAGGAACCGGGGGAGCACCGAGGGGACCTTGATCCGGGCGAAGGCGCGGCGGCCCGTGTGCGGGTCGCGGACGGTCACCGCGAGGTTGAGCGACCGCCCGGAGATGTAGGGGAACGGGTGGGCCGGATCGACGGTGAAGGGGGTGAGGACCGGATAGATCGAGTCCCGGAAGAAACGGTGCATGCGGCGCCGCTCGTGCTCCTCCAGCTCCTCCCAGCGCACGATGGCGATCCCCGACTTGGCCAGGGCCGGGGCCACGGAGCCGCGGAAGCAGTCGGCCTGGCGCACCACCAGCTCGTGGGTGACCTCGGCGATGCGCTCCAGGAGGGCCTGGGGAGGGTGGCCGCTGGGCGAGACGACCGCGACACCGGTGGCCATGCGCCGTTTCAGCCCGGCGACGCGCACCATGAAGAACTCGTCGAGGTTACTGGAGAAGATCGCGAGGAAGCGGACACGTTCGAGCAACGGGATGTCGGTGTCCTCGGCGAGTTCGAGGACACGCTGGTTGAAGCGGAGCCAGCCCTCCTCCCGATCCAGGAAGCGATCAGCGGGGAGGTTCTCTCCGCCCCGGGCCATGGGAACCGGTTCCACACTCACAGCTCGCAGACTCCCCCATCACCATGAACGACGCCGGAAGGGACGGTTTCCGCCCCGTTACGGACCCGAGTGGTCCATACCCGTTCCCCAGGAGTTTTGAGCAATCCGGAACGCCCTATCGACCGACGGCAAGGCGCCACGCCGGGCGACCCCTCACCTGAAGGTCGCTACACCGACCCCGTCCAGCCGAGGAACGGGAGCAGTGCGACGGCGTTGACACCGGTGTGCAGCAGGAAGTTCAACCACAGGTTGTGGTAGCGCGACCACAGGTAGCCGTACATCAGCCCGGCGGCGCCCTGCACCGAGACCACCATCGCGACGAGGACCAGCGGGTTGGTGTCGACGCCGAGCCCGATGGCGCTGGAGACCGCGTAGATCAACGACGTGAGCACGATCCCCGGCCAGCGCCCGTACAGCAGCGCCAGCCGGGACTGCAGCATCACCCGGTAGAACGCCTCTTCCAGCAGCGACACCGTCGCGAAGGTGAGCAGCACCGACAGCAACGGCTGGTAGTCGTCGGGGAGCCGGTCGTAGGTCGGCACGGGCGCGGTCCAGGGCGGGAAGACCGCGAAGTAGAGGTAGGCGGCGACCGCGAACAGCCCACCCCAGCGCCACCCCTGCGGCACCCACAGCGCGAGCCGGGGCAGGTCCGGCCCCGTCGCCCTGCGCAGCACCCCCGATGACCCGACCAGCATCACCGGAACGAACAGCAGGAAGAAGACCTTGGCCGTGTGATAGGAGAGGTCGACGAGGGAGGGGCTGATCAGCCCGAACACGATCTGGAGCACCCGCTCGCCCACGGCGAAACCGAGGATGCAGGCGAACAGCACCATCACCTCGCGCCCCAGCGAGTGCCCTTTGAGCGCGGTGCGCAGCCGTTCCTCGAAGTCGTCGGCGGGAGTCCGCCAGGGGAAGAGCCGCACGCACACCATCCCGGCGACGACCGGAATCCACAGGGACCACAGCTCCCCCCGGGCGTACTCCTCGCCCGGGCGGATCCGGGTGTTACCCGTGGCGTAGAGCAGGACGGCCGAGGCGACGTAGACCGCGGCGCCCGCGACGAGCACCCGGCGTTGGGCGGCGATCGAGAGCATCCGCGCCCCCTCACTCCAGGATCGACACGGCGGGACCCGTGATCAGGGTGATCACACCGGCCCGTAGGAGGATGTTGAGCCAGATGTTGCGGTAGCGCGACCACAGGTAGCCGTACATCAGCGAGGACACCCCGAAGGTGGCCAGCGACAGCAGGAGGTTGCTCGCGCCGAGGGTCCAGGGGTCCCCGCGCGCGACGTCCTCGTAACCGCCCATCAGCGCGTAGACCAGTCCGAACACGGCCGCGGCGAGGACGATCCCACCGTGCCGTCCGAACAGGCATTCCAGCCGGCTCTGCAACATGCCCCGGTAGAAGATCTCCTCCGGGAGGGCGACCGCGAACAGGATGCCGAACAGGGTGATCAGCCACTCCAGGGAGAACGGGAGGAAACCGTCCCACTGGCCGGCCAGGATGAGGGCGAGGACACCGGCCACGGCGACGGCGCCGCTCCAGCGCCACGGCTCGTCGATCCGCATCGCGATGCCCGCCATGGTGTCGCCCTGCTCGGACCTGATCATGCCGGCGCGGTCCACCAGCAGCACCGGTAAGAGGAGCAGGAAGATGAAGCGCACCGCGGGGGCGGCCAGCCAGGGAAAGCCCTCGCTCACCAGACCGAACACGTAGGACATGATGGCCAGCCCCAGGAGGAAGCCCGCCAGGCACAGGCCGAGGAGCGCGGTCTCCCGGACGATGGGATGGGGCTTGAGGGTGTCCTGGACACGCCGGTCCAGCGCCTGGTGACGCCGCGATGGGGTGAGCATGCGCAGCAGGAGAATGCCCGCGCCCATCGGAATCCAGGTCACCCAGAACGGGGATGGCCCCTCCTCGATGAGGGATCCCTCGACCGCGGTGATCTCCATGGTGGCCGTCGCGACCAAGGCGACGGCGAACAGGGCGATTCCCGCCCACAACACCGCCCGTCGCGCCATGTCCACCGGCATCCTCCCAGTTCAGGGTCCCAGTTTGCCCCGATCGGAACATTCAGTAGGAGAATGAATGTGGAATGTCGCGATTTCTTTTCCGGTCCATCGGAAATGGGCGGCACTGGGCATGGGCCCTCTGCCCTGGACGGCCGTCCACAACCACGGCGGGACGCCCCGCCGCAGGTCAGGCGGCCCCCAGCAGGAACGGGACCAGGCCGAGCGCGTTCGTACCGCCGTGCAGCAGGATCAGCAGCCACAGGTTGCGGTAACGGCTCCACAGGTAGCCGAAAAGCAGGCCCGCCGTCCCCTGGACGGTCACCACGACGGCGAGGTCGAGGCCCAGGTGGCCGATGGCGCCATGGCTGACGACGTGCATCGACGCGAACACCAGCGCGGACAGCACGATCCCGGCCCACCGCCCGAACAGGACCTCCAGCCGGCTCTGCAACCACAGCCGGTAGAAGAACTCCTCCAGCACGCTCGCGGTGAGGAAGGTGACCGTCATGACCACGACCGTGACCGCGTAGGGCGGCAGCTGTTCGGCGGTGGGCGGAGCGGGCGCCCACGGGGAGAAGACGGTCGCCCACAGGTAGACCACCACCGCGACCAGACCGCCCCAGCGCCACCCCCGTCCCGGACGCGCGCCCAGGGCTGTCGGCCCGGGGGCGAGACGACGGTCGGGCCGCCACAGGCGCATCAGGACGAGCGGCACGACCAGCAGGAACACGACCTTGGTCAACGGATAGACCAGTGACGCCTCCTCGTCGCCGAGCACCAGGCCGGCCGACGCCTGCGCCGCCACGAACAGCGCCGAACAGGCCAGCAGGCCGAGCGCCTCGCGACCGACCGGACGGCCGTGCAGGCCGAGGCGGAGAGCGGGATCGAGGTCGGGGACCCGCGGCGGCACCGACCGGACCAGCAGCAGTCCAACGGCGACCGGTCCGAGCAGGGTCCACAGCGGTTACGCGCCGTACTCGTCGGCGGAACGTTCGACCTCGGTGTGTCCGGTCAGCACGAGGGCGAGCAGCGCGGCGGCGAAGACCGCGACGCCACCGGCCGGCCATATCCGGCCGGCACGGGCGGGACCGGTGCGCGCGTGCCGCGCCGCCTCCAGGGAATCGGCCATGGGAGCCCCTTCGTCACCGTGGGCGGAACCCCCATCATCGAACGGGGCGGTCCGGGGCTCCTCCTCCCAGAGAAGGAAACCGGTGTCGTCGGTTCGGCGCACCATTCGCCTCCCCGCCGCGGTCGCCGGCCCGAAGGCGAGGGCGCGAAGGTCCGCGCGGCCTCTCCCCACACGGGCCGGCCGGCCCGGCCGGCGCCTCCGGCTCCTTCGCCAGGGGCACGGCGCGATTCACCACGAGGCCCGGCCGGCGGCGACCACGGCCGGCGGCCCAGCGGGCACCAAGGAGAGTCCGCACCGCCCCACCGACCACCACCGCCGTAGGCGGTACAGGGCGATCGCGTGGACCGAAACAGCAGGGGCGAGCGGCGCGACAGCGCCGGCCCGGCCGCGGTCCCACCCGGCGGGACGGGGGGACGCGCGTCGGGGTCCGCTGCCGGTGGACGTCGACGGGCAGGTCGGCGAGTGGCGGGACCGCGCCGGCCCGTGGCGCGGCTACGTGGTGGTGTCCCACCCCGCCGTGTCGGCCCGCCATCCGTCCGGCAGGGCGACCCCGCCGGGCCCGCCCCGCGCCAGCGCCTCCCCCAGCCCCCTGGGACAGGGCCCCTTGGCGGCACGGACGCCGTCGGTGAAGGCCACCTGGGCGCCCGTGAACGCGGCCCCGGCGAAGGAGACCCCCTCGCTCGTGAAGTCGGCGTCGGTGAAGGACACCCGGTCCCCTCCGAACCCGGCGCGTTCGAACGACACCCCCTCCCCCGCGAACCTGACGCCGCCGAAGGACACCCAGTCGCCCGTGAACACGGCGCCCTCGAAGGCGGCCCGTCCGCCATCGAACGCGGCGCTGCCGAAGGACACCCAGGTACCGACGAACTCGGTGCCGGTGAAGGAGACCACGGCCCCGCGAAACCCGGTCCCGTTGAAGGACACCTGGTCACCGGCGAACACGGCACCGTCGAAGGACGCCCGGTCGCCGGCGAACACGGCGCCGTCGAACGACATCCGGTTCCCCGTGAACCTGAGGTTGTCGAAGGACACCAGCGCCCCGGAGAACACGGCCCCGTTGAAGGAGACCCGGTTCCCGGCGAAACCGGCGCTGGTGAAGGTCACCTCGTCGCCGACGAACTCGGCCCCGGCGAAGGAGACCCGGTCGCCCGCGAACTCGGCGCCGTCGAAGGAGACGCGGCCGGCGAAGACGGCGCGGACGAAGGAGATCTGTCCCCCGGTGAAGCGGGCGCCGTGGAAGTCGCCGCCATCGAAGCGCACGCCGGTGAAGTCGTAGTTCCTGCCGCGCCAGCGGGTGTCGGCGCGCAGGTGGTCGCCGATGACGCGGACGATGGTGTAACGGACCTCGCGCAGGGCGGCGAACTCCAGTTCGGCCGCGCGGTGTTCGCGGACCTGGTCGGGGTCGGCGTCGGCGGGGAGGGGACCGGGGGCCGGGGCGTAGGGCATGCGCAGGTAGGCGCAGAGCACGTCGACGACCATCTGCACCAGTTCGTCGCGGCCCTGGGGGGCGTCGTCGGCGAGGTGGGCCAGGGCGTGCACGCCGGCGAGCTTGACGGCGGGCTCGGGGTCACCGAGCTGGGCGGAGGCTGTGGTGAAGCGCTCGGTGAACAAGCGGGTGTCCTCGCGCACCACCGCGAGCTCGGCGCGGGCGTCCTCGGCCTCGGTGGTGCGCTGGCGCCGGTAGTTGATGACCAGCAGCGCCACACCGCCCAGACCGGCCACGATCGCGAAGGCGCGGGTGGCGATGGAGTCCAGCGCCTTGGGCGTCAGAGTGGCCGGCGGATCCCAGGTAGGGGTGCCCAGCACCCACCAGGCCCCCACCACCAACGCGGCCACCACCCCCACGGCGACCGCCCACGCCCCCAGGATCAGCCAGCCCAGCCACACCGGTCCGTCGCGTTCGCCGCGCAGCCGCGCCAACCCGGCCGAGGCCGCCATCAGGCAGACGATCACCCCCACGGCGCGGAGCACCTGGGCGGTGGGAGGGGCCAACGACTCCCACGCCGCGGCCGCGACCGGCCAGGCCAGGACGGCCGCGCCCGCGATCGGCACGCCCACCGCCGACACCGACAGGAGGAAGGTCCGGCGTCCCGCGCGCGGGAACACGGTTGTGAGGCGGGCACGTGGACGTTCGCGTTCGGGGGGTCCGGGGGTCTGCTCCGCGCTCATGAACGCACCGTAGCCAGGATCGCCCCTCGCCTCGAAGGCGGTATCCGCAGCCGGCCGGACACGCCCCAATGGCGTCGCGACGGACGCCCGGGGGCGTTCCACGCGTTCCCCCTCGTCGCGCCGGCCGTCCGGGGCGGTGACGGCCATCGCCGTCCCGCCAGATGCCGGGGGCGGTGTGGCGAGCGGGGCGGCGCGACGGGTTTTCCCGTCCTCCGTTCCGGCCTGCTCCGGCGCGACCTGGATCGTCCGTGACGGCGTGGAGGTGGTCGGGCTCGTCGCGGAAGGAGCGAGGACGAGCGGGTCCGGTCCCGAAGCGCCGCAGACGGTGGGGCGGGACATCACGGCGGGGTGCGCTTCCCCGAGGTGCCAGGAACAGGTCCGACGCGGATGCGCCGCCTCCGTGGCCGCTCCCTGAGAGGAGCGCCGGTCGCGTCGTTTCCACGGGTTTTCATGGTGACCGGGTGCGGCCAGGCCGCCTTCTCCGGCGTCGCGGAGTGGCCGACGGTCCCGATCACCCTCTGGCGAAATGTCTCTTTTCTAGAGAAAAGGAGTGTTTGGCCGTTTTTTCAGCGAAGGTGATGAGAAGCCACGGGCCGAAGGGCAGGTGAAGCCGTCAAAGGACCTCACCACACTCCGAAGGGACAGCCATGGCACGGGGCTACTCGATCCACATCGGTCTCAACGAGGTCGACCCCGAGAAGTACAACGGCTGGAAGGGGGAGCTCGGCGGGTGCGAGAACGACGCCAGGGCGATGCTGAAACTGGCCATGGGCGCCGACTTCCTCCCGCTGAACCTTCTCCTGACCGCCGAGGCCACGGCCGGGAACGTGATCAAGGCGATCAAACGGGCGGCCCGCCTCCTCCGGGAGGAGGACACGCTGCTGCTCACCTACTCGGGCCACGGCGGACAGGTGCCGGACCTGGACGAGGACGAAGAGGACGAGTTGGACGAGACCTGGGTCCTCTACGACCGGGAGGTCATCGACGACGAGCTCTACGCCCTCTACGGCGGATTCGCCCGGGGCGCGCACATCGTCGTGCTGTCGGACAGCTGTTCCAGCGGGACGGTGATCAGCCTCGGGGCCGACGGCGAGGACACGACCGGGCAGCGGCTCGTCCGCGCCATTCCCGACGACGTGCAGGAGGCCCACCTCCAGGAGTACGGCGATCAGTACCGCCGCATCGTCCAGGGCCTCAGGATCAGGGAACACGATCCCATCGACGCCAGCGTCCTCCTGCTCTCCGGCTGCCAGGACTACGAGTCCTCCACCGAGGAGAACGGACACGGCCTGTTCACCCGGGCGCTGATCGACGTGTGGGACGAGGGGAGGTTCCGCGGCAGCTACCGGAAACTGCACGCGGCCATCCTCGACGCGCTCCCAGAAGACGCGGACCAGAACCCCAACCTCTTCCAGGCCGGCCGCCCCGACGTCAACTTCGCCGACCGCAAGGCGTTCTCCTTTGGAAACCGCCTCCGGTCGTCCTGGTTCGCGCCCAGGCAGGCCGGCAGTGAGCAGGGTGACGGCGCCCCGGCAAAGCGTCAGGAGGCGAAACGGATCACGAGCCGCCGTTGAGCCGGCGGACGCGCCGCGAGGGACCGGCCCCGGGGCGACGCACCCGGGAGAGGGAGGAGCGGGGACCCTTCCCCGTCCCCGCTCCCCCACGTGGCCGGGGACCGCCGGCCGGAACCGCCGGCCGGATGTCCTCGGCCCCGGCTCCGCCTGGCCCAGGCGTGGGGGTGCCTCGGCCGGCTCCGGGACGCGAACGATCGCGGACGCGGCCGGAGACCGCCGGGTACGGAGCCCGAGAGGAGGCGGACACCGGTCCCGAAAGCACCACCCGTCCCCGTCCACCCCGTCCCGTACCGGCCGACGCGGCCCCCTCCCGCCACGACCACAATCGGCCAGGGCGTTTCCGACCTTCGTCCCTGGCCTCCTTCCCCTTCGTCTCTTCACCAGGTCGCCCCCCGGACTCCCACGGCCGGTTTCCGCCGGCGCGCCCCCGCTGACCACGGTTCCTTCCCTTCTCCGCGCTGACCTAGGGGAGAGGGATGTTTACCCTCCGCAGGCGGGGCATCGAAAGGGCACGCGCCGCCCGGACGGCGCGCGGAGCGGGCCCTCGCCCCCCTCCTCCCGATACGGCGCCTTTCTCCCCTCCGGGCGCCTGAGGGCCCGCTCTCCCATAACAACCCGCTTTGCCCTCACTCCGACCACAGTGCAACGATGACGGCGACGAATCGCGACTCGCCCTCCTCGTCCTTCGGAGCTGGAAGGTCTCCGCCCACATGCACGCGCCCTGCGCCCACGACGCCCCACTCCTGGTCCCCGCTCCCGTGGAGATCGACATGGACGTGGCCGATGAGTTCGGGAGGCATCTCACCGAAGCCATCGCGGCCGGTCCACGCCGCGTCATCGTGGACATGACCCGCACGGTCTTCTGCGACTCCTCCGGCATCTCCGCGATCATGGCCGCGTTCAACCGGATCCACGCCGGCGGACCGCTCCTGTGCCTGGCCGCGCCCCACCCCCGGGTCCGCCGGGTCCTCACCATCGTCGGCCTCGACCTGCTCATGCCCGTCCACGCCGACCTGGACGAGGCCTTGACCGGTTGACGAGGCGTTTCCACGTGGGAGCGCGGACACCCTGATCCGGGCGCCCGCCCCGCGCTCCCGGGAGACGGCCCCTCACCGGGCCGGTCCTCCCCGGAGAGGATCCGGGGGGCGACGCCGCTCTCGGACGGCCGCTCTCAGGGGGATCGGCCCGGATCACCCGTCGCGGGCCTCGCGTCCGTGCCGACGGCACCGGGCCGCGCCCTGGACGGCCGTGTCCGCTCGGCGGCGGTGCCGACGCCTCCCCGAAACCGCCCAGCGGGCGGGGACCGCCGACCTCCTTCGGTGAGCCGACCGCCACGTTCCCCTCACCATGGGCGAGGCGTTCTCCGACGTCACACCCCCGTGACGTGGCTCGTGGTGCCGGCGTTCTCGGGGCGTGGGCGGGCCGGGCGCCGGTCCGGGAGCAGGGGCGCTCAGGAGCCGAGACCCGCGAACAGCACCTCGGCCGCGGCGTTCCACTCCTCGACGAGATCGGTGGTCTCGGGCGCGCGCAGCCACTGGGTCTGGAGGCCGTCCATCATCGCGACGAGCTGCCGGGCCAGCGACTCCGGCCGGTCGGTGAGGTCCCTGGCGAGCGCGGCGAGCACGGTGACCACCCGCTCCTGCCGGGCCACGAAATAGGCGTGGGCGGGGTGGCCGGGGTTCAGGGACTCGGCGTCCAAGACGGTGAACAGCCGCACGATCTCGGGCTGGGACGCGTTGCGGCGCACCAGGGCGGAGCACATGCGCCGCAGGTCGACGCCTGAGGGGGGCCCGGCGGACAGGTCGCCGGGCAGGTCGTGCTCGTCGACGCCGAGCTGTTCGGCGAGGGCCCGGGCGTCCTCGGCGTCGCGGTGGTCCAGGACCGCGATGAGCAGCCCGTCCTTGGAGCCGACGTGGTGCAGCAGCCCGGGGACGGTCAGCCCGCAGCCGTCGGCGACGTCCTGCATCGACAGTCCCCAGAAACCCCGTTCGGCGATCAGGCGGGTCGTCACCTCGACGATCTGCCGGCGTCGCTGCTCCGCCGGCAGACGCGGCCGATCCCGTCTATAGGTCGGCGCGCTCTCGGCCATGTTCGAGCACCTCTCCCACCGGATACCTCTTGCCTGGTCAGCACCAGGATGGCTAGATTAACGTCTACCTACTAACTACTAGGTAGTAGGTAGACGTCGTGGTCCCGTCCACCGAGCAGGGGGCGATCGCACAGCATGGCCCGAACACCAGCGGTCCGACCGTCCCACGGCCCGCCCGGCGCGAGCGCCGCTCCCCTCCTCGCGCCCCGGACTCCGGGAGGACGGAGGGCCCGCCCGCTCCGGCCCCCGCCGGCGCCCTCCCCGCCACGCGACCCCGCCCGCCCAGACGCCTCCCCGCCCGCTCGACAGGGCCGGACCGTGGACGCGGCGGGAGCGGCGGGGCGCCCGGGAAGCGGCATCCGCGGCCCTTCCCAGGCCACACGACGCCCGCGCGCGGCGGTTCCGCGCCCGGACAGGGCCGCGTCCACCGCGGGCGTCCCGTTCCTTTCCGGCACCCCGTCCGACCACCAGTCACGAGAGGAAGCCATGAGTGAAACCACCGACCTCAGCCTGGAGGAGAAGGCCGCGCTCGGCAGCGGCGCCGACTTCTGGACCACGAAGGCCGTCGGCCCCGTCCCGGCGGTCTCACTGACCGACGGGCCGCACGGCGTGCGCAAGCAGACCGGCGCGTCGGACCACCTGGGGCTTTCGGCGAGCATCCCCGCGACGTGCTTCCCGCCCGCGGTCGGGCTCGGCCAGTCCTGGGACCCCGAACTCGTCGAGCGCGTCGGCGCGGCCCTGGGCGACGAAAGCCGGGCCGCCGGGGTGAACGTGCTGCTCGGCCCCGGTGTGAACATCAAGCGCGACCCGCGCTGTGGCCGCAACTTCGAGTACTACTCGGAGGACCCGCTCGTCTCCGGTGTTCTCGGCGCGGCCTGGGTGAAGGGACTACAGAGCCGCGGCGTGGGCGCCTCGGTGAAGCACTTCGCGGCCAACAACGCCGAGCATGACCGGATGCGTTCGAGTTCCGACATCGACCCCCGCACGCTGCGCGAGATCTACCTGCGCGCGTTCCAGCGGGTCGTCGAGGAGGCGCGCCCCTGGACGGTGATGTGCTCCTACAACCGGATCAACGGGACCTACGCCGGTGAGAACGCGTGGCTGTTGACATCGGTCCTGCGCGACGAGTGGGGTTTCGACGGCGTCGTGGTCAGCGACTGGGGTGCCGTGCGGGACCGGGTCGCCTCGGTGGCGGCCGGCCTGGATCTTGAGATGCCGGCGACCGGTGGCGTGTCGGACGCGCGCGTGGTGGCCGCGGTCGCCGCCGGCGAGCTGGACGCGGCGGCCGTCGACCGTTCCGCGCGGCGCGTCGCGCGGCTCGCCGCCCGGGCCGCCGAGGGGGCGCGCGAGGGGGCGACGTTCGACGTCGACGCCCACCACGCCCTCGCCCGCGAGGCGGCCGGGCGCGGCGTCGTCCTGCTCAAGAACGACGGCGCGCTGCTTCCGCTCGCGCCCGGCGGCTCGATCGCCGTCATCGGCGAGTTCGCGCAGGCGCCGCGCTACCAGGGCGGCGGCAGTTCGCACGTGAACCCCACCCGCCTGGACGTTCCGCTCGACGAGGTGCGCCGGCTCGCCGGCGACGGCGACGTCTCCTTCTCCCCCGGTTTCACGACGGACGGGTCCGGCGACGCCGAGGCGTTGCGCGCCGAGGCGGTGCGGGCCGCGGCCGCCGCGCGGACCGCCGTCGTCTTCCTCGGGCTGGCCGCGCGGCAGGAGTCGGAGGGCTTCGACCGGGAGCACATCGAGCTGCCCCGGGAGCAGGTCGAACTGCTGGAGGCCGTCGTGCGGGCGCAGCCGCGCACCGTCGTCGTCCTCTCCCACGGGGGCGTGCTGCGGCTCGCCCCGGTCGCCGAGCTGGCGCCCGCGATCCTCGACGGCGCCCTGCTCGGGCAGGCGGGCGGCGGCGCGATCGCCGACGTGCTGTTCGGTGTCGTCAACCCGTCGGGGCGGTTGACGGAGACCGTCCCGGTGCGGTTGGAGGACTCCCCCGCCTACCTGTCCTTCCCCGGCGAGCACGGGCACGTGCTGTACGGTGAGCGGATCTTCGTCGGCTACCGCTGGTACGACGCCCGCGGCCTGGAGGTCACCTTCCCGTTCGGGCACGGCCTGTCCTACACCGAGTTCACCTACTCCGGCCTGGAGCTGGCGCCCTCCGAGGCGGGGGTGGCCGTGCGGCTCACGGTGTCGAACACGGGAACGCGGGCCGGGCGCGAGGTGGTGCAGGTCTACGCGGGGCTGCCGGCCTCGGAGGTGGCCCGGGCGCCGCGCTGGCTCGCCGGGTTCGCGGGGGTCACGTTGGACCCCGGCGAGAGCCGCACCGTCGAGCTGCTGCTCCGCCGGGAGGACCTCGCCTATTGGGATGTGCGGCAGGACCGTTGGGTGGTCGAGGGCGGCGACTACGTGATCTCGGTGGGCGCCTCCAGCCGCGACCTGCGCCTGACGGGGACCGTGGCCCTCGACGGCGACGGCGTCCGTCCGCCGCTCACCCTGGAGTCGACTCTCGGCGAGGTGCTCGCCGACCCCGTGGCCGGCCCGGTGCTGATGGAGGCCATGAGCGGCAGCGCCCTTCCCGGTGTAGCCGGCGATGAGGGGGCCGACCTGGGCATGGACATGCAGCGGATGATGGCGTCGATCCCGATCGACCGGATGGTCGCCTTCTCCGGCGGCCGGGTGGACCGCGCCCGGCTGGAGCAGCTGCTGGAGCACGCCAACGCGCGGCGCTCGACCGGTGCCCCCGCCGCGACCGGGACCGGGAAGGACTCCTGAGCGACGCGGCGGGCGTCCCACCGGATCACCGGCCGGGGCGCCCGCCGCGCCGTGATCTCCCACGGAGGAACAGCACGGTCCCGTGAAGGGGACGCCGAGCTCCCCCACCACGTGCTCGCCCGGCCCGATGCGGGGGATCGACGGCGGCGCAGGCCGAGCGTCCGGACCGCGGCGGCCGCGTGGTCCCCACGGTGCGGCCTCGGCCGGGAGACCATCAGGCTGCCCCCGGGCCTCCTCCAGGAGCGTGTCTTCTCGGCCCGTCAGGCGTTGAGGCGGGACAGCGCGGCCTCCAAGCGCTGACACACCCGGTCGCGGCCCAACAGCTCCAGCGACTCGAACAGCGGCAGGCCGACGGTGCGGCCGGTCACCGCGACCCGCACCGGCGCCTGGGCCTTGCCGAGCTTGAGCCCCTGGGCGGTGCCGATCTCCTCCAGCGCCGCCTTGAGCGCCTCGGCCTCCCACTCCTGCTTCTCGTCGGCGAAGCGCTCCGCCGCGGCGGTGAGCATCTCCGCGCCGATGCCGGGCTTCATCGCCTTGTTCCACGACGTCTCGTCGAAGACCGGCTCGGGCAGGAAGAGGAAGTCGACGTTGGGCACGATCTCGCTGAGCACCGCGATCCGGCTCTGGGCCAGCGGCGCGATGGCGCGGAAGACCTCGGGGTCGTAGTCCTCGGCGGCCCAGGGCGCGTCCGGGCCCTCCAGCCAGGGGCGGCAGCGCTCGGCGAAATCCTCGACGCTGAGCGCGCGGATGTACTCGCCGTTGAAGGCACGCAGCTTCTTCTCGTCGAAGAAGGCGCTGGAGCTGTTCACGTCGGCGATGTCGAACAGCGGCTCCATCTCCGACCACGGCATGATCTCCCGGTCGCCCCCGGGGCCCCAGCCCAGCAGCATCAGGTAGTTGACCATGGCCTCGGGGAGGTAGCCCTCGTCCTGGTAGGACTCCAGGGCCACCTTGTCCCGGCGCTTGGACAGCTTCTGCCGCTTCTCGTTGACGATGACCGGCAGATGCGCCCACACCGGTGGGGTGTGGCCCAGCGCCTCCCACAGCAGCTGCTGCTTGGGGGTGTTGGACAGGTGCTCCTCACCCCGGACGACCTCGTTGATCCCCATCTCGATGTCGTCGACGACGTTCGCCAGGACGAACAACGGCGAACCGTCGGCCCGGGCGATCACGAAGTCCTCGATCGCGCTGTGCTCGAACTCCACCCGGCCGCGAACCCGGTCGTCGACCACGGTGGGGCCGCCCTCGGGCACCCGGAAACGCAACGCCCGCCCCGGCCCCGGCTCCAGGCCGCGATCCCGGCAGAACCCGTCATAACCGAGGTGCTCGTTGCCGCGCCGCTGCTGCACCTGCTCACGGGTGCAATCGCAGTAGTAGGCCCGCCCCTCCTCGTAGAGCCGCCGCGCCGTCTCGCGGTGCTTGTCGGCGTAGGCCGACTGGAAGTAGGGCCCCTCGAAGTGCGGGTCCTCGGCGGAGATGCCCAGCCAGGACAGCGCCCGGACGATCCCGTCCGTCCATTCGGGGCGGTTGCGGGCCGCGTCGGTGTCCTCGATGCGGAGTACGAACCGGTCCTCGGGCTGCCGGGCCAGCGCCCAGTTGAACAGGGCGGAACGGGCGCTGCCGACGTGGAACATGCCGGTTGGAGAAGGGGCGAACCTAGTGCGTACAGGGGTTTCAGTCACCGTGGGCATCCTAGACGAGTGCTGCTGGGCGCATCCGTGCTCTGTCGGCACCTGGTCTCGATGGCCGTCCTGAGGCAGGCACGGGAGAAGGGCTCCCACAACGGCTTGTGAGTGAGACGTGTCACGAGCGCCTTTCCCGGGCAAGCGTAATCGCTTCGCAGGCTTTCGGCCCTCGCTCTGATGGTTCTCCCCCTCCCCCCTCGCGTGCGGCTTCGTGCGGACGCCGGGCGCCGACGATGTTCACCTGCGCGTAGTGGGCGAAATCGGTTCCCCAAGAAGAAAGGGGTTGAGATCGCCACAGGACAGGTCGATTCTGATGCTCTGGAATCCAGGAGCAACACGGGAAGAGGCCGACGGCTCGTGCGAACTCCTAGAACCCCGGCCATGGTCACGGTCACCTGACGTTCTTGCGCGCCGGGATGGCCGCGCCTTCCTCGCCGAGGAAAGCACGGTGGGCTGTGGCCGTGGACGCGCAGGGGTCGGCGGATGCCCACCGGCCTTCACCCCCTAGCCGGCCCGTTCCAGGGTGGCGAGCGCGCTCAGCGCACCCAGCTCCCAGCACGCCTCGCGGGCCGCGGCGTCCGGGGCGCCGGTGACGCTGACCGGGGGACGGTGCCGGTGCCAGGACATGCCCTTGGCGATCGCCTCGACGGCGCGGACCGCGCCCGCGGTGTCGTCGTTGCCGTGCACGTACAGCGCGTAGGGCAGGCCGGCCGTGTCGGTCAGGCACGGGTAGTAAACACCGTCGAAGAAATGTTTGAGGGCGCCGGACATGTAGCCGATGTTGGCGGGCGTGCCGAGGACGACGCCGTCCGCGGCCAGGACATCGACGGCCGTCGCCGCGAGCGCGGGACGGGTGACCACCTCGACGCCCTCGATCTCGTCGGTGCGCGCCCCCTCCAGCACGGCCTCCAACAGGACCTGCGTGGCCGGTGACGGGGTGTGGTGCACGATCAGCAGTCGGGCCATGCCACCAGCTTCGCAGAGGAGCCGCCGCGCCGGGGAGAACCGGGCCGGCCGGGCCTGCGCGGCCGGCCCGGCGGGTCTCACCCCTCCAGGACCGCGTGCAGGAACTCCTTGGTGCGTTCCTCGTGGGGGTCGCCGAAGATCTGTTCCGGCGGCCCCTCCTCGACGATCCGGCCCTGGTCGAACATCAGCACCCGGTGAGAGACGTCCTTGGCGAAGGCCATCTCGTGGGTCACCGACAGCATCGTGATGTCGGTGGTGCGCGCGATCTCGCGCAGCACGTCCAAGACCCCCGCGACCAGCTCGGGGTCCAGGGCCGAGGTCACCTCGTCGAGCAGCAGGATCTGCGGGCGCATCGCCAGCGCCCGGGCGATCGCGACCCGTTGCTGCTGCCCTCCGGAGAGCTGGGTGGGGTGGGCGTCGATCTTCTGCCGCAGCCCCACCATGTCCAGCAGCTCCTCCGCCCGCTGGTCGGCCTCCTCCCGGGAGATCCCCAGCGTGTGGACGGGCGCCTCGGTGATGTTGCGGCGCACGCTCATGTTCGGGAACAGGTTGAACTGCTGGAAGACCATCCCGATCTTCTTACGCACCTCACGCTGGTGCTTCTCGTTGGCCGGGACGAGCCGCCCGTTACGCCGCATGTGGCTGAGCGAATCGCCGTTGACCCAGATGACGCCGCCGTTGACCCGCTCCAACGTCATCAACAGCCGCAGGATCGTGGTCTTACCCGAACCGCTGGGACCGATCAGGGTGACCCGTTCGCCCGCGTCCACGGTGAAGTCGAGTTCACGCAGGACGACGTTGCGGCCGAACCTCTTGACCACCTTGTCGAACCGGATCAGCGGCTCCTCACCGGGGGCGTGACCCGCGGCGCCGGCCGGGAGGTTGTCAGATTGCGGCATAGCGTCGCTCCAGGAATCGGATCAGGATCGCGGCCGGCACGCTCACGCAGATGAAGAGCAGGCCGACCACCGTCATCATTTCGAGGTACTTGAAGTACTGGCCACCCAGGCGGTTGGCCTCGAACAGCAGCTCGGGCACGGTGATCGCGAACAGCAGCGGGGTGTCCTTGAACATCGAGATCAGGTAGTTGCCCAGCGCCGGGATCACCCTGCGCACCGCCTGCGGCAGGACCACCGCCGTCCAGGTGCGGCGGGCCGGCAGGCTCAGCGCCCGGGCCGCCTCCCACTGGCCGCGCGGCACCCCCTCCAGACCCGAGCGGTACACCTCGGCGGTGTAGGCCGCGTAGTGGACGCCCAGTCCGATGATGCCCGCCGTCAACGGCGAGAGCTGGACCCCCACAGATGGCAGCACGTAGAAGACGAAGAAGAGCTGGACCAGCAGCGGCGTGCAGCGGATGAACTCCATGACCCAGTGCACGACGGCGGCCACCGGACGCGGCGCCGCGCGCCGGACCATCGCCACGACCAACCCCAGGACCAGCGCGAACGCATAGGAGACGACCGTGGCCAACAAGGTGTAGCGCAGGCCCAGCAGCAGGTCGGGCAGGACCTCGCCGACGAATCCCCAGTCGAACGTCACGCTCCACCGCCCTTCACCGCGGCGGCGATCCGGCCGCCGCGCCTCGTCGGCTTCGCCGGAGCCCGGCCCAGCCGCCGGTCGGCCCGGCGCTCGGCCATCCGCACGAAGAACAGCAGGACCTGGGCGATGATGAAGTACATGACCAGGGCCGCGGTGAACGCCAGCGCCGTGTCACCGGAGAAGGTGCGCAGCTGCTGGGCGACGAACGTCAGGTCCGACACCGCGATGAGCGAGACGACCGCGCTGCCCTTCATCAGCTCGATCGCCAGGTTGCCGAACGTGGGCAGCATCTGCGCCCACGCCTGCGGCAGGATCACCATGCGCATCCGCTGCACGGGGGTCATGTTCAACGCCACCGTGGCCTCGTACTGGGCCCGGGGCACGGCCTTGATCGCGCCGCGCACGTTCTCGGCGCCATAGGCCCCGACGTTGAGCCCGAGCGCGAGGATCGCGGCGAACACCGGTTCCACCCGGTAGCCGGTGACCAGCGGCAGGGCGTAGAACAGCCAGAACATCAGCACCAGCGCCGCCACACCGCGGAACACCTCGACGTAGACGGCCGCGGCCGCGCGCAGCACCGGGTTGCGGACGCTGCCCACGATGCCGACCGTCATCGCGATGACGAACGCCAGGGCGCAGCCGCCGAGCGTGATCAGCAGGGTGTACCAGGCGCCGTTGAGGTACAACGGCAGGAGGTCGAAGAAGGTCATCGTGGTCTCCTCACGCCCGGCACAGACGGTCGGCGGTCAGATCGCCGGGGAGTTCCTCCTCGGTGAACCCGAACGGTTCGATGATCTCCAGCAGGCGCCCGCTGTCCTTGAAGTCGGCCAGGACACCGTTGAAGGCGTCCCGCAGGTCGGTGTCGGCCGGGCGCACCGCGAACCCCCCGCCGCCGATGATCTCCTCGCCCGTCTCCTGATCGATCGGGAAGAACCCCTCGGTCACCTCGAAAGGGCCGCCCCGCTGGTCCAGCATCCAGCGCAGTGAGATCGCGGTCAGCGCGACCGCGTCGATCCGGCCGGTCTCCAGCAGCTCATAGGCGCTGGGCGTGTCCGGGGCGGTCTGGATCTGGGCGGCGGGAACCCCCTGCCCCTCGGCCATCTGCTGTTCGACGGTCGCGTTCATGACGCACAACACGGCGTCGGGGTTGTCGGCGACGTCGCCGAACGTGGTGATGCCGAGCGGGTTGCCCTCGCGGACCAGGAAGGCGGTGCGGCTGAGGTAGTCCGGGTCGGTGAACGCGACCTGCTCGCAGCGTTCGGGGGTGATCGCCATCCCGGCGGCCACCATGTCGAACTGGCCGCCCACCAGGCCCGGGATCAGGCCGCTGAACTGGACCGGGACGCCGCGGATCTCCTCGATCCCCAGCTCGGCGAAGATCGCCTTGGCGAGTTCGGGGGCCTCGCCGGTGAGTTCACCGGTGGCCAGGTCGGTGTAGCCGTAGGGGGCCTCGTTGGCGAATCCGACGTTGATGTACCCCTGTTCGCGGATCCGGTCGAAGGTGTTGCCGGTACCGACCTTCGAACAGCCGCTCAACAGCGGCGGTGCAAGGAGCGCGGCCAGACCGGCGCCGCCCGCGCTCGCGAAGAAGCGCCGGCGGTCCGGACCGCTTCCTCGAATCCTCGTCATGCTCTTCTCCTCGGGGAACCACGCGGCGCCCCCTCCCCGAGGGAGGGGGCGCCGCGCGTCTTGTGCGGGATGGGGGTGGGGTGGCCCGGTGGAACCGGTCCCGCCCCACCCCCGTGCCCCGCCGGGCGGACGGTACCCGGCCGGTCACGGGCGCGTGCCCGCCAAGCGGGCGTGCCCGCGATCGGCCGGTCCTAACATCCGCTCCGGCGAAGGCGTCAGATCACCGGCGTGAAATCACGCGCGCCGACGAACGTGGGCCGCGGGCTGGGCGCCGCGAAAGGCTCCCCGCACGTGTTGTCGACGCTGTTGAAGACGATGAACACGTTGGAACGGGGATAGGGCGAGATGTTGCCGCTGGACCCGTGCATGCAGTTGCAGTCGAAGAAAAGGCCGGTACCGGCCGGTCCGGTGATCATGTCGATGCCGTGCTTGTCGGCCAGGATCGTCAGGCTGCTCGGATCGGGAGTGCCGATCTCCTGCTTCTTCAGCGAGTCGCGATAATGCCCCTCGGGCGTCTCGCCGACACAGCTCACATAGGTCTTGTGCGACCCCGGCATGATCATCAGGCACCCGTTGTAGGGGTGGTTGTCGGTCAGCGCCAGCGAGAGGCTGACCGCCCGCGGCCGGGGCATGCCGTCCTCGGCGTGCCAGGTCTCGAAGTCGGAGTGCCAGTAGAAGTCACCCCCGCCGAAGCCCGGCTTGTAGTTCACCCGGCTCTGGTGGACGTAGACGTCGGAGCCGAGGATCTGGCGGGCGCGGCCCACCACGCGCGGGTCGCGGACCAGCTTCGCGAACACCTCGCTGATCTTGTGCACCTCGAAGATGGAACGGACCTCGTCGGAGGAACGCTCGACGATGGTGCGCTCGTCCCGCTTGATCGCCTCGTCACCGGCGAGCCGGTCCAGCTCGGCGCGGTAGATGGCGAGCTCCTCGGCGGTCACCAGCGCCTCGGCCTGGTAGTAGCCCTTGGTGTCGAAGGAGTCCAGCTCCTCCTGGGACATCGGGCCGTCGGCCGCGGTCCCCCAGACCGCGGGGTCCCTGCGGTAGAGCAGTGCGGGTTCGGTTCCCTTGCGCGTCGGGTAGTCGTCCGTGGTCGGCTGTTCGAAGTCGGTCGTGATCAGTGTCATCTTCGAGCCCCCTCCAGGGATCTCTGTCCTGCGCTGTGCCCGGACCGGTCGCGCCCTACCTCTGTGCCGCGGGCTCCTCGTGCAACAACGGGTAGACCCCGTTCTCATCGTGAACCTCGCGGCCCGTCACCGGCGGGTTGAACACGCACAGCACCCGGAAGTCGGTCTTGGGACGGACCGTGTGGTGCTCGTGCCCGTCGAGGAGGTAGAGCGTGCCGGGCGTGATCAGATGGGTCTCGCCCGTCTCCTCGTTGGTGACCTCCGCCTCGCCCTCGATGCAGTGCACGAGCTCGATGTGGTTGGCGTACCACATGCGCGTCTCGGTGCCCGCGTACAAGACGGTCTCGTGGAACGAGAAACCAACACCGTCCCTGGCGAGCACGACGCGGCGGCTGCGCCAGGTCTCGGTCTTGATGTCGGCGTCGGTGTCGTTGACGTCGTCCAGGCTGCGAACGATCACGGCGGTCGCGTCTCCTCTTCCTTCTCTCGCGGTGGGGACGGTGTCCCCGAGTACGGGGCCCGGATTCGCTCCGGGCCCCGGGTCCTTCTGCCGGCCGCGGCTCAGGCCGGCTGCGGCACCTTGACGGCGGCGCGCACGGATTCGGCGATGATGTCCAGGCCCTGTTCCAGCTCCTCGCGGGAGGTGGTCAGCGGCGGCAGGAGCTTGGCGACCTCGTCCTCGGGACCGGAGGTCTCCATGAGCAGGCCGCGCTGGAACGCCTCGGCGCACACGGACTTGGCCAGGCCCTCCTCGGTGAAGGCGAGGCCGCGAGCCATCCCCCGGCCGCGGGCGTGGGCGCCCGTCTGCGGGTGCTCCTCGGCGATGGCCTCCAGGCGGGAGCCGATCAGCTCGCCCTTGGCGACGGTCTCCCGCTGCAACTCGTCGTCGCGCCAGAAGGTGGTCAGGGCCGCGGTGCCGGTGACGAAGGCGGGGTTGGGGCCCCGGAAGGTGCCGTTGTGCTCGCCCGGCTCCCACACGTCCAGCTCGCGCTTGAACAGGGTGAGGGCCATCGGCAGGCCATAGCCGCTGATGGACTTCGACAGCGTGACGATGTCCGGCTCGATACCGGCCTCCTCGAAGGAGAAGAACGGCCCGGTCCGGCCACAGCCCATCTGGATGTCGTCGACGATGAGGAGCATCTCGTACTCCTTGCACAGCGCGGCCAGGCCGCGCAGCCACCCGGCGCTGGCGACGTTGATGCCGCCCTCCCCCTGCACCGTCTCGACGATGACCGCCGCCGGCTTGTCCAGGCCGCTGCCGCTGTCCTCCAGCAGGCTGCGCAGCCACAGGAAGTCCGGCGTCCGGCCGTCCATGTAGCCGTCGAACGGCATGGTCGCGGCGTGGCCCAGCGGAACGCCGGCGCCGCCGCGCTTCATCGAGTTGCCGGTGACCGCGAGCGCGCCCAGGGTCATGCCGTGGAAGCCGTTGGTGAAGCTGATGACGGTCTCGCGGCCGGTGTACTTGCGGGCGAGCTTGAGCGCCGCCTCGACCGCGTTGTTGCCGGCCGGGCCGGGGAACTGGACCTTGTAGTCCAGCCCGCGGGGGGCGAGGATCACCTCGCCGAAGGTTTTCAGGAAATCGCGTTTGGCCGTGGTGTAGGCGTCCAGGCTGTGGACGATGGAGTCCCCGATGAGATAGTCGAGGAGCTCGGTTTTGAGGCGGGGATTGTTATGCCCGTAGTTGAGCGATCCCGCGCCCGCGAAGAAGTCGAGATAGGGACGGCCGGATTCGTCGTAGACGTGACTGCCGCGCGCCTCGTTGAAGACGACCGGCCAGCCACGGCAGTAACTACGGACTTCCGATTCGAGGCGTTCGAAGATCTCCATCGTTTCCCCTTGTGTCCTTTCCGCAATCCACCGCGTGCGGGGCGGCGGGGTCGGGATGAGTCGGGCGTCGCTGTGAACGTCGAGTCGGGTGGAACGGGTCAGCCGATCGGACCGATGCGCACGAGTTCCTCCGGTTCGTGCCCGTCAGGGCCGTCGGCGGGGAAGTGCTCGCGTCCGAACAGGGGAGTCCAGGCGATGTGGGCGCCACGGTCGCGGGCGAACGAGGCGAACAGCGCGCGCGAGGCCGTGTTGCCGGGGGTGACGGTCGCCTCCAGGCGGGTGAGGCCAGTGGCGACGACGCGATCGGCGATGTGGTCGAGCATCCTCCGGGCCAGCCGGCGGCCGCGGAACGCGGGGTCGACGCCGACCTGCCACAGGAAGTAGGTCTCGGGGGAGTCCGGGCGGACGTAGCCGGTGACGAAACCGCGGACGACGCCCTCGGCGTCGTAGGCGACCAGCGAGGTCCGCGCGAAGTCGCGGCACCACAGGGCGTAGGCGTACGGGGAGTTCACGTCGAGCCCGCAGTCACCCGCCAGGCGCCACAGGTGCCGTCCGTCCTCCAACGATGGCGCGGCCAGACGCACCCCGTCGGGGTCCACGGGAGCGTCCACGCGACGGTCGTGGACGTATCCGGAATCGTCTCGGTCGGCTGGAGCTGTTCGTTGAAGAGGCACGTCGCAGGAATTTAGCGAACGTTCCTGAGCGAAATTTCCGGGATTTCAGTGGTGAATGTTTCGGCGATGTTGCACCGGGTAGGGCTCGTTCATTTAAAAACGCGGTTCCCGGCGTCGCCGCGCTGGTCACGGCCGCTCTCGGGGTCGCTCCGCGCCGGCCCTCGGTTGCCACCAGGGGGTTCGAAACGCCTCGGGCGCGGCCGTGGAAACGGGCCGCGCGGATCGCGTTCCACCCTTCGCGTGGAACCACAGCCAAACATAGGGCCTCACACACGGAACTTTAAGGGTGGCATAGATCACACGGAATCTATCGAAGTAGGGATATTCATCGCCATTATCGACACCCTCTGTTCCACATGAGGCAACACGCCCCCCTCGCCCCGGACCGCGCGCACCTCCCGCGACGACCACCGCCGGGACCGCCCCCGCCCGCCCCGCGACCGCCCCATCCTCGTGTGAGCTTTTGCACCGTATGCACGAAAAGTGCCATAACAGCGGCGCTTCCAGGGGAATTTTCTCGCTGACCTTCTGTAGTACGACCCGGCGTAGTACTACAATCGGTCGAGACGCGACGGTGCTTCCCTGGCACATCCACGGGTAGCCCGCGCGCGGGCCCCGTCGCCCTTCGACGGGACCCGAGGTCCGCCCGCGGTGCAGCGAACGGCCATCCGCGGCCACCTCATCCCACGGTGGATCACCGTGGGTTCCGAGGACACGAGCCAGGGATTCGGAGGCACCTGGTGAACCGCCTTTACCACGAAAGCGAAGACTGGGTCGCGCAGGGCGCCTGCCGCAGCTACGACCCCGAACTGTTCTTCCCGGTGAGCACGACCGGGCCTGGGCGGCATGACGCGGAGCTCGCCAAGGCCATCTGCCGTACGTGTACTGTTCGCCAAGAGTGCCTGCGGTGGGCACTGCGCGCCGGGGAGGCGCATGGGATCTGGGGTGCGACAACGCCCGAGGAACGCCGCTACATGCGCCGCGAGCTGGTCCCCGCCAGCTGACCCGGCCATGCGCCATCGGCCGTCAGACCCTCCGGTCTGACGGCCCTTCGCTTCCGCGGTACCGGTTCTCGGCTGGTCCCTTGGTCACCTGTTAGGTTCTGAGACCGTGCACCTGCCTACCCGGGGCCCCCTGTGGCTCCTGCGGACGGCCGTCCTGGCCCTGGCGTGCACCGGCCTGTCCTGGTCCGGCCACGCCGCGTGGTCGGACGGTACCGCCCCGCCCGGGACCCTGGCGCTCGCGACGCTGTTCATGGCGTTCGCGCTCACCCCATTCACCCGGGCCCGGCGCGGCCCCGGCGAGATCTTCGCGGTCCTGGCCCTCGCCCAGGCGGGGCTGCACCTGCTGTTCCAGTCCCCCCAGGCGGGGCCGGCGAGCACGTCGCTCGCGCACATCGGCCACTTCTGCCTGGCCGGGTACTCCCCCGGCATGCTGGCCGGCCACCTGTGGGCCGCGCTGCTCGCCACGGCCCTGCTCTCCCACGGCGAAACCGGGCTGTGGGCGCTGGCCACCCTCGTCCTGCGCGCGCTTCCCCGCCCGGTGGCGGCGCCCCTTCCGCCCCTGCCCCCGCGCCCCCTCCTCCCCATCCGGCCGCCCGCCATGCGCCCTCGCTCGGGTCTGGCGCGCCGGTCCCGCCCCCGCGGGCCACCATCCGTTGTTCGTCGTCCCCGTCCGAAACGAATCCGACGAGCACCGGAAAGGTCTCTCATGGCATCCACCATCACGTCCCGGCGCAGGTCCCGCCTGCCGATCGCGTTCGGCCTCTCGTTGCTGCTGGCCCTGGCACCGGCGCAGAGCGCGCTGGCCCACAACGTCTTGCTGTCGTCCTCCCCCGAGGACGGGGCGACCCTCGACGAGGCGCCCCAGGAGGTGGTCCTCACCTTCAACGCCGAGGTCAACGAGGGCGGTAACGGCATCGTCGTCTCCGACCCCAACGGGGAGAACGTCGCCGAGGGCGAGGTCCGTCTCGACGGCGAGAAGGCCGCGATCGACCTGGTCCCCCTGACGGAGTCCGGCGAGTACACGATCAACTACCGGATCATCTCGGCCGACGGCCACCCGCTGGAGGACGAACTGGCCTTCACCCTCTCCGAGGAGGCCGTCGCCGCGGCGTCCCCCGAGGCCGAGGAGAGCCCGGCCACCCAGACATCCCCCACCGCCGAGGAGAGCCCCACCTCCGAGGAGGGGCCGGTCGCCAATCCCACCTCCACCGCGGGACCGTGGGGTCCGGCGCTGGCGGTGGTCGGCGCCCTGGCCGTGGTCGGCCTGATCGTCATCGTCATCGTCCGGCTGCGCAGGCGCCCCGGCGGGCAGGGCTGATCCCCGGCTGAAAAACACCGCGGCCCCGCGGGGGAATCCTCCCCGCGGGGCCGCGCGCGTTCCCGTGCCGCCGGGGTCTCAGCCGCGGCGCACGAGCAGAATGCTGATGTTGTCGCGTCCGGAGGCGTCCATGGCGGCCTGCCACAGGTTGAACACGGCCGCCTCGTCACTGCCGGAGCCCGCGATGATGCGCTCCATCTCCTCCAGCGCCACGAGGTCGGACAGGCCGTCGCTGCACATCAACCACGCCCCGGGACCGGGTTCGGGGTCGCGGCCGACGTGGGGCTCCATCGGGCTGGCGCCGCTGCCGCCGAGCGACTGGGTGATGAAGTTCGTGGTGACCGGCTTGCCGTCCTCGGAAGGGGGCAGCGCCGGCGAGTCGTCCTGGGAGAGCTGGTAGAGCCGGCCGTCTTGGAGACGGTAGGTGCGCGAGTCGCCGACGTTGAACCAGTAGTTGCCGTCGGCGGTCAGCAGCATGCCCGCGACCGTCGTGCCCATGCCGGAGAACTCGGTGTGCTGGCTGGCGTGCTCCTTGATCTCCTCGTCGATGTGCTTGAGGAGTTGTTCCACCGCCTCGGGGCCGACCAGGTCGGCGCCGCTCTCGGCCATGCGATGGACGGCGTGCTCGGAGGCGATCTCTCCCGCGGCGTGCCCGCCGAGGCCGTCGGCGACGGCGACGACGAGGGGCTCGGCCAGGGGGAGCACGCAGCGCGCGGGCATCTTCATGTCGGCGCCGGCCACCGTGAGCGCGCCCATCACCACGGCGTCCTCATTGGCCTGGCGAACAGCGCCCCGGTGCGTGAGGGCCGTTACCGCGACTGCCCCGCCATCGACACCCATGCGCCCTACCTCCTGTTTCATCGGCAGTACCTGCCGAACAGTCCCAAGCGGCGCCTCTGCCGGACGGTGGCGAGGCGCGTTGATCATGTAACCGTATCGGGGGACGGTCGGCCACGGCTAAAACCCGCGTACATCATGGCGGAAATCGCCACGATGCGCAGTTCCTATCCTGCCCCCGCTTCGCGCCGATCCGCATCCGGCCACCCGTGAGGAGCACGCCGGGGCACCTCCGGCCGCCTCCGCGTGATCCCCGCCACGGACAGCACCGCGCCCGTCCCCAGGTCCACCCCCTCGCGGGCGAGGTCCACGTAGGCCGCCGCGACGTCGTGGGGGTCGTCCTCCTCGGCGGGGACCAGACAGTTGATCCGCACCCCGCGATCGGCCAGGATGCCGGCCAGGGAGCGGGGCAGGGACATGACGCCGGCCGCGCCGGCCGCGTGGTCGATGTGCTCGGGGGAGCCGTGGTCGCCCGACGGGGCGCCGGTGAGGACGATCGAGGCGCCCGCGGGCAGGAACACCCGTGCCGCCTGGATCAGCCATAGCGCACTGTAGAAGGTCGCGCGCAGGGTGCGGTCGAGCCGGTCGGTGGTGATGTCCATGAGCCCGTCGTGGTCGCGCGGGCCCGGGCCGCACACGACCAGCAGGTCGATGCCGCCGAACTCCAGGGTGGTGTGCGCCACCGCCCCGCGGCAGTCGGCCTCGCGCGTGGGGTCACAGCGGACGGGCAGCGCGCAGGCCCCCAGGTCGGCGAGCATCCGTGCCGTCGTGTGCAGGGGATCGGCGGGGACGCCGTTCGCGGTGGGGGTCGCCCGTCTCCATCCCTGCGGTGCCGCGGGTTTCGAGGGGCCTCCGGGGTCGTCGGCGACGGCGACCGCCGCCCCCTCCTTGGCCAGTGCCGCGGCGACCTCGCGTCCCGGGCCGGTGCCGTCGACCAGGCCGCCGACCACGAGGGCGCGCCGTCCCGTCAGCCGACCGCGGCCGGTGTAGTGGGGGATCGGGTCGTGCGGCACCGTCGTGCGTGCGGGGAACGCCCTGTCGGCCGGCCAGCGTGACGCTTTTGACCCTTTCATCACGTTTTCTCCCATCCGGGACCTCCGCCCCTGTGTCGCTGCCGGAGCGTGCCCGAGAAGATCACCCGCAAACCGCTCCCGGCCTGCCGGAGCGCCGGGTTCCGCCATCGGCACAGATAATCGGGCGTTGTCTTTATCGCAAACCTCTGACACAATGACGGCGTTGGGTGTCTAAGACGCAGACACACCTTCGCCTTCGTGCGCTCGCACCTGGCCGCAACGGCCGGAGTGTTCTCGAGCGCTTTTCGTGTTTCTCCGAACGGCCAAAGGTGTGATTCTCATGCGTCTGCCCTCCCCTCTTCTTTCTCTCCCCCGTCCCGTACGGCTCCCGTCGGCCTGGCCGCTCCCCTTTCCCTGCACCGAAGGGGTCCTTCGCCATGGGCGCACGTCGATCGACTCTCCGGGTCGCCGTCTCACCACGAGGAGTTTCACGTGAAGATCGCCTTGGTTTCCGAGCACGCCACCCCGCTTCCCGCCCACAAGGGTGAGCCGACCTGCGGTGACAGCGTCCACGTCGCCGCCCTGGCCCGCCACCTCGCCAAGAACGGCCACCGTGTCACCGTCTACGCCCGTTGCTCCGACGCCGAATCGGCCGGCCGCTCCCGCATGGGCCGCGGCGTCGCGGTCGAGCACCTGACCGCCGGCCCGGCCCGCCCGCTGGGGACCGACGAGGAGGCCGAGCACACCGGCGCCTTCGCCAAGGCGCTGGCCGGCGCGCTCGCCGAGGACACCCCCGACGTCGTGCACGCCTTCGGCTGGACCAGCGGCCTGGCCGCGCTGTCGGCGCTGCGCGGACTGACCGAGCAGCGCCCGCCGCTGGTGCAGACGTTCCACTCGCTCAACGTCGCCGAGCAGCGCGCCGGCCTGCCCGGCCGGACCGAGCGCGTCCGCCTGGAGGCCGCGATCGCCGGGCGCGCCGACGCCGTTGTCGTCGACTCCGCCGACCAGCGCTTCGAGCTGGCCCGCATGGGGCTGCCCCGGCCGCGCGTCAGCGTGGTGCCCTACGGCGTCGACACCGACCAGTTCCTGCCCGAGGGCGGAACCGCGGCGGGCCCCTGGCGCGGCCGCCGTGAGCAGCGCACCCGCATCATCTCGGTCACCGGCCTGGGGCCCGAGAGTGGCGCCGACACCCTCATCCGCTCCATGGCGCGGGTCCCCGACGCCGAGCTCGTCATCGTCGGCGGCCCCTCCTCCGAGAACCTGGCCATCGACCCCGACGCCCGCCGGCTGGAGCTGGTCGCCAAGGAGGCCGGCGTGGACGAGCGGGTGACGCTCCTCGGCTCCGTCGACCGCAAGGAGCTGCCGCGTCTGCTGCGCTCGGCCGACGTCTACGCCTCGGCCGCCCTGTACGACCCCTACGGCGGCGCGGTGCTGGAGGCCATGGCGTGCGGGCTTCCGGTTGTGGCCACCGCCGTTGGAGGCGTCACCGGCGCCGTGCTCGACGGCACCACCGGCGTGTTGCTGCGCCAGGCCCGGCCCGACTCGCTGGCGCGTGTGCTGCGTCACCTGGCCGCCGACTCCACCACGCGCACCGCCTACGGAATCGCCGGGGCCGACCGCGCCGCCTCCCGCTTCGGCTGGCAGCGCGTCGCCGCGGAGACCGAGCGGGTCTACTCCCGGGTGCTGCCGATGGAGGAGGAGATGCCCATGGCGGTCGGCGATGATGCACACTAGTCCGCGTACGACCTCCTAGGTCATATCCGGCGAATGTCGCGGCAACGACTTTCCGCCTCCACCCCCAGGGGGGTGAGGGCCGTCCTCCCCGGCCGGTCCCCGCGCCCTGCCCAGCAGAGCGGGATGAGAGGTTCGCCGAACGTGGCCTCGGCGGTGAGAGAGTCATTCCCGGCTGGGAGGACGAGCGCCCGGGGTGATGCGATGAGTTCACGTGCGGTACCCGACAACGCCGGATTCGAGGGATTCGAGCACCACGGTGTGCTGTTCCACTCGGCCCGGGAGCTGTGCGACGTCGTCGTACCCCGGATCCGTGCCGGCCTGGCCAGTGGCGACCACGTGGTGGTGGCCCTGCGGCCGGGCCACGCCACCGCCGTGCGCGCGGCCCTGACGCCCTCCGAGAGCGACTCCGTCCACTTCGTCGACCACGACACCTGGTACGAGGCGCCCGGTCGGACGCTGGCCGCCCTGCACAGGCTCACCCTGCTCCACCCCGACCGCCACATCACCGTGGTCGGCGAGCCCGCGCTCCCCTTGGACAACCCGTTGGAGCTGCGCGAGTGGCACCGGCTGGACTCGGTCCTGGGGGCCTCCCTCGCGGGCAGCAGACTCCGGCTGATGTGCCTGCACGACACGGACGCGCTTCCCCGATCCGTCCTGGAACGGGTGTGGCACACCCACCCGGTGATGATCATCGGGGGCACCCCACGGCACAGCCCCGACTACCGTGACGCCGCCGCCTACAGCGCCGCCGACGCGCTCGAGCCCCTGCCTCCCCCCGACGGCCCCGTCGAGTCGCTGGAGATCGTGCCCGACCTGCCCGCCCTGCGTGACGAGCTCACCGCGCTGGCCAAGCGCCTGGGGGCGCCACGCGAGCGCGTCAACGATCTGGTCGTCGCGGTGAACGAAATGGCGGCCAACGTCTTGGAGCACGGAGCGGGCAAGGGGATGATCTCGCTGTGGCTGGCCCCCGGACGGCTCATGTGCGACGTGTTCGACGAGGGCGGCGACCTCACCGACCCGCTGAGCGGCTACTTCCCCGCCGACGCGCTGAGCGTCCGTGGGTACGGCCTGTGGATCACCCGGCAGATCTGCGACTTCATGGAGGTGCGCGGCAACGCCGGCGGGTCGCTGGTACGGCTGCACTTCAAGGCCTGAGCCCCTCGCCGCGCGAACCCGGAGAGGCGCGGCGGAGTCAGGTCAGCGCGGCCTTGAGCGCCCGGTTCATGTCGTCCTCGATGGTGATGACCTGGTCGATGCCGGCGATGACGAACAGGCGCTGCACCGTGCGCTGCGGCGAGGCCACGACGAAACCGATGGACCGGTCGCGGGCCTGGCGGTAGCAGGCGACCAGGACCCCGATACAGCGGGAGTCGCAGAAGTCGACGCCGGAGAAGTCGACGACGACCCCTCGGGGCGGGGAGTCGGCGCTCAGGAAGCCGTCGAGCTCACGGGCGAGCTCGGGTGAGGTGATGGCGTCGAGGTCTCCCCGTGGGAGCACCACGACGACATCGCCCTCGGTTCGGGTCGAGATCTCGGCTGTCACGCACGCACTCCTCGCTCGTCACGCCTTTGGCGGGAGATGGGGGTTGGGGAGGTGGGGGATCGGCGTTTCCGCTCCGCACCACCGTCGCGTCCACGCCGGCCGTACACTCCGCTACTCCGTCACCTTAGCGCCATTCGGCACACCCGGTCGGGCCCGCACACCTTCCGTCATCGGACCGGTACCAAGCGTGCCCCTCGGTTCACCGGACGGCCACCCTGCGGGGTCCCGTCGTCGTGCCGGCGGCGTGCTCCTCCACGAGCTTGCGGGCGACCTCGGCCACCTTCATCCGGTTGCGCTGGGCGACCCTGCGCAGTTCCCGGAACGCCTCGTCGGCGTCGCACCCGCGCGCGTGCATGATGATGCCCTTGGCCTGGTCGATGACGCCGCGCGACGACATGGCGCGCCGCATATGCGCGGCCTCGCGCTCGGCGTCGCTGTAGCGGCCCGCCTGGAGCAGCATCGCGGTGGCCTGCTCGGCGAGCAGCTCGATGAGCGGCTGCACGATCACCGGGTCGAAGGCGTCGGCCCGGCCCGAATGCACTCCGAGGGTCAAAACCTCATCGCCGAAGGCGCGCGGCAGCGTCACCGAGGAACGGTCACCGCACTGCACCGCCATGCTGGTGTAGCGCGGCCAGCGATCCCCGCGCAGCACGTCTCCCACCGAGACCGGCCGCATCTCGCGCACCGCCTCCACCGCGGGCCCCTGATCGGTGGCGTACTGGTGCTCGAAGGCCGCCGCCAGGTCGGAGTGGGAGGCGCCGTAGTCGACGACGACGTGCCCGCCGGGGTGTTCCGCGACATCGTCGCCGTCACCGCGTTCCACCGCCCGCCAGACCACCACCAGGGCCGCCGAGCAGCCGGGGACCCCGCGCGCGGCCACCGTGCTCAACCGGTCCACCGCCCGTTCCGGGGTGCTGCTGCCCTCCTGCCCCAGCGCGCCGATCTCCCGCGCGAGACGCTCGATCCACATGTCCGTGCCCCCCGTCCCGTTCTCGTCCGGTCACCGCTACTCCACCGTAACCACCGTCGGCTCCACTGGGGTCATGCGTTAGCTTCATATGCGGGGCCGTTCCCGCGGGCGACCCCCGGGGCCCACGGCGGCGGAGGGCACTCCCACACCCCTGGGCCTCCCCATCCTCACACGTCAGGAGCCATGAGCTTGCCGGAGAACCTCGCCGACCTCGAACGCGAGATCACCGAGTTGGGCGAACGCGCGGCGGCGTTGCGCAGCACGCACGCCATGTATCCCGGTGACGCCGCGAGCACCCTCGAAGCCGCGCTCGCCGAACTCGACTTCGCCGAACGGTTGCTGCGCGACTGTGGGCGCAGGATGGCCAGCGAGGTCGACGCGAGCGCGTCCCGCCGCGCCGCCAACGACGACGACCGCGCCGTGCTGCGGGCCGTCTTCACCGAGCTGAGCATCCCCGTCGTCCTGCTCGACCACGAGGGCTACATCCGCCGCATCAACGCGATCGGGGCCGAACGGCTGGGCAGCACCAGCGGCTACCTCACCGGAAAGCCGCTGTCGATCTTCGTCGACCTGCGCCGCCGCGCCGCCATGCGCTCGCGGCTGGCCGCGGTGCTGCGCGGCGGGGAGCCCGCGTCGTTCGACTCGCGGCTGGCCCGCCGCGGCTGGGCCGAGGACGTCCACCTCACCCTGACCCGCCTGGACGTGCCCACCGAGGCCAACCCGCTCGTCCTCGTCGTCATGTCGCCGCCGCTGGACAGCAGCGCCGATGAGGGGCCCGCCCCGTTGGAGGCCGAGGTCGAGGACCAGGTCGTCGTGCTCGCCGCGCGCCGACTGGACGTGCTCACCCGCATGACCCGGCTGCTGCTGCGCAGCGCCGGCCCCGGCGGCGCGGGCAGCCCGCTCGCCCTCGACGACGCCGCGGCCCTGCTCGCGGACTCCTACGCCGACTGGGTCATCATCGACGTCTGCGACCTGCCCTCCGACGCCTCCGAACCGCGGCGCGCGGTGGTGGCCGGCCCCGAGGGCGACGAGGCGCGCAAAATGCTGGAAGGGCTCGACCCGCTCTCGTCCGAGGTCCCCCGCGACGTGCTGGGCACCGGCCAGTCCGTCCTGCACCAGCTCATCGAGGACGGGGGCGTGCTCGGCCACGACCCCAACGGGGTCCCGGTCCTCGGCGCGCTCGGCGCGGGTTCACTGCTGTGCGTCCCCCTGCGCGGAAGCAGGGGCGTGCGCGGAGCGCTCACCCTGATCCGGCGCAGCAACCGCGGCTCCTTCCGGCTCGCCGACCTGGGCCTGATCGAGGAGATCGGCGAGCACATCGGGCTGGCCCTGCCGCCGCGTTCGGCGGGCTGAGCCGGCCGCGTCCCGGCTCAGGACCACCCCGAGACGGTCATGCGGCCCGTCCCGGCACAGCCACGGCACTCCCGGGGCACCAGCATCTCGCCGGTCAGGTCACTGCCCGCATAACCCACGACGGTGATCCGGTAACCACTGCCGTGGCAGTCGGGACACACGATCACGACGTCCATGCCACCAGCGTATGCGCCACCGGCCTCCGATGTGGGCGGATGCCACGGCCTCGGGTCACGAGGATCCGCGCAGCGCCGAGACGAACTCGGCGAGCCGCGCCACCGAACGGTCGAGGTCGCGCAGCGCGGCGGCGGTCCGCCCGTCGGCGTCGGTGGCGAGAACCCGCTCCCGCACCCGTTCCACCCCCTCGGAGACCTCGGCGGTGCGCTCGGACAGCCGGGTCACGACCGAGCGGACCGGGCCGTCGACCTCGGCGCCCAGCTCGCGCTGGAGCATCCGCGACTGCTCCTGGAGCCGGCGCTTGGTGTGGTAGAGGTCGACGAACACCTCGACCTTGGCCCGCAGCACCCAGGGGTCGAACGGTTTGGTGAGGTAGTCGATCGATCTGGAGGCGTACCCCCGGAAGACCTGGTGGCGGTCGATGTCGGCCCCGGTCAGGAAGATGATCGGGATGTCCTTGGTCTTCTCGCGCTGCTTGATGTGCGCGGCCGTCTCGAAGCCGTCCATCCCCGGCATCATCACGTCGAGCAGGATGACCGCGAAGTCGTCCTCCAGCAACGCCTTGAGCGCGGCCTCGCCCGAACTGGCCCGCACCAGGTTCTGGTCGAGGGAGGTGAGGATCGCCTCCAGGGTCGTGAGGTTGTCGTCGCGGTCGTCGACGAGGAGGATATTGGCCTTGTGCGGCACGTCTACGACTCCTGCCCATCTTCTTCTGCGCGGTGCGTACGGTTGTCCCGATCCAACCACGTTCGCATGACATCCAGCAGGTGATCGAGATCGACCGGCTTGGTCACATAGTCGGAGGCGCCGGCCTCGAGGCTGCGCTCGCGGTCGCCCTGCATGGCCTTGGCCGTCAACGAGATGATCGGCAGGTCCGCGAACTGGGGCATCTCGCGGATCGCCCGGGTCGTGGCGTTACCGTCGAGCTCGGGCATCATGATGTCCATCAGGACCAGGGCGATGTCCTCGTTGGCCTCGAGCTTCTCGATGCCGGTGTGGCCGTTGTCGGCGTAGAGCACCTCCAGTCCGTGCGCCTCCAGGGCGCTGGTGAGCGCGAAGACGTTGCGGATGTCGTCATCGACGATGAGGACCCGGCGCCCCTCCAAGACCGCGTCCCGTTCGGGGTCGTCGCGGACCTCCGGCTCCTTCGGACCGGAGTCGGCCACCGGTTCGGGCGTCTTGAGGACGGGAACCTGCGCCGGCTCCTCGTCCGCGAACGAGGGCGGCTCCTCCTCGACGTCGTTGTCGTCGCCGAAGTCGTCGAGCAGCGCGAGCGGCCCCGTCCCCGCCGAGGAGGAGTCGCCGGGCAGCTGGGTCGGGGCGATGTCGACCGTCTCGTCCAGCCGCTCGGTGGTGCCCTCGGGCAGCCGGACCGGCAGCAGCAGGGTGAAGGTGCTGCCCTGGCCGTGGACGCTTTGGACCCGGATCTCACCGCCGAGCAGCAGCGCCATGTTGCGGCTGATGGACAGCCCCAGGCCGGTACCGCCGTAGCGGCGGCTGGTACCGCCCTCGCCCTGGTGGAACGCCTCGAAGATGACCTGAAGCTTGTCCTCGGGGATCCCGATGCCGGTGTCGGCCACGGAGAAGGCGATCACCTCGTCGTTCTCGCCGAAGACGTCGAGGTCGGCGTCCTCCAGCGCCCAGGCCGGCTCGATGAGCAGCCGCACCTCGCCGGTGTTGGTGAACTTCACCGCGTTGGACAGCAGGTTGCGCAGGACCTGCTGGAGGCGTTGCTCGTCGGTCCACAGGTACTCGGGGATGTCGGGTGACACCTCGACCGCGAACGCCAGCCCCTTGTCGCTGGCCATCGGCCTGAACGACGCCTCGACGTAGTCGACGAGCTGGCTGATGGACACGTCCCCGGGCCGCACCTCCATGCGTCCGGCCTCGACCTTGGACAGGTCCAGGATCTCGTCGATGAGCTGGAGCAGGTCGCTGCCCGCCTTGTGGATGGTCTGGGCGAACTCGACCTGCTTGGGCGTGAGGTTCTGCTCGGTGTTGTCGGCCAGCAGCCGCGCCAGGATGAGCAGGCTGTTGAGCGGCGTGCGCAGCTCGTGCGACATGTTCGCGAGGAACTCGGACTTGTACTTCGAGGACACCTGGAGCTGGTGCGCCCGGTCCTCCAGCGAACGCCGGGCCCGTTCGATCTGACGGTTCTGCAACTCGATCGCGCGGTTCTGGCTGGCGAGCTGCCCGGCCTTGCTGTGCAGTTCGGCGTTCTTGCGGCGCAGCTCCTCCTGCTGGCGCTGGAGCTCGTTGGAGCGCTCCTGCAACGCGGTGGTGAGCTGCTGGGACTGCAACAGCAGGTACTCGGTCTTGGAGTTGGCCAGGATCGTGTTGATCGTCGCGCCGATCAGGCCGATGAGCTGGCGCAGGAAGTTGAGGTGGATCTCGCGGAACTCGCCGTAGGAGGCGAACTCGAAGACGCCGAGCACCCGCCCCTCGGACATGATCGGGAAGATCGCGATGCTCATCGGCGGCGCCTCGCCGAGCCCCGACTCGATCTTGACGTAGTCGCCGGGGACGTCGCGGATGACCATCTCCTTGCGCTGGGCCATCGCCTCGCCGGCCAGGCCCCTGCCGATGCGGATGCGCCGGCGCGGTTCGGCCGGCTGGTAGCCGAACCCGGCGTAGAGCCGGAACACCTCCTCCTCGTTCTCGTCCTCGGGCAGGAAGCAGGCGCCGTGCTGGGCGTGGACCAGCGGTGTCACCTCGGTCATGATGAGCCGGGCGAGTTCGTTGAGGTCGCGGTGGCCCTGGATGAGGCCGGAGATCCGCGCCAGGTTGCTCTTCAGCCAGTCCTCGTCCCGCTGGGCCGCGGTGGTCTCGCGCAGGTTGGACACCATCAGGTTGATGTTGTCCTTGAGCGTGGCGACCTCTCCGCGGGCGTCCACCTGGATCGACTGGGTGAGGTCGCCGCGGGTGACGGCGCTGGCCACCGAGGCGATGGCGCGCACCTGCGTGGTGAGGTTGCCGGCCAGCTCGTTGACGCTGTCGGTGAGCTGCTTCCAGGTGCCCGACACCCCGTCGACCTTGGCCTGGCCGCCGAGCTGCCCCTCGCTGCCCACCTCATGGGCCACCCGGGTGACCTCCGTGGCGAACGTCGAGAGCTGGTCGACCATCGTGTTGATGGTGTCCTTGAGCTCCAGCATCTCGCCCTGGGCGTCCACGGTGATCTTCTTGCTCAGGTCACCGGCCGCGACCGCCGACGTCACCTGCGAGATGTTGCGCACCTGCGTGGTGAGGTTGTGCGACATCGAGTTGACGTTCTCGGTCAGGTCCTTCCAGATGCCCGAGACACCCTTGACGTCGGCGCGGCCGCCCAGCTTGCCCTCGGTGCCCACCTCGCGCGCGACCCGGGTCACCTCGTCGGCGAAGGCCGACAGCTGGTCCACCATCACGTTGATGGTGTCCTTGAGTTCGAGGATCTCGCCCTTGGCGTTGACCGTGATCTTCTTGGTGAGGTCGCCCCGGGCCACCGCGGTCGTCACGATCGCGATCTGGCGCACCTGGTGGGTGAGGTTGTTGGCCATGGAGTTGACGTTGTCGGTGAGGTCCTTCCAGACCCCGGACACGCCGCGGACGTGGGCCTGTCCGCCGAGCTTGCCCTCGGTACCGACCTCGCGCGCCATGCGGGTGACCTCGTCGGCGAAGGACTCCAGTTGGTCCACCATCGTGTTGACGGTGTCCTTGAGCTGGAGCATCTCGCCCTGGGCGTCCACGGTGATCTTCTTGGTGAGGTCGCCCTTGGCGACCGCCGTGGTGACCTGGGAGATGTTGCGCACCTGGTAGGTCAGGCTGTTGGCCATGGAGTTGACGTTGTCGGTGAGGTCCTTCCAGATGCCCGACACGCCCTTGACGTTGGCCCGACCGCCCAGCTTGCCCTCGGTGCCCACCTCACGGGCCACCCGGGTGACCTCATCGGCGAAGGAGTCGAGCTGATCGACCATCGTGTTGACGGTGTCCTTGAGCTGGAGCATCTCGCCCTGGACGTCCACCGTCACCTTGCGGCTCAGGTCACCCCGGGCCACGGCCGTGGTGACCTGGGAGATGTCGCGCACCTGGTTGGTGAGGTTGTCGGCCATCGAGTTGACGTTGTTCGTCAGGTCCTTCCAGATGCCCGACACGCCCTTGACGTTGGCCCGACCGCCCAGCTTGCCCTCGGTGCCCACCTCGCGCGCCACCCGGGTCACCTCGTCGGCGAACGTCGAGAGCTGGTCCACCATGGTGTTCACGGTGTCCTTGAGCTGAAGCATCTCGCCCTGGACGTCCACCGTCACCTTGCGGCTCAGATCACCCCGGGAGACCGCGACGGTCACCGTGGAGATGTCGCGCACCTGCGCGGTGAGCCGGGCCGCCATCTGGTTGACGGCCTCGGTCACGTCCCGCCAGGCACCCGAGACACCCTCGACCCGGGCGCTGCCACCGAGCTTGCCCTCGGTGCCCACCTCGCGCGCCACCCGGGTGACCTCCATGGTGAAACCGGCCATCTGGTCGGCCATGCGGTTCACCGAGGTGGCCAGGCGGAGCAGGTCGCCGTGGAGGGGGGCGCGCCGGCCGGCGAGGTCGACACGCTGGGACAGGTCACCGTTGGCGACCGCGTCGAGGATCTGGGCGACGGAGATGACCGGGCCGCTCACGTCGTCGAGAAGCTGGTTGAGGGCGCGGACGCTCTTGCCCCACGCGCCCTTCGCCGGGTGGACCGACACCCGCTCGACGAGCCGCCCCTCGGTGCTGACCACGCCGCCCACTCGTTGGAGTTCGCTGCTGAGCTGTTCGCAGTGGTCCAGGACCTGGTTGAGAACGGAGGCGATCTCGCCGTGCTTGCCACCGCCCCTATTGTTGAGGCGTACGCTGAAGTCCCCGTCACGCATGCTGTAGAGGACGTCGAGGAGCTTGTCCAGCTCGTCGTCCGACGCCGGCGCGTTCGTCACTTCGGGCATGGATCCCCCTCCTCTACCGTCGGTGGCACGCCGCTCCGCACTCGCGCCGGGGGCCGGCGAGAGGGGGTTCGGGAGCGGGGCCGCCCACGGCTCCACCCACTCGTCACGCGGTTCGTCCGGGATCGGGCCAGATGAACCGCATGCTTTACGTTAATCGGCCAAGCTGCTCAATACGACGACGTTCTGACATCATGGCTGGGTTCCCACGATGCTCCACGGTCGAGTACCGCCGCACACCAGGGTCCGGGACGGGACCGGACCGGGTATGGATCGATCGTGTCAAGGTCCTCCATCCCTTCCGTCCCCGTCCGCGACTCAGAGAAACCGTACGGCTTCACGATGCCACATGACGCAATGAAGGTCGCCCGCCGAGAATTCGCTCCAGATCCCGAAACCGCGGGCGAGGCCCGCGCCTTCGTCCGCGAGACGCTGCGCGACTGGGACGTGCGCCGCTCCACCGACGACGTGATCCTGCTGGTGAGCGAACTGGTGACGAACGCGGTCATCCACGCCGAGACCGTCTTGGAGCTGACCGTGCGACGGCTGCCCGACGCGATCGAGGTGGTCGTCGCCGACCGGGTCCCCGAACGCGCGGTCCCCAAGGCCGGGCCGCTCGCGGTGGACACCTCGCCCTCCCTGGACAACGCCCGCAGCGGCGGCCTGGGGCTCGCGCTGGCCGGCGCGATCGCGTCGAGCTGGGGCGTGAGCTACAGCAAAGAGGACAAGGCCGTCTGGTTCCGCATCGAGGACGAGGTCACCGGCCCGCAGGGACGCCCCTCCCTGTCCCCGCCGCTGCCCGTCCGCGGCGCGCAGCGTCCCCGGCAGCAGCGCCCCGACCCGTGGGCCCCGCTGGACGAGGCCCTGTCGGCCCGCCTGACGCTGCCGGAGCTGCTGGAGCGCATGGTCGAGCACGCCCGGACCGTCCTGGGCGGTGACGCCGCTTACATCTCCCTGGCCACGACCGACGAGACCGAGTGGGAGGTGCGGGCCGCGGTCGGGCTGACCAGTGGCCCGTGGCGCCCCTTCCGCAGCCGCACCGAGGAGACCTTCCCCTCGGCCACGCCCGAGCCCGGCCCCGTCATCAACGACGACCTGATGATCGCGCGCGCCCACCGGGGGCGTCTCTCCGCGGCCGGCATGCGCTCGCTGGTCACCGCGCCCCTGATCGTCGAGGGGCGCATCACCGGGCTGATCGGGGTCGCCTCCCGCCGCATCCGCCACTTCGGCCGGACCGCCGCCGACCGGCTCCAGGAGGGGGCCGACCGGATCGCGCTGCCGGTCGAACGCGCCCGGCTCGCCCAGGTGGAGCTGGCCCGGCGGGCGTCGCTGAGCTTCCTCGCCGAGGCCAGCGACCTGCTCGCCGGCACGCTCGACGAGCAGATGACCGCGGCGTTGGCGGCCCAGCTCATCACGTCCCGGCTGGGGAACTGGTGCGCCATCCACATCGCCAACGAGCTCGGCGCCTTCCGGCTGCTGCACGTCACACACCGCAACGAGAACCGCATCGACGTGCTGCGCGAGCTGATCACCGCCCTGCCGCCGCGCGAACAGCGGGAACCGGCCCCGTTGTGGCCGCACGAGGCCCTGGTCGGGGCCGGCCTCGACGACGAGCTGACCTTGGAGCTGGCTGACGGCCCCGCCATCAGCATCCCCCTCGTCGCCCACGGACGGGTGCTCGGCCGGATGTCCATCGGCAAGGCCCCCGCCGACGACTTCACCCGCGAAGACGTCGACGTGGCCGATGACCTGACCCAACGTGTCTCCTCGGCCCTGGAGAACGCGCGGCTGTACTCCAACCAGACCTCGATGAGCGAGGCGCTGCAACGCAGCCTGCTGCCCGCGAAGGAGAAGGAGCCGCAGATCCCCGGCGTGGACCACGCCGTGTTCTACCGGCCGGCCGACGAGCGGACCGTGGTGGGCGGCGACTTCTACGACGTGTTCGCCAGCGACGGGCGCTGGTGTTTCGCGATCGGCGACGTGTGCGGAACCGGTCCGGAGGCCGCCGCGGTCACCGGTCTGGCCCGCCACACCCTGCGCGCGCTCGCCCGCGAGGGGTTCTCGCCGTCGCACATCATGCGCCGGCTCAACCTCGCGATCCTCGACGAGAACACCACGACCCGCTTCCTGACGATGCTGTACGGCGAGATCATCCCGGCCGCCCCGGGCGGGACGGTGCGCATCCGCCTGGTCTCGGCCGGCCATCCGCTGCCGCTGCGGTTGCGCGCCGACGGCGAGGTCGGCCCGCTGGGCACCTCCCAGCCGCTGCTCGGCGCGTTCGAGGACGTGGACTTCTTCACCGAGACGGTCGAGGTGGCATCGGGCGACGTGCTGCTCGCGGTGACCGACGGCGTCACCGAGCGCCGCAACGCCGAGGAGATGCTCGGCGACGAGGGGCTGACCCAGATCTTCTCGGGCTGCTCGGGACTGACCGCGCAGGCCGTCATCGCACGCATCGACCGCGAGCTGGAGGAGTTCGCCCCCAGCGGGCACACCGACGACACCGCCATGCTGGTGCTGCGCTTCCTGTGAGGCCGGGGCCGGAGGCTCCTACAACCAGCCCATCTCGCGGGCGGTGTGGATCGCGGTCATGCGGTTGGCCGCCCCGGTCTTGCCGATGGCCGCGGACAGGTAGTTGCGCACGGTGCCCTCGCTGAGGTGCAGGTCCCGGGCGATGTCGGCGACGGAGGCGCCCTCGGCCGCGGCCCGCAGCACGTCGGTCTCGCGGTCGGTGAGGGGGCTCTCGCCCGCCGTCATCGCGGTGGCGGCGAGCTCGGTGTCGATGTAGCGGCCTCCCGCGTGCACCTTGCGGATCGCGCCGGCCAGTTGCTCCACCGGCGCGTCCTTGGCCAGGAACCCGCGCGCGCCCGCCGCGAGCGCCCGGCGCAGGTAGCCGGGGCGCCCGAAGCTGGTGAGGATCAGCACGCCGCAGTCCGGGGCGGCTCGTTTGAGCTCGGCGGCCACGTCGAGGCCGGTCGCCCCGGGCATCTCGATGTCGAGGACGGCGATGTCGGCGCGGTGCGCGGTGACCGCCGCGGCCACCTGGTCGCCCCGGCCCACCTCGGCGACGACCTCCAGGTCCTCCTCAAGGCCCAGCAGGGCGGCGATCGCGCCGCGGACCAGGTGCTCGTCGTCGGCCAGGACGATGCGCACGGGCGGCGTTGCGGGGGACGGCGGGATCGCGTGAGGCTCGGGCACGGCTCCAGGGTAGACGGCCGCGGCCGGGCCTGGTCGCCGGAGCCGGCCCACGGGACCCGCGTAGCGCCTCGGTGGGGCACCCGGCCCGTGCCCCCGCGCGGGGCCGGGTGCCCGGCGTCCCTCGGAGGGAGGGAACGCCGCGCCGTGGGCCGGACCGGACGCCGGAAGGAGGGCGTCGCGTCGGCCGGCCCTCGGCGTCACCCCGCGGGCAGCACGTCGGCGGTGACGGGAAGGTCCGGCAGCGCGGTGTTGGTGACCACGGCGAGGTCGTGGCCCTGCGGGCCGGACTGCCACTGGCCGCCGACCAGCGGGACCAGCGCGACGTTCGGGGTGGGGCCGCTCGTCCAGTCGAGGAACCCCGCCATGGTGTGCAGGCGGGTGCGCGAGACGGCCTCGGCGACGGCCCGGCCGTCGTCGGGGTCGTCCGCGTGGACCAGGGCGTGGTGGGCGACCTCGACCAGGGCGTGGGCCAGGCCGAGGGGCTGGAGCCACGGGTTGCCGGTCTCGTCCTGGTAGGCCGCGGCGAGTTCCGCGGGGGTGGTGCCGTCCAGGGAGGAGGCGTAGGGGTGGCGCGGCGTCCAGTAGACCAGGGTGGCCACCCGCGCGTCGGCGAGGTCGTCGCCGGCGTGCAGGTGGGGGTAGGCCAGCCAGCGCGAACAGGTGATCAGCCGCGGGCGCATCCCGGCCCTGCGGGCCTCGCGGTGGAACAGCGCGAGGTCGGTGGAGGTGGCCGCGCTGGTGATGACGTCGACGTCGTTTCCGCGCAGGTATTCGACGTGCTTGGTCAGGTCGGCGGCGGGTTCCTGGTAGCCGCCGGGATCGACCAGCTCGTGGCCGCGCTCGCGCGCCACGGGGACGAACTCCCGGCGCAGCAGTGTGCCCTGGAGGTCGTCGTTCCACAGGCAGCCGACCGTCTGCGCCGGTCCCAGGCGCTCCCACATCTCGGCGAACACCCGGGCGATGTCGTCCAGCCCCCAGGCGAAGTGGTAGGTCCACGCGAACCGGTGGCCCCCCTCGGGGGCGGGCCGGTGGACGTAGGCCTGCCAGGGGAAGGTGGTGGACACGCACGGCACCTGGAGCCGTTCGCAGGCGTCGGCCACCGCCGGCAGCACCTGGGTGCCGGCCATGGTGAGGACGACGTCCGCGCCCTCGTCCACCGCCAGTTCGCGCACTGCGCGGCGGGCGTGGTCGGGGTCGGAGCGGCTGTCGCGGACCGCGACGCGCACCGGGCGGTCACGGCCGCCGACGCGCGTCCGGGCCAGGCGTGGTGCCAGCCTGCGCAGGACGTACGACAGCGGGTCGCCCAGGCGGGCCAGCCGTCCGGTCTGCGGGATCACCGCGCCTATGCACAGTTGTGAGTCGGTTCTCATGGTCACCTCGGCCCGGGGCCGGTTCCGAGAGGGGGCCCGGGATCGGGGCCCCCTCGACGTGCGGAAGGTCGTGGTCAGTACTGCACGGTGATGCAGGTGGTGCGGCTCATGACGGAGACGGTCTCGTTGCCGCAGTTGTTGCTGTGGCCCGAGGCGTTGCGCGCGAACAGCAGGTTGGACAGGGTGCCGCCGCTGGGGCCGGCGACGTCCCCGCCGCCGGAGCCGTGGTCCTCGGAGACGCAGGTGCGTTCCTTCAAGATGGCGACCTTGCCGGTGCCGCAGAGGTTGGCGTGCCCCGAGGAGTTGCGTCCGGAGAGGTTGGACAGCAGACCGCCCGAGCCCGCGTCGTAGTCGCCGGTGTCGGCCGCGGCCACGGCGAGTCCCACCGGAGCGGCCATGATCCCCGCGACGGTCGCCGCGACCACGGCGATCCTGCGCATCGTCTGCATCGTTCCTGCCTTGAGGGTGTCGTCGTTCTGGGTCGGTCACCCTGCGTGACCAACGACACGAAAAGTAGCAGCATGACCACTTTTAGTTATGGGAATCGTCAAAAAGGCGCGGCGATGCTGGAATTCCGGCAGTTCTTCGGATAGGGCGACCGTGACGTCCCCGCAGGTCGCCGCAGCGTCCCGGCCGGCCCCTGGGGACCGGTCGGCCACGGCGCCCGACGCCGTCAGCCCCCGGCCGGGACAGCGAGGCGGCCCCTCACCGGAGGGGTGCCCCGCCTCGGGAACGCGCCCCGCGCCCGTCCAACGCCCGCCGGGAGGCCCGGAGCCTCCCGGCCGCGCTCACTCCGTCGCCGACGACGCGGCGGGCAGCGGCAGGACCGCCCTGAGCAGGAAACCGCGCTCGCCCGTCGGGCTGGCCGATAGGGCGCCGCCGACCGCCGCGACGCGCTCGGTGAGACCGGTCAGGCCGTTGCCGCGGCGGAGAAGCCGTTCCCCGTCGACCTGGGCGCCGTCGTCGTGCACCTCCACCACGACCACGCGCCCCTCACGGCGCAGCGCGATGTCGCACCGCCTGGCGGAGCTGTGCCGCAAGACGTTGGTCACGCCCTCACGGACCACCCAGGCCGCCAGCGCGCGCAGCTCGGCGGGCAGCGTGACGTCCTCTCCGGTGACCGTGACCTGGGTGCCGGCGGCGACGAGGACCGCGCGCACGCTCGCGATCTCCTCGGCCAGATCGACGTCCCGGTAGCCGCTGACCGCGGCGCGCACCTCGCGCAGCGCCTCGCGGGCCACCTGCTGCACCGACCGCATCTCCGCCGCCGCCCGGGCCGGGTCGCGCTCGGCGAGCCGGGCGGCGAGCTCGCTCTTCACCGCGATACCGGACAGGCTGTGGCCGATCAGGTCGTGCATGTCGCGGGCGAAGCGCAACCGCTCCTCGGTGACGGCGAGCCGCGCCTGGGCGTCGCGGGCGGCGTAGGCCTCGCCGATCACGTCCCACAGCAGCATCAGCGACCAGTTGGCCAGCAGCATGATCCCCGCCCAGAAGACGAGGTAGCACAGCATCACCGCGCCCAGCATGAGCGGAAGGTCGCCGGCGAGGAAGAACAGCGCGCCGGGTACCAGGGACAGCACCAAGGACACGTGGGCGACACGGTGTTCGCGCCGCGGGAACGCCAGGACGACGGAGGCCCACCACAGCGCCGGCACCATCTGGGCCATCCAGTTGTCGTACTGCGTCACCATCAGCACGCCGAGCAGCGCCATCGACGCGACGGCCTCGCGCGACGTGACCGTGTAGGGGCGGTGGGCGACCCGGGCCAGCAGCGCGCGCAGGGTCAGCCAGCCCGAGCCCGCCGAGGCCGCGAAGCCGATCAGGGCCCGCACGGCGAACAGCGGCGCCGCCGCGTCCATCTGCGGGGTCATGCCGAGCATTCCCAGCAGCGGGAAGCCCACGAAAAAGACCGGGATGAACCCGAACGACCACATCATGACCCTGCGCGCCATGACGAACCGCTTCGAACGGGGCCGACCGGTGTCCAGGACCGTGACGTGGCCCCCTCCGACCGGTTCCTGCATGTCGTGCTCCCCTCCCGTTCGTCCGGGCGCCAGCGTAGACGACGGACCCGGCCGATCCTCCCGGCCGGGTCCGCGTCACAGGCTCCGTCCCTACTTGCCCTGGCGCGGGTCCCAGGGCATGAAGCGCACCAGGTAGGCCATGATGGCGGTCCAGGCCACCAGCACCAGCAGCGACGGCCCCGCGGCGATCCACAGGTCCACGAACCCGAGCTCGCCGGCGCCCTCGACCCCGCCGAAGAAGTCGTGGCCGAAGTAGGCGCTGCGGGCGATGTCCACGGCGGGGACCATCGGCAGCAGGCCCAGCGCGTGCTGGAGCCCGTCGGGCATCGCGTCCAGCGGGACGAAGAACCCGCTGACCGCGAGCAGCAGCATGAACGGGATCATGCTGATCATCTGCGCGCTCTCGGCGTTGCGGGCGAAACGGGTGATGACAGCGCCGAACAGCGACATGATCACCGTGGACAGCACGATCGAGATCAGCAGCAGGACCGGATCGGCCGGCAGCACGTCGTACTGGAGGGCCAGCAGGGCGACGACGATGAGCGACTGCGCGAAGACCACCCCGAACACCGACAGCGTCGTCGCGCCGAACAGCGCGGCCGGACGCACCCCGCTGACCCGGAAGCGCTTGAGGACCAGTTGCTCACGGCGCGCCGCGTAGACGTTGGAGACGTGGATGACGCCGACCGTCATCGCGATCATCGCGAACGTCGAGGCCAGGGAGAACGCGCCGGCGCTGACGCCCGGCAGCAGTTCCTCGTCGCCGGCGTTGAAGGACGGCAGCAGGAAGACGACCGGCAGGACCGCGACGTACAACGCCATGCGGTAGCGGTAGAAGAGGACGAACTCGGTGCGGGTGAGGCGCAGCATCTGCCGGACGAGTCCGACCGGGCGGCGCGGCGGCCGCGGCGCGGCGGTCTGGGAGCGCGGGGACGGGGTGGTCGGGGCGACCATGGTGACGGATCTCCTCGGGGTCGGTGGAGGGGAGGAAGGGGGCGTGCGCCGGGGCCGGGCTCAGTCGCGGGCGAGGTCGGCGACGCCGCCGCCGGCGACGTCGAGGAACACGTCCTCCAGGGAGGCGCCGCGCACCTGCAGGCGCTCCAGCAGGACCGCGCGCTCGCCGGCCCAGGCCAGCAGCGTGGCGAGCGCCCGGTGGGCGCGCCCCGCGGTGTCCTCGCCGGTGACGGTGTAGGTGACCCACGGCTCGCCGTTGTGGACGTCGACGTCGCGGTCGGCGCCGGGCAGGTCCGGCAGGTCCTCGGCGCGGACCCGCTCGGGCAGGCGGAACCCGATCCGGTCGCCCCAGCCGGTGAGCACGTCGTCGAGCCGGCCCTCGACCCTGATCTCGCCGTGGTGCATGATCGCGAGCCGGTCGGCGAGGCGCTCGGCCTCCTCCAGGTAGTGCGTCGTCAGCAGCACGGCCACGCCCTCGGAGACGAGGTCGGAGACGATCTTCCAGGTGGCGTGGCGGGCCTCGGGGTCCATGCCGGTGGTGGGCTCGTCCAGGAACAGCACCTCGGGCCGCGACACCAGCGCCAGCGCCAGGTCGAGCCGGCGCTTCTGCCCACCGGAGAGCTGCCGGATCGCGACGTCGGCCTTGTCCGTGAGCGAGACGAGTTCGAGCACGTCCGCGCGGTCGCGGGGGTCGGCGGCGAGGTCGCGGCTGAGGTCGATCGTCTCGGCGACGGTCAGCTCCTCGAACAGCCCGCTGTGCTGGAGCACCGCGTCCACACGTTCGCGCAGTTCGGGCGGCTGGCCGTAGGGGTCGACGCCGAAGACGCGGACGGTCCCCGCGCTGGGGCGGCGGAAGCCCTCCAGCGTTTCGATCGTGGTGGTCTTGCCCGCGCCGTTGGTGCCGAGCAGCGCGAACAGCTCGCCGGGGGCGACGTCGAAGGAGATGCCCCGGACCGCCTCGAAGGTCCCGTAGGACTGGCGCAGGTCGCGGACGCTGATGGCGAGGGTCGGGACGGACCCGGTCGCGGAGGGGGAGGTCTGCTGTGCCGTGCTCATGTCCACCAGCTTGGCCTTCGGCGTCCGCGCGGGGTAGGCGCTGTTGTCACCGGTCGGCCGTGAGTTCCGCTGCCACGCCACGATGACAGATGTCATGGGCCGGGACGCCGACTCGGGCGTCCCGGCCCCGCGCTCAGCTGTCGAAGCCGAGCCCCACCGCGTCGAGCGCGCGCAGCCACAGGTTGCGCCGCCCGCCGGCGCGGTCGGCGGCGGCCATCGAGCGGCGGGTGATCTCGATACCGGCGAAGCGGACCGGTTCGGGCGGGAACGGGATCGGCTTGGTGCGGACCATCTCCAGGCGGGTGCGCGCGGTGGAGGCCCCGGCCAACCGGTCGAGCATCACCTGCGCGCCGAAGCGGGTCGCGCCCACGCCCAGGCCGGTGAACCCGGAGGCGTAGGCGAGCCGGCCGCCGAAGGCCGTGCCGAAGAAGGCGCAGAACCTGCTGCACGTGTCGATGACCCCGCCCCAGCGGTGCGTGAAACGCACCCCTTCGAGCTGGGGGAAGGTGGCGAAGAAGTTGCGGGCCAGCGTCTGGAACGTCTCGGGGCGCTGGTCGTACTCCGGCCGGACCCGCCCGCCGTAGTGGTAGACGACGTCGTAGCCGCCCCACAGGACACGGCCGTCGGAGGTGAGCCGGTAGTAGTGGAACTGGTTTCCGCAGTCCGAGACCCCCTGTCGGCCCTTCCAGCCGATCGCGGCCCTTTGCTCCGTGGTGAGCGGCTCGGTCATCAGCGCGTAATCGTAGACCGGGACGACGTAGGCGCGCAGGCGGCGCAGGGGGCCGGGGAAGGCGCCGGTCCCCCAGGCGACGCGGCGGGCCCGGACCGAACCGCCGCGGGTCTCCAGGCGCAGGCCGGCGGGGTCGGGGCGGATTGCGCGCACGGGGGTGTGCTCGAAGATCCGCACCCCCGCCCGCAGACAGGCTTCGCGCAGTCCCCGCGCGAGCTTGGCCGGGTGGACCATCGCGGTGGCGGGGTCGAACAGGCCGCCGACGTAGGTGGGCGAGTCGACCTCGGCGCGTGTCTCCTCCCGGTCGAGCAGGACCGCCTCGTATCCGAGCCGCCGCATCCGCTCGGCCTGTTCGGCGAGGTCCGCGGCCTGCCACGGCTCGGTGGCGACCAGCAGTTCACCGGTGCGCTCGAACTCGCACTCGATGCCGTGGCGGCGCACCGCGGCCTCGATGCCGTCGAGGTTGTCCCGGCCGGCCCGTTCCAGTTCGGCGATCTCGTCGGGCCAGCGGTCGGCGCCGTTGGCGTGGCCGTGGGTGAGGCTGGCCGAGCAGAACCCGCCGTTGCGGCCCGAGGCGGCCCACCCCGCGGTCCGCGCCTCCACTAAGACGACGTCGCGGCCGGGGGCGCGTTCCTTGGCGATCAGCGCGGTCCACAGACCGCTGTACCCGCCGCCGACGACCGCGAGGTCCGCGGAGGTGGCGCCCGTCAGCGGCGGGCGGGGCTCGGGTGGGGCCTGGCCGGGGATGGTCGGGTCGAGCCAGAAGGGGACGGGTTCGGCGTGGGCGAGGGAGGCGGAGATCGGGTCCGAAGCGGGCACAGCCCTTCACTTCCGTCGAGGGGGCAGGGGCGGGGCGGCCCCGGCGTTCGCCGGGGCCGTGGTCGGCCGGTCAGGACCGGCGCCGGGCGAGGACGATGTTGACGATCGCGAGCAGGACGCCTACCGCGAAGATGAGCGTGCCCATGACGTTGACCTGGGGCGGGATCCCCACCCGGGTGGACCCCCAGATCCACAGCGGGAAGGTGGTCGTCTCGCCGCCGACGAAGGAGGTGATGATGAAGTCGTCCACCGACAGCGCGAGGGCGAGGAGCCCTCCGGCCATGACCGCCGGGAACAGCATCGGCAGGGTGACCAGCCGGAACGTGGTCCACGGCCCCGCCCCGAGGTCACGCGCGGCCTCCTCCAGCCTCAGGTCGAGCGTCATGACGCGGGCCCGCACCGTGATCGCCACGAACGAGATCGTGAACATGACGTGGGCGATGACGATCGTGACGAACCCGGTCGTGACGTCGGTGGTCAGGAACAGCGACAGCAGCGCCGCGCCGAGGACGACCTCGGGGGCGCAGATCGCCGCGAACATGACGAGGTTGGTCGCCCCACGGCCGTGGAAACGGTGGCGGCCCAGGGCGAGACCGAGCAGGCTGCCGGTGACGCCGGCGATGAGCATGGTCAGCACCCCGACGGCGACCGTGGTCAGCAGCGCGGCGTTGAGGTCGGGGTAGGCGAAGGCCTGCCCGTACCACTTCAGGGTGAAGCCCTGCCAGGTGACGTTCTGGCGGCCGGCGATGTCGTTGAAGCTGAACACGATCATGCCGGCGACCGGGGTGAACAGCCACGCCAGGACGGCCCAGGTGAACAGGCGCCCCCAGTCGATCCGGCGGCGCGGGCGCCGGCGGGCCGGGTCGCCCGCGCGCGCCTCGGCGGCGGGTGTCCGCGTGGTCGTCATGCCCGCACCTCCATGACCCGTTCGGTACCGAGCGCCCTGGCGTACCCGAAGATCCCGGCGAGCAGGAGCGCCATCAGCACGAACGTGATCGCCGCCGCCATCGGGTAGTCGTTGTTGACCAGGTACTGCGACTGGATGACGTTGCCGATCATCGTCGTGCCCGTTCCGCCCAGGAGCGAGGCGTTGACGTAGTCGGCGCTCGTGGGGACGAACACCATGAGCACGCCGGCGAACACGCCGGGCAGCGACATCGGCAGCACCACCCGCAGGAACGCCTGGGCGCGCGTGGCGTACAGGTCGCGCGCCGCCTCCACCACGCGGTGGTCCACCCGTTCCAGCACCGCGTAGATCGGCAGGACCATGAACGGCAGGTGGCTGTAGGCCAGTCCGGTCACGACCGCGAGCGGGGTGCTGAGGACGTGGGCGTCCTCGGGCAGCAGCCCGATGCTCTTGAGCGGCCCCAGCAGCACGCCGTCGTCGGCGAGCAGGAACCGCCACGAGATCGTCCGCAGCACCTGGGAGACGAAGAACGGCAGGAGGAGCAGCAGCAGGTAGGTCGTCTTGTGCCGGCCGCCGCGGAAGGCGATCCAGGCCGCGACCGGGTAGCCGATGGCGACGCACAGCGCGGTCGCGCACGCGCCGTAGGCCAGCGAGCGCAGGATCTGGCGCCAGTAGCGGTCGATCGCCTCGGCGTAGTTGGCGACGTGGAACGTCTGGGTGAAGCCGTCGAGGACGTTGCCGGTCATCAGCGAGACCGACAGCATGCCGCAGATCGGCACCACGAAGAAGATCGCCAGCCAGATCCAGGCCGGCAGCACGAGGAGGTAGGGGGTCGTCTTCGCCTTCATGCCGTCACGCCTGGGTGATCGCGAGGAAGCGCGAGGTGAACGCCTCGGCGTCCCCGGCGTCGGGGGTCACGTAGCTGTGCAACCGGGCGTACTCCTCGTCGGTGGGGAACACCAGGGGGCTTTCGGCGAGGTCGGCCAGCGCCTGCCGTTCCTCCCCGCTGGCCCGCGCGGCCCGGTCCCGGATGACGTCTTGGGCCTCGGGCACCGGGGTCACGTAGTTGATGTACTCGGTGAGGTCGGCGGCGATCGCCGGATCGTAGAGGAAGTCCATGAGCATGATCGCGTCGACCGGGTTGCGCGCGGTGATGGGGATCATCATGTTGTCGGTCCAGATCGTGCCGCCCTCCTCGGGGACGACGAACTCCAGCCGGGTCCCCTCGGCGGCGTTCTGCTGGAAGACGTCGCCGGACCAGGCCATGGTCAGCCACACGTCGCCGTTGGTGAGGGGCTGGATGTAGTCCTGTTCGTAGTAGGCGCGGACGATGCCGTTGTCGCGCTGTTCGGCGAGGCGGGCCGCCGCGGCGTCCCAGTCGGCGGGCGTGGAGTCCGCGGGGGCGACGCCGTCGAGGAGCAGCGCGAAGTTCGCGATCTCCTGTGGGTCGCGCATCATGCCCACCCGCCCGCGGAACGCGGGGTCCCACAGGTCGGCGAGGGAGGTGATCTCCCGGTCGACCCGGTCGGGGTTGTAGGCGATCCCGGTGATGCCGGAGGTGTAGGGGACGCTGAACCGGTTGCCGGGGTCGTAGGAGGTGTTCTTGTAAGAGGACCCGCCGTGGTCGGCGTAGGTGGGCAGCAGGGCGTGGTCCAGCGGCGCGAGGTAGCCGAGCTCCCTGAGCCTGGTGAACTCCAGGCCGTTGGTCATGACCATGAGGTCGGCTCCGATGTCGCCGCCGCTGGCGAGGACCGGCTGGATGCGCCCGAACCACGACGGGTTGTCCTGGATGGATTCCCGGTAGTCCACGGTGATCCCGGTGTGCTGGGTGAATTGGTCGAGTTGGGGGCGCTCGGGGTCCATGTACAACGGCCAGTTGGCGAACCTGAGGTGGCCGTTGCTCTCCTTGCCGGCCCAGTAGCGTTCGGGCGACTGCTCGGTGAGCCGCTGGCCGCGGATGGAGCAGCCGGCCAGGGCGGCGCCCGCCGCGGCGAGCGCCGAGAGTTTCAGGGCGGCGCGGCGGCCGGGCCGCGCCCGGGTGAGGCCCCGGATCGCCGCGGGGTCCATGCGGTGGGGGAGAGGCACGACGTCATCCGTCTTCCGGTCGGGTCCACCGTCCCGTGGGGCGGGCGGGGAGGCGTCCTGGCTGGTCCGGGGGTGGGGCGGGGCCGGCGCGGGGTCGGGCCGGTCCCGCGCCGGGTCACCGGGGCAGCGCGTAGGAGTGGTCGGGCCGCCACGACAGCCAGACCTGGTCGCCGCGTTCGGCGGCGTTGCTCGCGTCGGAGGAGTTCTGGCGGAACACGACGACCTCGGCGCCGTTGGCGAGGACGACCGTGTAGTGCGTCGACGCCCCCAGGTAGACCACCTCGCCGACGGTGCCGCGCAGCCGGCTCATGCCGGGGGCGGGTTCGTCGGCGCCGATGTGGACCTTCTCCGGGCGGACCGTGACGTCCACGGCCGACCCGCTGGTCTGGTCGGTGCGGACGAGGACGTGGCCGATCCCGTCGAACTCGACCCTGGCGTACTCGCCGACCCCCGTGGTCACGGTGCCGGAGAGCAGGTTGGAGGTGCCGATGAAGCCGGCGACGAAGCGGGAGGCGGGACGCTCGTAGATCTGCGCGGGCGGGCCGAGCTGTTCGACGACGCCCTCGTTCATGACCGCGATGCGGTCCGACATCGTCAACGCCTCGGACTGGTCGTGGGTGACGTAGACGAAGGTGATGCCGACCTCGCGCTGGATGCGCTTCAGCTCGATCTGCATGGCCTGGCGCAGTTTGAGGTCGAGCGCGCCGAGCGGTTCGTCCAGCAGGAGCGCCCCGGGCCGGTTGACCAGGGCCCGGGCCAGCGCGACGCGCTGCTGCTGTCCGCCGGAGAGCCGGCCGGGGCGGCGGCGGTGCAGCCCGGACAGCTCCACCAGGTCCAGCGCCTCGCCGACGCGCCGCCTGACCTCGTCCTTGGGGACGTTCTTGCGGCGCAGCCCGAAGGCGACGTTGTCGGCCACGCTCATGTGCGGGAAGAGCGCGTAGCTCTGGAAGACCATGTTGACGTCGCGCCGGTCCGGTGGCACGCCGGTGACGTCGCGCCCGGCCAGGCGGACCGTTCCGGAGGTGGGCTCCTCGAACCCGGCGATCATCCGCATGGTCGTGGTCTTGCCGCACCCGGAGGGACCCAGCAGCGAGAAGAACTCGCCCTGGTGGACGGCCAGGTCGATGCCGCGCACCGCCGCCACGGTCTCCTGGCCCGAGCGGTAGGTCTTGACGACGCCTTCGAGGCCGATGGCGGCGGGGCCTTCGCGGGCGGTGGTGGGCGGGTGGGGGGCCGGGCCTTCGTGCGTGCTGGTGGCCATGGTTCGCGTGTTCCCTGTCGGTCCGGTCGGCACCCGGAAGGGTGGGGGTGGGGGGCGGGGCGGGCCGAGGCCCGCCCCGCGGCCGGTGTCCTTCTCAGTCTCGGCCGATGTAGCTCATGACGTGCTTGACGCGGGTGTAGTCCTCCAGGCTGTACAGCGACAGGTCCTTGCCGTAGCCGGAGTGCTTGAAGCCGCCGTGGGGCATCTCGGCGACGAGGGGGAGGTGGGTGTTGATCCACACGCAGCCGAAGTCGAGGCGCCGCGACACCCGCAGCGCCCGCGCGTGGTCGCGGGTCCACACGCTGGAGGCCAGGCCGTAGCGCACGGAGTTGGCCCAGGCGACGGCGGTGTCCTCGTCGTCGAACCGCTGCACGGTGATGACCGGCCCGAAGATCTCGTCGGTGACCATCTCGTCGCCCTGGCGCAGCCCCGAGACGACGGTGGGGGCGTAGAAGTAGCCCGTGTCGCCGACGCGGGAGCCACCGGCGAGCACCGAGGCGTGGTCGGGCGCGCGGTCGAGGAAGCCGCTGACCCGGTCGAGCTGGCCGGCGTTGTTGAGGGGGCCGTAGGCGGCGGTGGTGTCGTCGGGGCCGGCCGTGCGGGTCGCGCGCGCCTGTTCGGCCAGCGCGGCGGCGAGGTCGTCGTGGATGCCGGGGGCGGCGAGGATGCGGGTGGCCGCGGTGCAGTCCTGGCCGGCGTTGAAGTAGCCGGCCCCGGCGATGCCCTCGGCGGCCTTTTCGACGTCGGCGTCGTCGAAGACGATGACGGGGGCCTTGCCGCCGAGCTCCAGGTGCAGGCGTTTGAGGTCCCGGGACCCGGCCTGGGCCACCTCGAGGCCGGCGCGGGTGGAGCCGGTGAGCGAGATGAGCCGGGGGGTGGGGTGGTCGACGAGGGCGCGGCCGGTGTCGCGGTCGCCGGTGACGACGTTGAACACGCCCGGCGGCAGGAACTCGGCGGCGATCTCGGCGAGCAGGAGGGTGGAGAGGGGGGTGGTGTCGGAGGGTTTGAGGACGATGGTGTCGCCCGCGGCGAGGGCCGGGCCGATCTTCCAGGCCGCCATCGCCATCGGGTAGTTCCACGGCGTGATCTGGCCGACGACGCCGATCGGTTCGCGGCGGATCCAGGAGGTGTGGTCGGCCATGTACTCGCCGGCGGCCTTGCCCTCCAGGGTGCGTGCGGCCCCCGCGAAGAACCGCAGCGCGTCGGTGACCTGCCAGATCTCCTCGTCCCGGGTGGCCTGGACGGGTTTTCCGCAGTTGCGGACCTCGGCGGCGACGAGTTCGTCGGCGCGCGCCTCGACCGCGTCGGCGATGCGGTTCAGCGCGATCTGCCGTTCGGCGGGGGTGGAGTCGCGCCAGCCTCCCTCGAACGCCGCCGCCGCGGCCTGGTAGGCGGCGTCGACGTCGCGCGGGCCCGAGACGGGTGCCTCGGCGAACGGCTCGCCGGTGGAGGGGTCGATGATCTCGGCGGTGCGGCCGTCGCTGGCGTCCACGTACTCGCCGTTGACGAAGTTGCGCAGGCGCTGGAGCTGTCCGGGCTGGCTGGGCACGTTCGCGTCTCTCCTCCGGAAGGTGACGAAAGGCACATTGTCGTTGATCAGACCTTGGCAAACAAGATCCCTCAACACAAGGGATTCCGTTGTAAATATCTTGTTTCGCCACTGATACTTGACATGGAGCCAGGAAATGCGACTATTTCTTTGGTTCACTCCGCTGTCTCCGCCAGGAGCAGCGTGATCCGGCGGCAGTTCGAGGGGGAACAAGGTGACAGCCCAGACGGGCCGGCTCGACGCCCAGCGGCTCCAGCGCGCGGCAAAGGACCACCTGTGGATGCACTTCACCGAGATGGCGGCCTATCAGGACGCCGACGTCCCGGTGATCACCCGGGGCGAGGGCGCCTACGTCTACGACGACAAGGGGCGGCGCTACCTCGACGGCCTCGCCGGCCTGTTCGTCTCCCAGGTGGGCCACGGACGCACCGAGATCGCCGAGGCCATCGCCGAGCAGGCGGCGCGCCTCGCCTACTTCCCGATCTGGACCTACGCCCACCCCAGCGCCATCGAACTGGCCGAACGCCTCGCCTCGCTGGCCCCCGGCGACCTGAACCGGGTCTTCTTCACCACCGGCGGCTCCGAGGCGGTCGAATCGGCCTGGAAGCTGGCCCGCCAGTACTTCAAGGCCGTCGGCCAGCCCACCCGGCACAAGGTGATCAGCCGCGCCGTCGCCTACCACGGCACCACCTTGGGCGCGCTGTCCATCACCGGCGTCCAGGCCCTCAAGACGCAGTTCGAGCCGCTGGTGCCCAGCACCGTGCAGGTGCCCAACACCAACGCCTACCGGGCCCCGGTCCACGGCGACGACCCCGAGGCGTTCGGCCGCTGGGCGGCCGACCAGATCGAGGCCGCGATCATCCAGAACGGCCCCGAGACCGTCGCCGCCGTCTACCTGGAGCCGGTGCAGAACTCCGGCGGCTGCCTCCCGCCCCCGCCCGGCTACTTCCAGCGGGTCCGCGAGATCTGCGACCGCCACGGGGTGCTCCTCGTCTCCGACGAGGTCATCTGCGCGTTCGGCCGCCTCGGCGAGTACTTCGGCGCGCTGCGCTACGACTACCTGCCCGACATGATCACCTTCGCCAAGGGCGCCACCTCCGGTTACGTCCCCCTGGGCGGGGTGATCGCCCGCGACCGGCTCATGGAGCCCTTCCAGGAGAAGGGGAGCGTCTTCAGCCACGGCATCACCTTCGCCGGGCACCCGGTCGCCGCCGCCGCCGCGCTGGCCAACCTCGACGTGTTCGAGCGCGAGGACCTGTTGGGCAACGTCCGGCGCAACGCCCCGGCGTTCCGGGCCGCCCTGGAGGGGCTGTTGGACCTGCCGATCGTCGGTGACGTTCGCGGCGAGGGGTACTTCTACGGCATCGAACTGGTCAAGGACAAGGAGACCCGGCAGACCTTCGACAGCGAGGAGGCCACCCGCCTGCTCAAGGGGTTCCTCTCCCCCGCCCTGTTCGACGCCGGCCTGATCTGCCGCGCCGACGACCGCGGCGACCCCGTCATCCAGCTCTCCCCTCCGCTGATCTGCGGCCCCGAGCACTTCGAGGAGATCGCGTCCATCCTGCGCGCGGTCCTCACCGAGGCGTGGAAGCGGCGGTGACCTCCCCCGCCGTGGCCGCGGCGGAGGTCGCGGCCACGGTGTAGGAAGGGGGGATGCGGCATGGACGACTCCACTGGTACTCCCCCGAGGAGCTGGGCGGGACGCAACGGGACATCTACGCCGGCGTGCTCGCCAAGTACGGCGCGCGCCCGCCGTTCCCGCTGACCGACCCCGAGGGCCGGCTGCACGGCCCGTTCAACGCGATGCTCGCCGCGCCCGGGGTCGGCGCCGCGCTCCAGGCGCTCAGCGCGGCGGTGGGCTCGGGGACGTCGCTGCCGCCGCGGACGCGCGAGATCGTGATCCTGGCCGTGGCGGCCGAGCGGGACAGCGCGTTCGAGTGGTCCGCGCACCGCCGGGTCGCGGCCACGGTCGGGCTCACCGACGAGGAGATCGCCGCGCTGGGGGCGCGCGCCACCCCGTCCTCCCTCGACGCGGCCGAGCGGGCCGCGGTGGAGGCGGCGCGCGCGCTGCTGCGCGACCGCGATCTGGACGACGCCCGCCACGCCGCCGTGGAGGCGGCGTTCGGCGAGGCGGGGGTGGTCGAGCTGATCACCCTCACCGGCTACTACGACTTCCTGGCGACCCTGCTGCGGGCCCTGCGCGTCCCCGTCCCCGCCGAGGAGCCGGGCGGCGGCCCGACGCGCCACGGCTGATCCGCCCCCGTCTGGCATCCCCTGCCCTCGTCATTACCTCCCCAGGGGGACACAAGGCCGCGACCCCGGGTAGCGCCTCCCGTGTTCGTCTACACACGGGGGGTCGTGCCGGGATGCTGGACATACTGTCCGGACGCTGGTGGGCGTTCGTCGCGCGCGGGGTGGCCGCGGTGGTGTTCGGTCTGTTGACGCTGTTCTGGCCGCAGATCACCGTGCTGGTCCTGGTGATGCTCGCCGGGGTCTACGTGCTCGTCGATGGTGTCCTGCTGCTGTTCCACGCCTTCTCCCCGGCCGCCGATCCACGGCCCAGGTGGGTGGTCGTCCTCCAGGGTGTGGCGGGTCTGCTCTTCGGTATCGCGATCGTCGTGTGGCCGGGGATCTCCGCCGTCGTGCTCGTCACGCTCATCGCGTTGTGGGCGCTCTTCAGCGGTGTCCTCCAGATCGCCGCCGCGATCCGGCTGCGGCGTGAGATGGGGCGGGAGTGGCTGCTCGCGGTCGCCGGCGTGCTGTCGGTGGTGACCGGTCTGCTCCTGCTGCTGTGGCCGGGGGCGGGCGCGCTCGCGTTGGCGTGGCTCATCGGCCTGTACGCGCTGGCGTTCGGAGTGCTGCTCATCGTGCTAGGGATCCGGCTGCGCGAGTGGCGCGGCCTGCCCCCCGGCCTGTGAACCGGGGCGCCCCGGCGCCCAGGAGGTGGCCGGACCGTTCCGTCATCCCCCGCCGCGCGGGTAGCGGACCACCCGGTACCGGATGGTCCCCGGCGAGCAGCCGTACTCCCGTGCCGGGGATCGCGGCGACGCGCCCATGCGCACACGATCGCGATCTCCCACGCGGGAAGGGTGAGGTATCCGCAGAACCTGCGCGGCGTGATCCCCGCCCACACCGTGTGACGCGCGATGGTGGACGGCGCGCGGCCTGGTCTCTCCTCTCTATGGGTGTGCCGCCCGCCCCGCGGGGGTGAGGACGGGGCGGGCGGCGCCGCGCGCGGGCTCGCAGGGGTCGAACGGTCATCCGCGCGCGGGATCGATACGCCGCTGCCGGCCTTCGGGGAGGCGTAGCGGCGGACAAGGGGGGTGGTCCGGGACGGTCCCTCTACCGTCCCGGACCGGGCCGGGGAACACCCCTCAATGGTTCCCCGGGGTCCCGCGCGCCGGGCTCTGAGGACGACGCGCGGGAGCTCGGGCCGCCCGCCCCGCGCCTGAGACGGGCGGCTGGCCAACGCCGGGGTTTCCGGTGAGCAGGACGCTCACCCCGACGCGGCCGTCTACGCGGAGGCGGGCCGCCCCCACGAGACCGGTCGGGCTGGTCTGACCGGTCTGGTCTGGGTCCAGGTGGTGTTGGTCGTGTCGGCGTCGGCCAGGTGATCGCGCCCGGGCAGAACCATGGAACGCGGGGAAGATTCCTCCCGTGTCGGGATGAGGCCGCGCGCGGCGAGCCTCATCCACATCTCCTCAGCGGTGGCCGCGATGAGCAGTTCACGTCCGGCCAGAGCGAGATAGCCGCGTGAGGTTTCCCCGTGCCACACCAGCACGCCGCTTCGGCGGGACAGATCACGCGCGACGGCGTGACCGGGAAGACAGGGCCGCCTCACCGCCGGTCTCCTTCCAGGAGTGCGCGGATCTGGTCGGCGGGAATCCGCCAATGACCCCCCAACGTCCGCTGTCCGCGCAACCGTCCTTCTTGTAGCCATCGGCCGACGGTGCTGGGGGCCACCCGGCACAGATCGGCGACCTCGATCGTGGTCAACAACTCCGGCCACCCCACGGCGGGTGTCTGCGCGATGGGAAGGTGACGCCCGTTCACCCGGACCGTCACCTGCACGCTCACCACCGGACCTCCCGCTCCAACCGGTCGAGGCGCTCCTGCACCCGGGAGAGCAGGCCATACACCTCGCACCGGCCGTCCGGCCACATCAGGCAGTACTCCCACCCGTGCCGGTGCTCCTCCCACGACAAGAGCAGGCCCAGCAACCGCGCCCGCTCTGACACCCGGCACTGCGCCGCGTAATGCTCCCGGCTCGTTTCCGGCCCTGCGGGGGTACAGGCACTCACCACGCCCCTCCCGGGGCCATGAACACCAGATCATTCAACGCCGCCAACTCCTCGGCGCGTTGGCGCTCCTCGGCCTCCACCACATAGCGGCGCACCCGCGACGGCGGCTCCGCCACCGACAACATCACCTCGAACAACTCCCGATCCGTCGCCGCGAACACCAGATCCGGCTGCCCCCGATGCCGCGCCCGATACGGCATCACCGCGTCGTAGTCATAGGTGAGCTCCCACTTATGCGCATACCGCTCCGCGAGCAGACACCACCCGTAGTGATCCGGCAACCGCCGAGGCGGGGACGGAGGTGGGGGCGAGGGCTCCTGGGGGCGACGGGCGGGCGGTACAGACCCCGAAGGAGACGGACCACCGCGCGCCAACGCCGCGAACACAAGCAAGAGCAGGGAGAACAGTCTCATGGGAACCCCTTCGGGGGTCAGGCCGGCCGAGAGTAACTGATGGGAATGAACGGCCGGCGAATGACTTCAGGCATCTGTATGGTGACGCACGGGAGTCAAATATGCAATGCACATTTGAAGATCGCCTCTGCATGCTTCACTGTGCGTAGCACGGAAAGGTGCACTGAAGGTTAAATGGCGCAAAATCGGCTGCTGACCGTAAGATCGGGGGTCATCAGTTCCTCGAGAGGAGCACAGATGGCCCACTCCCCGACCCTCAGGAGACGGCGGCTCAGTCGCCGCCTCCGTGAGCTTCGCGCGGCACGCGGCCTCACGACTGAGGTGGTCGTGCAGCGGGCACGCGAAACCGCCACCGCGAAATGGTCGAGGCATAAGCTGACGCGCATCGAGCGTGACGACTGGGTCCTGCCGAGCCTCGACGACGTGCGAACGCTACTCGACATCTACGGCGTCACCGACGAGGCCGAGCGAGCGACGTACCTCACGCTCGCCGCAGAGGCGCGCCAGCGCGGCTGGTGGGCCAGCTACGGTGACATCTTGGGACGCGGCGCCTACGTCGGCCTGGAGGCAGAGGCTCAGATGATCCGCACCTACGAGGTGCTCGTCATCCCTGGGCTATTGCAGACTGAGGACTACGCACGTGCGGTGATCCGCGGCGGCGGCCTGACTAACAGCGCAGACGTCGAACGGCGTGTCGAGGCACGGGTCATGCGCCAGACAGTCCTACGCCGCCGTCCAGATGCGCCCCGTCTCTGGGCGATCATCGATGAGGCCGCTCTCCGGAAGATTCCATCGCAGCTCCTGCAAGAGCAGGCTCAGCACCTGCTGGACATCCAGGAACAGGCATCCGTCCGAGTACAGATCCTGCCCGACTCGGTGGGGCCGCACGCCGCGACCAGTGGCGCGTTCACCATCCTCGATCTACCCGACGACGATCCCAGCGTCGTCTACCGTGAGAACGTGGCGTCGGGGATCTTCCTCGACGACCCCGCTGACCTTGAGGAGTACATCACCGTGTATGACCATATACGGGGCAGCTCTCTAGGGGTCGACCAGTCACGCGCCTACCTGGAGGCGCTGATCGAAGGACATGACCATGCCTGAATTCCACAAGAGCAGCTACTCCCACGCGAAGACAGAGAACTGCGTCGAGGTCGCTGAGGGGCAGCGGACTCTCGTCCGCGACTCACGGAACCCCCACCTCGGCCACCTCACGTTCCCCGCTGGAGAATGGGCCGCGTTCCTCCGTGACCTGAAAGGGTCCGACAGCGAGACGGCACGCTAGCTGACAGGCGAAAAGAAGGGGCCTCGGCGAGATTCCGCCGAGGCCCTTCTACCTGAATTCCCAACGCCAGCATACTCCGCTACGGACAGACGGCCACCAGCCGGCCGACCGACCCTCAACGCAACGCCGGGTCCTCCCTGGAGGCATCGCCGCAGACAGGTCCCGACATCAACTAGAGATCACCTACGACTAGGTAGTCCCTGGCTCACACTGGCAACACAGTGCCCTCTCGATAGGGACGCACTCTCGGGCCTTAGTACTCCAACCGGCCCGGGACTCCCCCGCGTGCGCGGGGCTTACAGGAGACTCGTGCCGAGACGGCGCGACGTACAACCGAAACCATGCTCGCGGTCGCCGGTGCGGTGATGACGTGGACCCCATGTTCCATGAACCACCTCGGATTGGCGCGCGAATCAATAATCTGTACGTGCGGCTTGTCAAGCTGTTCAGAGAGATCCGCCGATCCAAGGAGCCCGCACGTGAGCCGCCCGACCTACCAGCGCATAGCCGACGAGCTGCGGCGACGCATCATCGCGGGCGACTACGGACCCGGTGACCGGCTGCCGTCACGACAGGCCCTCGCGACCGAGTTCGACGTCGGCCCTCGCATCGCGGCCGACGCCGTACAACAACTCGTCGCCGAGGGATACGTGGTCTCACGCACGGGTTCGGGAAGCTACGTCCGCCCCAAACCGCCGCTCAGACGACTCACCCGAAGCTGGTACCGGGAGGCCAGAGACGGCTCCCCATTTCGCGCGGACATGGCGGCACAAGCCGTACGTGGTGGGTGGGAGTCCACCTCCCAACCGGTCCCGGCATCGGAGAACATCGCGCACCGCCTGGCGATCGGGGCCGGAGACGAGGTGATGCGGACCCACTACACCTTCACCGGTGACGATGAGCCGGTGATGCTCTCCACCTCCTATGAGCCACTGGAGATCACCCGCGGCACCGAGATCGTCCTGCCCGAGGACGGTATCCACGCCGGCCGCGGAGTGGTCGAGCGCATGCGGGTGATCGGACACGAGATCACTCACGCCTCGGAGATCGTGACCGCGCGGACCGCCTCGGCGGAGGAGGCCGACCGTCTCCGCATCGCGCGCGGCGCCGTCGTCATGGTCATCCGGCGGACCTACTCCACCACTGACCGGCCCGTCGAGACGGCCGACATCGTTGTCCCCACGGATCGCTACGAACTGGCGTACACGATCCCGGTCGGACGGGATTGAACAAAACGAAACCGCCTCCACCCACCCACTGCTCTCCGGTCAAGGCGAGGGCCGGGTCGTAACATTCGCGGCTGGGCCTCCCCGTCTTCGCCCACATGAGAGGCTGTTTATAGGGGCTGAAGCTCGCGCGAGCGACCTACCTGCAAAGGACAGTCATGGATGCGAGGACGCTGCACGACATCGCGCAGATCTCCGACCCGCTCGACCGGGCGCGAGCCGCGTCGAGTGCGATGGCCACCCTCCAAGGGCAGTCGGTCGAGCTGTCGCGAATCCGGCGCGGCGCCATCATCGAAGCGCAGGAATCCGGCCTCCGCCAAGACGACATCGCCCGCCACCTGGGCGTGACGCCGGGGCGGATCAGCCAGATGAAGAAAGCCGGCGGTGACAGCGGGCACCGGGCGCCGACCGGACCGGTCGAACCCCGGCCGAGGGTCCTGGTCGAACGCGCCCTTCCCACGCCACCGACCGTGCGCGGATCCACATCGCTCTACCTCACCGAGGCCGAACAACAGGGGCTCAAACCCGAGCGACGCATGCTGTTCGTCGGGAAGGAGCCGGCCAACGAACACGTGGCCGCCGCTCTACGTGTGGAAGCGGGCGCGCCGGTCATCGCGCGTCGCAAAATGTTCTGGGCCAACGACGTTCCAGTACGTATCGCGACCAGCTACTTCCGATTGGACGTGGGGGAGAACACGCGGCTCGACGCCGAGGGTTTCGTGCTCCCCACACTCCAGGCCGCCCTTGAGGAGATGGGGCACCGGTTCGGCCACGCGACCGAGACACTGACCGTCCGGCCGGCCACGCCGTATGAGGCCGACCTGCTCGACATCGCGGGCGAATGGGTCGTCCAGGTGCTCCGCGTCAGCGTCAGCACCGATGACGTGCCGATTCACGCCCTGGAAACGATCTGCGCGGCGACCCGGCACGTGTTCCCGATCGGCCAGGTGTCGGGAAGCGACCAGTTCTGACCCCGCAACCGCCGCAGGCCCCGGCAGCCGGGGCCTGCGGCGCACACCCCCGACGGGCGGCTCCCCGCCGCTCACGTCACCTCGTCACGGGGTGTCCCCACAACCGTTGCTCCGTCGCCTTGGGAGCCGCTCCGGACCGCCCCTCGCCCGGCCGGTGAACCGGGGCGCCCCGCCCGCCGCCCTGGCGGGGCGCCACGGCGGTCAGGAGGCGGCCGGTCGCGAAGACCCGCAACGCTGCCGCCTCAAGAGATCGCTCACGCCATCGCCCGACACAATGCGGCGTGGGAGCTGTGCGAAGCGCTCGCGAGTTGGTCGGCGCGGCGCCAGAACCTGGAGATATGGGAGGAGACCCATCTCCTGGTCCTTGCTTCGGCGGAGGCCTGGGGTCCAAGGCCTCGCAGGCCTACATGCCCGTCGGCCTTGGCCGGTGCCTGATGTGGCAGGAACGCGTTGACCTCGCCGCCTCTCGCTTCCTCCACGCCCAGGCGCTGTGGGCGGCCGCCCGGCACGAACTCGGGATCGTGCAGGCCGTGGAAGCGCTGCTCTCGGTGCACCTTGAGAGGGGCGAAGCCCAAGAAGCCGAGGTGCGCTACCGCGAAGCCCGCGGCGCCTTCGCCCACCTGGAACGCCAGCAGGGGATCGCGCTGATGGACCGCCACATCGCCGACTGCCGCCGCGAACTCGGCAACATCAACACCGCTGAAGCACTGGGACTCCAGGCGAGGGAGTGGTTCCGCTCCCATGGCGACACCTACCAGGAGGTGCACGTGCTGCGCGGGCTCGCCCTGACCCACCGCAAGGCACAGCCGTTCCACAGCGCGCGAAGGGTGCCGCCCGCAAGGCCCCGGCCAAGGCGTCTCGGAGCGTGGGCCGCAGGGGTGGTAGCCGCAATGTCCCCAGTCGTGAGCGCAGCGCGGAGATTCGCGCCTGGGCGAAGGCCCAGGGGAAGCCCGTCAACGGGCGGGGCCGTATCCCTGCGGCGATCGTCGCCGAGTTTGAAGCGGTCAAGGGCTAGGCTTGCCTCTGTTCGAAACCACACGACCCGAGGTGCATCCTGAGCACCTCGGGTCGTGTGGTTTGCGCTCTGTGTTTCTTGTTCAGACCGTGTTTCGAGGAATCAAGCTTCAGGCTTGACCAGGGGGAACAGGATGGTTTCCCGGATTCCCTTGCCGGTGAACGCCATCAGCAGCCGATCGATGCCCACACCTACTCCAGCGGTCGGGGGCATTCCGTACTCCAAGGCGCGCAGGAAGTCCTCGTCGAGCTGCATCGCTTCAACGTCACCACCAGCCGCCATGAGTGATTGCTCGGTGAGGCGGCGACGCTGTTCCACAGGATCGGTCAGCTCCGAGAAACCGGTGCCCAGCTCCATGCCGAAGCCGATGAGGTCCCACTTCTCGGTGAGCATCGGGTCCTCGCGGTGCTGGCGGGTGAGCGGGCTCGTCTCCAGCGGGAAGTCGCGCACGAACGTGGGCTGGACGAGCGTGTGCTCTACCAGCTCCTCGAAGAGGTGCTCGACCAGCTTGCCGGGCCCCCAGGTCGGGTCGTACTCCACGTCCTTGGTCTCGGCCAGGCGCCGGACCTCCTCGACCGGGGTGCGCGGGTCGACGTCGGCGCCCAGTGCCTCGGACACCGCGCCGTACAGGGTGATCTGCGGCCACTCCCCGCCCAGGTCGTACTCCACCCCATCCCGCTCGACCACGGTGGATCCGAACACAGCTTGAGCAGCTCCCTGGATCAACCGTTGCGTGAGCGCAGCACCGTCGTTGTAGTCGGCGTACGCCTGGTAGAACTCCAGCATCGTGAACTCGGGGTTGTGCGTGGAGTCCGCACCCTCGTTGCGGAAGTTCCGGTTGATCTCGAACACCCGCTCCAGACCGCCCACGACCAGCCTCTTGAGATACAGCTCGGGGGCGATGCGCAGGTACAGGTCCATGTCGTAGGCGTTGATGTGGGTGGTGAACGGCCGCGCGGTGGCCCCGCCGTGCACCCGTTGCAGCATGGGCGTTTCGACTTCCATAAAGTTCTGGAGTTCCAGCTCAGCTCTGAGAGCACGAACCATGCGGGAACGAGCACGCACCATCTGTCGTGCCTCGGGGTTGACGATGAGGTCGACGTAGCGCTGGCGCACGCGGGCCTCGGGGTCGGTCAGGCCCTTGTGCTTCTCCGGCAACGGACGCAGCGTCTTGGCCGTGAGCACCCAGGAGCGGACCAGCACGGACAGCTCGCCGCGACGGGAGGTGATGACCTCGCCCTCTACCCCCACGTGGTCGCCGAGATCGACGACGGACTTCCATTCGTCCAGGCGCTCCTGACCGACCTGGTCCAAGGACAACATGATCTGGAGGTCGCCGGTCTCGTCGCGCAGCGTCGCGAAGCACAACTTGCCGCCGGTCCGATACAGCATCACGCGGCCCGATACGGCTACGGTTTCCCCGGTGTGGGTGTCCGGCGACAGGTCGCTGTGTTTGTCACGCACGGCGCCAATCGACGCGGACCGGTGGAAGAGCACAGGGAAGGGGTCAATGCCCGCTTCGCGCAGTCGGTCCAGTTTCTGGCGCCGAACTCTCATCTGTTCGGGCAGGTCGTTGTACGTGTCGTCGTGCGTGTCAGTCACGGCACCGATCCTATCTGTGCTCTCCCGCGTCCGCGTTAAGTCAGAGCGTTTCGGCGCTGGACACGTGGGTAGCGGCAGGGAGCTGTTCGCGCAGGAGCCCGTGTTCGCCGACCTTGACCAGTAGATTCGTGATGTCGGTAGCCACTCGACCGCGCTCAGCGTTGTGGGTCGACGCGATCTCGTCGATGACCTCGTTCAGAGTGCGGCTTCCATCGCACAGGGCAAGGATTCGGCCTGCGATCGGGTGGAGGACGAGTGTGGGCCTGTCCATACAGGTCGGCACCAGGATGGCGTGCTCTCCGGTGTCCTGAATGGTGGATTCAGTGAGTTGCGGTCGGAATGCGTTCACGGCAGGTCCCGTTCGTTGTCGAGGAGCCAGATGTGGACGGCGTACATCGCCCACCAAGCAGGTGCATGTCGGCGGTCTCCGGCTATGTACCGTTGCAGGGCGTTTTCGGCCTGTTCCGGGACGAGTACTCCGAGCTCGGCCAAGGGCCCCGTAATGGTCTCGCGGAGTTGCTGGAGGTTGGCGGTGAGCCCGGCGTTGAGGATGTACAGCGCTTCAGCCTTGTCCGGCCGGGCCCGCACGGAGACGGGCAGCGTGTCCGCTACAGCTTGGCGCAGCACATGCTTCTCCAGGCCCTCGTCACGGAACATGTGGGGCGGGAGAGCCCAGGTGAGTTCAGCAAGGTCGGGGTCGAGGAATGGGTAGACGATGGTCATTCCGTTGCGCTGTCCGGTGTCCTCCCACCAGCCGCCGCACTGCGCACGACCGGCTGCACCGGATTCGGCGAACAGCGCGCGGGAATAGGAAGCGGTCATCCCTCCTGGAGGGCCGAGCACGGGATACCCGCTCGTGAACTTGCGGAGGACGTCAGACTTCTCCAGCCATTCCGGGCAGAGCCATGGAGGGATCTCGGCGAGAGCTCGATGCAGGCGGGCGATCGGCGTGTCGTAGGCGCCGTCGAGCAGCGCTTGGATCACGGGGCGGACCTGGTCAGGTTCAGGGAACGTATCCACCTCCTTCCAACCACGAGGATCGCCTTGGGCGATGCGGTCGGCCACGGAGAACACCTGCCCAAGCAGCAACTCGTCACCGCCTTCGCCAGCAACTACGGTGGCCGCACCGCTTGGATGGGCAGAGATGAGGTTGAGCAGCGCCTGGTTTCGCCCCGCGTATGACCAGGCCTCCGGTTCCGGGCCCAGCATGTACGGGCTGGTGATCGGCAGTAGTTCGTCGGCTGGTAGCTCTATCAGTCTGATTCCGGGGAGCTCCGCTACGTCGCGGGCGTACCGCCGTTCGTCGCAGGCGTCCCACTTGGTGTAGGTGAGTCCGAATGCCGTCACCCGCTGTGTATTTCGGGTGGCTGAGTAGACTCCGGCCAGGCTGGAAGAGTCGATGCCCCCGCTGAGTAGGAGCGCATCGGTATTCCCGGAGCAGCGATCTACAGCGGTGAACAACGCGTCGCGAAACAGGGAGATCAGCTCCCTGTCAGTGGCTCCTGTGAGGTCTGGCGTTTCCGGATCTGGAAGCGGGACCAGGGAGGTCTCACCGTGCTCCCATATGAGGGCGTGCCGAGGGGGCAGACGATGGATGCCCTGCCAGGCCGACCCGTAGGGGTCACACATTTGTGGGATGAGGAAGGCGGCCAGTCCAGCCGAGTCCACGCGGGCCGAGGTGAGCGAAACCAGGGGATCTGGCCGGGTGGCGACTGCCAGTCGCTTGCTGGGCTGAGCATAGAACAGGGGCCTGGCAGACAGTCCCCTGTAGACCACGAGCTGGTCCTTGCCTAGCGCAAGAACGGCATGTGCGTCCCCGTTCATGTGCGCCAGCCAGCTCACAGCGTGGGCAGGTTCGGACAGGTCCTTCGGAGTTGGCTCGGGGAGTCTGTCGCGCACCCAGTCCGGAGCGTCGACTGCCAGCACAGTGCCACTCTGGCCCAGGCGTCGAACGGCTGTACCACCGACGATGACCGGCCCCACAGCGTACTCGTCCCATCGGGGTGCGCGGTAGGACAGGGCCTCGCGCATCACGCGCGCGCCCTCAAGGGGTGGCCATGGACCGGCCAGGGCAGCCAGCGCCGTCATTACATCATCTCCCGTCGTTTTGCATTGACCTGCATGTAGCCGGAAGCAGCCAGGAGGAAGAAGCGGTCATCCTCCAGGAGCGCTTCCAGCTCCGTGACGGCGGCCGGATCGTCGGTGATTGCACGGCACAGCGAGCAGAAGGACTCGTCGAGCAGCCGTCCAGCGACACGCGCCTGCGTGGATGGGGACAACCGTTCGTAGGCTGCGCGTGGCCCTTGGGTGTGCAGGAGGTTCAGCAGGGGCGAGGACGCGGCTCGCCTCAAGGCGTCGCCCGTGTGGGCTGCCTCGTTGTTGATCGGCAATCTCAGCGGCGACTCCGGAGCTGCTCCACGAGCAGGGCCGCAGCAGGTGTAGAGGTCCCGTTCAGGTGTGAGGACTGGGCGGACGACTACGCCGCAGGCGTCGCCGGGGACATTCTCGATACGCGGATGGCGCAGGACCGCCAGCTGCCTACCACGCCCGAACGGGAGTACTCCGGAGGCGATGAGTGGAACACGGTGTCGCGCGGTCAACTCCTCGACTTCGCGGTATGCCTCGTCGTCTCCCCGCCCGCAGTACTGAACCTGCAATCGGATCCCCGTGGCAGAGCCGCAGGCCAGGAGCCGGCTCAACGTAGCGATAGACACAAGGCGCTCGTGGGCGTTGTGGAAACCGTCGTAAGAGACCGCGAGTTTGTCCAACCCTGCTTCGGAGAGTTCCGAGAAGACCCGGTCGGTTTCGTCGTCGGTGTTCCTCGCCCAGAAGCCGTTGCTGATCATGGAGGGAACCAGGTTGAGCTCGCGGGTGAGTCGAATGGTCGCCAGGGCAGTCTCACGCCTGAGCCATGGCTCTCCGCCGGTAACGCAAACTCCGTCGATATAGGGAGCGGAGCTCCTAACAGCTGCCTCGATTTCGTCCCAGGTGAGGTCGCCTCGCACGCTCGGGGAAGAGTCGGTGATGCAGTGCGCGCACTCCATGTTGCACGTGTTGGTGACGTGAATTCCTAGCGTGTTATAGCGCATTGGATCGCCTTTCGGAGGCCCGCGAAACACAGTGTCTCGCGGGCCCCGGTGGTCACCTACAGCCTCAGCTGTTCTGGCTGGCGTGGACGTGCGGGGTCAGGTCCGGGGGGACGCTGCCCGCGAGGTCAGCGGAGTCGAGCACAGCCAGGATGACCGGGGTCTCGTAGGGGTACTCCATGTGTTCCTGCATCATCAATCCCTTCTGCGTTCGGTCGATCACCGAGCGCCATCTGACACTAACAACGGAAAGCGCGAAAGGGCAAGGAAAAACTTCCTTGCCCTTTTTCGATTTCTGGCACGCTTGAATTCCGTTTGTCGCGGTGAATATTCATTATTCGATTGCGTTGTTTATCGACTCCTGTTCCTAGTCGGAAGATGCCTCAGGTGTAGAAGTGGTACGTGTGGCGTTAGTGAGTGCTAAGAGCTCATCTCATTTGGGTTCTCGGTAACCTGGCGGCGTGTCGATGGCGGAGCGGTTGGTGCCGGATGAGCTGTGGGAACTGTTCCAACGGGTGGCGCCCAAGACGCCCACCCGCCCACAGGGCGGCGGGCGGCGCAGACACGGCGACCGGCAGGTGCTGGCCGCGATCATCTTCGTGGCCACCAGCGGCTGTACCCGGGCCCAGCTTCCGCCGGTGTTCGGCCCCTCCGGTGCCACCGCGCACCGGCGTTTCACCGAGTGGACCCGGTCCCGGCATCTGGGCCAAGCTCCACCGGCTTGTGTCGGACGAGCTCGGCTCCCGCGGTGAGCTGGACTGGTCGCGGTGCGCGATCGACTCGGTGAACCTGCGAGCCCCCAAAGGGGGGACCTGACAGGCCCAATCCTGTCGATCGAGGCAAGAAAGGATCGAAGACCCACCTGATCACCGATCGGCAGGGTTTGCCGTTGTCCATGGCGATCTCGGGGACCGACACCCATGACAGCCAGGCCCTGCGCCCCCTGGTGGCGGGGATTGCGCCGATCCGCTCCCGCCGCGGCCCGCGCAGGCACCGCCCGGCCAAGCTGCACGGCGACAAGGGCCATGACTACGCCCACCTGCGCCGATGGCTACGCGAGCGCGGGATCGCGCACCGTCTGGCCCACCGGGGTGTGCAGTCCTCGCAGCGGTTGGACAGGCACCGATGGCAGGTGGAGCGGACCATGGCCTGGCTGGCCGAATGCCGTCGCCCGCACCGCCACTACAAGCGCACGGCCAACCACTTCCTGGCCTTCACCGGCATCGCCCGCATGCTGATTTGCTACCGCCGACTCACCAAATGAGATGACCTCTAAGGCCGATCTGCTCGACATCGCGGGCGAATGGGTCGTCCAGGTGCTCCGCGTCAGCGTCAGCACCGATGACGTGCCGATTCACGCCCTGGAAACGATCTGCGCGGCGACCCGGCACGTGTTCCCGATCGGCCAGGTGTCGGGAAGCGACCAGTTCTGACCCCGCAACCGCCGCAGGCCCCGGCAGCCGGGGCCTGCGGCGCACACCCCCGACGGGCGGCTCCCCGCCGCTCACGTCACCTCGTCACGGGGTGTCCCCACAACCGTTGCTCCGTCGCCTTGGGAGCCGCTCCGGACCGCCCCTCGCCCGGCCGGTGAACCGGGGCGCCCCGCCCGCCGCCCTGGCGGGGCGCCACGGCGGTCAGGAGGCGGCCGGACCGGCCGGCGCGTCCCCGAGCCCCAGCAGGGCGACGGAGCGTTCGCGCATCTCCACCTTGCGGACCTTGCCGGTGACGGTCATGGGGAAGTCGTCGACGACGAGCACATAACGCGGGATCTTGTGGTGGGATAGGCGGCCGGCCGCGAAGTCCCGCAGCGCCGCCGCGTCGAGAGGTTGCGCGCCGGCGCGCAGGCGTACCCACGCGCACAGCTCCTCGCCGTACCTGGGGTCGGGGACCCCGACCACCTGGATGTCGGCGATGTCGGGGTGGGCGTGGAAGAACTCCTCGACCTCGCGCGGGTAGATGTTCTCGCCGCCCCGGATCACCATGTCCTTGATCCGGCCGACGATGGTGAGGTAGCCGTCCTCCCGCATGACCGCCAGGTCACCGGTGTGCATCCACCCCGCCTCGTCCACGGCCTCGGCGGTCTTGGCCGGCTCGCGCCAGTACCCGCGCATGACCGAGTAGCCGCGGGTGCACAGCTCCCCGGCCTGTCCGCGCGGCAGGACGCGCCCGTTCGCCGGATCGACGACCTTGACCTCGATGTGCGGGGCGACCCGGCCGATCGTGGAGACGCGGCGCTCCAGGTCGTCGTCGATCCGGGTCTGGGTGGACACCGGCGACGTCTCGGTCATCCCGTAGCAGATGGCCACGTCGCTCATGTGCATCTCGTGGACCACCCGCTTCATCACCTCGACCGGGCACGGCGAACCCGCCATGATCCCGGTGCGCAGGCTCGACAGGTCGTAGGAGGCGAAGTCGGGGTGGTCGAGCTCGGCGATGAACATCGTCGGCACCCCGTACAGGGCGGTGCAGCGTTCGGCCTGGACCGCCGCCAGGGTGGCCGCGGCGTCGAAGACCGGCGCCGGGATCACGATGCACGCCCCGTGCGAGGTGATGCCGAGGTTGGCCATGACCATCCCGAAACAGTGGTAGAAGGGCACCGGCACGCAGAAGCGGTCGTGCTCGGTGGTGCCCAGCAGCTCGGTGACGGAGAACCCGTTGTTGAGGATGTTGTGATGGGTCAGCGTCGCCCCCTTGGGCGTGCCCGTCGTCCCCGAGGTGTACTGGATGTCCACCGGGTCGTCGCAGGACAGCGCCGCCTCGCGGGCGCGCAGCTCGCCGTCGTCGAGGGCGCGGCCCCGGGCGATCAGCTCCGCCCAGTCGGGGGTGCCGATGTGGACGACCTCGCGCAGCTGCGGGCAGTCCGGCCGGACCTCCTCGACCATGCGGCGGTAGTCGCTGGTCTTGAACTCGGTGGCCGAGACGAGCAGCGAGGTCCCCGACTGCCGCAGCGCGTAGGCCAGCTCATGCGTGCGGTAGGCCGGATTGAGGTTGACCAGGATGGCCCCCGCCCGGGCCGCGGCGTACTGCGTGATGACCCACTCGGCGCAGTTGGGCGACCAGATGCCCACCCGGTCGCCGGGCGCGACCCCGGACGCGATCAGGCCCTTGGCCATCTCGTCCACCGCGGCGTCGAAGTGCGCGTAGGTCCAGCGGCGGCCGGTGGCGTACTCGACGAGGGCGTCGCGCTCGCCGAAACGCTCCGCCACGCGCCGCAGGTTCTCCCCGATGGTCTCGCCCAGGAGCGGGAAGTCCGATGTCCCACTGGCGTAGGAAAGACGTTGCATAACGGCCACCTTGTCTGTGAGCCACCTCACGGTCAAGAGGGTGGAGCGCCCAATGCGGCCCGAGACGCGCGGGCCGGCGCGTGGAGGCCCCTTCGACACGGTGGTGGCCCGCCCCGTCCTTCGCCCGACCAGGCACGGCCGCGCGGGTGGAGCGCCCCGCCCCGGTCAGCCCGGTTCCGGCAGCGCCTCCCGTTCACCGGCCGCGACCGCCCGCACCCGGCCGCGCACCACGAACCAGCCGGCGACCAGCCCCGCCGCGATGACGGGCACGCACATGACCGTCGCCCGCCCGGCCTCCTCGTCCAGCCACATCAAGAACAGCACCACCGCGAAGAAGCCCAGCGTGGCCAGCGTCGTCCACGGCGCCGCCGGCAGCCGGTAGACGGGCCGCTCCACCAGGCCCGCGCGCGCCTGACGCCAGAACAGCAGGTGGCACAGCATGATCATGCCCCAGGTGCTGAGGATGCCGATGGCGGCGAAGTTCAGCACGATCTCGAACGCGCGGGCCGGGACCGCGTAGTTCAACCCCACCCCCAGAACACACACCCCCGAGGTCATCAGGATGCCGCCGTAGGGGACCCGGCTGCGGCTCATCACACCGGCGAACCGCGGAGCCGACCCCGCCACCGCCATCGACCGCAGGATCCGGCCGGTGGAGTACAGGCCGGAGTTGAGGCTCGACATCGCCGCGGTGAGGACCACCAGGTTCATGACGTCGCCCGCGGCCGGAACCCCCAGCTCGGTCAGGACCGTCACGAACGGGCTCTCCCCCGCGGTGTAGGCACCGTGCGGGAGCAGCATCGCCAGCAGCAGCACCGATCCGACGTAGAAGACCCCGATCCGCCACATGATCGAGTTGATCGCCCGGGGCATGATCCGTTCGGGTTCGGCCGTCTCGCCCGCGGCGACGCCGACCAGCTCCACCGCGGCGTAGGCGAACACGATGCCCTGCACCACCAGCACCACCGGCAGCAGCCCGTTGGGCAGCAGGCCGTCCGCCACCAGCAGGTGCGGGCCGCTGTCGTGTCCGCCGACGTCGTGACCGGCCACCAGGAGCCCGACACCCACGAGCATGAAGGCGACGAGCGCGGCGACCTTGACGATGGCGAACCAGAACTCCATCTCGCCGAAGATCCGCACCGAGATCATGTTGACGGCGAGCACCACCGCCAGCGCGGCCAACGCCAGCACCCACTGCGGGACGTCACTGAACACCGCCCAGTAGTGCGTGTACATCGCGATCGCGGTGATGTCGGCGACGCCGGTGGTGCCCCAGTTGAGGAAGTACAGCCAGCCGCCGGCATAGGCGCCCTTCTCCCCCATGAACTCCCGGGCGTAGGAGACGAAGGAGCCCGAGGAGGGCCGGTGCAGGATCAGTTCGCCCAGCGCCCGGACGACGAAGAACGCGAACACCCCGCACACCGCGTAGACCAGCGCGAGCACCGGCCCCGCGTCGTGCAGCCGCCCGCCGGCGCCCAGGAACAGGCCCGTCCCGATCGCTCCCCCGATCGCGATCATGTTGATGTGGCGGGCCCTCAGCGACTTGCTGTACCCGGCGTCGCCGGCGTCCGTGGGCGGGACGGGCGTCCCCCCGTCGCGCGGCATCGTCTGTCCACTCATCCGGTTCCTCATCCCTCGTGGGGCACGGAGTGGGAACACGTGGGACCGACGGCGGCCGCTCCGGTGGGTCACCGGCGCTCGGCCATGCCCTGACGGGTGGGGGTCGGCCCGCGGGTGCCGCTTCGCCCGCGGGCTCCGCATCACTGGAGGCGCGGCCGTGGGCGCGCGCTTCCGCGCAGGCCCGCGCGGAAGCGCGGGCCGGACGGGCTCCGGCGGAGCCCACGGTCAGGGTAACCTCCCGGCGCCGCGCTTCCCCGTAACCCGGGCCGTGCGCGACACCGCGGATCGGCCGGCCCGTCCGGCCCCCGGACGCGGCCGGGCGGGGCCGCGTGCGCGGCCCCGCCCGGGAAAGGGGACGGCGAGGGTCACTCGCCCTTCCAGCGGGGCGGGCGCTTCTCGGCGAACGCCGCCGCGCCCTCCATCGCGTCATGGCTGGCGAAGATCGGGCCGATGATGTCGCTCTGGCGCTCCCAGCGCTCGGCGCCGGGCCAGTCGTCGGCCTCGACGATGACCCGCTTGGACGCCGCCAGCGCGAGGGGCGCGTTGGCCGCGATCGCGGCCGCGAGCTCCCGCGCCCCCTCCAGCGCCCCGCCGGAGGGGGTGACCCGGTTGACCAGGCCCAGTTCGGCCATGCGCCCGGCGTCGACGAAGTCGCCGGTCAGGGCGAGCTCCATGGCGATGTTGCGCGGGATGCGGTGGTGCAGGCGCAGCAGGCCCCCGGCGCCGGCCACCAGGCCGCGCTTGACCTCGGGGATGCCGAACCTGGCGTCCTCGGCGGCGACCACGAGGTCGCTGGAGAGCACCACCTCGAACCCTCCGGCCAGCGCGTACCCCTCGACCGCGGCGATCAGCGGCTTGCGGGGCGGACGCTGCACCAGGCCGGCGAAGCCGCGCCCCTCGACGTGGGGCACCTCGCCGCGCATGAACGCCTTGAGGTCCATGCCCGCGCAGAACGTGCCGCCCGCGCCGGTGATGATGCCCACGGACAGGTCACGGCGGGCGTCGAGGTCGTCCAGCGCCTCGGCGACGGCACGGGCGACCGCGGCGTTGACCGCGTTCCTGGCCTGCGGCCGGTTGATGGTGATGACGGCGACGCCGTCCTCGGTCGTGTAGAGAACCTCGTCGGACACGGGAACCTCCCTACTTCGGCTGCATCCGCAGGCCGCCGTCGATGCGGACGACCTCGGCGTTGATGTAGCTGATCTCGAGCAGCGCGCGGACCAGCTTGGCGAACTCCCCGGGGGTGCCCAGGCGCTTGGGGAAGGGGACCGGGGCGGCCAGCCGCTCCTTGAACGCCTCGGCCTCGGGACCCTGGCCGTAGATGGGGGTGTCGAGGATGCCGGGCGCGACCGTGTTGACGCGCACGCCGATGGCGGCGAGGTCGCGGGCGGCGGGGACGGTCATGCCGATGATGCCGCCCTTGGAGGAGGAGTAGGCGATCTGGCCGATCTGTCCTTCGATCCCGGCCAGGGACGCGGTGTTGACGATGGCCCCGCGCTCGCCGTCCTCGTTGACCGGTTCGGTGGCGGCCATGGCCGCGGCCGCCAGGCGGACGAGGTTGAACGTTCCGATCAGGTTGACGTCGATGACCTTCTTGTAGGAGGCCAGGTCGTGGGGGACCCCGTCGCGGTTGACGGTGCGGGTCGCCCAGCCGATGCCGGCGCACGACACCGCGACGCGCAGCGGTCGCCCGGTGGCGACGGCGGCGTCCACCGCGGCCTGGACCTGTTCCTCGTCGGAGACGTCGGTGGCGACGAAGACGCCCGCGACCTCCTCGGCCAGGGCCGCACCGCGCTCGGCGTTGAGGTCGGCGATGACGACGGTGGCCCCCGCCGCGGCGAGTTCCCTGACGGTGGCCTCTCCCAGCCCGCTCGCCCCGCCGGTGACGAGGGCGGCTACTCCATTCAGCTCCATGCGCGGCACTCTACCGACTCCCCCTCCTCCGAGTAGAACGAGGTTCGGTAATTCTTGTGGGCCGCGCTGCCACCCCCTCCCACCTGCCGGAAGGCGGGGCCGGACCACGCGGCCGGCACCCCGGGAGGGGTCAGGAGCGGTCCCGGTCCAACTCGTGGGCCAGCTCGTCGAGCTCCGCGCCGCCGGACATCAGGTGGACCAGCTCCGCGCGGTCCACCTCGCCCCTGGCGAAGTCGCCGAGGCTGCGCCCCCGGTTGAGCAGCAGGAAACGGTCCCCCACCGGGTGGGCGTGGTGCGGATTGTGGGTGATGAACACGACCCCCAGGCCGCGCTCCCGCGCCCCGACGATGTAGCGCAGCACCACCCCGGCCTGCTTCACCCCGAGCGCCGCGGTCGGCTCGTCCAGGATCAGCACGCGCGCGCCGAAGTGGACCGCGCGCGCGATCGCCACGGACTGGCGCTCCCCGCCCGACAGGGTGCCCACCGGCTGGTCCACGTCGCGCAGGTCGATGCCCATGCGCAGCAGCTCCGCCCGCGTGATGGCGCGCATCCGCGCCACGTCGAGCCGGCGCAGCGGCCCGCGCCCCCGGGTGAGCTCGGAGCCCAGGAAGAAGTTCCGCCAGATCGGCATCAGCGGCACCATCGCGAGGTCCTGGTGGACCGTTGCGATGCCGCGCTCCAGCGCGGCCCGCGGCCCGTCGAACACGACCGGCTCGCCGTCCACGACGAGCTCGCCGTGGTCGTGGCGGTGCACGCCGGACAGGACCTTGATGAACGTCGACTTGCCGGCGCCGTTGTCGCCGAGCACGCACGTCACCTCGCCGGCCCGCACCGTCGTCGAGACGTCGGCCAGGGCGGTGACGTTGCCGTAGTCCTTTCCGATACGGCGGGCCTCGATGATCACCTCGCCGCCGCGCGGGGCGCCGTCCACGCCGCTCACCGCCGCACCTCGCCTTCCGGGTCGAGGGCCGCCCCGCCGGGAGACCCGCCGGCGGCCGCAACGTGCGGGCTGGTCCGCGCGGTCCGCGCCGCGCCGGCGGTGTGCGCCCGGCGCCGCACCGAGGTGTTGACCGCCACCGCGGCCAGCAGCATCACCCCCAGGAACGCCTTGAGCCAGTTGTTGTCCCAACCGGCGAACACGATGCCCTGGTAGGTCATGCCGTAGATGAGCGCGCCCAGCGCGCCCCCGATCGCCGACCCGAACCCGCCGGTCAGCAGACAGCCGCCGACGACGGCGCAGATGATGTAGACGAACTCCACGCCCACGCCGGTGGACGCCTGGACCGTGGTGGTACGGAACAGCGACAGCATGCCCACGAGCCAGCCCGCGAACGCCGTCAACGCGAACAGGCCGACCTTGGTCCGCAGGACCGGGACGCCGCTGTGCCGGGCGCTGCGCGCCTCCCCGCCCGCGGCGAAGATCCAATTGCCCGCGCGGGTGCGCAACAGCACCCAGGTGCAGGCCGCGGTGAACAGCGCCCACCACAGGATCGACACCTGGAAGGTGGCCGGCCCCAGGCGCATGCTCGACCCGAACAGCCAGCGGGCGTCCCAGAACCCGGCGGCGCCGGTCATGCCCTGCACCGCCACCTGGCCGGTGACGGCCTTGGTCAGGGCCAGGTTGAGCCCCTGGAGGACGAAGAAGGTGCCGAGCGTGACGATGAAGCTCGGCAGCCCGGTGCGCACCACCAGCAGGCCGTTGACCAGGCCGACCGCCAGCGCCGCGACCAGGGACACCACGACCGCGACCCAGACGTTGACGCCGGCGTGGGTCGCGAGCACCCCGGTGAGCAGCCCGGTGGAGCCGACCATGACACCGGTCGACAGGTCGAACTCGCCGCCGATCATCAGCATGGACACCGCGACCGCCATGATCCCGAACAGCGCCGCCGACTCCAGCCAGGTGGCGACCCCCTGCGGTGTCAGGAAGGTGTCGGTGACCAGGGAGAAGAAGACGAAGACGGCCACCGCCGCGGCCAGCGCGCCCACCTCGGGACGGCGCAGCAGGCGGACCCGCAGCGAGGCCCGCGGAACCGTCGGGCGCCGCGCGCCGGGAAGGGGCTCGGCCGCGCCCGTGCTCGTACCCATCACCGGGTCCCCCGTTCCGTGAAGGCGCTGACCTGATCGACGTTGTCCTTGGTGACCAGCGCCGGCCCCGAGTACACCGGCTCCCCCGCGCCGACCTCGTTGCCGTTGCGCGCCTTGAGGGCGAGCAGGGTCACCGGAAGGTAGCCCTGGACGTAGGGCTGCTGGTCCACGGCGAACAGCAGGTCGCCGGAGGCGATGGCGTCGGTGATGTCGGTGGAGACGTCGAAGGTGCCGATCCCCACGTCGCTCCCGGCGTCGTCGGCCGCGCCGACGGCGGCGACCGCGACGGCCTGGTTGAGCGCGAGGACGCCGTCCACCTCGTCGTCCGACATCAGCTTGTTGCGGATGGTGCTGCGGGCGTCGGCCGTGTTGGAGATGTCCACCTGGAGGTTCTCCACCTCGCCGGGGAAGGCGTCGCGCGCCCCGCCGCACCGCTCCTCCAGGCCGACGTTGCCGGCCTCGTGGATGACGCAGACGAGTTTGGTGGCCCCGGCGTCGGCGAACGCCTCGCCGGCCGCCGCGCCGGCCATCCGTTCGCTCTGCCCGACGTGGGTGATCGCGCCGTAGTCGGCGGACTCCTCCAGGCCGGAGTTGATGGTGATGACGGGGATGCCCGCCGCGACCGCGCGTTCGACCCCGGCCTTGACCCCTTCGGGGTTGGCCATGGAGACGATGAGGCCGTCCACCCCCCGGGCGACCGCGTTGTCGATGAGCTGGGTCTGCTGGACGGGATCGGGGTCGCCCGCGTACTCGACGGCGACGTCGAGTTCCGTCCCCGCCTGCTCCGCGCCGCTCTTGACCACCTCCCAGAAGGCGTCACCGGGTTTGGCGTGGCTGACGACCGCCATGGTCAACGGGCCGTCGGCGAGTTCCGCCGGCACCGGTGCCGCGGCCCCCGTCCCGGCGGGCATCTCCCCGTTGGTGCATCCGGCGAGCAGCAGCCCGCAGGCCGCCAGGATCGCCCATGGCCGCCGTTTCCGGCCTGACCTCATCATCACCTCCGAAGCTTTCCGTCCCCGTCGCGCGTCCTGGACCACCTCGTTCGTTTCCCGAACGCTTCGGAGCGGACCAGTCGATTTTCTTCGCATTCCACGCAAAACAGCAAAACAACGGCCAGATCCCCCAGCCACCAGGGTCCTCGCCCCTGGCGCGGGACACCGAAACAGGCCCTGTCGCCTACGTCACACCCACCGTCGGGGACGCCCCTCGACCGAGGTCACGGGCGACGCCCCACCGCCGTCCGCCCCCACCAGAGGGCGCCGTCACGGCAGGTGGGGACACGGTTACCGCACGCTCCGGTACGATTCCGGAGGATCGCCCACCGATTTCCCCCTTCCGAAGACATCGTTCTGTTGGGATCTCAGCTTTGGAAACGTCGGATTATCCGCGCACTGTCTCCGAATGCGTATCGCTATCGCGAATAATGCAGTGATAATCTCCGGAGCCACGGTGTCCGTGCTCTCCACCGGTCGACATCGGACGGGACCGGCGGCAGGCGCCTTCCCGACGGCACCGTCCCGCCCGCGGCGACCCGGTGGGCCAACGCGCTGCACGCCCCATGGGCGTTGCCCGGCCACCGGGATCGGCCTTCCGAAGCGCGATCGAACCGCCGTCAACGCACCCGGAGCCAGCGATGCAACCTCGCCCCATCTCCTCAGTCCCCCTGCCTGACGCCAAGGCCATCGACGACGTCAGACTCTCCTGCGCGGACCTGCCCGAGGATTCGGTGGAGCTCGCCGAGCGCTTCTACGACCACCTGTTCGAGCTGGTTCCCGAGATCCGGTCGATGTTCTCCAAGGACATGGGGCCCCAGCACCTCAGGATGAGCCGGGCCCTGCTCGGCGTCATCCGCCACCTGGACCAGCCCGAGGAGGTCCAGGAGGAGCTGCGCCGGCTGGGCGCCCGCCACCACACCGCGCTCGGCGTCAAGCCCGAGCACTACCCCTACGTCGGCCGCGCCATGGTCCGCGCGGTCAGCGAGCTGTCGCCCACCTGGTCGTCGCGGATGAGCTCGTCGTGGGTCACGGTCTATGAGTGGATCGCGGCCAGCATGATGTCGGGCGCCGAGACCGCCCAGACCCGTGGCGACGAAAGCGCCCCCGCGCGGGCCGCGCGGCCCCTGCCCCCGCGCTACAAAGGACCCGAAGAGCGGCGCGAATCCGTTCCCGCGGGCCAGCTCCCCCTACGCTGAGGGACGGCCCGCGGTCCCGCTCAGAAAGCGCGGCGGGACTCCCGGGAGCGGGACAGCCGGCGCTGACGGCGCCCCTGGCGCCAGCGTGGTAGCGCGTCGCGGGCGAGGTCCGCGGCGCCGATCAGGCCCGCCTCGTTGCCCAGCGCGGCGGCGACGATCTCGGCCTCGGGCCGGTAGCCCCGCCCGGTCAGGGTGCGGCGGAACGCCTTGCGGGCCGGCTCCAGCAGCAGGTCGCCGGCCTCGGAGACACCCCCGCCGATGATGAACAGCTCGGGGTCGAAGGCCGCCGCCAGGTTCGCCAGGCCGATCCCCAGCCACGTCCCGGCGTCCTCCAGCAGCTCGGCGCAGGCCCGGTCGCCCTTCTGGGCGAGCTCGGTCACCAAGGGGCCGGTGATGAGCGCGGGGTCGCCGCCGACGGCTTGGGCCAGGCCGCGCGCGACCGGGGACTCCGCCTGGGTGAGCTCGCGCGCCTCACGGGTGAGCGCGTTGCCGCTGGCGTACTGCTCCCAGCAGCCGCGGTTGCCGCACTCGCACCGGTGGCCGTCGGGCACGATCGTCATGTGCCCGAACTCACCGCCCAGCCCGTGCCGGCCGCGGCGCAGGACCCCGCCGATCACCACGGCCCCGCCGATACCGGTCCCGAGGTTGACGACGATGACGTCGTCGGCGTTACGTCCGGCGCCGGCGCACATCTCGGCCCAGGCCGCCGCGTTGGCGTCGTTCTCCACGACCACCGGCAGGTCCAGGCGGGCCTTGAGGGCGTCGCGTAGCGGCTCATTGCGCCAGGCGAGGTGCGGGGCGAACAGTACGGTGGCCCGCTGGTCGTCGACGAAGCCGGCCGCGCCGACCCCGACCGCGCCCACCGTGTAGTCGCGCCGCAGTTCCTCGACGACCCCGGCGATCGTGTCCTCGACGACCTTCGGGCTCTTGCTCTTGTGCGGCGTCTCCGTGCGCACCCGGGCCAGCACACGCCCGGCCGGCGTGACGACACCCGCCGCCACCTTCGTGCCGCCGATGTCGACGCCGATCGTGAGCCCGCGCTGGTGCGGGCCAGCCCCCTTGGTAAAAGCCATAGCCCACGACACCTTATTGGACCTGCGGCGACCTCACGGCCGAGGCCCGCGCGTGGCGGGCGCCACCGGGACCGGTTCGGCGGGTCGGACCCCGGGGTCGATGGGCCCCAGCCCCGGGGGCGGGTCCAAGACGAGGTCGTGGCGGCCGGCGATGAGCTCTTGGAACCGGATCTTGGCCTGGATCAGCGGGCGGCGCAGACGCTGGTCACGGCGGACCGCCGCCTGATGGCGGCGTGAGCCCTCGGGGTAGCGCCAGCGCGCCCACGGGGAGCCGGGAACGGCCAGCCGCAGCGCGGCCACGATCGAGATGGCGGGGACGAAAACCCCGGCGATCCCTGTCCAGATCTTGCCTTTGAGGAGGCTCACGACGGAGCCCGCGAGGTTGACCAACGCGAGCAGGACCAGGCCCAGGCGCACCGCCTCGCCCCCGGCGCCGGCGGCACTGAGCTCGCTCCAGCCGAACGGGCGGATCCCCGTGAGCAGCAGGCCGGTGAGGGCGATGGCCACGAACACCGCGTCGACCGAGGTGCGGCCCTGCTCGGTCCAGTAGACGTCGCGCAGGTGCAGGATGAGCGCGAACTCGTCCAGCACGAGCGCCGCGCCGAACCCGAAGAGGGCGGCGGCCACCGCGATGGGAATCCCCTCGCGGTCGGTGATGAGCAGCCCGGCGACCCCGCCGAGCAGCATGAACGCCACGCCGAACACGACGTGGTGGATGTGCAGGCCGCCGGGGGTGACGTTGCCCGGCCACCAGCGCACCTCGGCGCGGATCAACCGGACGCTGACGCGGATCAGCAGGAATCCCGCGACGAAGGCGATGAAGAAGCTGAACAACGGCAACCGGCCGGTGGCGATCACGTGGTCGGTGAACCAGTCAGCCATGCGCGCGCCCTCCCGCCCGGAACCGGCCGGCGTGTCGGCCGATCCGTGAGTGTGGCTCCATGCCCGGAACCAACGCCTCGTACCCGCCCGATTATGCCGCCGCCCGCGCCCCTCGATCCGGGTTTCGGTCACAAAAGGTAGCGATTTACGGCTTAACGAGCGGGTGTGGAAAAGCCCACAGAGGGCGGCCCCGCCCGACGCGACGCCGCCCCGCCCGGCTACTCCCGCGCGGCCGTGGCACCGGCCCCGGCCGGCCCCTCCTGGAAGGGGAAGCGGGTGGCGCCCAGCGCCGGTTCCAGGTCGGACAGCCAGACCGCCTTCTCGTCGTACTTGGCGAAGAAGGGACGGCCGACCAGTTCGGGATCGCGCGCCTGGATGAAGTGCAGCACGAACACCTTCTCCCCGGCGATCTCGGCGACGCCGTCCACGCAGACCTTCCCCGGGGTGGCCGACATGGAGGGTCCCCGGACCGTGCGGGCCAGGCCCGAGACCTCGGCGTAGGCGTCCCGGAAGATCGGGTAAGCCTGGGCCAGCGGCACCGCGAAGTAGTCCTGTGGCCCGGTGTCGCGCTCGACGAACATGTAGTAGGGCACCATCCCGTGCCGGACGTGGGTGCGCCACATGTCCGCCCAGATCGCGGAGTCGTCGTTGATCGTGCGGATCAGCGGCGCCTGGGTGCGGATCACCGCGCCGGTGTCGCGGATGCGGCGGACCGCCTCCTGGACGAGCGCGGGGGCCATCTCGTTGGGGTGGGAGAAGTGCGCCATGAAGGCGAGGTTCTTCCCCGCGTCGACGACCCGTTCGAACAGCCGCAGCGTGTCGTCGGCGTCGGGGTCGGTGAGGAACCGCTGCGGCCAGTAGGCCAGCGACTTGGTGCCGATGCGGATCGACTCCAGGGTCGGAACCGCGAGCAGCGGCTCGATGTAGCGGGAGATGACGCCCTCACCCATGATCATGGGGTCGCCGCCGGTCAGCAGGACGCTGGTGACCTCGGGGTGGCGGTGCAGGTAGGCGACGAGCCGGTCGATGTCGTCGGTGGCCATCTTGAGGTCGGGCTCGCCGACGAACTGCGCCCACCGGAAGCAGTAGGTGCAGTAGGCGTGACAGGTCTGCCCCTGCTTGGGGAAGAACAGCACCGTCTCGTGGTACTTGTGCTGCACCCCCGACATCGGCTCCTCGGCGCCGAGCTTGGGAATGTTGAGGAGCATCTGGCCGGCGGGGTGGGGGTTGAGGCGGGCGCGGATCTCGTTGGCGACCCGGTCGACCTCCTTGCGCGGCGCGTCCCCGCGCAGCAGGTCGGCGATCCGCGCGACGTCCTCGTGCGGGAGCATGTCCGGCTGGGGGAAGGTCAGCCGGTAGATCGGGTCGTCGGGAGCCGAGTCCCAGTCGATCAGCTCGTCGATGACGTAGGCGTTGACCCGGAAGGGCAACACACTGGCCACGGCGCGGACCGCGAGACGTTCGTCGGGGGCGAGTCCGGCGCGCGCCGTCAACTCGTCCAGGTGCTTCGCGGTGTAGGCACGAAACCGACGTCCGGCGGACGGGGGTACTGCCACGTCGTGCGTCAAGCTCACGTGTCTCCTCTCTGCGGCCGCGCGGTCGCCGCCGATTGGGGGGCGGCGCGCGGCCGGCGGCGGTCCCAGGACGGACGTCCGTAGGCCGCCGCGTTGTTGGCGGTGTGATCGGACCTGGCAGGGACGGGGGAGACGCCAGGTCCGGGCGACGGATATACCCGTTCTTTCGCTTTCCTCACTCTTTTTCCGTTCTCTCGATCCCGATCCACCCGACCGCCCCGCCCGGACCGGACCACTCCGCTTCGGGCATAACCTGGCGCCCGGCAGGGGCACGCAGGTGCGTCCCTCCACCGCACGACAGGAGCCCACCCCCATGACCAGCCAATCTCCCGCCGGAAGGCCCTCCGGTGACGAGCCCGCTGCCCCACCCGTCATCGCGGTGGACGCCATGGGAGGCGACCACGCCCCGCGCGAGATCGTCGCCGGAGCCGTCGAAGCCTCCCGCGAACACGGGCTACGGGTGATCCTGGTCGGGCGCACCCCCGAACTGCTCGCGCTGCTGTCCGAACAGGACGCCGCCCGCGAGATCCCGATCGTGCACGCCGAGGACACCCTCGCGATGCACGAGGGCGCGCTGGCGAGCTGGCGGCGCCCGCGCTCCAGCGTCGCGGTCGCCTGCAAGCTGATCCGCCAGGGCGACGCCGACGCGCTGGTGTCGGCCGGCTCCACCGGCGGCGTCGTCGCCACCTCGACGGTGCGGCTGCGCACCCAGCCCGGGGTGCTGCGGCCGGCCCTGGCGGTCGTCCTGCCCACCCTGCCCACCCCCACGATCCTGGTCGACGCCGGCGCCAACGCCGACGCCAAGCCCGAGATGCTGGTCCAGTTCGCCCACCTCGGCGTCGCCTACGCGCAGACCGCGCACGGCATCGCCGAGCCGCGGGTCGGCCTGCTCACCATCGGCACCGAGCCGGGCAAGGGCAACCGGCTCACCCGCAAGGCCGCCGAGCTGCTCGCCGCCGCGGCCGGCCCCGGCGGCCTGGACTACCGCGGCAACATCGAGGGACACGACCTGCTCGCCGGCCGGGTCGACGTGGTCGTCGCCGACGGGTTCACCGGCAACGTCGCGCTGAAGTCCGTGGAGGGGGCGGTGCGGTTCGCCTTCGACGAGATCCGCGGCGCGCTCACCTCCGGCACGCTGGCCCGGGCCGGGGCGCTGCTCCAGCGCAGGGCGCTGCGCGGGCTCCGCGACCGCATGGACAGCGAGAGCTACGGCGGCGCGGTGCTGCTCGGGCTCAACGGGACCGTCGTCATCGCCCACGGCGACAGCCACGCGCGCGGCGTCGCGCAGGCCTGCCGGCTCGCCCACGACCTCGTCGCCGGCCGGATCGTCGACCAGGTGCGCCGCCGCCTGGGTCCGGCCGGACGCGCCCCGGCCTGGCTGCACCGGCGCGGCCAGCCCGAGGAGTGAGCCCCCTCCCGCGTTCGCGCAGGCAGACGGCGCTGGTCGGCGAGGTCGGTAGGCTTTCGACATGGCCGACCCGCAAGAAGTCCTCTCGCACCGGGTCCAGTCCGCGCTCGGCGCCGCCTTCGGCCCCGAGTACGCCGAGACCGACCCCGTCATCCGCCCGTCCCAGTTCGCCGATTTCCAGGCCAACGCCGCGCTCGCGCTGGCCAAGAGGCTCGGCCGCAAGCCGCGCGACGTCGCCGCCGAGATCGTCGAGCGCCTGGACGTCGATGACGTCGTCCGAGAGGTCGAGATCAGCGGCCCCGGCTTCATCAACCTGACGCTGCGCGACGAGTGGATCGCCGCGCAGGCCCAGCAGATCCTCGCCGACCCGCGCGCCGGCGTGGCCGTGCAGGAGGCGCAGAACATCCCGATCGACTACTCCGCGCCCAACGTGGCCAAGGAGATGCACGTCGGCCACCTGCGCACGACCGTGGTGGGCGACGCGCTGGCGCGGACGCTGGAGTTCCTCGGGCACAACGTCATCCGGCAGAACCACATCGGCGACTGGGGCACCCCGTTCGGCATGCTCATCGAGCACCTGCTGGACGTCGGCGAGCACTCGGAGCAGGCCGACCTGCTCAAGAGCGACCCCAACGCCTTCTACCAGGGCGCCCGGGCGAAGTTCGACGGCGATGAGGAGTTCGCCACCCGCGCCCGCCGGCGCGTGGTCGCCCTCCAGGGCGGCGACGCCGAGACGCTGCGGCTGTGGGGCGAGCTGATCGAGCTGTCCAAGTCCTACTTCAACAAGATCTACCGCAAGCTCGACGTCACCCTCACCGACGCCGACCTGGCCGGCGAGAGCTCCTACAACGACGCGCTCGAAGGCATCTGCCGCGAGCTGGAGGACAAGGGCATCGCCGAGGTCAGCGAGGGCGCGCTGTGCGTGTTCCTCGACGGCTTCACCGGGCGCGAGGGCAAGCCGGTCCCGCTCATCATCCGCAAGAGCGACGGCGGCTACGGCTACGGCACCACCGACCTCGCCACCATCAAGTACCGGGCCGAGGTCCTCAAGGCCGACCGCATCCTCTACGTGATCGGCGCGCCCCAGCACCTGCACCTGGAGATGGTCTACGGCACCGCGCGCAAGGCGGGGTGGCTGGACGGCGGGACGACCCCGATCCACGTGCAGATCGGCAACGTGCTCGGCTCCGACGGCAAGATCCTGCGCACCCGCAGCGGCGCCCCGATCCGCCTGATGGCGCTGCTGGACGAGGCGATCGAACGCGCCGGCCGGGTCGTCGCCGAGAACCGGCCCGACCTGGACGAGGCCACCCGCGCCGAGATCGCCCGCGAGGTGGGCGTGGGCGCGGTGAAGTACGCCGACCTGTCGGTGTCGCACGACAACGAGTACGTGTTCGACTTCGACCGCATGCTCGCGCTCAACGGCAACACCGGCCCCTACCTCCAGTACGCGACCGCGCGCATCCGCTCGATCTTCCGCAAGGGCGGGCTGACGCCGGAGGAGGCCACCGGCCCGATCCGCATCGCCGAGCCGGCCGAGCGCGCCCTCGCGTTGACGCTGCTGGGCTTCGGCCCGGTCGTGGAACAGGTCGGCGACTCCCTGGAGCCGCACCGGCTGTGCGCCTACCTGTTCGACCTGGCGCAGACGTTCACCTCGTTCTACGAGCACTGCCCGGTGCTCAAGGCCGAGGACGCCGACGTGCGCGCCTCGCGGCTCGCGCTGACCGCGGCAACCCTGCGCACGCTGGTGCTCGGCCTGTCGCTGCTGGGTGTCAGCGCCCCGGAGCAGATGTAGCCCCGGTTCTCACGCTCCCGCGCCCGGCCCCTGCGGGGACGTCGGGGCCGGCGCGGGGGTGGGCCGCGGCTCGGGCGAGGGGGACTGCGGTGGCCGTGAGGGGCCGGGCCGTTCGGGCTCTGTGCTCGGTTCGGGCGTCGCCGAGGGGCGGGGGTCCTGGCCGCCGGGACGGTCGTCGCCGGGGCGGTCGGATCCGCCCTGGTCGCCGGGGCGCTCCCGGGTCGGGGTGTCGGCCGCGCGCGGCTCCGAGGGGCCGCTGTCGGCGGCCGAGGGGGCCGGGGAGGAGGACTCCGGCCGGGCGCCGGCCGGTTCGCGCGAGGCCCCGACGCTCGCCGACGCCTCCGCGCCGGGGGTGCCGGGCCGGGCGGTGGGCCGCGTCGTGGGGGACGTCGTTTCCCGAGTCGGCGTCTGGGGGCTGGTGGCGCCGGTCGGCGCGGGCGCGCCCGCGCTCGTGGGGTCCACAACGAACAGCGCGGCCCCGGTGAGCAGGGCTCCGCCGGCCACGGCGCACACGGCGATCCTGCGCCGTCTGCGTCGCCGTTCCCGACGCCTCCGAGCGCTGCGGGACTGGCGTTCCGGTCGGGTCTCGCCGGCCATGCCCTTCCTCTCTCCTCCTCGGGGGTCCTTCGGTCCGGCCCGCGGCCGGGGTCGCCGGTCCACCGGATCGGCGCCTCTAGAACGGTAGGCGCCCATTTCGCCTTTCCCGTCCCACTTAGCCGCTAAAGCAGGGAGAAGTCCGGCAACCAGCGCGCTTCCCGGCGTTCACCTGTGAGTCGATTCACAGAAGGCCCAGGTGACACCGGACGCCCCGGCGTCCTCCCGCCTTCACGGATACGGCCGGCACGCGGATCCGCCCCCGCCGCGCGCGCCTTCCCCGGGGCCCTTCCCCAGCGCCCCCGCTCGCTCCGGACGGGACGCGTCGCCGGGCGGGACATTAGTGTTGTGAATTCCGAAAGATATTCAAAGAAGGAGAAAACACTCGTGAAACCCATGCCACAGACCGAGGAGTCCGTCGGGCCCACCCCGGGCGTCTGGCACCTCGACCCGCTGCACTCCAGCCTGATCTTCGTCGCCCGCTACCTGAAGTTCGGCCGGGTCCAGGGCACCTTCGGCAGCGCCGAGGGGACCGTCACCGTCGCCGAGAACCCGCTGGACTCCGAGGTGGACGTCGTCGTCGAGGCCGCCAGCCTCAACACCGGCGTGCAGGCGCGGGACAACCACCTGCGCTCCGCCGACTTCCTCGACGTCGAGAACCACCCCGAACTGCGCTTCACCAGCACCCGGCTGGAGCGCCGCGGCCGGGCCCGCAACTCCTTCCTCATGCACGGCGACCTCACGATCCACGGCACCACGCGCGAGACGACCTTCGACTGCCAGTGGGTGGGCGAGGCCCCCGACTACGTCGACCAGGAGAAGGGCTACGGGCACTTCTTCGCCGCCAACACCGAGATCCGCCTGTCCGACTTCGGCATCGGCCAGGGCGACCACCTCCCATGGGGCGGCCGGCTCGTCGGCGACACCGTCGACGTCGTGCTGGAGGTCCGCATCCAAAACCACGACCCGATCGACTTCCTCCGCCAGATCGGGCACGTCTAGACGTCCCCGGTCCCGGCACCTGCGGACCGGGCGTCCTCTCAGACGGGCCCTCCCCACCGGTCCGCGCGGGATACCCCGCGCCGCCCCCAGGCGTCGCACGGCGACGCGCGACGGGAAGGCGGCCGTCATCGCGCCCAGACGGCCCATCCCACCGGCCGACGGAGGTCGTCGGCCCCGCCGCACCGGCGTCCTCGGGGCCGTGGACCGGCCCGCGCCGGCACCGCCGCAGCGCACCGTCGAACCCCCGCGCCACAGCGCCACATCACCGCCACCACGCTCCCCTTCCACGCCGGGAGGTCCCCCGTGCTGCCCGCGCGCGGCGCGGCGACGTGCCCGGCAACGGACAGGGGCGCCTTGGGCACGGGCGGACCACGACGTGGGCGTGGCCGCGCGCGCCGAAGGCGCCCCGGGCGCGGCACCGTGTGCCGGGTCAGGCGCGGTCGGCCTCCAGCGCCGCGTCGATCTCGGCGCGGGTGGGCATCGACGTGCTGGCGCCGTGCCGCTGGACCGCCAGCGACGAGGCGGTCGAGGCGAACCGCAGCGCGTCGGCGGGCGCGTACCCCTCGGCGCGCGCCACGACGAACGCGCCGCAGAAGGTGTCGCCGGCGGCGGTGGTGTCCACGGCGGTGACCGCGCGGGCCGCAACCCGGATCGGCTCCTCGCCCCGGCGCCCGTACAGGGACCCCTCCTCGCCGAGCGTGATGATCGCCTCGGGCACCCGCCGCAGCAGCGCCTCCAGCGCCGCCTCGGGTTCGGACTCGCCGGTGATCGCGGCGGCCTCGTGCTGGTTGGGCACGATAAGGTCCACCAGGTCCAGCAGTTCACCGGGGAGCTCCCGGGCGGGGGCGGGGGTCAAGACCGTGGGGACGCCGGCCGCGCGTCCCGCGCGCGCCGCGGCGACGACGCCCTCCATGGGCAGTTCGAGCTGGAGCAGCAGCGCGGCGCTGCCCTCCAGCAGCGCCACGTCCTCCTCGGTGACGTCGGTCACCGTCTTGTTGGCGCCGGAGACGAAGATGATCGAGTTCGCGCCGGTGCCGTCCACGACGATGTGCGCGACCCCGGACGTTCCGGGCACCAGGCGCAGCCCCGAGACCTCGACACCGGAGTCGACCAGGTTCGTACGCAGCTGGGTGCCGAAAGCGTCGTCCCCGACGGCCCCCAGGAAAACGACGTCCCCGCCGGCCCGGGCGGCGGCCAGCGCCTGGTTGGCGCCCTTGCCCCCGGGCACCTGACGGAACTCCCGCCCGGCGACGGTCTCGCCGCTGCGTGGGGCGGCGTCGACGTAGGCGACGAGGTCCATGTTGATGCTGCCGAATACCGCGATGCGCGGCGCCGATGCTGAGTTCACGCCTTGTACGTTACCGAGAAGCCACGGCGTCCCCGCTCACCGCGGCGGCGGTCCGCTCGGGACGCTCAGCCGAAGTCGACGATGACCGGCGCGTGGTCGGAGGCGCCCTTGCCCTTGCGCTCCTCGCGGTCGATCCGGGCGTCGCCGACGCGCGCGGCCAGGGCGGGCGAGGCGAGCACGAAGTCGATCCGCATGCCCTTGCGCTTGGGGAAGGACAGGCCCTTGTAGTCCCAGAAGGTGTAGGTGCCGGGACCGGGCGCGTAGGGGCGGACGACGTCGGCGAAGCCGGTGTCGACCACGGCCTGGAAGGCGTCGCGTTCGGGCTTGGTCACGTGGGTCTTGCCCTCGAACTCGGCCATGTCCCACACGTCGTCGTCCTGGGGGGCGACGTTCCAGTCGCCGCACAGGGCGATCTGCGCCCCGGGGTCCTCGGCCAGCCAGGAGGCGCCGGCCGCGCGCAGCCGGTCCAGCCACTGGAGCTTGTAGAGGTAGTGCTGGTCCTCGACGTCGCGCCCGTTGGGGACGTAAAGGCTCCAGATCCGGACGCCGCCGCAGGTGGCGCCGATGGCCCGCGCCTCGGCCGCGGCAGGCTCGCCCCAGCCGGGCTGCTCGGGAAAGCCGATCTGGACGTCCTCCAGGCCCACCCGCGAGGCGATGGCGACACCGTTCCACTGGGACAGTCCGTGGTGGGCGACCTCGTAACCGAGCCCGGTGAACACCTCGGCCGGGAACTGGTCGTCGCGGCACTTCGTCTCCTGGACGGCGACAACGTCGACGTCGCTCCGTTCCAGCCAGGCCGAGATCCGCTCGGCACGCGCCCGAACGCTGTTCACATTCCACGTCGCCACTCGCACAACGTCAGGCTAGCGTTCTTTCGACGGCGGCCACGACGTGTCCGGGGAAGCCGAAAGCCCTTGGCGCGGCCGTCCTCCACGCCAAAGGCTCCTGCACGACTCCTGGCACGCATCCGGCTCTCGTAGTCGCTGTTGGTTAGATGACCACAAGCGGACTACGGTTCACACGATTTTCAAAGAATTCATCCTGTAACACCTCTGTCCCGTTCCGTCACCTTCCCCACTGGACCCCCGCGGTCTCAGCGTTTTCCCAGCCGTCCCTTTACCCAGTCCCAGGTGAAACCGGTTTCATGTTTGGTGCCGGCGTTCGCCGGCACCCGGTCCCCCCGGACCGGGCGCGTTCCGCCCGGATCTCCGTCCGATCTCCTCCGGGCGCGACCGCCGCTCACGACCCTCCGGGAACCGGCTCCGATACGGACGCGGGCGGGCCCGGGCGTGGCGCGCACCTTGGATGGCCCGCCCGCGTCCGACACCCCCGGGGACTCCGCCCCCTTCGTCCACCTGCGGCATCATGGGTCCGGACCGGGCCGGCCGCGCCCGGTCCCGCGAGTCCCCGGAACACTAGGTGGATCCATGCCCGAGTCCGCGACCCGACCGCACGTCCTCGTCGTCGACGACGAGCCCAACATCCGGGACCTCGTGGAGGCGGCCCTGCGCTTCCACGGCTTCGAGGTGAGCACCGCCCGCAACGGCGGCGAGGGCCTGACCCTGGCCCGCGACCGGCGGCCCGACCTCATCGTGCTGGACGTGCTGCTGCCCGACGTCAACGGCTTCGACGTCTGCCGGCGGCTGCGCGAACGCGGCGACGACGTGCCCGTGATCTACCTCACCGCCCGCGACACCCCCTCCGACACCGTCACGGGCCTGTCCCTGGGCGGCGACGACTACGTGACCAAACCGTTCTCGGTGGAGGCCCTCATCGCGCGGATCCGGGCGCTGCTGCGCCGCACCCGGCGCGATCCCCCCGACAACGGCTCGCCCGAGGACGACGGCGTACTGCGCGTCGCAGACCTCGAACTGGACGAACGCTCCTGGACGGTACGCCGCGGCGGCACCCCGATCGAGCTGTCGCCCACCGAGTTCCGGCTGCTCGCCTACCTGATGGGCAACGCCGGACAGGTGCTGTCGCGCGCCCAGCTCCTGGAGAACGTGTGGGGGTGGGACTACGCCGGACAGTCCCAGATCGTCGAGACCTACGTCAGCTACCTGCGCCGCAAACTGGACCCGCTCGGCCCCCCGCTGATCCACACCCAACGCGGGGTCGGCTACGCGCTGCGCGTCCCGGACGGCGCCTAGATGCGCCAGGACAGACCGTTGCGGTCACGGCTGCTGATGGGGCTGCTCGCCGTGACCGGGACCGGGCTGCTGGTCACCTGCGTGGTCGGGTTCCTGATGCTGCGCTCCTTCATCACCGAACGCCTCGACGACCAGCTCGTCTTGACCGCCGAACGCGCCATGGTGCGCCTGGACAACGGCACGCCGCCGGTGGGCGTCGACGCGCCGAGCCCCTCCCCCTACTTCGTGGTGCTGCTCGACCCGGCGACCGGCGAGGTCAACCAGATCTACGGCGACACGCTGCGCGAGGACGTCGTGCTGCGCCGCATCGCCGCCATCCCCCTGGACCGGCTGGTCGGCCACGCCGCCACCGGCGAGATCTTCGAACTCACCAGCGACGACACCGTGCCCCCGCACCGCGCGACCGTGCGACTGCGCCACGACTCGATCATGATCGCCGGGGTGCCCACCGACGACCGCGAGGCCTACCCCTGGCGGCTGGTGTGGACCCAGCTGGTCACCGCGGGCCTGCTCCTGGGCGGGCTCGCGTTCGCCGGCCGCTGGCTCATCGTGCGCGGCCTGGCGCCGCTGGACCGCATGGCGACCACCGCCAACGCCATCAGCACCGGCCCCGACCTGTCCGACCGGATGCCCGACGCCGACCCCTACAGCGAGGTGGGCCGGCTGGGCATGGCCATCAACACGATGCTCGGCCGCATCCAGCAGGCGTTCCGCGCCCAGCGCGAATCGGAGGAGCGGGTTCGCGCCTTCGCCGCCGACGCCTCGCACGAGCTGCGCACCCCGCTGACGACGATCCGCGGCTACGCCGAGCTGTACCGCCAGGGCGCCATCCCCGACTCCGAACTGCCCGGCGCGATGCGCAGGATCGAGAACGAGGCCGAGCGGATGAGCCGGCTGGTGGCCGAGCTGCTGGAACTGGCCCGGCTGGACCGGACCGGGTCGCTGCAACTGGCCACCGGCGACCTGGCGGCCCTGGTCACCGAGATGGTGGCCGACGCGCGCGCCCTGGAACCCGACCGTCCCATCGCGCTGGAGGTGCCCGAGGTGGTGGAGGCCGAGGTCGACGAGGCGCGGTTCCGCCAGATCCTGGCCAACCTCCTGGCCAACGTGCGCGAGCACACCCCCGCGGACACGCCGGTGGAGGTGCGGTTGCGCGCCGAGGGGACCGTCGACGACGGCCGGCCCGCCGCCGTCCTGGAGGTCGCCGACACCGGACCGGGGATGGGCGCGGAGGACGCGCGACGCGCCTTCGACCGCTTCCACCGCAGCACCCGCACGCCGGGCAGCGGGAGCGGGCTCGGGCTGTCCATCGTGGAGGCGATCGCGACAGCCCACGGCGGCGAGGTGACGCTCATCACCGAACTCGGGAAGGGGACCACGGTACGGGTCCGGCTCCCCCTGCGCCGGTGAGGCGCGGCCGGACCCCGCCGGAACCGGCCGGGAGCCCAATCGGCGACGGTGGGCGTCTTTCCCCATGAGGCGACAAACGGCGCCCCATTCCGTGAATACGGGTCTCTGTTTTCGGAGCCGCGCTACGGTTTTCTGGACCACGTCATCCGATGGACCGCCTATTTCGCGGTAACGCCACCGCCGTGCCACGCCGAGGAGAGGCCATGGAACCATACCGCCGCGGCTCCGGCGGTGAAGACGCCCGCTTGTGCGGTAATTGCGGGCGCCCCCGAAACGGCTGCCGGATGGTGTGCGAATGCATTCCCGCGTGGATATGGCGCGACGCCGAGATGATCTCTGCCGTCCGCGATCACGACGCCCAGACGGTGATACGGCTCCTCCGGCGCCGGGTGCACTCCTTGTCGCAGGAGGCACTGGCGCGAATGTGCGGGGTCGCGCAGAGCACCATCGCCCGCGCCGAGGCAGGGCACGGGCTCACCGACCGGCGCAGGGCGCTTGCCGCCCTCCAGGGGCTTGGCGCCCCTGGCACGGACGTCTTCCCAGACGCCAGACCGCCGCGGAAACAGGCCCCGGCGGCGACCGCAAGTTCTCCGCGGGCACTACTGGATCACCTTCCCAAGCCCGAAAGCCTGATCCTCCGCAACCGGAGGGCGCGGCACTCCATGGACGGTGTGATCGCCGCCGTCGTGGCGTTGGACGACCAGGCCGGCGGCGGAGATCTGTACTCCCCGCTGCGCGCCTACACCACCCACGTGCGTGAGCTCGTGGACCACCATGGCCATGGGATGGAGGCCCTGGGGCCGCTCAGCCAGCTCACCGGCTGGATCGCCATGGACGCGGGGGAGCGGGGAGGCGCCCGCGCGCACCTGACCGAGGCCGTCTACGCAGGACATGAGACAGGGGAAACGGATCTTGTCTCCAGCGCCTTGTCCTACCTAAGCCTGCACGAGACCTACCTGGGCCGGACGCGCCGGGCCCTGGCACTCGCGAAGACGGCCGTCGAGACGGGAACCGGCGCCTCACCAGCCGCCGCCACGATGCTGCATGCCCGGCTGGCCCGCGCTCAGGCGAAAAACGGCGACACCGATGCGGCCCGCGTGAGCGTCGAACGCATGCGTACGGCCTTCGACCTCGCCTGCCGGGAAGGCGCATGGCCGGTGTGGCTCTCCTACATCGACGAGATCGAAATCGAGTCGCAGGCCGGAGCCGTCTACCTGGACATGGGCCTGTTCGACGAGGCCCTTGAATCCCTGGGGAAGGCTCTCGCGCTGCTGCGTGCCCGCGCGCCACACCGTTTCCGGGACCGATCCCACTATCTGACCCGAGCCGCGCGGGCGCACCTGTCCCAGGGGGATGTGGCGACCGCGTGTGATGTCGCCGGAGAAGCGTTCCTCCTCGCGGAACACCTCAGCTCGCCCCGTATCGACGACCGGATCAGGGAGTTCCGGGCCCTGCTTGCGCCCTGGGGGCACGATGACGCCGCCCAGGGGTTCCTGTACCGCTCACGCCCTTTGGCTACCTCTCCCGCGCCGAGCGCGGAGTCAGCTCACTGATCAGCTCCACCAGACGCACACCGTCGCTCAGGTCCGTCACGGCCCGGTCAGCGCCGGCGTCGAGGAGCTCCCCCAGGCTGCTGGTCCCCGTGGCGACCGCGATCACGGCGGCTCCGGCACGATGAGCGCCCTCGACGTCAAGCGGGGTATCGCCGATGACCACGGTGTCCGCCGGCGTGAAAGAGATTCCGAGCCGCCTACCAGTGCGATCGATGGCGGATTCCACCAAACGAGAACGATCATTGCTGAGGTCCCCGTATCCCCCGGTGTCGATCTCAAGCCCATCGGTCAACCCGAACGCCTGGAGCTTGGCCACCGCGATGGGGCGGATGTTCCCCGTGACAAGGCTCTGTGTCCCCCCGGCCGCGCGGATGAGCTTGATCGCCTCCCGGCCGCCCGGCAGGGCACGGCCGTGAACGGCCATGCGGTCCTTGAGCCGATGTGCCGCATCCCCCAAGGACCGGTAGAAGGCGCTGACGACGGTTTCGTCGGAGGGATACCCGTTCATCTCCAGGGTGTCGATAATGATCGCGCGTTCGGTGCGCCCGGTCATGGGGGCGATGGCCTGGGGAGGCGAACCGGTGGTCTTCTCGAAGGCGCAGGTGTAGATCTCCCGGCTCACCGATCCGATGGAGAGCAGCGTGTGATCGATATCCCACAATACGAGACTGTTCGTCAGGGATGGCGTCATGGCCGAATCGTCGCACACGATCTTTTTCTCCGCTCAGTCGAATTCGAGCATGATTTCCGGAAGAGGGCGCCAGCGCAGTCCATTCCCTCTGTTTCGAACACCACGCATCATTCGAACACCGCGATTATGCATGGGCGCATGGGGGCAACGGCGTCCGAGCGTAACCATGAACGGGCACGCCCCCTCCACGACGCGAACGGCGTCCGGGGGCACGAAAGCGGCTTTCCAGGAGCTGATGTCATGCCCATCCCTGATGCGCGCGGTGAGCCTGTCGCATCATCCGCTCCGTTCCTCCTGCTGCACGCGCCTCGTCCTGGCGCTGATACGGCCAACGGTCATCCGGTCCCGGGCCACCACGGCGCAGGACCGGACACCGTCGGAGCACGACGTGGCCACGGCGAATCTGTGGACCGCTGCGCGCGCCCATCCGGGTCAGGTCCTGTTCCCGGCGACGACCGGTACGGCGGACCGGTGGACGTACCGGGTCCTCCGATCGCGGAACCGGCCGCTGGAACCCTCAGTACACCGAAAGCCCTGATGGCGATGACCGTCACCGTCGAGAGCTTCCCGGAGTCACTACCGGCCCGCCCGTTCTCGGTTCTCCCCGAGGAGCCCCGGTGATCTGGTACGGCACACGGACAGGCCGTTGGTGGGGGCTCGGGCCCGATCGCCTCATCGAGGGGCACAGCCGCGCGGAGGTCGCCGCGGCACTCCAAACCGCCTACGCCCGCTCCCCATGGCCCGCGTTCCACCCACGCCGACCGGGCGCGGTCGTCCGGCCGGCTCCTTCCAGATCAGCGGACGACTGTCCACATGAAGCCGTTGCAGGACGCCTGCGCAGGGACCGTTACACGCGGACTGTGATGGCGCTTCCTCCATTCGAATCGGTCAACAGCCACTCCTGAGAGTCCCCGTCTCGCAGAACCATTCCGCTCGCCAAGCCGAAGGAGAAACCTGTGACCATAACCGAAATTCGGAGCACGCCCGAAAGCTTGTGGATCGACCTTACGCGCAAATGCCAGCTCGAGTGTATTCACTGCTACAACGACTCAGGGCCCACCGGAGACCACGGCATCATGAGTCGCGACGACTGGATCGACGTCCTCGACCAGGCCGTTACCACCGGAGTACACCACGTCCAGTTCATCGGCGGCGAGCCCACCCTGCACCCCGACGCCCTTGACATCGCCGCCCACGCCCTGGACCGCGGCCTGTCCGTCGAGGTCTATAGCAACCTCGTTCACATCACCAACGCTTGGTGGTCGTTCTTCCAACGTGACCGAGCTTCGCTGGCGACCTCCTACTACTCCCACGACCCAGCTCGGCACGATGCTTTAACCAAGCGTCCGAGTCACCAGCACACCCGGCGCAACATCATCAAGGCCCTGAAACTGGGCATCCCACTGCGGGTCGGCATCATCACCACCGATGGCCATGATCTGGAGGCGACCAAGCGCGAACTGGAGGCGCTCGGAGTCAAGCGCATCGGTGTCGACCATGTCCGTCCGTTCGGTCGCGGCTCCGAGGGCGCAGCCCCGGACGTATCGGGTCTGTGTGGCCGGTGCGGGGACGGTCGCGCGTCGATCGCCCCAGACGGAACAGTCTCCCCCTGCGTCTTCTCCACCTGGATGGAGGTCGGCAATGTCCGGGAAACCGCCCTGAAGAGCATCCTGTCAGCCCCGACTATGCGCGACGCCCGCGCCCTCATCCGTGCCGAAAAGAAGGACGACAACCCCCCAACACCCCCGGTACCGTGTCGGCCGGACGATGACGGCTGCCGGCCTGGTATCCCGCCGAGCTGGTGTGGACCCCGGAGGTAGCCCGTGCGGCAGATCGAGAACCTGATCCGCCCCCACACCGGGCACATCACCCGGACCCGTGTTGTCACCGGCGGATATGGGACCGCGACGACCTTCACCGTCACCGCCGAGCGTGGCACATGGTTCGTCAAGGCGACTCCCAACCGCCCCGGCGGGCACCTCGACGCCGCCCGGCGAGAGGCCGCGGTCGGACCGTTCGTCACCACGGTGTCCCCTGAAATCCGGTTCACTGTCGAGGACCCGGATTGGTTCGTCGTCGGATTCGAGCACATCGATGCCCGACCGGCCGACTTCACACCCGGATCGCCGGATCTACCCCTCCTGGTCGATGTACTCGACCGGCTGGCGGCCATCCCGCTGCCCCCCGTCGCCCACGACTGGCACGAGACACGGTGGGACCGCTTCGCGACCGAGGAGGAACGGGCGCTGTTCCGGGGTGACGATCTGGTCCATGCCGACGTGCACGGCCGGAATGTGCTCATCGACGGCGACGGCCGCAGCCGGCTCGTGGACTGGGAGTGGCCCACGCGCGGTGCCGGGCTCATCACCCTGGGCTCGGTAGCCGTCCAGCTCGTCGCGGCCGGACACAGCGCCGAGTCGGCCGAGAGCTGGATCGGCCGGTGCAGCGCGTGGCAGCGTGCCGACCCCGATGGACTGGATGCCTTCGCCCGCGCCGGCTCCAGGATGATGGACTGGTTCGCCAACCGGCACCCCGAGGACACATGGCTGTCCGCCCTGGCCGATGCCGCCTCGACCTGGTCCCACCACCGGGCGCGCGCCCTGCGCTAGCCCCGACCCGGTCGCGCGATGGCGTCCCGCCCGCTGATCACGGCGGGCGGGACTCCATCGCGGGGAAGCACCACGGCCGGCCCTGCGGGTTCCCGCCGGGCACGCGGATCTTCGGGGGCCAGGTTCGCCCCGGTGGGGGTACCGGTAGGCGCGCCCCTCTCCCGGTGGGCACGGGGGATGCGGGCGGTGAGCCGCGCGTCCGGTCAAGGGCCGGTACCGCGACCGCGCCCCTTTGTCAGTGGGTGCCGCTACCGTGGCGGCCATGCACGGATCTGTGCCCCTCCCCCATCCCCGGCGCGACACCACGCTGTCGCGCGCGCAGGCCCGCAGGATCGCCCTGGCCGCGCAGGGATTCACTGACCGGCGCCCCACCGGCGCGCCCACGATGCGCCACCTGCGCAGGGTCATCGACCGCGTCGGCGTCATCCAGATCGACAGCGTGAACGTCCTGTCGCGCAGCCAGTACCTTCCCGTCTTCGCCCGGCTGGGCCCCTACGACCGTTCCCTGCTCGACCGGGCCACCAGCCGGAGCTCCCGCCACCTCGTGGAGTACTGGGGACACGAGGCCAGCCTCATCCCGCCGCAGACCCACCGGCTGCTGCGCTGGCGCATGGCGCGCGCCCGCGACGAGGCGTGGGGGCGCATGCGCCGCATCGAAGAGGAGCGGCCTGGCCTGGTCGAGGAGGTCTTCACCGAGGTGAAGCGGAGCGGCCCGGCCACCTGCCGGGAGATCGAGGCCGCTCTCGAACATGAGCGACCGGGCGGCGCGGGGCCATGGTGGGACTGGTCGGAGGTGAAGACCGCCTTGGAGTTCCTGTTCTGGTGCGGGCGGGTCACCACGGACTCCCGCACCGCCCAGTTCGAACGCCGCTACGACCTGCCCGAACGGGTCCTCCCCGCCGAGGTGTACGACGCCCCCGACCCCGACCCCGAGGACGCCCGGCGCGACCTCGTGCGGATCGCGGCGCGCGCCCACGGCGTGGGCACCGAGGCGTGCCTGCGCGACTACTTCCGGCTGAAAGGCGTCGAGGCCCGCGCGGCGCTCGCCGACCTGGTGGACTCGGGCGAGGTCGTGCCCGTCTCCATCGAGGGCTGGAAACGGCCCGCCTACCTCTACGCCGGGGCGCGCGTCCCCCGGTCGGTGTCGGCGCGGGCGCTGCTCAGCCCGTTCGACTCCCTGGTCTGGGAACGCGAGCGCGCCCGCAGGCTGTTCGGGTTCGACTACGGCCTGGAGATCTACGTGCCGGCCGCCAAGCGCAAATACGGCTACTACGTGCTGCCGTTCCTGCTCGGCGACCGCCTCGTCGCCCGGGTCGACCTGAAGGCCGACCGCAAGGCGGGGGTGCTGCGCGCGCTGAACACCGTCTTCGAACCGGACGCCCCGCCCGAGGCCGCCGAGGAGCTGCGCGCCGAGCTGGAGTCGATGGCGGGCTGGCTCGGCCTGAACGGTGTCCTCACCGGGCGGGCCTAGCCGCGCCCCTCAGACGCGGCCGCCGTGGCGCCGGTCGCGCCTGAGGGGCGTCGAAACCCGCCGGGTTTCCGGACAGCCGAACCGGCCTGTCCGTCCCCTCCGTTTCCGGGGGCTTCTCGCCCACGGCCGCCTCCCGGGCCGGGCCGTCCACCGCCGAGGCCCCTGGCCTTCGGGCCGGCGCCCGGCGGGTGTCCGACGCCACAGCGCCGATCCGGCCGTTCCGGCACGCGCCCCGGACGGTGATCGCTTGAATCCCCTACGTGACGAACGTGGACGAGGCCGCCCCCGCCGGCCCTGAGGGCGAGCGCGCCAAACGCGCCCGCGCGCTGCTGACCCGCGCCCTGTACGGCCCCGAGCCCGAGTACGACCGGTCGCACGCGCCCTGGCGGGCGCTGCTGGGCACCGACCTCTTCCGGGCGCGCCCCGGCCTGACCGCTGACCAGCGCGTCGCCCTGTCCTACGAGCGGCTGCACGCGCTCGACGCGGACCTGGACTCCGCCGAGGCGCTCGCCGCCGACCCCGAACGGCTGGCCAGCCTGCACGAGTGGACGGCCTGCGTCGACAGCGGGCTGACCACGATCGCCGGCATCCACTACAACCTGTTCCTGGGCAGCCTCCTCGACCACGGCCGCGGTGGCCGGGACGTCCCGGCGACCACCCACGAGATCGGCACCTTCCTGTGCACCGAGCTCGGCCACGGCAACGACGCGGCGGCGCTACGCACCACCGCCACCCACGACCCGGCCACCGGCGGGTTCGTCCTGCACACCCCCGTCCCGCAGGCCGGCAAGTTCATGCCCAACACCGGGCCGCAGGGCGGCCCCAAGACCGCCGTTGTCGCGGCGCGGTTGGTCGCGGACGGACGCGACCACGGCGTGTTCCTGTTCCTCGTCCCGCTGACCGGCCCCTCCGGCCCACTGCCGGGGATCAGCGTGCGCCCCCTGGACCACCGGGCGGGCAGCCCGGTGGACCACTGCCTCACCTCCTTCGACACGGTCCGGCTGCCCGCGAGCGCGCTGCTGGACGGGACGCACGGCCGCCTCGCCCCCGACGGGACGCTCACCAGCGCGACGGGCAGCCGGCGGCGGCGCTTCCTCCACTCGATCGGCCGCGTCACCACGGGGAAGCTGTGCATGAGCGCCGCCGCGCTGGGGGCGACGCGCACCGCCCTGGCGGTCGCGGTCGCCCACGGCCACCACCGCGAGATCGCCGCGCCGGTGGGCCGCGGCCGCGTCCCGGTGTTCGCGCTGCGCAGCCACCACGGGCCGCTGATCGGCGCCCTGGCCACCGCCTACGCGATGACCCTGCTGCACCGGGAGGCCGTCCGGACGTTCGTCACCGCCCCCGACGGGGAACGGGACCGGGCCGCCCGGTTCGCCGCCGTCACCAAGGGGTGGGTCACCTGGCAGGCCCGCGCGATCCTGACCGAGTGCCGGGGGAGGTGCGGCGCGCGGGGACTGTTCCCCGCCAACCGACTCGCCGAGTTCCTGATCGACGTCGAGGGCACCGTCACCGCCGAGGGCGACAACCTCGCCGTCTGGGCGAAGGCCGGCGCGGAGATGCTGCTCGACCACCCCCTCGACGCGCCCGACGCCGCCCCCGAACGGGGGGAGCTGGCAGACCCCGGCCTGCTGCTGCGGCTGCTCACCGCCGTCGAGTACGTCCAGCTCTCCCGCGCGCGCCGCTGGCTGCGCCGCGCCCCCTCCGGCGACCCCCTCGGCCGGTGGAACACGGCCGCGCCCTGCGCGCTGCGCGCGATCGCCGCCCACGCCGAACGCCGCGCCGCGCAGGCCCTGCTGGAGGCGGCCAGGACGGCGGAGGCCGAAGCGGGCGGGGACGCCGGGGAGAGCGCGGCGCCACTGATGGGGCTGTACCAGCTGTTCGCGCTCCAGCGCGTCGCCGAGCACAGCGGGGACCTGCTCAACGAGGGGTACCTGGCGGGACGGCACGTCTCCGCCCTGCCCGAGGCGGTCGAGGCGCGGATCCCGGCGCTCGCGCCCTGGGCCGAGACCCTGGCCGCCGCGTTCGACCTGCCCGACGCGGTCCTCGCCGACATCCCCCTGGCCCGGGGCGCGCTCGACGACGGGCTCCTCGCCCCCGGCGGCACCCGCTGAGAGACGCCGGCCGGGGCACCGCCACCGCCCCGGCCTCCCGCCCTGCCTCTGGGTGACCGCACGGTCACCCGGGACGCTACCCTGGGTGACGCCGAGCCGTGTCGGCGCCGCGACCGTCCACGCACACGCACACGCACTTCGAGGGAACGTCATGCGTCTGCCCCGTTTCCAGGAACTGCTCCACCGCGTCCTCACCGAGGACGGCCAGGCATCCGTCCGCACGTTCGCCGAGGCCGGCTACGCCAAACGGCCGTTCGGCGAGGTGGTCGAGCTGCCCGGCAGCGGCCAGGTCTACGTGCAGGCGATCCGGCGCTCCCCGTCGGACGGCGCCGACCAGAAGCCCGAGGAGCCGATCGCCGAAGGCGAACCGCCCGCCCCGATGGAGCCGGTGACGCTCGCGGGCGGCGGGACACGCACCGCCGACGTCGAGGCGTGGATCGCCGCGGCCCTCGCCAACAGCGGGCACCGGGAGCTCGCCCGGGTCGACCGCTACTCCACCACCCCGGACCTCGGCTCCTCCGACCAGCCCTACGGCGTGAAGGTCACCTGCCACTCCACCGCCGAGATCCACCTGCTGTTCGTCCACACCGCCCGCGCCAGCCAGTCCATCAGCGCCGACACCGAGTGGAAGATCCTGGAAACCCTCTGAACCAGGCCGGTGCGGGGAGCAGGGAGCACTTAGACACCTGGCCCGTTAGAACGTCCGAGACAGGATCATCCCCGCGTGCGCGGGGAGCACTCGTTGGTCGTGAGCACGACCGGGAGCATGCGGGGACCATCCCCGCGTGCGCGGGGAGCACGTTCGCGCGCCGACGGGCCTTAGCGCCCCGGTGGGACGGACCATCCCCGCGTGCGCGGGGAGCACACCCACGGCCACGCCCCCAACGCCCGCGCGATGGGACCATCCCCGCGTGCGCGGGGAGCACCCCGCTTACTTCGCTGTCTGGCCGGCTGGACCGGGACCATCCCCGCGTGCGCGGGGAGCACCTGTGCACCTAGGCAGGTAGGTACCTAGGTGTGGGACCATCCCCGCGTGCGCGGGGAGCACGGGCGTGAGGTCCGGCTGTCGCCCGTTCCCGAGGGACCATCCCCGCGTGCGCGGGGAGCACTCTTACTGACCTGCAACGTTACCGAGCTCCGAAGCCGTTCACGACCACTTCTTAAGAAACCGGCAAAACACCCACCGGACCACGAACCACCCTCTGGACGGCCACAGGCCACCTCCCGGAGGAACGGCGAGGTCCACACCCGCCTCGACCGGACCCGGCAGGGAACGGCGACGGCCGCCCACGTGGCGCGAGCGGCCATCCCTGTCCCCTCCGGGAAAGTCCTCACATGGCAAGGCGGGTACAGAGCCCCGGTGGCTCAGGACGACCGGGAAAGGTTCTGTCAGGCGGTCACGTAAGGCCGGTAGGGCGGCCCGTCATGGATGAACGGCTGCGGCCGCTTGGAAGCCGCGTGGGCTTCCCACCAATGTGGGGAGCCGAAGGCGTAGGCCGTGTGAGGTGCCCTGAAGTAGGGGCGCACACGCTCGGCGTTGCGGGGCGGAGGCATTACGGGGGCAGCGGGTTCCTCGTAGCGTCCGGCGGTGGTACCGGCGCCGGCCACTGCGGCCATGACCGCCTCGGTGGTGACGCGGGGATGCACAAGGGCCAACAGCATGACCGCGATCGCGGTGATGACGCGGCTGATAAGGTCGCGCACAGCTCTTCTTCCTGGTCTCGACAGGTTGGGAGTCAGGCCCTGTGCCAGGTGTTACCAGCACCTGCCGGGGCCGTTCTTCGTTTCTTGTGGCGGGTCGGAAACCGTCAGGCCCCCTCACCGCCACCGTCCGGTTCTCGCGGATCTTCGGGCATGGACAGCCCGCTTCCGCGGAATCGGGCTCGCACTTCGCGGTGCCGGTCTTCGATCAGGCCTACGGCCCGCCCGGGACTCCTCGTCAGGGCTTCGTGGACGCCGGGTGTGGACGGGACGGTGTAAGTAAATGCCGCGTGGTTCCCGTGTCCTGGCCGGCGGATGAGGTAGCCCCGTCGCCCTCTACCGGACTCGGGGATCTGCTTTCCGCAGCGGGCAGGTGGACGGTACGCCCGGCGGCTTCCCTCTTGGCGGCCGGGGCCACACCTGGGACCGCATCAGGGTCGTCTCCACCTGGTTGGGCGGCAGGTAATGGCTCCTCCGATGTGGTCGCCGCTCCCGGTGTCATATGACGTCGGATGGCATCGGGGCGTGCCGGCTCCTCGGGTGGAACCCCGTGGTGGCGATCGAGTCGGAGACCGGGGACCCTCCTGAGACGTCATCCTCTCCTCTCGCCTTCCAGACTCCATCCCAGGGTGAAGAAAACGCCGTGCTCGTAGGGCATCAGACTGCTGCACTCATCTGCCAGCGCTTGGGCCAAGAGCAATCCGTCCGGTGCGGGGAAGACCTCCCCGAGGGGAGGCCTGGGGGCCTGGGTGCGGATACTCCCGGAGAGGCTGCGCTCATGAACGGCCAAATACAGGTCGTAGGTCCCCCCTGCGTCCCCGCTTTGGGTGTATCGGATCGCGTTAGTGGCGAGGTCGGAAACGATGACCTCGACATCGTCGACGATCGCTGCGGGCACCCCTTGAGGCGCCACGTGTAGCGTCCCGGTAGCGAAGCGACGGGCTACCGCCACACTTTCTGCCGTACCTGGAAGGGAGGTGGAGAACACCGTGTGCGCCATCATGCTCCGGCTCCTGGACGCCGATGACGGGGACGACAGGAGGGTACAAGCGGGTACAAATTCCTGCTCTCTCCGTATCGATCGGACAGAGCGCGCCTTATGGAAAAGCATGTTGCGAGGTTCCACATTTCGTCAGCTCCCATCACTGATGACCGAGCCCCGGCCAATGGCCACGGCGCGAGGACTCCTTCTTCCGTCCGCGTTCAGGATCATCCAGTCCGCTAGCGGTCACCAGAGTTCTGCCAATACTGTCGCGATAAGTACCGACCTCAAGTTCACTTGTACTCATGCCTGAGAAACAACTGGACACATGGCTGGACTTCGGCGCGGAGGTCCGACGACGGCGGACTCAAGCAGGAAAATCCCTAGGCCAGGTAGCCAAGGAGCTATCGATCACCAGCGGGATGCTGGGAAAGATCGAGCGTGCCACACGGGCCACGAAAAAGGACATAGCACAGCAGCTTGAGGACTACTTCGGTACCAATGGCATCCTGCTGCGTAAGTGGGAACACGCCGCCACGGGGTCACCCGAGTGGTTTCGCCTAGTGACCAAATCCGAAGAAAACGCCACGGAGATCCGGGCATGGGCACCGATCCTGGTTCCCGGCGTTCTCCAGGTGGAGGGTTATGCCCGAGCGATTTTCAAGGTGGGAAGGCCGCTTGACCGGCCCGACGAGATCGAACGCCTTGTAGCCGCACGGCTGGAACGAGGCCGCACCCTGACCAGGGAGGACGGTCCCCGGCTCTGGGTGACACTCTGCGAGTCAGTACTGGGGCGTATCGTGGGTGGTACCGACATCATGCGCGACCAGCTGGCTCTCCTGGTGGAACTGGCCGAGAAGGAACGGATACGGGTACAGGTCGTTCCTGCCACAACACCGGATTGTCCGGGAAACTCCGGCCCTTTCCGCATCATCACGACCAGAGAAGGAGGAACCATAGTGTATGGAGACTCCTCGGGTGGCGGAAACATCGTGGACTCTCTCCCTGAGGTACGGCGTCACGTAGCCCTGTACGGGGAACTACAAGCTGTAGCCCTACCCCCCACAACTTCACTGAATGTGATCAGGAAGGCTCAAGGTGCCATCTAACACCCCGTCGCCAGATCGCTTCCACAAGTCCAGCTACAGCGGTGCAGCATCCGAATGTGTCGAAGTAGCGGAAGGTACCCGGACCCTTGTACGTGACACCCAGAACCGGGACCACGCGCTTCTCGACTTCCCGGCCTCGGCCTGGTCGTCCTTCCTCAAAGCAGTGAAGGAAGGACAACTGTAACCAGCCGGATTTGTCCCATAAAGGCCAGCTCAACTTCAGAAGTGCCCTGTCAGTGACGCTGAATCTCGTATCACCCGGTCACAGCGCCACCGACGGGGCACGACTTGTACATAGGCGGCATCGACCGGCCGGCCGTACCGCGTCAGCACGCGATGCTCGGCTCACCTTCACCGCGAGGTCCCGTTGTGAACGGGAACGATTCCCGTACGAGGGTTACCTGGAACCCGCGCCCATGAGCGCGGCCGGGTGGTGTCAGCGGAGCATGTGCTGCCGGGTCTGCCGGACCACGCCGCTGGCATCGTCCTGTATTCACCGGCTTCAGCGGCAGGAGAACGACGCCAACCGGTTCATTCAGACAGATCCGGAGGCTGTGGGCGCCTCCCGGGACAGTGACTCGGAGAACCACGGAAGCCACTGCCAAGACCGGCCCAGAGGGGCTAGACCAACGTCGTCCGGCTGGCGAGCCATCCCCGCGTGCGCGGGGAGCACCCGGACTCCCTGCGCCGTCACATGGCCGCCCAGGGACCATCCCCGCGTGCGCGGGGAGCACGCGACCTCGGCCAGGTGCGCGGTCAGGTCGGCGGGACCATCCCCGCGTGCGCGGGGAGCACTGCCTGGGCGTGGCGACCGCCTCCGACGCGGGGGGACCATCCCCGCGTGCGCGGGGAGCACCATTGCAGGCCGCTGGACATGTAGCCGGTGTCGGGACCATCCCCGCGTGCGCGGGGAGCACTCTTACTGACCTGCAACGTTACCGAGCTCCGAAGCCGTTCACGACCACTTCTTAAGAAACCGGCAAAACACCCACCGAACCACGAACCACCCTCTGGACGGCCACAGGCCACCTCCCGGAGGAACGGCGAGGTCCACACCCGCCCCGACCACCCGGGAGACCACACCCCGCTAGGAGCGTCGCCCCGGCCCTGTAGGAGCGCCGGCGAGAACGCGCCCGCCCGTCAGGCGCCGTTGGCGTACTGGCGGCACTCGCCCGTGAAGACGGTGGCCAGCTCGGCGGCGATCAGCGACTCGGCCAGCTCGGCCGCCGGCGTCCCGTTCACCCCGGCCGGGTCCCGGTAGACCTGGGTGGCGAGCCCCTCGGTCACGGCGGCGAGGCGGACCGCCGCGGGCCACGGGTCGAGGTCCGGGGCGACCTCACCGCACTCCTTGCCGTTGTGGACGGCCCGGGCGATGTCCTCGCGCACCCGCCGCGCGGTCTCGGTGTCGACCTCGGCGAGGGCGGGCGCGTCCAGGGAGCGGCCGGCGAACGCCCGGGTGACGCGGAACTCGGTGCGGCGCCGCTCGTCGAGGGGGACGAACTCGGTCAGCGCCTCGGCGAGGACCCACGCGATGGGCCGCCGGTGCTCGATCCCGGCCCGGATCCGCTCCCCGGCCCGGTCCCGGATGGCCGCGCTCACCTCGTTGAAAGCGTGCAGCAGCATCTCGTCCTTGCTGCGGAAGTAGTGCTGCACCAGGCCGACCGACATCCCGGCGGCGGCGGCCGTGCGGGCGACGGTGACGGCGTCCAGGCCGTGTTCGGAGATGAGTTCGCGGACGGCGCCGGCGATCTGACGGCGACGTTCCTCGTGGTCGGCGGTCCTCGGCACTTGATAACCGTACCACCATACGATAAAAACCGTATCGCCATACGGTTATCCGTCCCGCCTCCGAAACCGATGAGGAACCCATGCGCTCCCGCCTGCGGCGCGTCGCCGCGAGCACGTCATCCCTGCTGCTCTGCCTGCTCCTGTGCCCGCCGGCCGGCCCGGCGTCCGCCGCCACCACCCCGGCCGGCGGCTACGCCACGATCGACGCCTACGTCCAAGAGCGGATGGAGGCCACCGGCGCCCCCGGCCTCTCCTACGCCGTGGTCGGCCCCAACGGACCCCTCCACCAGCGTTCCTGGGGAACCGACGGGCACGGCGAACCCGTCACCGCCGACACCCCGTTCCTGTGGGGCTCGATCGCCAAACCGGCCGCCGCGACCGCCGTGATGGTCCTCGTCCAGGACGGGCGGCTCTCCCTGGACGACCGGATCGTCGACCACCTGCCCGGCTTCGGCTTCGGCGGCCCCGCGCACGCCTCCCGCGTCACGGTCCGCCACCTGCTCCACCAGACCGCCGGCATCCCCGCGTCAGCGACACCGAAGGTCACCGACTGCCTCGACGCCGACTGCCCCGGCGCGGCCGAACGCGCCCGCGCCCTCGACGACGTCACCCCCCTCGGCCCGCCCGGAACCGTGTACGCCTACAGCAGCGCCAACTACCTCGTCCTGACCGCCCTGGTCGAGTCCGTCACCGGACGGCCCTTCGCCGACCACCTCGAACACGCCGTGCTCGACCCGGCCGGCATGGACGGCGCCATCACCGGCCGGGCGTCCGCCCGGGAGCGGAACCTCCCCCCGGGGCACCAGCTGCTGTGGGGCGTCGCGAGCCCGGTCGCCGGCGGCGTGGACGACGACGGCGCGGGCTACGGCTACCTGGGCGGGGACCTGAACGACCTCGCCGCCTTCGCCGCGTTCCAGCTCCGACAAGGCGAGACCGCCGAGGGCGCGGCCGTCCTCACCCCCGAATCCACGCGGCTAATGCGTGAGGAGGGCCGGCTCCACCCCGACGGCTCCGGGACCGGGTACGGGCTGGGCTGGCGGGTCGGCGGCCTGGACGCGCCCCTCGACGGCGCCGTCTGGCACACGGGCGGGACCCCCGGCTACTCCGCGATGGTGTTCCTGCTGCCCGAACAGGACGTCGCCCTCGTCCTCTCCCAGAACCTGTACGGACTCCTCCAGGACACGGCGGTCATGGAGGTCGGCTTCGGCGCCGCCCGGATCCTCGCGGGCGGCGGGGCGCCCGCCGACGCGCCGTCCGCCTCCGCCCACCACGCGGCCGTGTGGGGCACCACCGCCCTGGCCGTGGCCATGGTCCTGGCGGCGCTCCGCTCGGCCCTGCTCCTGCGCCGCCCGGCCGCGCCCCTCCCCCTCCGGCGGCGCCTCACCTCGACCGTCGCCTGGTGCGTGGCGGGGGTGCTGCCGTGGGCCGCGCCGGCCCTGACCACGGGCCTGATGGGGCCGGGCCGGCTCGCGACCTGGGTGCCCGACCTCGCCGTCTCGGTGGGTGCCGCCGTGGCCGCCGGCACCGCGACCGCCCTCCTGCGCATCGCCCTCGCCGTCCGCGACGCCCGCGCCGCCCGGCCATGACCGGCCCCCGGCCAGGTCGGTGACCCGCCGCGACCCGCCGCGCCCGGACCGCGAGCACGCGGGGAGCAGAAGCCGAGCGGCTCGCCACCAGTGCCGGTCCCGGGACCATCTCCGCGCGCGTGGGAAGCAGATGCCCTCGCGCACCCAGCCGCGGATTTGTTTGGGACCATCCCCGCGTGCGCGGGGAGCAGCGTCACATCCTCGTCGTCGAGGATTGGCGGCTGGGTCCATCCCCGCGTGCGCGGGGAGCAGTTTCTCGACTCGGCCGCCATCTCCATTCAGACGGGACCATCCCCGCGTGCGCGGGGAGCAGAAGCCGGGACCCCAATCCTGGCTGGAACTTGGGGGACCATCCCCGCGTGCGCGGGAAGCAGCTCAACTGGACCCGGTCCGCCGTGGCGCTCCTGAGACCATCCCCGCGTGCGCGGGGAGCAGATCACGTTCGCGGCGGGCTGCTCCGCCACCATGGGACCATCCCCGCGTGCGCGGGGAGCAGGGCATGCCGCACCAGCGGCACCCGGATGGCAGGGGACCATCCCCGCGTGCGCGGGGAGCAGCCCTCGCCGTCGCGCTGGCTATCAACGTCGGCGGGACCATCCCCGCGTGCGCGGGGAGCAGCTTACTGACCTGGGACGTTATCAGCAGGCACCCCTCGTTTCGACCACTTCTTGAAATTCGCCCATTCAGCAAGAAAAAGCCCTTCGGGGCAACAAAAGCCGCGAACAGTTCACGTCTTCGCCTCCCCCGCCTGTGGCGGTAGGCCCCGCTCCCGGCTCCGGAGTCGCGCGTCCGGCACCACGCACGGCCGGTCACAGCGTCGAGGACATGCCCGTTCCCAACGCGGACCGCTCCGAGGCCACGCCCCGCCCGCCCACCCCGTTCCCCTCCGGCCAGGGGAAACGCTGGATGCGCACGCCCACCGCGCCGCTCCTCCTCACCCCTCCTCCGCGTCGAACCGGGCGCGTGCGCGCTCGACGCGGGGCATGTTGGCGGTGGACCACTCCAGGAGCGCGTCGATGAGGTCCTGGAGCGTCTTACCGAGCGGCGTGATCCGGTACTCGACGGCGATCGGCCGCGTGTTCACGATGAGACGTTCGACCATCCCGTTGCGTTCGAGGCGCCGCAGCGTCGCCGTGAGCGACTTCTGCGTCACGACGGGGATCGCGCGGCGCAGCTCGTTGAAACGCAGGGACCGTTCACACAGCTCGTCGAGCACGTGGAGCGACCACTTGTCGAGCACCTGGTCGAGCAGCTCGCGGTGTGTCGCGGTGATCTGGGGCCGGTCGGGCGCGGGGTGGGCGGTTTCCTTCATGACACCTAGTCTCGTTGAAGTTCCCTTTACACACCAAGTAGACATGGGATACCTGCTGATCCGCAAGCGGAGGAGTCTCCCATGACCGTGCAGTTGCTGAGCCCCGAAGGCATGTTCCAACCCGTCCCCTACCACCACGTCTCGATCAGCACGGGCACCCGCCACGTGCACGTGGCCGGCCAGATCGCCCGCGACGGCGAGGGGAACCGCATCGCGCTGGGCGACCTCGCCGGCCAGGTGGTGCAGTCCCTGCGCAACACCGCGCGCGGCCTGGCCGGCGCCGGGGCGACCTTCTCCGACGTCGTACGGCTCAGGTTCTTCGCCACGGACTGGAGCCCCGAGAAGTACGACGCCTTCATCGCGGGCATCGAACGCGCCACCGAGGAGCTGGGGATCCCGCGGCCGTTGCCGCCCGCGTCGCTCATCGGCGTCGACTACCTGTTCGAGCCCGACGTGCTCGTCGAGGTCGAGGCGTTCGCCGTCCTCGACTGACCGGGACACCCGCCACGGCCCCGCACTCCACGGAACGCGGGGCCGTCGGCGTCGGCCGGCCCCGCCCCGGCTTGATGCCGTGGGGCGCGCCTCGCAGCGGGTCCCACCCATCCCGGCGACGCCGCCCACAGCCCCCACGGTCTCCGGCCCACGCGATCCCGGTCCCCGCACGCGGGGCGACCCGGAAACCGGCAGGCCGCCGTGGGGCTGCCGGCCCCGGCGGGGAACGGATTTCCGTCCTTCCCTATCTCGCGCCGGATAGTGGCCGAAACCGGGAGACCGGAGATCAGCGGTTCGACATCTCCCGCAGTCCCTGCCGGGGAACCATCGGCCGTCGACCGGAACACGGGCCGCCCACTACGGCCGGACGGAAGCCCCTGTAAGACGGTTTCGGGCAGTCCGGTCGCGTCCTCACCACCGGAATGACCGCACCTCTATCGGCTCAGTGCATTTTCGTCATGGCCGGTTCTAGTCGGCGCGGCGAGTCCCCGCCCGCCGCCAACGGACCGGTTCTCCGCTTCACCCGCTGAGGGCCGACCTCGTGTGCGCCGAAACGTCGAAGGTGTGATCGCAGGCGTCGCGCACGCTGTCGTTGTGGGTGGCGACGAGCACGGTGCGCCCCTCACGGCTCATCTGCCGCAGCACGTCCACGACCATCGCGCCGTTGGCGGCGTCGAGCGCGCCGGTGGGCTCGTCGGCCAGCACCAGCGCGGGGCGTTTGACCAGCAGCCGGGCCAGGGCGACGCGCTGATGCTCCCCGCCGGACAGGTGGTGCACGATCTCGCGTTCACGGCCGGCCAGCCCCACGCGTTCGAGCGCCGCGCCGTGGTCCCGCGGGGTGCCGCGTCGCCGGGCCACGTCGAGGTTGGCCCGACCGTGGTGTTGTCGATGAGCGCGTAGTCCTGGAAGAGGTAGCCGAGCCGGTCGCGGCGGAACCGGCGCCGCCCGCCCGGCCGGAGCCGGGTCAGGTCGGTGCCCTCGAACAGGATCCGCCCGGTGTCGGGGTGTTCCAGCAGGCCGACGCAGTTGAGCAGGGTGGTCTTGCCCGAGCCGCTGGCGCCGACGAGGGCGAGCATCCGGCCCGGTTCGACCTCAAGGTCCAGATCGCTCCACAGGGTGCGCGCTCCGAAGGACTTGCCGAGGCTGTTCAAGGATGAGCATGCTCTCTCTCGCGTGTCAGGCCCGCGTGGCGCCTTGGCGGACCACTCGGCGGTGGAAGACGGTGAGGGCGCCCAGGACGAAGGCGGAGGCGAGCGAAGCGATCGGCCACGGCGTGGAACGGTTCGACGCCGAGGTGCGGGGGGAGGCCGGCGGGATTCGGCCGGATAGGGTCGCGCATGGCGGCGAGCAGGTTCAGGGGGCTCCAGGCCGACCAGCCGGCGAAGGCCAGGAGGATGGCCCCCTCCCCGGCCAGGAACCGCCGCGCGTCGCGGTGCCCCCTCCGCCCGGCGCATCTTCAGCTCGGTCCATCCCCGCGTGCGCGGGGCTTACACCGAGCGCGCCTACCCGGAGCTGGTCAACCACGGTCCATCCCCGCGTGCGCGGGGCTTGCTCGGCCGCGCCGCCCAGAGTGATCCCCGAGCGCGGTCCATCCCCGCGTGCGCGGGGCTTGCCCCGTAGGTAGGGGTCGCCAGGGCGTCCAGCTCGGTCCATCCCCGCGTGCGCGGGGCTTGCAGGTGAGCGCGTGCACGTCGGACTGACCAACCCGGTCCATCCCCGCGTGCGCGGGGCTTGCGGCACGTTCCTGGGGTGGTTCAACCTCGCCGGCGGTCCATCCCCGCGTGCGCGGGGCTTGCCCAAGGCGGCCGGTTTGATGCAGCATCAACCTCGGTCCATCCCCGCGTGCGCGGGGCTTGCCTGCTGGAGCTGGCCGCCTCCGACGAAACCGACGGTCCATCCCCGCGTGCGCGGGGCTTGCAGAAGATGACCTGCGGGTTCGCGGGCCGTTATCTCCGCTTTATAAAACTCGGGAGCCCATTGGTGCGGCCCGTGGGTCGAGCCGGTGACAGTCATTCTGCCCGAAGGTTCTCCTTTCGGGACCGTGAAACCGGAGGGGCGCTCCGCGCGAGGAGCGCGTCATCCCAACGGGTGCCGTCATGACCCAGACGGGCCCCTCCCCGCCTGCGCGGGAGTGCACCCAGCCGACGACACCGCCGGGTAAGAGGCCGTCCCCTCCCCGCGCGCGGGGAGCACCGTCGTGACCTGGGACGTCATCAGTGGATCTCTCCCCGGAGCGGCCGCTTCCCGGAGCTCGGGTACGAGGCCCCGAAGCGCCCCGCGGCCCCCGGCTTCCAGGGTCCGGCGCCTCCCGCTCTTCCCGGGCGTTCGGAAGCCCTCCGCCGCCCGGTCGGTCTCCGAGCGTGTTCGCAGGACCCCTCCCGCCCCTGAGACGGGCCAGGGTCCTCTCAGGGTTACCTAGGGGGAAACCCCTATTGTCACCTGGCCATGCGTGCTAAATTCTGGCCATGCGGTCAGAAAATAAGCCAAGCGGCCAGAAGAACAGGAAGGGTCGTTCGTTCATCGAGCAGGCCCGGCGGGCGCAGATCATCGACGCCGCGATCGCCACGATCGCCGACGTCGGGTTCGCCAACGCCTCGTTGGCCCGGATCGCCGAGCGCGCCGGGATCAGCAAGGGCGTCATCTCCTATCACTTCGCGGGAAAGGACGAGCTGGTGCAAAAGGTGGTGGACCAGATCTACACCGACGTCGCCGATTCGGTGGTCGCCGAGATCACCGAATGGACCGAGGCGCCCACCGCCACCGCGGTCCTGCGTACCCACATTCTGACCGTGGCCGCCTATATGCGCGACCATCGCGAACACCTGAAGGCGCTGAGCGAGATCTTCACCGGATTCCGCGACCCCGACGGCCGTTCCCGCTACGGCGTGCAGAGCAGCGACCCGATCTACGACTCCCTGGAGGCCGTGTATCGGACCGGCCAGGAGCGCGGGGAGTTCCGCCCGTTCGACACGCGGGTGATGGCGGTCAGCCAGCAGGCGGCCATCGACCACATGTTCGCCTACTGGGAGAACCACCCCGAGCACGATCTCGACGCCTACGCCCGCGAGCTGGCCGACCTCTTCGAGCACGCCACTCGCGCCATCCCTCCCGGGAGCTGATCCCGGGCCCCCACCGGTACGGAAGCGAGCCCCCCAGATGACCGAACAGGTACACCCCCCAACGGCCCCCGGCCGTCCGGAACCTCCCCGGACGGCCGGGCGGCCCCGGCTCTACTACGTCGACAACCTGCGCGTGGTGCTGACCGTCCTGGTCCTGGCCCACCACGTCGCCGTCACCTACGGCAACATCCCCGTCTGGTACTACAGCGAGCCGGCCACCGACGGCTCGGGGGCGCTGCTGGACCTGCTGGTCATCACCAACCAGACCTTCTTCATGGGCTTCTTCTTCCTCATCTCCGGGTACTTCGTGCCCGGCTCGCACGACCGCAAGGGGGGACGCGGCTTCGTCCGCGAGCGGCTGGTCCGGCTCGGCGTGCCGCTGCTGCTGTTCCTGCTGATCCTGCGCCCGATCGTGATGCACCCCAGCTTCGTCCTCATCCAGGAGGCGTCCGCCGCCGAGGGCACGGAGCTCCCGTACTGGCTGTTCTACCTGCTCTCCTGGGACCCGGGGCCGTTGTGGTTCGCCGAGGTGCTGCTGGTGTTCTGCCTGGTCTACGTGCTGGTGCGGCGGTTGCGCGACCGGCGGGCAAAGGACGTGGAAGCCGTGCCCGCGGCCCCCGGCCGGCTGCCCGGCCCGCTCGCGGTGGTGGCGTTCACGGTCGGGCTGGCGCTGGTCAGTCACGTCTGGCGCACCCTCTTCCCCGCCCTGCACTGGCCGGTCGTGGGCCTGCCCAGCCCGCAATACCTGCCGCAGTACGTGGCCCTGTTCGTCGTCGGCGTGTTCGCCTTCCGCGGGGACTGGCCCCGGCGGATCCCCCGCAAGGCGGGCGGGGTGGCCCTGGCCGTGGCCGGGGTGGCGTTGACCGCCTGGATCGCGGTGCACGTCCTGTGGGACGGGACCGTCCCGGGACCGGACGCCCTCGCGCCCGCGGTGCTCCTGCTGGTGGAGAGCACCTTCGCGGTGTCGGTGATCATCGCCCTGACCGTCCTGTTCCGCGAGCGTTTCAACCGGCAGGGCCGGTTCGGCCGGCTCCTGGCCGACAACGCCTTCGCCGTGTACGTCCTGCATCCGCTGGTGCTGATCGGGGTGAGCATGGCGTTGAGCGGCTGGGAGGCGATCGCCGTGGCGAAGTTCGCGGTGGTCTTGGTGCTCTCGGTGCCGCTGTGCTGGCTGGTGGCCGTCCTCGTCCGGGCGATCCCGGGGGTCAAACGGTTCCTGTGACGCCCCGCGGAGCGGGTGGGGGCGCCGTGCCGGTTACCCCGCCGTGAAGGCGGGTAGCGGCGCGGGGCACGACCGGCACGCGAGAGGAGCGGCGCGATGACGATGCCCGAGGAGAACAGGGCGAAGACCGGCGACACCGACCAGAACCTGCCGTCCCCCGATGAGGAGAACGAGCAGGGCAACGGGGAGGAGCGCGACGACCGGAGCCAGATGAGGGCCGCGCTGGAGGACGAGATGAAGCGGACGGGGACGACCCGCGAGGACTTCGAGTAGGCGCGCCCCGAGACGCTTCGCCGGCCGGTTCCCTCCACCCGGCCCCACGGCCCCCGCGGGCACGTTCCGCGGGGGCCGTCCCGTCTCCCCGAAGCGGGTCCGGCCGTTCCGGGCGTAGCGGACGACCGGATCCCCGACCCGGCCACCGGAACCCGCTGTTCCCGGCCCCCGCCCGCATGATTCCCCGAGCAGGGGGAATCCTCCGGGCGCGTCGGTGGCAGGACCGGTCCTCCCGGCCCGTTCCCGGTGATCCACCGGCGCAGGCGGCTCAGGAGGAAACGATGAACGTCCCCTCTCCGCAGACCGACGGACAGCCCGGCCCCGTCCGGGCCACACCCACGGAGCCGGGACAGCCCTCCCGGCTCCGGGCGTTCGGGGTACTGGTACTCCGCGCCCTCGCCGTGCTGGTGGCGTTCGTCGCCATGGTCGGCTTCGCGGCCTTCCTCGCCCAGATCACGCTCACCCCCGTGCCCGGCGCGGTCGGCGTGGTCCACAGCAACCTGGAGCCGGGCGCGTCGCTGCGGCTGTACCTGGACGCCCCGGCGCACGAGGCGCTCAAGCAGGTCGGCGGCAACGTCGTGCTGGGCGTCCCCTTCGGGGTGCTGCTGCCGGTGCTGCTGCCGCGGACGCGCGGCGTTCGGGTGGTGCTGTTGACCGCGCTGGTGATGTTGCTGGTGGAGGTGGCCCAGGGGCTCCTGGTGACGGGACGCGCCTTCGACATCGACGATGTCATCCTCAACACCTCGGGGGCGCTGATCGGGTACGCGGTGGTCGGCCGGCGTATCGCGCGGACCGTGCACCGGTCCCATCGGCGCCGCCGGGGCGCGCGGCACGCGGCCCGGGCCGAGCCCGGCGATGAGGCCACGGAGTCCACGCGGGCCGGCGCCGGCTAGGAGGCGGCCCGGCCGCCGAAGGTCCCCGGCCCTCGTCCGAGCGGCGAGGGGCGGGGACCCCCGCGCCCGATCAGACCCGCTCGACGATCGTGACGTTGGCCTGGCCGCCGCCCTCGCACATCGTCTGGAGGCCGTAGCGGCCACCGGTGCGGTGCAGTTCGTGGACGAGCTTGGTCATCAGCACGGCACCGGTCGCGCCGAGCGGGTGGCCCAGCGCGATCGCGCCGCCGTTGGGGTTGACGGTGGCGGGGTCGGCGCCGATCTCACGCTGCCAGGCGAGGGGGACGGGCGCGAACGCCTCGTTGATCTCGGTGACGTCGATGTCGCCGATGCTCAACCCCGCCTTCTTCAGCGCGATGCGGGTGGCGGGGATCGGCGCGGTGAGCATGTAGACGGGGTCGTCGCCCACCAGCGAGAGCTGCACGATGCGGGCCAGCGGGGTCAGCCCGTGGTCGGCCACCGCGCGCTCCGAGGCGATCAGGACGGCCGCGGCGCCGACGGAGATCTGGCTGGCCACCGCGGCCGTGAGCGCCCAGCCCTCGCGCAGCGGCTTGAGCCCGGCCATGGCCTCCAGGGAGGTGTCGGGGCGCACCCCCTCGTCGCGGGTGACGCCGGCGATCGGGGCGACCTGCCCGTCGAAGCGGCCCTCGGCGAGGGCGGTGGCGGCCCTGCGGTGGCTCTCCAGCGCGTAGACCTCCAGGTCCTCGCGGGAGAGACCCCACTTCTCGCACATGAGCTGGGCGCCGCGGAACTGGGAGATCTCCTGAAGGCCGTAGCGTTCGACCCACCCCTCGCCGTAGAGGGCGAGCCCGGCGTCGATCGCGTACTGGACGTTGGAGCCCATGGGGACCATGCCCATGTTCTCCACGCCGGAGGCGACCACGAGGTCCTGGGTGCCGGACATGACCCCCTGCGCCGCGAAGTGGACGGCCTGCTGGGAGGAGCCGCACTGGCGGTCGATGGTGACGCCGGGGGTGGTCTCGGGCAGGCCCGCCGACAACCAGGAGGTGCGGGCGAGGTCGAGGGCCTGAGGGCCGACCTGGCTGACGCAGCCCATGATGACGTCCTCGACCGCCGAGGGGTCCACCCCGGTGCGGTCGACGAGTTCCCTGAGCACGTGCGCCCCCAGGTCGGCGGGGTGCACGGCGGCCAGCGCGCCCTTCTTCGTCCCTACGGGGGTGCGGACCGCTCCGACGATGTATGCCTCAGCCACGGTGTCCTCCTGGGGGCCTCCGGTCGAACCTGTAAACCGAACCATATTCGGCCGAGGGCGGCCGGCACGACCCCGGGGCGCGATTGCGCGAGGTGGGCGGGCGTCCTACAGCGGGCGGGCGGGCCCCGGGTCGCGGACCAGCTCGGCGTCGGACTCCTCCCCCAGCGTCCGCCGGGACAGGTCGTAGAGCAGGGCCACCAGTTCGGGATGCTCCTCGGGCGAGTAGTCGCGCAACGCCCGGTGCAGCGCGTCGTCCTGGGCCTCGAAGAGCCGGCGGGCGACGTCGCGCCCGTGGGCGTTGAGCCGCCACGTCGAGGACTCGTCGGCGAGCAGGCGCGCGGCGGTGAGCTCCTGGTGCACCTGGTCGAGGGTCTCCTCCCGGGCCTTGGACAGGCGCGCCAGTTCCTCCCCGGTGATGGGACCGGTGACCGCCATGTGCGTCACCAGCCAGCACGCGGCCGGGGACAGGTCGACGTGGGCCTCCCCGGCCAGCCGTTCGTACATCCGCCGCCCGCCCTGGCGGCCGCTGATCCGCCAGGCCATCCGCTCGACCGCGGCGAGACGGTCGCGGCTGGTCGCCACCGGCGCGATCGTCTCGTCCAGGTCGGGGGTGCCGACCGTGGTGCGCAGCGGGACCTGGCGCAGGAACAGCGAGAGGAGGAAGGCGATGGCGGCCACCGGGACCGCGGCCAGGAAGACGGTGTCCACCGAGTCGGCGTAGGCGCCCAGGAACAGCTCGCGCGACTCGGCCGGGAGCTGCGCGAGCAGCCCCGTCTCGTTCTGGAGGCGTTGGATGTCCATACCGGCCGGGACCTGGATGCGCCCGGCCAGTTCGCTGATGTTGTCTTCGAGCTGCGCGGCGAACACCGCGCCGAAGATCGAGGTGCCGAACGCGCCGCCGATGGAGCGGAAGAAGGTCGCCGCGGACGTGGCCACCCCCAGGTCGCGGTACTCGGCCGCGTTCTGCACGGCGATGACGACCACCTGCATGGTCAGTCCCAGGCCCACCCCGAGCAGGAAGAAGTAGCCGCTCATGACCCACACCGAGGTGTCGGGTCGCAGGTGGGAGAGCAGGTAGAGGGCGACGGTCACCACCGCGGTCCCCACGATGGGGAAGAGCCGGTAGTGGCCGGTGCGGCTGACGAGAATGCCACTGCCGATCGAGCACAGCAGCAGGCCCAGCACCATGGGCAGCAGGTGCAGCCCCGAGGCGGTGGGTGAGTAGCCGTGCACCACCTGGAGGAACAACGGCAGGTAGGCCAGCGCCCCCATCATCGCGAACCCCACCGCGAAGCTCACCAGCACCCCGACGAGGATGACCGGGTTGCGGAACAGCCCCAGCGGCAGCACCGGCTCGGCCGCCCGGCGCGCGCTCAGCCACCACAGCGCCCCCAGGATGACGGCGGCCACGGCCAGGCCGATGATCTGCGGGGAGATCCAGTCATAGGTGGTGCCGCCCCACGAGGTGATCAGCACCAGCGCGACCGATGTCGCGCCGAGCAGCACGATCCCGGCGTAGTCGACGTCGGTGCGGCGGACGTCGGGACGCAGCGCGGGCAGCACGAACACCAGCACCACCAGCGCGACGACGCCCAGGGGGAGGTTGACGTAGAACACCCAGCGCCACGACAAGTTGTCGACGATGAACCCGCCCAGCAGCGGGCCGGCGACGCTGGCGACCCCGAACACCGCGCCGAACAGCCCCTGGTACCTGCCGCGCTCCCGGGGCGGCACCACGTCGCCGATGATCGCCTGGGCCAGCACCATGAGCCCGCCGCCGCCGACGCCCTGGACGGCCCGGAACAGGATGAGGTGTTCGAAGGTCCGGGCCAGCCCGCACAGCGCCGAGCCCACCAGGAAGATGACGATGCACAGCAGGAACAGCCCTTTGCGGCCGAACTGGTCGCCGAGCTTGCCCCACAGGGGCGTGGTCGCGGTGACGGCGAGCAGGTAGGAGGTGACCACCCAGGAGATGTGGCTGAGGCCGCCGAGGTCGGAGACGATCGTGGGCATGGCGGTGGACACGACCGTCTGGTTCAACGCCGACACCAGCACCGCCAGCAGCAGCGCGCCGACGATGACGAGGACGTGCGTCTCCCCCGCCTGCCGGCGCCTGCGGTAGGACGCCGCGTGCTTGGCCATGGCTCGCTCCCCCGTTCGAGACACCGGTCCCGCACATGACAATACGCTCAGTAACGTCTTCTTCACCTAGAGCGACGCAGTGAAGTTCCGACATCGGCGCCGGGAACACCTGCCATGTAAAACCGAACAGGATTCGGTTACGGTGTCCCCAGCAGACGACGGACACCGACCACCGCCCGCGCGGCGGCGCCGGCGCGACCGAGGGAGCGGAGATGCGCAGGGAACTCTTCGACACCGAACACGACCTCTTCCGCGCCTCCGTGGCCGAGTTCCTCAAACGCGAGGTCACCCCCTTCCACCCCCAGTGGGAGAAGGACGGCATCGTCCCGCGCGAGGTCTGGACGAAGGCCGGCGAGGTCGGCCTGCTCGGCCTGGGAGTGCCCGAGGAGTTCGGCGGCTCCGGGATCGACGACTACCGCTTCAACGCCGTGGTGGGTGAGGAGATCACCGCCGCCGGCGCCTCGGGGCTGGGCTTCACCCTGCAAAACGACGTGATGGCCCCCTACCTGGTCGGCCTGACCACCGACGAGCAGAAGCGCCGCTGGCTGCCCGGCTTCGCCGACGGGAGCCTCATCACCGCCATCGCCATGACCGAACCCGGGGCCGGCAGCGACCTCCAGGGCATCCGCACCACGGCGGTCCGCGACGGCGACCACTACGTCCTCAACGGGCAGAAGACCTTCATCACCAACGGCATCAACGCCGACCTGGTGATCGTCGTGGCCCAGACCGACCCCGACGCCGGCGCGCACGGCTTCTCCCTCATCGCCGTGGAGCGGGGCACGCCCGGCTTCGAACGGGGACGCAACCTCGACAAGATCGGCCTCAAGGCCCAAGACACCGCCGAGCTGTCCTTCACCGACGTGCGCGTGCCCGCCGCCAACCTCATCGGCACCGAGAACCAGGGCTTCATCCACCTGATGCGCAACCTGCCGCAGGAGCGGCTGTCGATCGCCGTCGCGGCGACCGCGGGCGCGGAGCGGATGCTCGCCCGGACCATCGACTACTGCAAGGAACGCACCGCGTTCGGCCGCCCCATCGGCAGGTTCCAGAACACCCGCTTCGTCCTTGCCGAGCTCGCCACCGAGATCGACCTCGCCCGTACCTACGTCGACCGCGCGATCACCCTGCACAACCGCGGCGAACTCACCGCCGAGGACGCGGCGAAGGCCAAATGGTGGACCACCGAACTGTGCAACAAGGTGATGGACCGCTGCCTCCAGCTCCACGGCGGATATGGGTACATGATGGAGTACCCCGTGGCGAAGGCCTGGCAGGACGCCCGCATCCAGTCGATCTTCGGTGGGACGACCGAGATCATGAAGGAGATCGTGGGACGCTCGCTGGGCCTGTAGCCACGTCCCCTCGGGTCACGGCGAAAGGGTCACGACGACATGTACTCCGGCGCGTACGACGGTGCCATCGTCCTTGGACTGCTGGTCATCCTCCTGGTCCTGGGGGTGCGCATGCTCCGCCGCCGGATACACGTCCCCTGGACGACCGGCGGGATCGTGGTGTTCTTCATCTTCCTGGTGCTGCTGCTGTGGGCGTGGTCCTGGCGGTGACACAACGGTGCGGGGCCCGTCGAGCGACGGGCCCCGCACCGTGGAAGCTCACTCGCCCTGCATGGGCACCTCGAACCAGACGGCCTTTCCGTCGGGGGTGGGACGCGACCCCCAGCGGGTGGCCAGCTGGTCGACGAGGTACAGGCCCCGGCCGCCCTCGTCGTCGGCGCCCGCGCTCCTGATCCGGGGCAGGCGCAGGTCGTGGTCGAACACCTCGACCCACACCGACGACGCGCCCCGCCGCAACCGGAGCAGGAACTCGCGGCTGGGCTGCTCCTCGGGTTCGCCGCCCGCCTCCTCCAGCAGGTCCGACCAGTCCTCGTCGAAGTCGTCGAACCCGCCCCCCGACACTCCGAAGTCGGTCGCGGCGTCGGAGTCCTTCACCCCGTTGGCGGTGAACTCGCGGCTCACGGGGTGCGGGGTGGCGTGGATGACGACGTTGGTGACGATCTCCGACACCAGCAGGCAGGCGAGCTCGGCCTGGTCGCGGTCCATCCCCCAGTCGGCGAAGGTCGACGCGGCGAGGTGGCGGGCCTCGGCGACGGTGGGCGCCTCGGCGACGAACCAGCCCTCCTGAAGGGCGAGCTCCTCGGGGTGGGAGCGCACCACCAGCAGCGCGGTGTCGTCGTCGATCTCGCCGGGGACCGCGGTCACGGCGGCCTCGGCGATCTGCTCCACGTCCTTGCTGGCGACCTCGCGCACCCGGTCGTGCAGCCGCGCCATCGAGCGGGCGATGTCGACCGTGCCCCCCAACGGGCGGCGGTCGACCAGGCCGTCGGTGTAGAGCAGCAGCGTGGCGCCCGGCGGGAGGGTGAGCGTGGCCTGGTGGTAGACCCCGTCGTCGAGGCCGGCCCCCTTGACCTTGACCCCCAGCAGGCGGTCGGTCACCTCGAGCTCCAGGTCCTCGACCCGGCCCTCGCAGATGAGCAGGGGCGGCTGGTGGCCGGCGTTGGCGTAGGACAGCTCGCGCGACCAGGCGTCGTAGACCATGTACAGACAGCTGACGCTGGGCACCCACACGCCGCCCTCGCCGTCGGGACGGCCGAGCTGGCGGACCCACTCGTCGAGCTCGCGCAGGATGTCGGCGGGTTCGCGGTCGGCCTGGGCGAAGGCGCGCAGCGCCGCGCGGAGCTGGCCCATGACCGCCGCGGCGTGCGGCCCCCGGCCCTCGACGTCGCCGACGACCATGCCGACCCGGCCCGCCGACAGGGGGATGACGTCGTAGAAGTCACCGCCCACCTGGGTCTGGATGCCGTGGCCGTGGGTCTCCAGCGGCTTGGCGGGGATGTAGCGGTGGGCGATCGTCAGGCCGTCGAAGGCGGGGAAGGAGCGGGGCAACAGGCTGTTCTGGAAGGCGAGCGCCGTGCTGCGCTCCTCCTCGAACAGCCGCGCGTTGTCGATGGCCAGCGCCACCCGCGAGGCGATCGCGCCCACCAGGTCACGGTCGAACCCGTCGTAGGCGGTCTTGTCGCGGGGGGACAGGTTGGACAGCGCGAGCGTCATGGCGCCCAGCAGCTCGCCCCGGGCCCGCAGCGGCGCCGCGATGGCCGAGGTGATGCCGACCTGCTCGGAGACGATGGCCGAGTGCTCGTTGGGGGCGACGTTGCCGGCGTGCACGTAGTCGCCGACGACGATGGTCTCGAGCCGCCGCATCGCCTTGCGCACGAAGTGGTGGTCGGGGTAGCTGACCTCCTCGCCGACGTCGATCCAGCTCCCGGGCGGGGGCCGCCACCCCTCGGCGTGCACCGAGACCTTGCGGACGAGACGGTCGTGGTCGTAGAGGTCGATGAAGCAGTGGTCGGCGAACTGGGGGACGAGGATCTCGGCGACCGACTTCATGGTGGTGCCGAACTCCAGGGAACTGGAGAGCCGGGTGCCGACCCGGTCGATCAGGCCGTACTGCTCCTCGACCCGGCCGTTGCGCATGGCCTCGTAGGCGAAGATGACGATGCCCTCGATGGCACCGGAGGAGTGCTTGTACGGAACGGCCTGGGCGCGCACGTGGATCCAGGTGGAATCGCCGCGCAGGGCCGCGAACGTGCCCTCCCAGGTCTCGCCCTTGAGGACCCTGCGGGCGAGCTGGGCGGCGTTCTCGGAGTCGGCGTCGTGGACGCCGATGTCGAGCAGGGAGGCGCCGAGGTGGTCACGACCGCGCGAGAGGCCGAACAGCTCCGCCGCGTAGGCGTTCCAGTAGCGGAGGTGACTGAAGCGATCGGTGACGATGACGGCGACCTGTGCATGATCCAGGACCTCGGCCCCTGCGAGCGGGTCCTCGCCGGAGAAGGTCTCCCCCCACCGCTTCATAAAGTCGCCACCTCGCCGTCACGGACCGTACTCATGATGACCCACACGTCCCGCACCGCCCCCGCGTGACGGGTACCTGGAGCTCCACGTCGACCGGCCCACGCCATGAGGTGAGGGTAGCAACAGGGAGAACACGCGCGCAGACCAACGTGACATCTGTCCGCGGAGCACCGCCCCGGCACTTCACGGATGTATCACGGCTTGGTGACGAAAATATGGCCGGCGATCTGCCGCGGCAGATCGGTCGGCTCACCGTCCCCGTTCGCCCCACTGCTCACCCGGACGCCATCGTCGCCGGCGACGACCACCACGTCCTGCTCGGGCCGGACCCCGGCGCGCTTGAGGAGCAGCATGACCTCGGTGTCGCTTTGGACCTGCTCGCTGATGCGCCGCACGGTGACGGCGGTCTCGACCGCGTTGGCGACCTCGACCATCGGGACGATCGAGTCGTCGGAGAAGGGCTCGGGCGAGTAGTCCTTGAGCCCGAGCTCGTCCAGACCGGGGATCGGGTTGCCGTGCGGGCAGACCGAGGGGGCGTTGAGCAGCTTGACCAGGCGTTCCTCGACGGCCTCGGAGATGACGTGCTCCCAGCGGCAGGCCTCGACGTGGACGTCCTCCCAGGGCAGGCCGATGACGTCGACGAGCAGCCGCTCGGCGAGACGGTGCTTGCGCATGACGTGAGTCGCGAGCGTGCGCCCCTCCTCGGTCATGACGAGGTGCCGGTCGTTCTCGACACGCAGCAGGCCGTCGCGTTCCATGCGCGCGACGGTCTGGCTGACCGTCGGACCGCTCTGCTGGAGTCGTTCGGCGATACGAGCGCGAAGCGGCACGATGCCCTCTTCTTCGAGCTCGAAGATGGTGCGGAGGTACATCTCCGTGGTGTCGATAAGCCCGTGTGCGGTCAAGGCTCCCCCTCCCCTCGTGGGCCCGTTGAGAGCGTTCAACGGCAGATCTCTCAACGCGGGCCAGCGCGCTCGTGTTCCGGGGTGTCCATGCGGTCTGCGCCGCATTTCGTCGGGTCACAGCGCTCCTGGCCGCGGGAGCGGCCACCGATATCCCCATCATAGCGTGGCAACGGAAGGCCCACTTCCCGGCAATGCACGGACCGTAACCGGGTCACACCCCCCGCGACCGGCCGTGGCCCTAGGGGGAGAGCCGGTCGATCTCCCACCCCTCCTCGCCGCCGTCCGGGGCGGGAAGGTAGCGGAAGCGGTCGTGCATCCGGTCGGGACGCCCCTGCCAGAACTCCACCTCCGTGGGACGGATGCGGAACCCGCCCCAATAGGAGGGGCGCGGCACCGGCTCGCCCGGCGCCCACCTCCGCTCGAACCGCGCGTACAGCTCGTCGAGCTCCTCCCGTCCCGTCACCCGGGCGGACTGCCGCTCGCTCGCCCACGCCCCGATCTGCGAGCCGCGGGGGCGGCGCGCGAAGTAGGCGTCGTTCTCCTCGTCACTGAGACGTTCGACACTGCCGCAGACGACCACCTGCCTGCGGAGCGCGTGCCAGGGAAAGACCGCGCAGACCCGGGGTTCGGCCTGGAGGGCGCGCCCCTTGCGGGAGGTGTAGTTGGTGAAGAACCGCAGGCCACGCTGGTCGTAGCCCTTCAGCAGGACGGTCCGCGCCCGGGGTGCGCCGGTCTCCTCCACCGTGCTCAGCACCATGGCGTTGGGTTCGGCCAGCCCCGCCGTGTGCGCCTGTGTGAACCAAATGTGAAACTGCTCCATGGGATGCGGAGCCAGAGCGGACCGGTACAAGGGCGTACCGTCGTAAGGTTCACGCAGCTCGGCGGGGTCACAATGGTCCATAGTGGTGCATCCTCACACGACCTGGAGGCAAGGCGCCAGCCGACGATAGAACCACCAGGCCTATCGGAACCATTGCGGCACCTCGCGTGTCATCGAAAAATGCCTAACCGGTTCACTGGACCAACCCCGTCCATGGACCGAGAAGACGGAGGAAGCCGGTATGTCGGACTTCAAACCCGGGCTCGAAGGAGTCGTGGCGTTCGAGACCGAGATCGCCGAACCGGACAAGGAGGGCGGCGCCCTCCGGTACCGGGGCGTCGACATCGAAAGCCTCGTCGGTCACGTCACCTTCGGGCGCGTATGGGGGCTGCTGGTCGACAACAGCCTCGATCCCGGACTTCCCTTCGCGGACCCCATCACCCCGCCGGTCTCGACCGGTGACGTGCGCGTCGACGTCCAAAGCGCGCTGGCGACCCTGGCACCGCGCTGGGGCTTCAAGCCGCTGCTCGACATCGACGACGCGGAAGCGCGCGACAACCTCGCCCGCGCGGCCTCCGCCGCCCTGTCCGTGATCGCCCAGTCCGCCCGCGGCGACCAGCCCGCGGTCCCGCAGGAGCGGGTCGAGGAGGGCTCGACCGTGGTCGAGCGCTTCATGATCCAGCTCCGCGGCGAGCCCGACCCCCGCCACGTCAAGGCCGTCGACGCCTACTGGACGTCGGCCGCCGAGCACGGCATGAACGCCTCGACGTTCACCGCCCGCGTCATCGCCTCCACCGGCGCCGACGTGGCCGCCGCGCTCTCCGGCGCCGTCGGCGCCATGTCCGGCCCGCTGCACGGCGGCGCCCCGGCCCGCGTGCTGCACATGCTCGACGAGACCGAGCGCATCGGCGACGCCCGCGCCTACGTCACGCAGGCGCTCGACAAGGGCGAGCGGCTCATGGGCTTCGGCCACCGCGTCTACCGCGCCGAGGACCCGCGCGCCCGCGTGCTGCGCCGCACCGCCAAGGAGCTCGACGCCCCGCGCTACGAGGTGGCCGCCGCGCTGGAGACCGCCGCGCTGGAGGAGCTCCAGGCCCGCAAGCCCGACCGCGTCCTCGCCACGAACGTCGAGTACTGGGCCGCCGTGGTCCTGGACTTCGCCGAGATCCCCTCAACGCTGTTCACCTCGATGTTCACCAGCGCCCGCACCGCCGGCTGGTCGGCGCACATCCTGGAGCAGAAGCGCACCGGCCGCCTGGTCCGCCCCAGCGCCCGCTACACCGGTCCGGCCGAGCGCGACATCGCCACGGTCGAGGGCGCGAAGGAGGCCCTGGGCCAGGGCGTCTGAGCACCCGTGGAGCACACCTGAGAAGACCTCGTGGCCGTCGGCCACGGGGCCTTCTTGGTTTCCGGGGCTACTGGCAGCCGGGCCCCTGGAACTCGTCCCCCGCGGCGATCGGGCCGCACACGGCGATCGGCACCTGCCCGCCGCCCGGCCCGGGTTGGACGAGCTGGATCATCTTGTCCTCGAACCAGTGCCCCGCCTCCTCGCTCCCGAACTGGATGAGCCCGCTGACACCGCTGATGTCGCGCGTCTGCGTGATCGCCGCCAGCAGGTCCCTGGGCGGTGCCAACCTGTCGCCGTCGCCGACCCGCTGCCGCTCCTGGGTCCGGCGCACCGCCTCGGTGACCACGAACAGCCCGTCGGAGGCCATGACGGCGTGGGCCCACGAGGGGCGCTCGGTCGGCCCCTGCCCCTCCGAAGCCACGTTCAGCCCCAGTTCCTCCTCCAAGGCGCCGAGCTGCTCGTAGTATCCGGCGTCGCCGCGCTCGCCCCGGACGCCCCAGGTGCCCGTGGCGGCGAGGGGCGTGTAGTAGACCGGGTACTCCTCGGCGTGGGTCGCGAGCTCCCCCAGGTTGTCGGAGATGTACTTGCTGACGTCGTCGCCGGCCAGGACGCGGACCCCCGACACGCAGCGTCCCCGGGTGCGCAGGTCGGCGTAGAAGGCGCCGAAGTCGTCGGAACGGCCGGCGTAGTAGACGAGGTCGGGAGGGTCGGCGCAGATCTCGGCGACGCGCTCGCGCAGGGTCGGCTGTCCCTGGCCCCCGTAGGTGAGGACGCCCCGCTCCGAGAGCTGCCCGTCGGCTCTGGGCAGCCGCGTCCCCAGATCGGGGATCGTCCCGCCCAGTGCCTCGAACCGGGCGAGGAAGGTCGTCGCCAGCCCCACCCCGTACAGCTCGCCGGTGGAGTCGTCGGCGATGGCGATCGCGTCGCCGGACGGTTCGAGTCCGCCCTCCTGTCCCGCGCCGGCCCCGTAACGGGCCCAGTAGGCGGCCTGTTCGGCGATGCGCGTGTTGGAGGGGGCGATGGGGAAGAAGTAGGCGCTGTGCCGGAAGGGTTCCAGCAGGCTGATCTGGTCGTAGGTCGCCGTCGTGCCGACCATGGGCAGCCCCGCCTCGGTGAGCCGCGAGATGGCCTCGCGGGTCGGGGCGAGGCTGGTGCCGAACCCCAGCGCGACCAGCAGCGTGGGGTCCTGCCCGATCCGGTCGGCGATCATGTCGGCGACCCTGGGCGCGTGCTCCCAGGTCTGGCCGGCGTTGGCGAGCAGGATGCGCACCTGCGCGTAGCCGTGCCGGGGGAACTCGTCGTTGTAGGAGCGCTGCCCGTGGGCGAGCCCGAGCAGCTCGCCGTGGGTTCCGGCCAGCAGGTCGTTCTCGTCCTGGGTGTCGCGCACGGTCAGCGCACCGAAGTAGACGACCGTGACGTAGGGCCTGTCGGTGTCGACGGCGGCGTTCTGTTCGGCGATGCGCTGTTGGACCGACTCCAGCCGCTCGTGGAAGTCGAACGACCCGTCGGTGATCCCGACGCACTCGCCGGCCACCTCGACGATGCCATCGGGGGGCCGGTAGGCCGAGCCGCGCACGCAGGGGTTCCCGCTGCGGGCGAGGGCCGGCAGCATGTGCCAGAACAGGGCGAAGACCAGCACGGCGGCGAGTACTCCCCCACCGGTGAGGGAGCCCAGCCACAGCAGCGGCGTGGCGACCCGTTCCCGGTCGGCCGCCGCCACGGCCTCCTTCGCCCGCGGGCCCGCCGTGACCTGTCCCGTGACGACCCTGCGGGGGCCGAGCCGCCCCACCGCCTGCCGGGTCGCGTTCCAGGTGCCGAGCTCGTCGGGGAGCGTTCCCACCGTGGACGCCGCGTCGCGCGCGTCCACCACGCGCGTCAGTTCCGGCGGGAGCGCGGAACTGGAGGTGCGCACCACCACGACGACGAGCGGGTCGGGGAAGCGGTGCTCGCGCCGGACCCGTTCCAGCAGCCGCAGCAGGTACAGGCTCACCGCGTCGGCCCCGGCCGACCAGTCGACGACGAGGACCGGGGCGCGGTGCCGGCCCCGCCGGGGCAGCACCCCGTGCCGGCGCCGCGTGGAACCGTAGACGTCCTCCAGGTCCGACAGCAGCGCGTTCACCGCGAGCAGGTGCAGTGCCGAGGGCTGCTGCGGGTCGGGGGCGCGCTTCTTCCTGGCCGCCGCGCCGCGCTCGACGGCCTCCCTGGCCCTTCCCCGCTGGACGTCGTTGACGAGGTGCAGCCCCATGTCGCGGTGGCCGGCGCGCGCCCCCTTGGCCTGGATGGCCTCGTCCCTCAGGTAGGGCTGGCGGCGCAGCCACCGGTACCGCCGCCAGGGCAGCACCAGCAGCAGGAGCATCAGCAGGTACGGAACGAGCAGGACGACCGCGAGCACGACCGACATGACGTCGTCGAGGGTGCCCGCGCCGCGCGCGAGGACCGGGATGCCGATCGCGGCGACGGTGGTGAGGATGAAGCCGATCGGCGCGATCAGCCGCTCCTCCATCCGCCCGAAGGTCAGCCGTTCGGAGCAGAAGGCGACGAACCGGTAGAGCAGGTCGGTGAACCGCCAGATCCGGTCGGACCAGCCCTGCGGCAGGGCCGCGGTCCACGGGCCGGGGCCGGCGCCCGAACCTCCCCGAAGCTGCTCGGCGACGTAGATCTGGGCGCGGCGGTCCAGGGGCAGTCCAACGGGGTCGGGCGCGGAGGTGGAGTTGTGCAGCCTCTGGTAGACCTCGGCGGCGTCCAGGCGGACCAGGTGCCCCAGGGAACGGAACCGGCGCAGCCGAGGGCGCGGCGGGTCCTGGCTCACGCGCAGGTGGCGCTGGAGGAAGGTGGCCCCTCCGGCCGCCCCCGTGCCCGCCAGCTGGTCGGCGATCTCCTCCAGGCGGCGGTGCAGCTCGTCGGTGGAGACCGGTCCCGGCGCGCGGCCGACCGCGCGGGCGCTTCGGGGGGTGCGGGCCACGGGTTGGTTGCCGCAGCGCCGCACCAGCAGGTCTGTTGCCTCGCGGGCCTCCTGAAAGCCCGCGGCGACCAGGTCCAGCACCGGCGGGGGCGCCACGATCTCCCCGCCCCACGGCGCCGACGCCGGTTCGGGGCGTTCGGTCGGGCGCCGCCGGTCACGCCTGCGGGCCTCCCGGTGCCATCGGCGCACCTCCTCGGGGGCCGGCCGTCTCCTGAGAGCGTCGAAGACCCTCAGGAAGCCCGGCGTGGGGGCGACCGGGGCCGCCGAGGCTCCCGATCGGGGGGTGGGCCGGTGGCCGGAGGTCTGACTCATGGATGTCTCCGCTGGGGGTGCGGTGTCGCCGAGTGGGTCCGATCGCCGTTCTCCGACTATCCAGAAAAGGGATTTCTCTTATCGAATTCGGCCTTAACGGATTATGCGTCGCCCCGGGGAGTAGATAAAGAAGACAGCCGATTATGGCCACAAAGCGACATCTTGATCATCCCTGTTACGTGTTCACAGCAGGAAAAGGGTCGACACGCCCTCGCGCCCCCTCCCCGACCCCCTCCCCTCACCTGCGTCGCCACCGGCGCTGCGGGTACGCTTGGCCGAGTGACCGAGATCCAGATTCCCGCGAACATCCTGCCCGGTGACGGCCGCTTCGGCTGCGGCCCGTCCAAGGTCCGCCCCGAGCAGCTGAACGCCCTTGCCTCCTCCGGCAGCACCTACTTGGGCACCTCCCACCGCCAAAAGCCCGTCAAGTCCCTCGTCGGGCGGGTCCGCTCCGGTCTCGCCGACCTCTTCTCCCTGCCCGAGGGGTACGAGGTCGTCCTCGGAAACGGTGGCACGACCGCCTTCTGGGACATCGCGGCCCACGGACTCGTCCGGGAGAAGTCCCAGCACCTGTCGTTCGGCGAGTTCTCCTCGAAATTCGCGAAGGTCACCAAGGGCGCCCCGTGGCTGGCCGAGCCGACCGTGATCACCACCGACCCCGGCACCCACGGCGAACCCCGCGCCGAAGAAGGCGTCGACGTCTACGCCCTCACCCACAACGAGACCTCCACCGGTGTCGCCGCGCCGATCCGGCGTGTCGCGGGCGCCGCCGACGACGCCCTCGTCCTGGTCGACGCCACCAGCGGCGCCGGCGGCCTGCCGGTCGACATCACCGAGACCGACGTCTACTACTTCGCCCCGCAGAAGAGCTTCGCGGCCGACGGCGGCCTGTGGGTGGCGATCATGTCCCCCAAGGCCGTGGAGCGGGTCGCCGAGATCGCCGGCGGCGACCGCTACATCCCGGAGTTCTTCTCCCTGCCCACCGCGCTGGACAACTCCCGCAAGGACCAGACCTACAACACCCCGGCCGTGGCCACCCTGCTGCTGTTCGCCGAGCAGATCGAGTGGCTCAACGCCCAGGGCGGCCTCGACTGGGCGACCCGCCGCACCGCCGAGTCCGCCAACATCCTCTACACCTGGGCCGAGAAGTCCGCGTTCGCCACCCCCTTCGTCGCGGACCCGGCGCAGCGCTCCCAGGTCGTGGGCACCATCGACTTCTCCGCCGAGGTCGCCGCCGCCGCCGTCGCCAAGGTGCTGCGCGCCAACGGCGTGGTCGACACCGAGCCCTACCGCAAGCTCGGCCGCAACCAGCTGCGGATCGGCATGTTCCCCGCGATCGAGCCGGCCGACGTGCAGGCGCTCACCGAGTGCGTCGACCACGTCGTCGGCGCCCTGGGCTAGACCCCGGGAACCAGGACCACGGTGGCCGGCCCGGGGACGTCATCCCCGGGCCGGCCCCTTCACGTCGGAGCGAGAACGGACCCGAAGGGTCGGACGGACGGATCGGCTGTGCGCAGGAACAAACCGGAACTCCCCATCAAGATCATCTCCCACCGGGGCGCGTCGGGTCACCGGCCCGAACACACCCTGGCCGCCTACGAACTGGGGGCGCGCTACGGCGGCGACTTCATCGAGGTGGACCTGGTGGCCACGAAGGACGGCCACCTCATCGCACGGCACGAACCCGAGATCGGGCACACCACCGACGTCGCCGCGCACCCGGAGTTCGCCGACCGGCGGACCACCCGGACCATCGACGGACGCGAGATCACCGGCTTCTTCGCCGAGGACTTCACGTTGGAGGAGATCTCGCGGCTGCGCGCGGTCGAACGGATCCCCGACGTGCGGCCCGACAACGCCGCTCTTGACGGCCAGTACCCGATCCCGACGCTGGCCGAGATCGTCGAGTTGGCCAAGAGGCTCACCGGCGAACTGGGGCGGCCGATCGGCGTCTACCCCGAGACCAAGCACCCGGCCTACCACGCCGCGGCCGGGCTGGAGCTGGAACCCCCGCTCATCGCCCTGCTGCGCGACAGCGGGCTGGCCGGCCCTGACCCCGAGGTGCCGGTCTTCCTCCAGTCCTTCGACCCCGAGAGCCTGAAGAAGCTGCGGGAACTGGAGGTGCCGCTCGTGCAGCTCGCCCACTCCGGGGCGGCGTTCGACGACGCGCTGACCCCCGAGGGACTGGCCCGCATCGCCGAGTACGCCGACGCGATCGGCCCCGACAAGACCCGCATCATCCCCCTGGGCGCGGACGGCGAGCCCGGCGAGCCGACGACCCTCGTCGAGGACGCCCACGCGGCGGGACTGCTCGTCCACCCCTACACCTTCCGCAGCGAGAACGCCTTCCTGCCCCCCTCGCTGCGGTCGGGGCAGGACGCCACGGCCTACGGCGGGTTCGCCGCCGAGTACGAGGCGTTCTTCGAACTGGGGGTCGACGGGGTCTTCACCGACCACTCCCGGCACGCCTACCTCGCCCGTGAGCTCTTCCTCCAGGAGCAGTAGAACGGTGGACCCCACGCCTCCCCGCCCCCGGCCCGCGCCCCCACCGGCCAGGGTCCGCGCCACGGTCGCGACGCTGCCGGGCGGGCCGGCCTGGCTCGCGGAACTGCCCGCCCTGCTGGAACGGCTGTGCGCGGAGTGGGGGCTGCGGCCCGACCGGCCCTTCGACGGGGGGAGCTGTTCGTGGACGGCGCCCGTCACCACCGCCGAGGGCGGGCGCGCGGTCATCAAGGTGCCCTTCCCGCACCGCGAGGCGCGCGGCGAGGCCACCGGGCTGCGGCTGTGGGACGGCGCGGGCGCGGTGCGGCTGTACCGGGCCGACGAGGACAGCGGCGCGCTGCTGATCGAACTGTGCGCCCCCGGCGATCCGCTGAGCGACGCCGGGGGACGCCCCGAGGAGACGCTCACGGCCGGGGCGGCCACGCTGCGCTCGCTGTGGGAACACGCCCCCGGCGAGAGACCGGGACTCGAACGGATCGACGACGTCGCCGCCGAATGGGCGCCCCTGCTCCGGGAACGCGCGCACCGCCACCGCGGCCTGCTGGACGGGGCGCTCGCCGAACACGCCGCCGGACTGTTGGAGACCCTGCCCGCGACGGCCGCGCGGCGCGTCGTCGTACACGGGGACTTCAACCCCGGCAACGTGCTGCGCGCACGGCGCGCCCCCTGGCTGGCCATCGACCCCAAGCCGATGTCGGGCGATCCCTGCTACGACCCCTGGCCGCTGCTCATGCAGATCGACCCGCCGATGGGGGCCGCGGATCCGGGGCGCAGGCTGCGTTCCCGGCTCGCGCTCGTGGCCGATGTGCTCGGCCAGCCGGCCGAACGGATCGCCGCCTGGGCGTTCGCCCGCTCGACGGAGTCGGCCTACGAACTGCTCGACCGCGGGCTGGGCGACGCGGCCGAGGAGGAGATCACGGCCGCCCGCGCCCTGGCCCGGACCGCCGGGGTGTGATCGGGGCGGGGACCGCCCGCGACCAGACCGGGAGGCGTCCTCACCCGCGACGGGCCAGCAGGACGATCCCCGCGATCAGCACCGCGGCCACGGCCGCGCCCGCCAGGATGCCGCCCGCCGCGCCCCGCTCCTCCTCCGTGGCCGCCTCCGCCGCGCCGTCCGGGGTCGCCTCCACCGCGCCGTCGGGGGTTCGCGCGGCCTCGGGCTCGGCCGGCCCGACCGAGGTGTCCCCACCGGCCTCCTCCAACGGCACCCGCCACACCGGGCTGCCGGGGCCCTCGGTCCCCGCCAGCAGCGCCGTGCCGCCGGCGTCGAACGCCAGCGACTCGCCCTGGTCCAGCCGTGGCAGCGTGACGCTGCGGAGCGTGCGGCCGGGCACGCCCGGCTCGGCGTCGTAGAGGACGGCGTTCCAGTAGGTGCGGATGGCGTAGCGCGATCCGTCGGGGGCGAAGGTGGCGTCCGTGGCGTACAACGGTGCCGAGCCGACCCGGACGAGTTCGTTGACCCCGTCCGGGTCCAGTTCCGGCGGTGCCGCGTAGACGCCCCCGGCCAGCTCCTTGCTGACGACGTAGAGACGGCCGTCGCGCGGATCGACCATCATCGCCTCGGCGTCACGGCCACCGTCGGCGTAGGTGAGGGTGTAGGTGGTGGCCTCGACGGTCTGGTCGGTGAGCTGGGCCGGTTCGGTGAAACGGTGGACGCGGACATTGGGCCAGCCGCCGTTGAAGTTGTCCCCGATGTCACCGACGTAGACCGCGGGCGCCCCGCTGTCGTCGGTCCCCACCGCGATCGCCTCCCAGTCGCGCGCCTCCACCCCGGCGAGGGTGATCGTCGCGACCGTCCGCCCCTGCCCGTCCACCGCGTACACGTCCGGCCCGTACTGGTCACCGCTGTCGTTGTGCGTCCAGTAGACGTCCTCGTGGCGTCCTGACGCGGTCAGGCCGCTGGACTCGGTGATCCGGGGGTCGGAGAGCCGGAAGGCGAGCTCCGAGCCCTCCGGCAGGCCCGCGGTGGCGGAGGGGTCGGGGTCCGGGGGCGGCGTGGAGCCGAGCGTCGCGGCGAGCACCGCGATCGCCAACGGCACCCGGACGACGGCGTTCCTCGTCATGATCGGCATCTTCCCCCATCAGCAGGGCGGTCGCGTGGCTTGCGCCCCGCGCCCCGTGGGCATGTTCCGCTTCAGGAACGGGTCCGAGGCGAGAGGATGGCCATGAGGATAGTCGCCTGCCTGAACGGTGATCGGCTCCCCGGAGCCCACCCCACTCTTCCGGTCTCGGCGGAGCAGGTCGCCGCGGACGCGGAGGCGGTCGTGGCCGCCGGCGCCACCGAGATCCACGTCCACCCCCGCGACGGCCGCGGCGAACAGTCGCTGGAACCCCAGGTGGTGGCACCGCTGCTGGAACGGCTGCGCGCGGCCGTCCCCGGCGTACCGATCAGCGTGACCACGGCGCTGACGGCGGAACCCGATCCCTGGCGCCGCTTCGACCTGGTGCAACGCTGGGGCGCGCTGCCGGACTCGGCGACGGTGAACCTGCACGAGCCCGGGGCGATCGAGGTGGCGCGGCTGCTCGCCGACCGCAGGGTGCCGGTCGAGGCCGGGCTGCGCGACGTCAACGCGGCCCGCATCCTGGTGGCCAGCGGTATCGCCGAGGAGTTCTCCTCGGTGCTGGTGGAGCCGGAGGAACCCGAGGTGCGCGGCGCCCTGGACCAGGCGGCGCGGATCGGGGCGGTCCTGGAACGGGCCGGGCTGGCGGACCTTCCCAGGATGCTCCACGGCGCGGAGGAGACGGCCTGGCCGCTCCTGGACGCCGCGGTCGCCGAGGGGCTGGACGTGCGAATCGGGCTGGAGGACACGTTGCGCTCCCCCGACGGCGCCGAGACCGACGGTAACGCGGCCCTGGTGACGCTGGCGGTGGCCAGACTGCCCGAACGCTGACCCGCGGCCGCGCGAGCGGGACCGCCTACTGCACGAGGGCGCCGATGACGACGATGAGCATGATCGCCGCGAGCACCGTGGGCAGCAGCCAGCGCTGCTTGCGATTGTTGGTGAGCATGCTCATGTTCGGATCCCGATTCTGCGGTGGGCGGATGTGCCGTGGGGTGTCGTCCTCAGGCTAACGGCCAGGTGGCAAGGGTCTGGTACCGGGGAGCGCCGTCCAGACGGCTGTGGACCAGCCGCACCTCGGTGGCCGTCCACGGCCGGGTGTCGATCCCGGCGAGGGCGGCGCGCTGGCCGCTCAGGTCGGTGGGGGCCTTCGCCCGGGCCAGGGTGAGGTGGGGCACGTAGCGGCGGTGCTCGACCTCCAGGCCGAGGTCGCGGGCGGTGTCCCCCAGGGCCGTGGCCAGGCGGGCCAGCGCGGCGGTCTCGCCGGCCACCCCGGCCCACAGCACGCGGGCCCGGGCGGGATCGCCGGGAAAGGTGCCGGCGCCGCGCAGCCGCAGCAGCGGGGCCGGGTGCCGGGCGACCTCAGCGGCCAGTCCGGCGCCGATCGGTTCGATCCGCTCCTCGGCCACCTCACCGAGGAACAGCAGTGTGACGTGCCACTTCTCCCGGGAGGCCCACCGGATTCCGCGCGGCCCCGGACGGGCCGCCGCCACGGCGGCGCCGACCTCTTCGAGCAGCGCGCCGGGCGGGTCGATCGCCACGAACAGCCGCATCCGCTCCCCCTGTCCCCGATCCCTGGTTTCGAGGGTAGGGCCACGGCCCGCGCCGCGCGGGCCGTGGGGAGCGCGCGGCGCGGGTCAGTCCCGCTCAGTCCTGCCCGGTCGCGCCGACCGGACGGCGCGTGACCCGCACGAAGGGGCGGCCGCGCGCGGGCCGGACCGTGACACCGAGGTGGCGGGCCAGCAGGACCGCGGCCAGCACGGTCACCACGACCGTCACGACGCCGCCCGTGGCCAGGCTGACGCGCGGGCCGAAGGCGTCGGCGAGGAAGCCGACGATGGGGGCGCCGATCGGGGCCATGCCGAGGAAGACGAACATGTACATGCTCATCACCCGGCCGCGCATCTGGGGGTCCACCCCCAGTTGGAACAGCGCGTTCATCGACGTGTTGAACGTGAGGAAGGCGATCCCCATGGGGACCAGGACCACGATGAACGGCAGGTAGCCCGGCACGACGGCGGACAGCGTCTCCAGCGCGCCGAACGCGAACGCGCCGATGAGGACCGTGCGCAGCCGGGGACGGTCGCGGCGGGCGGCGAGGAGCGCGCCGGCCAGGGCGCCGATCGCGATCGCCGCGGCGGCGACCCCGAAGGCGTCGGGACCGGCGCGGTAGACGTTGTTGGTCATCAACGCGATCTGGTTCTGCACGTTGGCGCCGAACATCTGGAGGAAGGCGGTCATCACCAGGAGCAGCAGCAGGTCGCGGCGGCCCACGATGTAGCGCAGCCCCTCCCTGATCTGTCCCTTGGCCCGTGGGACCGGCTCGGTGACGTGCAGTTCCCCGGGGCGGATCAGCCACAGGCCGCCCAGGACGGCGATGAACGACAGGGCGTTGATGAGGAAGACCGGCCCGCTGCCGATCGCGGCGATGAGCAGGCCCGCGATCGCCGGACCGGTGACCCGGCCGAGCTGGAAGCTGGCGCTGTTCAACGCGATCGCGTTGGGCAGGTCGGTGCGGCCGACCATCTCCACCACGAAGGTCTGCCGCGCGGGGTTGTCGAGGACCGTGACCAGGCCCAGCGCGAAGGCGAAGACGTAGACGTGCCACACCTGCGCCGCCCCCGCGGTGGCCAGGACGCCCAGGATCAGCGCGAGGACGCCCATGGCGGCCTGGGTGGCGATGAGCAGGCGGCGTTTGTTCATCCGGTCCACGAGCGTGCCGCCCCACAGGCCGAACAGCAGCATCGGCAGGAACTGCAACGCCGTGGTCAGGCCGAGCGCCATGCCGCTGCCCCCGCTGAGCTGGAGGACCAGCCAGTCCTGGGCGATCCGCTGCATCCAGGTCCCCGTGTTGGAGACGACCTGGCCGATGGCGAAGAGACGGTAGTTGCGGATGGTCAACGACCGGAACATCGCCGGACCGCGGCTTTTCGACGCGGTCCGGGAAGATCCGGCCGGTGCCGTGGGCTCCTCCTCGAGGGGGCCGGCGGGGGCCGGGGCGTCGTCGGGGGTCGCCTCGGAGGCGGGGGCGATCGTGCCCTCGGCGTCGGGGGTGGGGCCGGTGGCGGAGTCGGTGTGGAGTCGGGTCGTGCGGTCTCGAGATGGGGTCGCGGCGGCCGTGATTCCTCCCGGTTCGTCGGTTTCCCCGCCGTCTCCCGTCGTCAGGACTGACTCAGCCGGTCCAGGATCTCCGCGGCCTTGCGCAACGTCGCCTTCTCGTCGGGGGTCAGCTCGCCGAGACGCTGGGTCAGCCACGCCTCCCGGCGCCTGCGATCGGCGCGCACCAGGCGGATCCCCTCCTCGGTCAGCTCGACGAGCTGCTGGCGCCGGTCGTCCGGATGCTTCGTCCGGTGCACCAGCTCCCGTTCCTCCAGCGCCGCGATGATCCTCGTCATCGACGGCGGCTGCACCTTCTCGTGGTCGGCGAGCGCCCGTGGCGTCATCTGCCCGTGCCGGGCGAGCGTGAACAGCACGGCGGTCTGCCCCAGGGAGAGCGAGGCGTCGGGCCGCTGTGCGCGGAGTCTCCTGGCGAGCCTGCCCACGGCGACGCGCAGCACCGCGGCCAGACCGGCGTCGGTCCTGGTCTGCTGGGATACGGTGGGATGCTTCATTAGCAGAACTCATTACTTTTGCTAACAGTATCTCGCGGTGCCGCATTTCACGACGTGTGACACCCAGGTCCATGGCTCCCGTCACAGCAGGCCACGGATACGCGAAGTGCCCCGTCCAAATAGCGGACAGGGCACTGTAGCGCGGCGCGGGCCGGATCAGGCCATACCCAGGGCCGCCTCGATCGGTCCCATGCAGAAGAAGACGAGGAAGGCGACCGCGACGATCCACATCAGGGGGTGGATCTCCTTGAACCGCCCCTGAGCGACCTTGATGATCGTGTAGCTGACGAACCCGGCCCCGATACCGTGGGCGATCGAGTACGAGAACGGCATGACGACGATCGTCAGGAACGCGGGGATCGCGATGCTGTAGTCGGAGAAGTCGATCCTGGTGACCTGGGTCATCATCAGGAAGCCCACGACGATGAGGACCGGCGTGGCGGCCTCGAACGGCACCAGGTTGACCAGCGGCGAGAACAACGTGGCGATGAGGAACAGCACGCCCGCGATCACCGAGGCGAAGCCCGTGCGCGCGCCCTCGCCGGCGGCCGCCGCGGACTCCGCGTAGACCGTCGCCGAGGAGGCCGACGCCGCGCCGCCCGCGGCGGCGGCCAGCGAGTCGACGACCAGGACGTTGCGGGCGCCGGGCAGGTCGCCGTCCTTGGTGAGCAGGCCGGCCTGGCCGGCGACGCCGACCATCGTGCCCATCGTGTCGAAGAAGTCCGCCAGCAGGAGCGTGAAGACCAGCAGGAGCGCCGCGACGATCCCGACCTCCCGGAAACCGCCCAGCAGGTTGAACTCGCCGATGAGGCCGAAGTCGGGGATGCCGATGACGGACCCCGAGAGCTCGGGCACGTTGAGCGACCAGCCCGTCGGGTTGGGGCCGTCCTCACCCCCGGCGGAGGGGCCGATCGAGGCGACCGCCTCGACCACGATCGCCAGCACGGTCGCGGCGATGATGCCGATCAGCATCGCGCCCTTGACCTTGCGGACCAGGAGCACGATCGTCAGGAACAGACCGACGACGAACACCAGGAGCGGCCAGCCGGCGAGCCCACCGGGGCCGCCGAGCTGGACCGGGACGGTGCTGTTGGCCGCGTCGGGGACCCGGCGGATGAACCCGGCGTTGACGAATCCGACCAGGGTCAGGAACAGGCCCAGGCCGACCGCGATCGCGGTCTTCAGCCCGGCCGGGATGGCCCGGAACACGGCGGTGCGGAACCCGGTCAGCACGAGGACCAGCAGGATGAGCCCCTCGATGACGACCAGACCCATCGCGTCGGCCCAGGTCATGTCGGGGGCGATGGTGACGGCGAGGGTGGCGTTGAGCCCCATGCCGGCCGCCAGACCGAGCGGGTAGCGGCCGACGATGCCCATGAGGATCGTCATGACGCCGGCGACCAGGGAGGTGACGGCGGCCACCATCGGGATGGCGACCGAGACGTCTTCGGCGCCGCCGACCAGCGCGCCCTCACCGTCGACGGCGGTACCGATGATCAACGGGTTGAGGACGACGATGTAGGCCATGGCGAAGAACATCGCCAGGCCGCCACGCGTCTCGCGGCCGAAGTCGGAGCCACGCGCGGAGATCTGGAAGTAACCGTCCAGACGGCCCTTGAGGCCGCGCTGCGTGGACGGTGAGGAGGTCGTGGACGGGGGAACGGGCGGTTGCTTCACTCACTTAAGCCTGACATGTCCGAGTTACGGTACTAAGACAGGTTAATTGCATCTTTCTCCAAGTCAGGACGCTTGTGAGGCTTTCCTCTTTGGAGGATCATCCAAGTCCACCCGGGGATCGCCGCCCGCGCCGGGCCTCGGGGGACGGACGATCGTCTAGCCTGAAACCGTGCGCAAACCCCGCCGCCCCGACCCCGAGGTCCTCGAGTTCGACTACCGCGTCCCCACCGCCTTGGGGTCGATCGGTTGGACGGTCGCGCTCGTGGTCCTCCTGGCCATGGGCGACCGCCTGCCCCTCGAGTCCCGCTGGTGGATCTGGGTGTGCGTGACCGGGATCGCCCTCGGCGTCTTCGCCTACTTCTACATCCCCCGCCTCCTGCGCAAACGCGCCGAGGCCGAACAGCGGCACGCCGCCCGCAGGAACGCCGGATCCAAGCCCCCCGCCTCCGCGGCGCCGGCCGAGGGGGCCGGCCCGTCCGGAACGACCTCGGACGCAGCCCCCTGAGCCGGGATCCTTTCCGGTATATGTCCTTGATAATGGGCTAGTGCCTGATTCGCTTCGCCCTCTCTCGCCCCGGCTCGCCGAGCGACTGCGTCAGATCCTGATCGACGCCGACTACACCGTGTCCGGCGTGCGCGACCGACTCGGGAGCACGGCCGCCCGCGCCCTCGCCCGCGAGCAGCTCGTCCCCGCGCTGCGCGCCACCGGCGGCGAGGAGCGCCTCGGCGTGCTGCTGCGGCTGTGGTGGCTTCAGGAACCCGTCGCGGAGGAGGCCGCCCGCGCCATCCTGCCGGTCCCCGAACTCGCCGACGTCGGCCTGCTGGCGGTCTCGGGCGGCACGGTCCGGGCGCGGGTGCACCTGGGCCCGTGGGAGCTCGACGGGGGACGGCCCGGCTACGTCGTCTCCGACCTGACGGTCCGCCCCGGCCACGGACAGCCCCGCCCCGACCACGTCGTGGGAGCCGGCGGCGCCTCCATGACGCTGTCCGAACTCCTGGTGGACGGCCCGGTGGAGCGCGCGCTCGACATCGGCACGGGATGCGGCGTGCAGTCACTGCACCTGTCCGGCCGCGCCGGAGAGGTCTGGGCCACCGACCTCAACCCCCGCGCGCTGCGGATGGCCGAGATGAGCTGCGCGCTGTCGGGGGTCTCCAACGTCCGCACCCGCGAGGGGTCGCTGTACGAGCCGGTCGCCGAGGAGCGGTTCGACCTGATCGTCTCCAACCCTCCGTTCGTGGTCACCCCCGGCTCCGCCCGCTACACCTACCGCGAGTCGGGGATGGCCGGTGACGCGGTGTGCGCCGAGATCGTCCGCAACGCCCCCGCCCACCTCACCGACGGGGGCTGGTGCCAGCTCCTCGCGAACTGGCTGCACGTGGACGGCGAGGACTGGCGCGACCGGGTGGGCGAATGGGTCACCGGCACGGGATGCTCCGGCTGGGTGGTCCAACGCGACGTCCAGGACCCGGCCGAGTACGTCGAACTGTGGCTGCGCGACTCCTGCGAGCACGGCACCCCCGAGTACACCCGCCGCTACGACGCCTGGCTGGACTACTTCGAGCGCGAGGGCATCAAGGGCATCGGCTTCGGCTGGATCTGCCTGCGCAACGACGTCGCCCAGGACGCCGCGGTCCGGATCGAGGAGCTGCGCCACGAGATCGAACGCCCCGTCGGCGGCTACCTGCCCGACGTGGTGGACGGGGCGATGACCTCGCACCGCCTCACCGACGCCGCCCTGCTGTCGGCCCACCTCGCCCTCGCCCCCGGCGTGAAGGAGGAGCGGATCGGGGTGCCGGGCGCCCCCGACCCCGAACGCATCCTGCTGCGGCAGAGCGACGGCCTGCACCGAGTCGCCCAGGTGGGCACCGTGGAGGCCGCGCTGGCGGGGGTGTGCGACGGGACGATGCCCGTGGGCCCCCTGCTCGACGCGATCGCGGAGCTGACCGGCCAGGACCCGGCCGAGCTACGCGCCCGCACCCCCGACGTGCTGCGCGGGCTGATCGCCGAGGGGTTCTTCCGCGTGGCCCGCTGACCCGGCCGCCCTCGTGCCGGGGCTCAGGCGGTGGGCAGCGGATCGAGGTCGGCCTCGGCCAGCAGGTCGGAGACGGTCTGCGGGTCGCGCAGCACCGCCGAGACGAGGTGGCGGCGTTCCCACCGGCCCGCCCCCCAGGCCAGCGCGCGGGCCAGGCCGTCGCTCGTGGAGGCGTGCACCGCGCCCTTGACCCGGCGCCACTCCACCGGCACCCCGTCGACGAGCAGTTCCTCGTGATGCAGGTAGGTGAGCACGTCGGTGTCCAGGAAGACGCGCACGACGTCGGGGACCGGGCGGATCTCCCCCGACGAGGTGACCCGTCCCTCGATCTCCTCGCCGGCCAGCGCGACGTCGAGCACGTCGGCGAGGGTCTCCGCGAGGTCGGCGGGGGCCAGGATCACCGGCCGGTCGGCGAGCAGCGGGAGAAGGTCGGGCTCGTCGACCACGACGGCCTCCTCGGCGTCGACGACCACGAGCGCGCCCGCGCGCACCGCGCGCACGGCCTCGGGAGGCGTCACCCGGTCGGGTCCGACCACGGCCAGCGCCGTCCAGATGCCGCGCAGCCCCTCGCGCGACACCTTCAGGGAGGGATCGGCCAGGCGTTCCAGCAGCTCGTCGGGGCCGTCCGGCTCGGCCAGCAGGTCCGCGAGGGAGTCGCGCACCCCCAGGGCCCGGGCGAGCCCGATGTCGATCCCGGCCGGCAGCTCGGCGTAGAGCCCGCGCAGGGCGGGGTCGGCCGTAGGGAGCCGCAGCTCGGTGGGCGGCCGACCATCGATCAGGGCGCCCGTGCGCAGCCACCAGGCGGTGTAGGAGGGCACCTGGACGGTCCGGCCGTCGGCGCCCAGCACCCGGGCCGGATCGGCGACGGCGGCGCGCGGCCCGGGCGCGGTGAGCAGGTCGAGCGCCCGCGGCCAGCGGTCCTCGCGGACGAACTCCAGGTCGCGCACCCCGACGAACTCGGGGACGACGGGGGGCAGCTCGGGATCGCCCAGTCGTTCGGCGACCTCGGCGGCCCACTCCTCCAGGCCGTCCAAGGGCAGGTCGTCCTCTGCCGCGAGCGCGTCCGCGAGGGTCACGTCCTCGGCCCGCAGCACCGCGAAGGAGCGCAGGACGCCGACGGCCTCAAGGGCCTCGGCGCCGTGGCGTTCGACGAGCTCGCCATCGACGACCCCGAACGGGGCGTCCTCGACGAACACCTCGCGCAACGGGCTGTCGGGGAGCAGCAGCTCGCCGGCCGGCGAATAGCCGCCCTCGTCGTCGCGCAGGGCGAGCTCGGCCAGCCACGGCGCCTCGTCCACCGTGAAACCGGTGGCCGACACCAGTTCGAGCACCGCGTGGGCGATGCCATCGGGCTCGTCGGCGTCCAGGGAGTGCTCGACCGCCGCCCGGGTCGACGGGTCGGTGAGGACGGCCCGCTCGTTGGCCTCGACCGCGCCCAGCCGTAGCAGCAGCGGATCGGCGGCCCGCGGGTGGACGATGCGCAGCCCCAGGGGGACCAGCGAGTCGGGGTCGAGCGCCCCCGAGGCGAACGCCTCGCCGCTGGGCAGCAGCAGCCCGCGCGGGCCGCGTACGAGCCTGCCGTCGACCAGGGGGACGGCGAGCGCGCCGAGCTCGCCGAGGTCGGCGCCGCCGGCCCCCGCGCCGCGCAGCGCGGCGTACAGGCGCGCCCACCACTCGGGGTCCCGTTCCAGGTCGGCGAGCATGTCGGCGAGTTCGGCCAGGCCCAGACGGCGCGTCCGGAGCGCGGCCAGCCCCGGGTGCCGGGGGTCGTAGGTCCCCGGAAGCAGGTTGGCCACCACGTCGCCGAGCACATCGGTGAGCTCGGCCCCACCCTCGATCACGACCGCGTCGCGCGGGCGCACGGGATCGCCGGACACGGTGGCGAGGAACGGCGTGTCGCGGATCCGTTCGGCGGCCAGGGCGCGGAAACGCGCGTCGAACTCGCCGCTTGCCAGGGTGGGGAGGGGAACGAGGTCGGGCGCCTTGCGCGGACCGACCTGACACAGCAGGTCGCAGTAGGCGTCGACGGCCGCGCCGAGCAGCGCGTCGGCGGCCGGGCCGGAGGCGACGCGCCGCCGGTCGGGGGTGAGCGGGAAGGAGGCGATGAGCAGGGCGGGAAGGTGCAGCCCGGCGTCACTGGGGGTGGGGGCGTGCACGACCCGGGGGACGTCGGAGGGCGGCGGCACGGGATCGCCGGCGTCGTCGAGCGCGACGGCCCAGGTGAGCGCCCAGGTGGAGCGTTCGCGTTCCTCGGTGGGACGGTCGGCCAGCAGTTCGGGGGCGAACCGCCCCGTACGGGTGAGGGTGTGCCACACGGTCACGCGCTCGCCCGAGGTGTCGCGGACGGACACCGTGACCTGCCCGGACGCGGGGCCGGGGTCGGCGCGCAATACCCGGACGGCACCGTCGAGGTCGATCTCGACCTGGGCCAGCGCGGGCAGCGCGAGCAGCAGCGCCTGGCCGGTCTCGCGCAGCTGCCGGGCCAGGCGGTCGCGGGCGTCGGAGTCGCGCAGGAGCAGGCGGACCTCGGTGTCGTACCCCTCGGGCGGGGCCGCGTCGGCCTCGAAGGGCAGCCGGAGCAGCGGGACCGCCCCCGCCCGACGCTCGATCTCGGCCGCGAGCCCGGGACGCGCTCCAGAGGCGAGCAGGGCGGCCCGGACCTCGGCGAGGGCGCGTTCCCGCTCCCAGCGGACGGCACCGTCCCGCGAGGCGATGGTGACGTCGTCGCTCAGGGCGGCGACCGCGGAGAACCCGACACCGAACCGGCCGGCCGTGGCGGAATCGGCGGGATCGCGCTTGGCCGAGGCGCGCAGTGTGGACAGGGACTCGACCCCGGCGGCGGTGAGCGGGGCTCCGGTGTTGGCCGCGGCGAACACCGCGCCGCGCAGCGCCAGCCGCAACCGTCCGCGACCGCCGGCCCGCGCGGCGGCGTCAGCGGCGTTTTGGGCCAGCTCCACGACCACCCGGTCGCGGTAGCCCCCGAGGGCGTAGTCCTCCTCGGCGTTGGCGTCCTCGCGGAAGCGAGCGGGCGAGTCGGCCCAGCCGTTGAGGACGCGCCGGCGCAGCTCGGCGACGCCGAACGGATCGACCTTGGCCTGGACCATGCGGGCTCCTCCCGAAACGGTGCGGGACTACGGTACGCGACCCGGGCCCGGGCGCCACGCCGTTTTCCACCTCTCGTCCGATCTCGGGAGGAGCCGCACCGTTCTAGCCCTGCTGGACCGGGACCTGGGGGCCCTCCGACGCCTGGACGAGCACGAACCCCTGGCCCTCGAAGGCGAGCTGGACCGCCTCGCCGCTGCCGCGCCCGATCAGCGCGCCGGCCTTCACGGTGCGCCGCACGCCGGTGCGCAGCGAACTGGACCAGGCGACGGCGGAGTCGGTGTCGACGAAGGTGGGCTGGTCGACGTTGAGCATCACCGGGGTGCCGTGGCAGGCGATGGCCAGCCGCCCCTGACCGGTGAACACCGTGTTGAACAGGCCCCCGGCCGCGATGCCGGCGCCTTCGACCCGCCGGATGTCCCACTGGAGGCCCGACTCGAAGGCGAGCACGTTCTCGCCGTTGACGGTGACGGAGTCGCCCTCCAGGTCGATCACGTGGATCTCCCAGGCGTCGCGGGCCAGGAACACGTCGCCCCGCCCCGACACCCTCATCAGCGGGAGCCCCTCGCCGGTGATGGCCTTCTTGAACAGCCGACCGATCCCGCCCGCGCCCTGGTAGGCGAAGTCGACCTCGCCCTGGTAGGCCACCATCGCGCCCTGGCGGGCGAAGAACTCCCCGTTCAGGGCGACCCGCAGCATCTTGGAGTTCTGCAGGGTCATGCCGGGCCCGCTGGTCTCCCGGGCCTGGTTGAAGAGTTCACTGCGCACGATCGGTTCCCTTCGGCTGTCCTGGTGGGGTGGTGTCCCCAGATGGGACGCGCGGGACGCGACAAGGGTTCCATGACGGCCCGTCCCACCTCCGCGGACACACCCGGCGGAGGCGGGACGGTCGGACTATTTCTCGGACGAGACGAGTTCGAGCTCGCTGGTGTCGTCGAAGACGATGTGGTCGTACCCCATCTCGTCGACGACCGGCGAGACCCGCTCGCTCCGGGAGGCCGGCGGGGCGGCCTCGGAGTGGGCGCCACAGCCGTGGTCCATCGAGACGACCCTGCCGTCGTCGGGCGCGTACTCGTTGGCGCAGACGCCGAACAGCTGGCGGAACTCCCCCGCCAACGGCGTCATGAAGCCACAGGTGGCGCACTTGGCCGGGGCGGCGTTGGCGATCGGGCTGTCCGGGCCCGAGGGACCGGTGTACCAGCGCTCGGCGGCGGCCTCGCGCCCCGCCTCGGACAGCACCCGGGCGCGGCCCAGGCCGAGCTCCCAGACCATCTGGCGGTCGGTGCCGTCCTCGCTGAGGTCGCCCTCGGCGACCTGGGCGTAGCCGGGCATCAGCCGCTCGTCGTCCTCGGGCGCCGGCAGGAGGTCACCGACACCCAGGTCACCCGGGCGGAGACGTTCCTTCCAGGGCAACCACTCGGGAGCGAGCAGCGCTTCGGAACCGGGCAGCAGCACCGCCTCGTTCACCGTGACGTACTTGGCGCGCGCGGCGCGCACCACGGTGACGGCGTAGTGCCAGCCCGGGTAGGCGGGATCCAGGCAGGCGAAGAAGTGGGTGACCAGGCGATCGCCCTCGACTTGCGTGGAGAGGTGTTCACCCACCCACTCCGGCCGGCCGATTTCGGCGGCGGCGGAACGGGCCAGGTCCACCGCCTCAATACATGCCTTGTCTGGTGTGGGAGAACGACGGGTACGGCTCACGTTTCCATTTTCGCTGATTACGGGCACCAACTTGACCATGCCGACGATCGATAGCCGACCGTTACGTGGCCATCAGGACGACATGACCCGCCCCGCCGCGGCGACGCGGCGGGGCGCGGCCGGCGACCGGCTCCCTGACTCCAGGCGCCCGGAAGCTATGCCTCCAGGTCGTCGGCGACGACGCGGAGCACGTGGGCGATCTTGGCCGCATCACGGCGGTCGGGGTGTTTCCCCCTACGGTATGTGGTCGAGATACCGTCGAGGAGCTTGATCAGGTCCTCGACGATGATCACCATCTCGTCGGGTTTCTTGCGCAACGCCTTGGCCACCGACCTCGGCGCATCGAGCAGTTTCACCTGGAGGGCCTGGACCCCCTTGCGTCCCTCGACGACACCGAACTCCACCCGCTGCCCGGGGCGCAGGACGGTGGTGCCCGGGGGAAGGGCGGAGGAATGCACGAAGACCTCACCACCGTCGTCACGGGTGAGGAAGCCGAATCCCTTGTCGCTGTCGTACCACTTGACCTTGCCGGTGGGCACGTGTGACCTCATCGCTCTCGACATCGGACCAAGACGAAGGAGCCGACCGAAATCCCAGCGCACACCGCTGTTCGCCCGGTTGGCCCCTAATACGGCATCTTCCCACAGGGGGGTTTTCAGGCTAGTCCTCGGCGCTCCGGAGAGGCGAGGGGGCAGACCAGCGAATTGGTGTCCACAACGGGTAATCCACGGCCGTAACCGGTCACCGGACGGTCCGGATGGACGAGAGGTCCGGAGAACGTTCCCCGGACCTCCCCCGACGGCACCTCTCCACCGCTGGTTGCGGAGTTGTGGGACGGGACCCGGCGGTCTCGGGATGCCGTCGCCTCGGCGGCGCATCCGACCGGGGCTGCCCCCGGCGGTCCATGGCACTGGCGCGGCCACCGACCCGGATCGCCGTCGCGTTCCCCGACGTCTTCGAGAGCGGAACGGAACGCAGTGACATCATTACCCCTCACCCCTCCCCGCATTCCAGCGAAACCCCAGGTCAAAGAGGTTATTCCAGCTCGTTTACCTTGTCATGGGATGCGCCGGGGCGTGTCCGGGGGACCCCTCCGGGCATGACGCCCCCGACCTCTCCCGGGCCGATGGCACCGTGCCATGGCATAGCGTGATGAGCGATGATCGACGACGCCGGCCCTGCGGCCCACCAGGGTGCAGGGCGTCCTCCCACCTACACGTCCTGGCTGCGCGAACGTTCCGACGCCGAACTCGACGCGCTCCTCGCCGCGCGACCCGACCTGCTCACGCCGGTCCCGGCCGACATCGCGGCGCTGGCCGCCCGGGCGGCGTCGCGCCCCTCGGTCGTGCGCGTCCTCGACCAGCTCCACCTCTTCGAACTCCAGGTGCTCGAAGGGGTGGTCGCGCTGGGCGATGAGCGCTCCGGACGCTCCCCGCACGGGGTGGCCCCCTCCGCGCTCGCCACGGCCATGGCGGCTCCCACGGACCGGTTCGCGGCCGCGCTGGAGCGGCTGCGCGCCACGGCACTGGTGTGGGAGGAGGAGGGGCGGCTGCGCCCCGTCACCGCGCTGCGCGACATCCTGCCCCGTCCGGCCGGGCTCGGGCCTCCCCTCCGCGTCCTCCTCAGCGGACGTCCCCTGTCCCAGCTCGACCGGCTGGCCGCCGACCTGGGACTGCCCACCGGCTATGGCGAGGGTGACCCCGCCGACCGCCTCTCCGCGGCCCTGTGCTCCCCCGACCGCGTCGACGCCCTGCTCGACGACGCCGGTCCCGACGCCCGGTCCGTGCTCGACCGTCTCGTCTGGGGGCCGCCCGACGGCACGGTCTCCCAGGCCCGGCCCGACGCCGACATCGCGTCGGCCGCCTCCCCGGTCGAGCGGCTGCTCGCCCGCGGCCTCCTCTACGTCACCGGCGAGCACACCGTCACCCTGCCCCGCGAGATCGCGCTGCGCCTCCGCGGCGGACGGCTGTTCCGCGAGGCCGCCCCTCACCCTCCCGAACTCGACGGCCCTCAACGCTCCCCCTTGACGGTGACCCGGGCCGCGGCCGGGCAGGCGTTCACCGTCATCCGCTACGTCGAGGAGCTTGTGGAGCACTGGGCCGAGGACCCTCCCTCGGTGCTGCGCAGCGGCGGGCTGGGAGTACGCGACCTGCGACGCAGCGCCCGCCTCCTCGACACCGACGACACCACGGCCGCCGTCGTCATCGAGGCGGCCCACACGGCCGGACTGATCGCCGCCACCTCCGAGGTGGACGGGGAATGGCTGCCCACCGGCCACTACGACGTGTGGCGGGTCACCGAACCGGCCCGACGCTGGGCGCTCCTGGCCTCGGCCTGGCTGGGCTCGACCCGGGTGGCGAGCCTGGCCGGCTCCACCGACGCGCGCGGACGCTCCCGCAACGTGCTCGGCGAAGGGCTGGACCGGCGCCCGGCCCCCGAGGTACGCCGGGACGTGCTCGGGGTCCTCGCCGAGGCGCCCGAGGGGACCGCGCCCACCCGCGACTCCATCGCCGCCCGCCTGGCCTGGCGACGCCCCCGCCGGCAGGGCCGGGGCTTCGACGAGCTCCTCGACTCCACCCTCGCCGAGGCCGCCCTGCTCGGCCTGACCGGCCGGGACGCGCTCGCCCCGCACACCCGCGCGCTGCTCGACGAGACCACGGACGGCCAAACCGTCGCCGAGGCGGCCGACTCCGCCACCGTCCGCGCGCTCGCCGCCGAACTCCCCGAGCCCGTCGACCACATCCTGATCCAGGGCGACCTCACCGCCATCGCGCCCGGCCCCCTCGTCCCCTCGCTGGCCCGCGAACTGGCGCTCGCCGCCGACGTCGAATCGACCGGCGGGGCCACCGTCTACCGGTTCGGCGAATCGTCCATCCGGCGCGCGCTGGACGCCGGACATGGCGCCGCGGACCTCATCGGCCTCTTGGAGCGGCACTCGAAGACACCGCTGCCCCAGGCGCTGCGCTACCTGATCGCCGACGTCGCCCGCCGGCACGGCCGGCTTCGGGTCGGCACCGCCTCCAGCTACCTGCGCTGTGACGAGCCCGCGCTCCTGGACGAGCTCCTCGGCGACCGCAGGGCCGACGACCTCGTGCTGGTCCGGCTCGCGCCCACCGTCGTCGCCAGCCGGACCACCCGGCCGGTCCTCCTGGACAGGCTGACGGAACTCGGCTACCACCCGGTCCCCGAGGCGGCCGACGGGACGATGCAGCTGAGCCGCCCGGACGCGCGACGGGCGGAGGAGCACGCCCCCGACGGGGGCCTCGACAGCCCTCCGGTCCCCGGTCCCCGGCTGCGCGCGGCCGCGGTGCGCGCCCTGCGCGCCGGCGACGAGGCGGCGACGGCCGCGCGCACCCCCGTCGCGGCCCCGCCCAACGGACCGTCCCGTCCCTCCACCGCCGCGACGCTCACGGCGTTGAACCGGGCCGCGGCGCAGGGACAGCGGGTGTGGATCGGCTACCTCGACCCCGAGGGGCGGGCCAGCAGCCACATCGTGGAGCCGCAGCGCGTGGACGGCGGTTTCCTCACCGCCTACGACGCGACCCGCGACGCGGTCCGCCGGTTCACCGTCCACCGCATCACCGGGGTCGCCTCGTTGGAGCGGGACGGCGCCTGAGGGGCCGCGACGGCTCGCCCGCCGGTTCCCCCTCCGGCCCTGCGCGGCAGGTCCCGGTCTGATGAGATAGGACCGTATCCGGTCGCCGATCCGCGGAGAGGGGCAGCGAACGCCCATGAGTCACCCCCCGTCGCTCCCCCCGGGAGCCTCCTCCCCCGACGAGAGCCGCCCCTTCCGCGGGCGTCCCCGGGACCCCGACGGCGTCCGGGAGGTCTCCTCCGATCGGCCCGCCGGCGGCTCCAGCAGCTCCACGATGGCCCTGGTGCTGCACGCGCTGACCTTCCTGTGCTGCGCGAACTGGCTGTTCGGGGTGATCGGCATCGTGTTCGCGGTCCGTGCCGCGCACAAACGCGACCGCGGTCTCCACGAGGAGGCCGAGACCCTGACCCGCTACTCCTGGTACTGCCTCGGCGCCGGCGCGGTGATGCTCCTGGTCACCGTGATCCTGTCCGGCATCATCCTCACCCAGGCCGGATCGTGGGTGAACGACATCGCGCCGGTCACCAACTACTGACCCCTCCCCGGGCATGGCCGAACCTCCTCCCCGGCTTCTGTAGGGTCGGATGCCGAAGACGAGGACGACGCCCTCCACGGGGGCTCCGAGGAACGGAAGCGGGGAGCGATGAGCAGCCAGTGGCCACCGGAGTACGGGAACGGTGGCCCTCCCGGGGGAGCCGGCTGGGGTGGCGGGTACGGCCAGCCCAGCGGGTATGACCAGCCCGGTGGATACGGACAGGGCGGCGGATGGAGCGGCGGCGGCTACGGTCCCCCCTACCCGCCGGCGAGCCCGCCCCCGTCCAAGGGCAGTACGATCTTCGCCCTGGTCGTCGCCATCGTGATCACCGTCCTGTGCTGCGGCGCGACGAACATCGTGGGCATCGTGTTCGCGGCCATCGCGCTGAGCAAGGACCGCGAACCCGACCAGGCGGAGAAGTTCACCCGTTGGGCGTGGTTGTGCAACCTCATCCACATCGGGCTGCTCGCCATCGGCGCCGTCGTCATCGGGATCATCATCGCCACGAGCCCGTGACCGGTCGCGGCCAGCGGCGGAGACAGTGTGGCGGATCCCGCGCGCGGGAATTCTCCCGGGTCGGGGCCGCGTTGGTCTGTGGCGGGACGGTATCGCCCGTCCCCGCCGCACCGTCCCCCACCCGGCGGACATAAGGCGCGCCCCCCGTCAGCCGGGGCCGCGTGCCCCGGCCCGAGGCGGCGCACCGCCGGAAGAAGGAGAACCGTGACCGCCGGACCGCTCATCGTCCAGTCCGATAAGACCCTCCTCCTCGAGGTCGACCACGAGCTGGCCGACGAGTGCCGCCGCGCGATCGCGCCGTTCGCCGAACTGGAACGCGCCCCCGAGCACGTCCACACCTACCGGGTCACCCCCCTCGCCCTGTGGAACGCGCGCGCCGCCGGCCACGACGCCGAACAGGTCGTCGACGCCTTCATCGCCTACTCGCGCTACCCCGTCCCCCACTCGCTGCTCGTCGACGTCGCCGACACCATGGACCGTTACGGGCGGCTGCGGCTCGTCACCCACCCGGCCCACGGCCTGGTGCTGGAGGCCGTGGACCGCGCGGTGCTGGAGGAGGTCGTCCGTTCCAAGCGGATCGCGCCGATGCTCGGCGACCGCATCGGTTCCGACAGCGTCGTCGTCCACCCCAGCGAACGCGGCAACCTCAAACAGGCCCTGCTCAAGCTCGGCTGGCCGGCCGAGGACCTGGCCGGCTACATCGACGGCGAGGCCCACCCGATCGAGTTGGCCAAGGGCGACTGGGAGCTGCGCGGCTACCAGCGGGAGGCCGCCGAGAGCTTCCACTCCGGCGGCTCGGGCGTCGTCGTACTGCCGTGCGGCGCGGGAAAGACGGTCGTCGGCGCGGCGGCGATGGCGCTGACGAAGGCGACCACCCTGATCCTGGTGACCAACACCGTCTCGGTGCACCAGTGGCGCGCCGAACTCCTGCGCCGCACCAGCCTCACCGAGGACGAGATCGGCGAGTACTCCGGCGCCCGCAAGGACATCCGGCCGGTCACCATCGCGACCTACCAGGTGATGGCGGCGCGCCGCAAAGGCGTCCACACCCACCTGGAACTGTTCGAGGCGCGCGACTGGGGCCTGATCATCTACGACGAGGTCCACCTGTTGCCGGCCCCCATCTTCCGGATGACCGCCGACCTCCAGGCCCGTCGCCGCCTGGGACTGACGGCGACGCTGGTCCGCGAGGACGGCCGCGAGGGGGACGTGTTCTCCCTCATCGGCCCCAAGCGGTACGACGCCCCCTGGAAGGAGATGGAGAACCAGGGGTGGATCGCGCCGGCCGACTGTGTCGAGGTCAGGGTCGCGTTGGGCGACGATGAGCGGCTCGCCTACGCCACGGCCGAGCCCGAGGACAAGTACCGCTTCTGCGCTTCGGCCCCGGCCAAGATCGAGGTGGTGCGCGAACTCGTGCAGCGCCACGCGGAGGAGCAGATCCTCGTCATCGGCTCCTACATCGACCAGCTCGACGAGATCGCCGCCGCCCTGGACGCCCCCGTCATCAAGGGCGAGACCAAGGTCGCCGAGCGCGAACGGCTGTTCGGGGACTTCCGCTCGGGGAGGCTGCGCACGCTCGTGGTCTCCAAGGTCGCGAACTTCTCGATCGACCTGCCCGAGGCGGGGGTCGCCATCCAGGTGTCGGGCTCGTTCGGGTCGCGCCAGGAGGAGGCGCAGCGGCTGGGCCGGGTTCTGCGCCCCAAGAGCGACGGCCGTGGCGCCCGCTTCTACGCGGTCGTCACGCGCGACACCCTCGACCAGGACTACGCGGCACACCGTCAGCGTTTCCTCGCCGAACAGGGCTACGCCTACCGGATCGTCGACTCCGGTGACGTGCTCGCCGGCAACGAGATCTGAACCGCCCCACCGCCCCCTTTCCCCCTGTCCTCGGAGGTCCGCGTGGCCCTGGGTTCCCCCCGTCTTCGACGCGTGTGCGCGATCGCCTCGGCCCTGCTCGCCGTCGTCCTGGTGCTCGCCGGCACGAGAGCCGTCATGAACGCGCGCTCGTTCCAGTTCTACGGCGGGATCGTCCACCGGGTCGAGACGCAGGACCGGGTCGTCGCGCTGACCTTCGACGACGGCCCGTCCGAACACACCGACGAGGTCCTGGCGACGCTGGCCGACCTGGGGGTGCCCGCGACGTTCTTCCTGACCGGCCGCGAGCTGGAGGAACGTCCGGACCTCGGCAGGCGGATCGCCGCCGCCGGCCACCAGATCGGCAACCACTCCTACTCCCACCAGCGGATGGTGCTGCGCTCACCGGAGTTCATCGCCGAGGAGATCGAACGCACCGACGCGGCGATCCGGGCCACCGGCTACTCGGGTGAGATCGTCTTCCGCCCGCCCAACGGCAAGAAGCTCGTGGCGCTCCCCCGCTACCTGGACGCGACCGGACGCACGACGGTCACCTGGGACGTCGAACCGGACTCCGCCGGGACCTCCGACGCCGCCGCCATCACCCGGCAGACGCTGCGCGAGGTAGGACCGGGTTCGATCGTGCTGCTGCACCCCATGTACGGTGCCCGCCAGGCCACCCGCGACGCCATCCGCCCGATCGTCGAAGGACTCCAGGCCGACGGCTACCGCCTGGTCACCGTCGAGGAGCTCATCGCGGCGGGCACCGAGGGCTAGACCGAGGGCAGGCCGCCCAGGACGAAGGTGGAACCCGCGATCACCCAGGCGATGAGGGAGTAGCCGAGCGTCTGCGCGCGCAGGCCGGGCCGCTCGCGCAACCCGGGGGTGATGAAGGCCGCGACCATGAGGATCAGCGCGAGCATCGCGGGAATCAGCGACGCGATCGCGAACAGCGTCATCTGGTCGACGCAATCGGCGTAACCGGCGGCCGACGGACTCCCACAGAACACGTTTTCTCCCGGATCTCCGAACACGAACAGCAGGTAGGAAACCGCCACTAGGGCATTGGCGATGAGCAGCGCCACCGGCGCCGCGGTCACGGGGCTGCGGGGCCGCGACCGGCCCCGTGCGGACGACACCTCCCGACGGTACCGTTTCGCGGGACGCGATGTGCGGCTCGGACACGGCCGGCCATGGCCGCGTCACGGAGATTTCCCCCGCGCCCTTTACCCGGTACCCGGGGCCGCCCATCATGGGATGGCAGCGCCCCCCAGCGGAGGGAAGACCATGCCAGCTCCGTCCCGCCCCGCGCCCCCGCCGCCGGCTCCCCGCCGCGACGGCTTCCATTCCCTCCGCGCCGGCGGCCTGAACTGGGATTCCCTCCCGCTCCGGCTGTTCGCCAAGGGCAACGCCCGCTTCTGGGATCCCGCCGCCATCGACCTGAGCCGAGACGCCGAGGACTGGGCCGCCCTGCCCGCCTCGGCCCGGGAGCCGATTCTACGGTTGTGCGCCCAGTTCGTCGCCGGCGAGGAGGCGGTGACCCAGGACATCCAGCCGTTCGTCCGCGCAATGGCGGCCGAGGGGCGTCTCGGCGACGAGATGTACCTGACCCAGTTCGCCTTCGAGGAGGCCAAGCACGTCCAGGCCTTCCGCCGCTGGTTGGACGCGTTGGGCGTCGACGTCGACCTGCACGCCCATGTACGCGACAGCCCCGGTTACCGCGTCCTGTTCTACGAGGAGCTGCCCGCCGCGCTCGCCGCGCTCGACGACGATCCGGGACCGCGCAACCAGGTCCGCGCCTCGGTGACCTACAACCACATCATCGAGGGCTCGCTGGCGCTGACCGGCTACCACTCCTGGCAGCACATCTGCACGGCGCGGGGCCTGTTCCCGGGCATGCGCCGGATCATCCGGCACATCGGCGACGACGAACGTCGCCACATGGCCTGGGGCACCTTCACCTGCCGTCGCCACGTCGCCGCTGACGACGCCAACTGGTCCGTCGCCGAGGAACGGGTGCGCGAGCTGCTCCCCCACGTGCTGGCGGTCGTGGGGCCGGTGGGCCCGGGCGTCCGGGGCAACACCAGCGCGAACACGGACGCCTCCACGCCCCCGCCCGAGAAGCTGGTGGAGTACGCGCGAGACCGGGCGCTGCGACGGTTGGGCGCGATCGAGACGGCGCGGGGGATGGCGCCGGAGCAGATCGACGCCGACGCCTCCCCCGAGGCGTTGGAGGAACGGTTCGGCGAGGAGGATCGCACCGCCTTCGCCGAGGGCGGCTGACCTGCCGGGACCGGCCGCCGTCACCCGGGAGCGCCTATCCTGGGGGACATGGGAACCTCCGCCTCCTCGGCTGCCGCGCCGGCGGTCATCGACGCCCTCGCCTGGGTCCACGTGCGGGAGGGCAGGGTGCTCAAGGTACGTTCCACCGGCAAGGACGCCTACTATCTCCCGGGCGGCAAGCGTGAGCCCGGCGAGAGCGACGCCGAGGCGCTGCTCCGCGAGGTCGAGGAGGAGCTGTCGGTCCGGTTGCGGCCCGAGACGCTGGAACCGTTCGCGGTGATCGACGCCGAGGCGCACGGCCACGCCCCGGGCACCCGGGTCCGGCTGACCTGCTACACCGCCGAGCACGACGGCGAGCCCGTTCCCAGCAGGGAGATCGAGGAGATCGCCTGGCTCGGCCTCGACGACGCCGCGCGGTGTGCCCCGGCCGGGCGGCGGGTCCTGGAACGGCTGCACGAACGCGGCCTGATCGGCTGACGGCCGGCCCGCGCCGCGGCAGCGGGCGCGGACCGGCGGCACGGCACCGGATCAGTCGAGGAAGCTCACCCGGGAGTCGTCGAGGTCGTAACGGGCCGCGACGACCCGGAGGGACCCGTCGGCGACGTGCCCGGCGAGCTCGGGATCGGCGCGCAGCAGTCCGGCGATGTGCCGCGCGTTGGCGCTGACACCGGCGTCGACCGGGTCGTCGCCCCCGGGAGTCGCCTCGATCACCGGCAGGATCTGTTCGACGAGGTAGCCGACATGCCCACCGGGGACCTGCCCGGTCTCGTGGGCGTCGACCGCGGCGGCCACGGCGCCGCAGGAGGCGTGGCCGAGCACCACGATCAGGGGCACGTGCAGGTGCTCGACGCCGTAGACGATGCTGCCGAGGACGGACTCGTCGAGGACCTGCCCGGCGGAACGGACGGTGAAGAGGTCGCCCAGCCCCCGGTCGAAGACCAGCTCCGGGGGGACCCGGGAGTCGGCGCAGCCGAGAATGATCGCGAAGGGCTGCTGGCCGGCGACCAGCTCGGAGCGCCGGGCCGCGCCCTCGTGGGGGTGGCGCTGCTCCCCACGCTGCCAGCGCAGGTTGCCCTTCTTCAGCAGGTCGAGGGCTGAGGTGGCATCGACGGCCGCCCCCTCTGGCAGCGGCGCGGCGAGGGCCGTTGCCGAGCCCGCCAGGAGCGCTCCCGCTCCCGCGACGAACGAAGCGCCTAAAGCGGTCCGACGTGACATCACCATGCGGTTTCCCCGTTCTCTGACATGTGACATTTCGCCACGAAACTCAAAAAACGGGGAAATATCAGTCTTGAGAACTTGAAAAATGAATGGGATTTTTTGCGAGAAAAGTACTCCTATCGCACCATCTATATACTTTTGTCGCTTTTCCGGGGGTCGGGCGGCCACTTCAGGCCAGAGCCGCGACCCGGGCCAGGCGCCGGTAGGAATCGAGCATCTCCTCCCGGTCGAACGTGCTGGTGGTCACCAACAGCTCGTCGGCGCCCGTACGCTCGACCAGCCCCTCCAGCGCCTGAGCCACCTCCTCGCCCGTCCCGTGGACGTGGCCCCGCATCGCGGCGTCGAACCGCTCCCGCTCCTGCCGGGACATCACGCGCCCCTCGATCTCCTCCGCGGGCTCCAGCGGAGGAAAGACGCCATGGACCCTTGCGTGGGCGTTCGCCCACGCCTCCGGCACCAACAGCGACCGGGCGCGCTCGGCGCTCTCGGCGACCGCGACGTTGCCCGACACCACCACGTAAGGGGCCTGGGACCACACCGAAGGGCGGAACCGCTCCCGGTAGCGGGCGATCAGATCGACCATCCGCCCCTCCCCTCCCACCGGGGCGACCACCAAGGGCAGTCCCAGACCCGCCGCGACCAGCGCGCCCTCACCGGTGGCCAACAGGAAGGGCGCCGGCCTCAGCCCCTCCCCCGGATAGGCCCGCACCCCCGAAGGGCGGGACGGGTCACCAGTGAAATAGCCGAGCAGCTCGGCCAGGCGCTCGGAGAAGTCGGCGGTGGCGTCCATGCCGGTGCCCAGGGCCCGTCTGATGGCCCCGGTGAAGGCGAGGGAACGCCCCACCCCCATGTCGATACGCCCCGGGTGCAGCGCCTGGAGCACGCCGAACTGCTCGGCCACCACGAGCGGCCGGTGGTTGGGAAGCATCACTCCCCCCGTCCCCACCCGGATACGCGAGGTGGCCGCGGCGACCGCCGCGGCGAGGACCGTGGGCGCGGGACCGGCCAGCCCGGGGACCCCGTGATGCTCGGAGACCCAGAAACGGTGGTAGCCCAGCTCCTCCACCCGCCGAGCGAAACGCACCGTCTCCCGGACCGCTTCGGCGGGTTCCCGGCCCCGGCGGACACTGGATCGGTCGAGGACGGACAGGGGGATCGAACGCAGTCGTCGTGAGGTCGCCACGTCGTTGCCAACACCACGGAACACCGGGAATTCCAGCCGTGGGGGAAACTTCCGGCATCGGACCACCGATCGCCCCGATCCACAGTGACACGGCCGATACCTTCGGTAACTTCGCGACCGTGCCCACACGAGATCACGAGATCCTGATCCAGATGTTCCGCAACGCCCCCTCCCTGGCTCCGGCGCTGCTGAACGAGGCCCTCGGGATGAGGATCCCCGACCATTCCGAGTCCAGGGTCGAGCCGGGAGACCTCACCGACTGCGAACCCACCGAATACCGCGCCGACGCGGTGGTCACGCTGCGCTCCGACGGCCCGGTGCTGGCCGTGGTCGTGGAGATCCAACGCGGACGCGACCCCGGCAAGAGGCTGACCTGGCCCGTCTACCTGGCCACGGTCCGCGCCCGGTTGAACTGTCCCGCCGTGCTGCTGGTGCTGTGCCCCGACGAGTCGACCGCGACCTGGTGCGGCTCCCCCATCGACATGGGGCATCCGGGTTGGGTCCTGACCCCCCTGGCCGTCGGCCCGGACACGATTCCGGCTCTCACCGATCCGGAGCGCGCGGTCCGCTCACCCGAGCTGGCCGTGCTGTCGGCCCTCGCCCACGGTGAGGACCCCCGGGTGCTCGACGCGCTCGAACACTCGCTGCGATCGATCGATGACGCACGGATGCGGCTCTACACTGACTATGTGCTCGCGGCGCTTCCCGAGACCGCCCGGAAGTACCTGGAGGAACTGATGGCAACGGGAACCTACGAATACCAGAGCGACTTCGCCCGCAAGTACGTGGCCGAGGGGAAGGCCGAGGGGAAGGCCGAGAGCGTCCTGGCCGTGCTCTCCGCACGCGACATCCCGGTCACCGACGAGGCTCGCCAGCGCATCACCACCTGCACCGACCTCGACCTCCTCGACACCTGGCTCCGCCGCGCCGCCACCGCCCACACCACCCACGACATCTTCGGCTGAACGGTGACACCCGGAACCCACGAATACCAGAGCGACTTCGCCCGCAAATACGTGGCCGAGGGGAAGGCCGAGAGCGTCCTGGCCGTGCTCTCCGCACGCGACATCCCCGTCACCGACGAGGCCCGCCAGCGCATCACCACCTGCACCGACCTCGACCTCCTCGACACCTGGCTCCGCCGCGCCGCCACCGCCCACACCACCCACGACATCTTCGGCTGAACGGTGACACCCGGAACCCACGAATACCAGAGCG